>CAJUGX010000001.1:0-219 GCA_910586385.1 uncultured Christensenella sp.
GTGGGTTCGGTCCTCCACGAGGTATTACCCTCGCTTCAACCTGCTCATGGTTAGGTCGTCGGGTTTCGGGTCTACGATATGCAACTAAATTTCGCCCTATTCAGACTCGCTTTCGCTTCGGCTCCGTGCCTTAAGCACTTAACCTTGCTACATACCGTAACTCGCCGGCCCATTCTACAAAAGGTACGAGATCAGCCTAACGCCTCATGGCGTGTCAGC
>CAJUGX010000001.1:263-330957 GCA_910586385.1 uncultured Christensenella sp.
AGGTTCTCTTTCACTCCCCTCCCGGGGTTCTTTTCACCGTTCCCTCACGGTACTATTCGCTATCGGTCACTAGGTCGTATTTAGCCTTACGAGATGGTCCTCGCATCTTCACACCGGATTCCACGTGTCCTGTGCTACTCTGGTGCCTCTTCAGGAAACTTCAATTTCGGTTACGGGACTATTACCCTGTTTCGTATACCTTTCCAGATATCTTCACCTATCGTCGTTTCTCTTAAATAGAGGTCCTAAACCCCAAAGGTATTTCTACCCTTGGTTTGGGCTCATGCAGTTTCGCTCGCCACTACTCCCACAATCGTTGTTTACTTTCTTTTCCTTCACTTACTTAGATGTTTCAGTTCAGTGAGTTCCCCTCATTACAGTATGTATTCGTGTAATGATAACACCGTATTAACAGTGCTGTGTTTCCACATTCGGACATTTGCGGGTCACAGGTTATGTGCACCTCTCCGCAACTTATCGCAGCTTATCACGTCCTTCATCGGCGCCTAGTGCCAAGGCATTCCCTATATGCTCTTTGTAGCTTAATCATTTTTGATTTTGGATTTTCTTAGCATTTTCGCTGTCACCTATATATAATAGGTAACAAATTTTTGTTTTACTCGACTTAATTTGAGTATGCAAATATCGTATTACATAATTTTTTCTTTTTATAAAAAGTTATAAACTCGTAATAATATTTGACTTTAATCTTCAAAATATGTAGTTGTCAAAGAACTTTTGTTGACAACCAAACTATTTCGTTTGGTCTCTCTTGCGGTGTCAACATGAGCATTCTACCACAATGCGAAAATCATTGTCAACACTTTTTTCAAAAAAATTTTACTTTTTTTCAAATTTTTTTTAAGAATTTTTTAGCCCCCTAGACGCCTCTCCGTGTGTTCGCAAAAAGCCCCCAAAATCACCCCATTTTACCTCAAAAAAAGTTGAAAATTTTTTGGAATTTTTTAGAAATTTCTCCAAAACACCCCTTCAAAGCCCCCAATTTTGGAGTATTCGAAACAAAAAAGAAGGCTTTGATTGCCTTCTTGTCTTTTTCTTATTATATATAGGATTATACTTTTGAGTTTTCCACCTTTTCAACCGAACCATCCATTTTGAATACTGCATCCCCCATGGTGACAGTCGCATTGTTGTATGCATCTCTCATTTGCTCAACAGAAAGCGCACGATTTGTATCATGACCAAAAGCCCCGTTACAAACTTCTTTGACAACCTCTTCAACCTCATTGTTGTAAGATTTCCCATTCTCAAGAATTGAGCGCTTGCCATAGTTGCTCAATATTTGCAAAACATCTTCTTTCTCATCTGTCAATGCAAAGCCTCCAACAAGCTGTGGATTTGCAACAATCTTCAAAAGCCCTTCAGCCTCTTTGCAGTATCCCAATTTGATTGCTTGAGGCTTCAACAACATCGCCGCAAAGAAAATTCTTTGTTGACTATCTTCGCTCAGCGCTTTGGTTTGAAGTCTATCTATTGAGTCTATAAAACTTGAAAACAAGTCACATTGGGATTTGATAATCTTTCCTTGATCTTTACAATTATAATTATAACGACCATCTCTAGGTATAAATATCCCGTCAGTGATAAACGAAATTTTGTCACAATTCTTTTCAAGGCTCTTGGCAAGTGGCATATAATAGTCTTTCAACACCAAATCCAAATACCATTCTGCAACTTCCATTACATCTGCATTATTGTTTGTCATAAAAATCTCCTTAACACCCCTATAATAACTCACATCAAGTCTTTTGTCAACCCTAAAATTTATTTACTTTTACAAGCCCATAGTGCTTTATTATATTTGGTGTATGTAATGTAACATATATTACATATAAGAATAGTGCTTTCGACAAAAAAGACACGGCAATCCTTATCGCCGTGCCATTTTATTATCAATCTCCGCTTTCCACTGCAAGTTCTTCCTCATAAACAATTTCAACATTGCCTCTTACGGTGATGGTTGCTCCGTTGTCAACATCCTCTCCATTCACCTTGAAAACCGTCTTGTGGTGTCCAGCAGTTTCTGTGTAAGAAATCACAATCTCATCACCATAATAAATCACGCTGTCTTGCGTAAGTGGCGCGCCATCTTTTGTCACGCCGACATGCTCTGGGACTGAAAGCGAGTACTTTATCCACTCTTTCTTGAAGTAAGCATAAACAACCATATCCTCTTTCACCTCAGAAAGATCAACTATTTCAACTCTATCCTCACCAACCCAGCAACTAAACTCATATGTAAATCTGCTGTCTGCATCTTGCGTTGGAAGTTCGCCTTTGTATATTGCTGTTTTTCCATCTTCCACTCTGACTGTCTGAAGCACTGTGCCATCGTCCAAACAAAACTTCACTTTGTGGAATATTCTGGCTGCGGCAGGAATAACAAAAAACAACGCGACAAACATAACCAAGAGCAAAATTGCTGCAAGTGCAATCACAAACAATTGTGACAGGCTTTTCTTTTGCTTCATAAGGTTTTTCTCCTTGCATTGATGATAACAAATCCACCACAAAACTGTCAAGTCAATTAAAAAGATAAACACCCTGCATCGTTTTGCTTCATTCCTTACATTGCTTTCTTCTTTCGCTCCACAAAACAGAAATGTTCGTTTTTGACTTTGATATTGCACTTGCCATCTTCAAGTTTCAAATCACCTTTGAAAAACATTTTTGATGTTTTGGTCTTTTCTTCCCCTTCAACCTTGTATCTCACATCATAAAAGTTGTAACCCAAAATGTTGAGAAACGGATTGATGTAATAAAGCGAGTTGTTGATGTAGACAATCCCAATCATGACAAGCACCAACACATACACGCAATATGCGCTCACAAGTGAAAGGTCGAGCGGAATCGCAAAAAAGACAAAGAGAGAAAAGTATCCCAAGAAATGCTTGTCAGTCGTGTTCTCTTTTTCAATGATTTCAACTTTGATGGTCTGTCCACTTGACCCACAAATGTTCCACCAAAGTCCAAAAGTGCCACATCCTATCAAAAGTAAGAGCGTGACAAAGTTGAGCGTGTTTAGGACATTGAAGTGCAGATTGTCATTTATTATCTCAACAATCAATTTCACAAACACCAAAACATACATTGGCACAAATGCACTTATATAAAGCAATAGATTTTTCAAAAATTTAATCATAAAATTATTTTGTTAAAAAATAATAAAAAAATTAAAAAAATATCATTTTTAATTAAAAAATAGATACCAAAATCAATTTTTTAATTATTAATTTAATTATTAAAATAATTATTTAATTTTTAATTTATTTTTTTAATAATTTGTTTATTATTATTTATTTAATTTTTTATTTGTTTTTAAGCCCATTTTTCTCCTAAAATAGGGCTATTTAGCCCCTGCAAAGCCATTTTATATGTATTAAATATTATATATTATTTATAATAATAATATCTTATTTATTTTGAAATATTTTTTCTTTGTGATAAAATGTCTTTGAAATGGAGAGTGAATTATGAAAACAAAAAATAATTTATTTAAGAATATCTTCTACATTTTCTTTGCATTCTGTTTTTTGAGTGCAGGGATTTTTACACTTAATCAAAAGGAAGACGATTCTGCGAGTGCGGAAAACACATCGTATAATCAGACGATTACAAACAATGTTCCGCCTTATTTCTCCGTGAAAGATACTATTGGCGGGGTTGACAATCCAGCAAGTCTGATTGACGCTGACACATTTTTGTATTATGTTGACGGTGGAGACTCAACCGAACTTACATTGTCACTTGCAATGAATGGTGGCACAGTAAACCCAACCGCCGCCGCAAACAATGACGTTTATCAATATGTTTACTATCCAGATCCGGACAACATCAAACTCTTCTATTTCTTCAACATCGGTCCAACCAGCCTCTACTACAATGGACAAGACGTAAACATCAACAGCGCTGATTTCGTCGTTGATTGTGGTGGACAAAGTTTCCAAAACAACAACGCTCAACTTCAAGGTTTCAATATGACTTTCAAGGCTCATGGGATTGACAGCAGCAACAAAGCCATTCCAGTTGCCAAAAATGAAGTTGATATCTTGGATGAAAATCACAAAGTAAAAGAAGGAATTTACACTCTCACCCTTACAATTACTCTTTTCACTTGCACTGATGGTGGCGAGACAAACTCAGAAGAAAAGTTTTCAGACCAAATCATTCCAATTACATATTCATTCTATGTTGCAGACAGAGAAGCATATCTGCTCAACAACAGACCAAATGTCAATCGCCATCAATTTGACTCAACTGTCCCTGTTTCAGATGCAACAAGCACAGCATACGCTTATTACTTGTATTACAACTACTCATCAGAAGGCTCTAGCCATGCTGACTCAAACAAGGTTCCTTACATCGAGTTTGACTATACTAGATTCGAACTGACAATCGACAAAGAACTTTCAAACATCTCAACAAGAGAAACAATTCTATTTGATAAAGACAGCCAAGATATCGTGACCTCTGGCAATCAAATTGTTGTCACCCGCTCAGATAAAGACGCTCACACTTGCAAAGTCTTTTTCAAAGATGTTGGAAATTACTCAGTAACATTCAATGATATCCAAGTGATTGAATTTGCAAGAGGAGATGAAGTCACTCTTGAAAAGAACAACTTGACAGCAATCACAGACATCACAAAGAAGTTTATGGTTTATGTGTATGGTTATCAAACAAACTACACAGATGCTGACGGAGTGCTTTCTGCAAACGGCACTCGCCCTACAGCAGAACTTAAGGACTATGACTTTGCCAATGCAAAGTTTGACAATAGTGCAGATATTACAAGCGAATTTGTAAACTCAAATCCAAATTACTCTCAATCACAAGACAAGAGCGGTACAACATTTGTGATTGGAAACATTGCAAATTATATCGGAAACACAAAAGCAATCAGGACAAACCAAACTCCAATCAAGATCGTTTCAAACGCAACGCTTAGCACAAGCATAACAAGTTATATCTACTCAACAACAAAAGTCTCAAACGCTTACAGAACAACTTCTGTAAAACTCAATGGACAAGACCTCTATTGGACAAACTTCACCGGAAGGACAGAAAGCTCTGCTGGCACTTACATCTACGTCATTGCCTACACATTCAACAACTTCTATTCTTCTGAGACAACACTTGAAGCAAACAGAGTTTTCTATCAAGTTTTCTATTTCGAAATCGTAAAAGACTTGCCCACAATCACTCTTCAAACAGAAAAACTTGATTCCGCTGATGAAGTAAAAGAAGTTTTCAGTGACACATATGTAAATAGAGATGTAAGAATCACGGACCTCACAAAAGAGGATCCTTACAACAAAGATGTGACGATCCGAATTTATGCACAAGATTTCAGTGGCGCGTATTTGTCTTCATTTGGTGGAAGCAACGGAACAACCTTTGACAGCCTCCCATCAACTGGCGATCCAAAAATCAAAATTTTGGAAACAAATGCTCATTTCACAATCAGAATGTATTTCACAAACGAAATGAACGCAAGAAACATCGCAATCACATCTGACACAGGTTTCTTCAGAGAACAACAGTTCACAATTGACAAGACTCCCGTCTCAGGCATCACTGCAACAAATGTCTCAGCAATCACAAACTCAACCAATTACACCATGCTGACAAAAGTGAATGGAGTTTCTACAAATCAAAACATTGCAATTTCTTGGGATGAAAAAGCGAGCGGAGCACAAACCTTTGCATATTATCGTTATTTCTCTCTTGACAACGGACAATATTACAGCAAATCAAATACAGCTGCAGTTTCAAATGTACTTGACAGAATGCTCAACATCATAGACGAAAAGAATTCTTATTTGCCAGTAAACGCATTCCTTGACATGTCAACAGATTCAAGCCTCTGGCTCAAATACAAAGGCAACTCACAGCCATTTGCAACGAGCGGAACAATTTCTTCAGAATACGTGTTTACTGAAGCAGGTCTCTATTTGATTGATGTGTATGACGCAGCGGGCAACCATTCTGTTGATGTCTACCTCATCGATTACACAACTCCAATCTTTGCAATCTACGAAGACGACTACAAAATTGTGACATCATCAGTTTATATCTCAAAAGCATCTACATTGTTCTGGTCAAAATACAAAGGCATTTACATCCAAAACTTTGCTTCTCAAGACACTTTCGTTGACTATACTCCTGACACAATCACAGATGCAGTTCTTTCTGACAAATTGTTTAAGACTTATGACAACAAGACATCAAAAGATATTTATGATGCAATCTATAAGAAATTGTACTCAAGCAACTTTATGCAACAATTGATTTGCAACAACCTTGACACAACTGGCTCTGATCTTTCAAGTTATACGGGAATGTATATCACAATCCCAGTAAACTCATTGTCTTATTACATCGACAAAGACCATGATGAATACACTCCACAAAATGATGTATTCAACAGAAAATTTGATATGTCAACAGAACTTACTTACAGTGTGCTTATCAGAGACGCATCAAACACGAAGTTGAACATGGCATACGATGAAACATCTGTAAATCAATATAGAAACTATTACAGTTCGACACAAACAATCATCATCAGTTTTGACTCTTCAGAATTTTTGATTTCTTATGAGGGCAATGACGGACAAAGCATAACACTCACCTCAAACAACATTGAAGAGGGAGTTGTTGGCGGAGATACATCAAAAAGAACAAAGACAACTTACCTCAACCCAACAAGGCTCAACAAAGAATTTGTATTATCATTCTATCCAACAGTGACAGACGGAGACATCACAATCCAAGTTGGAAGCGTAACAATCAAGTATTACCCTTATAGAGAAAACACAAAGAAAGTTGAAACAGCAGAAGGCCAAAGCATAATCTATCACTATTATGAACTTTCTGACACATTCACCACAACAACAGTCTATGAGTATAATGGCGACAATTCTTCAACTGCAATCAAAGAAGAGCCAATCAGACTCAACTCCGACAACTTCACAATGGAAGGAAGGTACGAAATCACCAGAACATATTATGTAGACGAGACAAACACAACAAAGGATTATTACAACAAAAATGATTTCTATGAGAGAAAATTCATCCTCACAGTTGACAGAAACGAAGTTGTGACAAACCCAGACCTCGTAACTGACGAAAACGGCAATCACCTTGAAAGCCTTGTCGGTGGAGATGTGTTTGTGTCAATGTATGACAACAAGACAAACGCAAGTCTGGTAGTCAACTTCCCAAACAGCCCAGAAGCAAACACAAACGGTTCATCAATTTACAACAACTCAAACCCTAGAACAATCTTGACAACAAACATGCTCCCAGTGTATGTGTATGTACCACAATACAAGTACACAACATCTTCTCAGATGTACAACACCTCCACTGGTTATGATTTCAATGTAAGTTATGACTTTGGAGCAGATGGGCAGGACTCAATGAATTTCTTCAAAGACGAACTTCTCATCAAAGAATATGCTCTTTATGCTGAGATTTATAAAGATGAGTCTTTGGACAAAATCAATGCAAATGGTGCAACTCCATATGCAAAGACTGCAATCAACAACTCTGGCACATTGGATTCAGTTTCTGCAAATAAAACAAGTGGCTTCCTAGACTTCTACCTTGCAAATGGCACAAAGCTCAACTATATCAAGCAAGCCGGGACTTATTATGTAAAAGTTTATCAAGGAAACTTTGGTACAGGAATTGGTGAAGACAACTTCACACAAGCTCTCACCTTCTGCTTTGAAGTGAGACAATCAAGTCCAAACTTTGAAGCACAATCCACAACTGGTGACTCTCTCAACAGTCAAGTTGTAAGCGGAAAAGAAAACTATTACACAAACCAACCTGTCATCAATTTGACTTGGGAAGCGGGTTCTGATTATATTGCTGACATTGACATCGATGAAATAACATTTGTGACAAGCAAAAGATCAACACCTTACAAATCAAGCGATGATATTTGGGCACAAGCACCATCACTTGCAAACGGCATGTACACCGCTTCACTCAATCTCGAACTTTTGAACATTTATGAAAACGGTGCTTATGTCGACATCACAATGCAATACAAAAACCACAGCGATGAATACTATGACAAAGTGACAAAGAGAATCAATGTTGACTTGTCTGCCCCTAATGTAAACATTACAAACCTTGTAAACAAATCAGCAGCAAGCGCATACATCTCCTCACTTTCAAACTCATCATTGCGCATTTGGAAAACCGCACTTGACGGAACTGCAACAAATTTGAACAACACAAGTTACAACATCAGCAACAGCACTGGAAACTTCGCTTATTACTCATACACAGTGACAGCTGACTTCGCAACAACACTCATCAGCAGCGTCGACTTCAAAACTTATGTCAGGAAGTTTGTAAATTCAAATGGCGAATGTACAAAGTACAACAGCAATTATGCACAAGAAACCTCTTATGACGACTTCCATGCTTCAAACCTTATCGACATCACTGACAGATATTTCTCAGGGTTTGACCAAGACTCATATTATGAAGTCATCGAGACTGACAGAGCAGGAAACTTGACAATCTACACAATCTATATCACAACAGATTTTGATAAGGAAAAGAACCAATACGTCGAATTTGAAGATCAAGAGAAAAACAGATTGATTTCCTACTATGATGAAAACAGAGTGCTCAAATACTACAGCATTGCAGATTTCAATGAAGCAACGAATGCAAATGCAACAAACAACATCTACACAAAGACAAGTTCGGAACTTCAAAAGTTGAGCTACTTTGGCGATGCTTGGGCTCAGTTCCAACTCATTACATACAGCGCTGCTGGCACTCCAACGACAAAATATCTTATGCTTACCCCTTGGAAGCCAACAAAGGCTCTTGCATTTGTAAATGGAAAAGTTGACGAATTTGAAATCTCAGACCTCATCAACACCTCCGTCAGCATAAGAAACAAAAACTCACTGTCATTCTACAATCGAACTTTCATAGATGGTGAAAATAAAAACAATTTTGATACTTTCTATTTCAATGTGAGAAATGTGTCCTTGCCAGCAACTCTTACTGACTCTCAAAACAGAGAGTTTATCAGATTCAACCAACCTAGTGACAGTTTGCTCAACTCAACTGCACCTCAAACATTTGTAACATCTTTGAAAATCACCGCAGATGACAATGAAATTTTCAATGCAACAAACAAACTTGGACTTTCTTCAATTTGGAAATCAAAACAAAATGCAAATGTGTCAATCACAACAGATGCAATGTATATCACATTTGAAATCAATTCTTCACTTGGGTTTACCCCAAACACAAGAATTGTCTATGAATACACAGACAACTATGGCACAACATTGAAGGAGATTCACCTCTACAAAGAGACTATCATTTCAACAGAGATTTCATCTGAAAATGATTTGTATGCTTACTACAACACAAACGGACAACTCTATTACATAACAAAAGACGGATTTGAATATTTCTATAACCCAAACAAATATATCGTTTATGTTTATGACTTTGTAGAAGGCAAACAACTTGATTCTTGCAATAATGCAAACGTAAGTGCCTCCCCTGATTCAAACGGAATCACAACTCTTACAATCAAGACAAACAAAGAAGGTTCCTACAATGACAGTTTCGCAATCAAAGTTGTTGACTTCAACGATCCTACAAACGAAATCAAGACAATCTATGCGACTCTCTATAATGAGTTGCCAAAAGCAAATGCTTCAACTTCATCTTCTGCAGCTGGAGAAAACAACAAGCCTGGTGAATTCAAACTCTTGGACGCAAGCAGAAACAACGTAACCAGCACAATCATTGCAGACAAATCTTTGAACGACACCGGATACTTCTCAGAGATTACACTTCTTTACTCAAACAAAACAACATTCATCCCTATCAAGTACTCAGTGAGCACAGATAAGCAGACTTGGACAGAGGTTTCATCAGGGACAGTTCTCAAAAATCAAACAGACGAGATGTTGACTTACTACTTGAAAGTTTGGTATGACGAAACATATATTGCAAACGAACTTGCAAATTCAGCATATTTGTTTGGAATCGTTCCTGAATCACAAATCTTTGAATTCAATCTTTCATCACTCACTTCAACTTTCTGGGTTGAAAAGACGATAGACAATGTAACCTCCGTTGTTGAAAAGAGCAACACAATCTATCAAGTTAAAGACGCAAACGGGAATGTAACCGACCAACACTCAAATCACTATATCGTAAACATCGATTACTACACGGATGGCGGCAAAAACAATGGCGCAGTGCAAATCAAAACAAACAAAGAGCAAAAGATTGAGCCAACTCTCTTGCAAACATATGAGAGCGGCGGAATTGCATCTGAGCTTTGGATGATTTCAAATGCGACAAGTGGTGACCTCGGAAACATCCCAGCGTTCAGCACAAAAATCGTTATCTCATACATTCCTGCAACAAGAAACTTTGTGGATGAGTTTTACACTTACAGCAACACAAACGGCATCATCAACAACACAGAAAATTCTGAAAACTTGATTTCAACAACTTCAAAGAAATTTGTTGTATCATCTGAATATCAACAACTTGACAAGATAGAGTTGAAATGGACAAAGTATTATGGAATTGAGCAAAACGAAATTTCGATAAGACTTATTAAGGATGGAGTAAACCTCAACCCAACAATCTTCTCAAAGAAAGAAGATGGAAAAGATTACAACTATATCAACCTTAAAAACTCTGGAAAATACATCATCGCTCTTTACGACAAATCCGGAAATGTTCAACAATTCAACAGTGGAAACACTGGACAATCTGACACATTGACATTCATCTTCTTGAAAGATGTTCCATTCACAGTGATTTCAACCGATCCAAGCACTGGTGAAGAAGTAAGAAGCATGCCAATCAAGCAAGCGGTTTACAATGGACAAGTCACCCTCAGCATTGACAAGAACACCCGCTCAGAATTCTATGCAACTGGTGGCTATCCAACGATCACAATCAAAAAGAATGGCTCTGTCCTTTCAAACGACACAATCATTGACAAAGGCATTCAACAAGATGCAACAGGCAGCGTAAACTACGTATTCAAAGAAACTGGTTTCTATGAAGTTTACTTCACTGCAACAAGCAATGACTCAAACATTGGAAAAATCAGAAGCGAAGTTTATCAATTCACCGTATTGAATGAAAATGAATATAAATATTCTTACATCATAAACAAATACTCAAACTATTACATTGAAAAAGTTGAAAAGGACGGAAAAGATATCACTGATACTCTTCTTCGCACCCTTGATGTTGGGACTATCACAATCGGAACAAACTATTACATGACTGAGCTTCCACTCTCTTACCTTGACGAAAAGACTGGTGCTGGCAAGTATGTGATTACGATAAACTCAAACGACAATAGCTACAAGGCAAGCGCAGTGCCTACAAGTTTCACATTTGCAGTGACAATTCAAGTCGGTGTTGCACCTATCAAGATTTCGGTGTCTGAAGGCAAAGGTACAACCAAGCAAGTCAGCGTCGAGTTCAACAGAACAAACATCTACGCTGAAATGGGTGAATGTACTGTAAGAATCCTTAAGTACAACAGCAATGGAAGCTTTAGGGAAACTCTCTACACAACAACAATCAACAGCTCTTCAACTGGGACAACAACCACTCACATCGCAAAGGACGAAAAAGGTATTTTCTATGTGCAAGTCGTATCCCCTAGCGGAAACTTGTTGTATAGTTATAAAGTTGTCAAGAAAGAACCTATGAATGTTGCCACAATCCTCATCATTGTCGCAGCAGTCATTGTTGCTCTTGTGATTATCTTCATAATTATCAAGTTGCGTAAACGTATCTCAGTTAAATAATCGGCTGTGCAGTTTTGTTACTTAACCAAAATAAAACACATCAAAATGATGTGTTTTATTTTTTGCCACAATCAATAATTCGCCTTTTCAATCCCCTCTAAATTGTTGCATTTTGCTTAAACTTTTCCACGGGAACATTCTTCTTTTAATCTCCCGAAAAACAGCCTAAATTGGCTGAAATTACGCCAAAATACGCCTTTTTGAGCACAAAGATTTCATTCCCCCAAACTTCTTCAATCTTGCACAAAGACAACAAAAAAAGACCGTTTTCACAGTCTTTTTTTATTCATAATCTAAAGATTATTTCTTGAGCTCTTTGTCAAGTTTAACCTTTGAAACAATGAAGTATACAATTACACCTGCAAGGACAAGCACTGCAACAACAATCAAAATTGTACCAACAACTTTGTATGTTTCTGTGCTGTTCTTTGTCTTTGAAGCAACAGTAAATGTGCAATCATCATTTGTTGTCACATGTCCAACAGCATCTTCAACTTCGATAATCAATTTGTATGTGCCTTCGCCATATTCTTCGAATGAATCGAAAGTATATCTTGAGTATTCCTTTCCATTTTCCGTATACTTTTCTTCCTTGTACTTAACTTCTTCATTGTTCTTAGAAGTGTTCACAAGTTTGATGACTGGCTTAGTATCTTTAGGCAATGGATTGTTGTCAGAAATTGTGATATCTTTTGTGTCAATCACAAGTTTGTCTTTGAGTGTGTATGATGTCTTGACAAACTTTTCTGGCAATTTGATTGTTGGAGCCTCATTGTCACCTACACTGATTGTGTAAGTTGCAGTTGAACGATTTCCATTGTTGTCATAAACTTCGTATGTGATTGTATATTTTCCGTTGAGGTTTGATGCAGATGATTTGAATACATTGTCTTTCAAAGCATCAGCTTTTTGGTAAGTTGTAGAGCCAGTGTCACCAGCTGCAGTTCCGTTTGCGCGCTTCCAGCTGAGTCTGATTTCTGATTTGCTTGAATCAATTCCACTTGCATCAGCAGCAGTTTGAATACCATAGATTTTGATACCATTTGCTTTGAAGTCTTCAACTGACATAAACTCTTGATCACTATAATCATAGTTGATGAGTTTTGGACCTTTTGTATCTTTCACAGTGATTCTGAAGATATCAGATTCCAAATTGTAAACTTGGAGATCCTCAAACCATTGTTTGAAGTCAACCGTCTTAAGAGTGACGTCTTGGATCTCAGCCTTGTCGATTAGTTTATAAGAAGTGTATCCTTCGTTTGAAGAATAATAAGTGATGTTTTTCTTCTCATCTTGTCTTACTGCATAATAAGCTGTGCTTCCAACTTTGATTCTGTGTTCACCATTTTCACCAAAAGTGATTTGATAACTTGAACCAAGGTCGTTGTTTGTATAGTAACCGCCATCTGCGTAAATTACTTCATCCTTATCAGCATCGTAATTTGGTTCGCCCATTTCAACATAAGTGAATTTGTTGTGGTTGTATTTTTCAATCTTCACCAAATACTTGATTTCAAATTGACCAATCTTGCTTGGTTTGAAGATACCATTTGTTGCATCTTGATTGTTTGTTGACCAGTTTGTAGCTTTTCCGTCAGCATTCAATCCTCTGATTACGAAAGTCTCTGTTGCATTTGTGTCCTTCTTGAACTCATCTTCAGTGATGCTATCGCCAAGTTCGAAGTTTACAGTTGGTGCAGGGATTTCGATTGTTTGCTTGTCATCAAGTTCAATCTCTTGATCTGTGAGCACTGAGCTGATATCTGGTTCTTGAACAGTTGCTCTTGGAGAAACTGTATAGTTTGCAAAAACAACGATTGTGTTGTTGTTTGCATCCTTAACAGCGATGCTTGCTTGATATCTTCCGTCTTTTGCGGCAACGAATTCACCAGCATTGACAATATATTTTCCAGAAGCGCCACCATCAACTCTGTCAACAGTTGTTTCTCTTACACTGCGAGAATATCTTTCGCCATCTACAATATAATCTACTTTTACATCGCTTGTCATATATGCAACAGCGTCATCAAAAACTTCAACCTTTGGAAGTGCGATAACAGCGCCCTGTGCATATTTGTTTATGAATGAATCCTCAATAGAACTTACCTTATCAATTCTTGGTTGGTATTCATCTTTGATGTTTTTGATGTCAATTGTTTGAGCATGGAGCATTGGATTTCCAGCGTCATCATAAGTGTAAACAACAAGTTGAAGTTTTGAAGCTCCTTCAACTTCGCTCAAGTCAATTGTGAATGAGCTTGCTTTTGCATCAGTGATATCAACATAACCATCGTTTGTTGCAGTCTCATGATACTGAGCATATTTTGTTGTAAGAAGAGTGTTGTTGTCATCTCTTACGCCTTCTCCATCTGAATCAGTACCGAGTGCTGTCCAAAGGTCTGCAAGGTCTTTGTCTGAGATAGGATTGCCTTTCTTGTCAGAAACAGTGATTACCTTTCCGTTTTCATCGAGATAACGATACATAACATTTACTGTCATGTTTTCATCAATGTTGTCTGAAGCAGTTGGAGCATTGAATGTGATCTTTGTCTCTGGCAAATAAGAATCTTTAAGTGAAGTTGAGAATGTGATATCTGGACTTTCTCTATCTTCATAATCACGAACATAAAGTCTCTTATAGATGTCAGTTTCATTTCCTGCAGCATCTTTTGCGACGTAATGGATATAGTATTGTCCTACACCCATTCCTCCAGTGATTGCAGCAGAAGAACCGAATGTTTGGTCGCAATTGATATATGCGAAACCTTTTTCAAGAGCAGCGTCACTCTTAAACCATTCAAGAGCAGTTGCTTTGTCAGTAACAGTTGCATCAAAAACATTTGTTTCGTTTTTGAAGTTTTCATAAAGTCTTTCATAGTTTGCATTGTCAACAACAATCAAATATTTGTTCTTAACGAGCCATGCAAGAGTTGCTTCTTCAGTGTCAGCAACATTGTCTTTTTCCATTTGAGTTCTAATCAAATAGTTGTATGTCTTAAGTCCATCTCTTCCATATTTTTTGTCTGTTGCAGAAGCATCAAATCTTCCAGCGTAGTTGAAGATAAGATTGAAATCACTGAGGTCTCTTTCATCTGTTGAAGAGAGAGTGATTTTTGAAACAGTTTCATCCGTCATAATCTTTCTTGTAAGAACAACGCCTTTGTCTCCTGCTTTTGAAACGTTGTCGTCAATTCCGATAGCGTAGATAACAACACTTTCTGCGTTGGCTCTTGTAGCCATCTTTGATGAAGCATCAACATTGTCAAGAGAGCCGTCTTCTGTTGCTTGATAAACAACTGGAGTTGGGTCTTTTTTGTCTGTGATGTTTTTGTATTCATAAAGCCCAAGGTCTGTTTTGAAATAGTGTTTTTTGTTTTGTGCACTAGTTGCTGAAGCATCGTAATAATAGTCATATCCCTCATAAACAAATGAATAATACCCGTCGTCCAAAGGCTTGAATTTTGTTGGGTCAACAAGAGTTCCATCTTCGTTTACGATTGGTTCTTCATCTTCACCAACGCTTGCATTATACTTGGCAGCGTCAATTTTTTTGTAAGAACCAGTTGAAGTCTTGTAATAAACAGTGACTGTGTAATAAATATCAACTGCTTCGCTTTTTGGAGTTGTTGAAGTTGCTGTCATACCCTTTGCAGTTGGCAAAGTTTTCTCAACACCAGTTTCTCCATTGTCAACGAAGTCTGAGTTAAGTTCAAGTCTGAGAGCATAGTCTTTGTAATAAGCATCATCTTTTGCATACACTTGAGTTGTCTTTGTTGTAGATGCAATAAATTGACCTTTTTCATAATAAGAATATGTCACAGTGTACTTTCCTGCACCAAATTGAGCATCAGCAAACACACTTCCTGCAACATAATAAAGTCCAGATTCCTCATCTTTTGAAACAGTGACTTTTGTTGAGTTTGTGCTTGCACTTACTTCAATCAAAACTTGTTGGTCTTTGACACCGATTTGTGATCTTTGAGTGATAAATTCAAAATCAGTATTGCTTGCAGAAGTGTCAACTTCGTCACCCTTGTCATCCAAGATTTCTGGCATTGGGATATACATATCTTTGAAACTTCCGTCACTCTTTTCTGCCTGTTTCAGATCGAGAATGCTTGGCAAGAACACTTTTTCGTTGTCGCCAAAGTTGATATCTGCGTCAGTGATTTCACTTGTCACAACCATGTCATAGCTGTTTGTGTATTCAACATCTTTTGAAACCCCACCAACAGTTTCTTTGACAGTGTATGTGTAAGAGTATGTCACAGTGTAAGAGCCAACTTTGCTTGCTGTAAACTGTGCATTTCCACCATCAGTGACAGTGACTGCTCCAGTTGCACTTGCTGTTCCGTCAACAACCTCACCAACAAGTTCAGAACTATACTTTACAGTTACTTTTGAAGACAAGAGTTTTACATCAGTAGCAAGCTCTTTGTCTGAGATTGCACTTCCAATAGCACGATCTTTGTCACCACCGATATAAGCCTTAGGAACAACATAAGTTGCACCCTTGTTTACAACAGTTTCAACCTTTTCTTTCTTTGTTCCGACTGTCATGAAAGTGTAGTCAGTGAAATTGTTCATGGTCTCTGCAGATGCAGCGATTTGATTCACTGGGAAACAAAGCACGCTAAATGCCATGGCGAGTCCAAGCACCATTCCCCTAAACAAAACTGAGCGATTTTTTCTTTTCAATTTCATAAAATAAAATCTCCTTAAATGTCCCTTTTACAGGACAAATTTATCTAAATCCAAAAGTGCAAGTCAATTGAGTTACACTTTCAAACTTAAAGGTATTTTGCGAAAACTCTTTTTTCCTATGCGAGAGGAAAAACACTTTTCTTGTCGAAAAAGAGCATTCACGTTAACGACATAAAGCAGGACGACGCCTGCTCCAAATCTTATGATTAAACGTTGTAAGAAACCTTAACGCCAGGGCCCATTGTAGAAGCCAAAGTTACGCTTCTGATATATTGACCTTTTGCAGCAGCTGGTTTTGCCTTAACGATTGCGTCCATAACAGTGTTGAAGTTTTCAGCAAGTTTTTCTTGCCCGAAACTCTTTTTTCCAATGATAACATGAACATTGTTTGTCTTGTCCAATCTATATTCAACTTTTCCGGCTTTAACGTCCTTAATAGCCTTTGCAACGTCTGTAGTAACAGTTCCGCTCTTTGGGTTTGGCATCAAGCCTTTTGGTCCGAGGATCTTTGCGATTCTACCAACAACACCCATCATATCTGGAGTTGTGATAGCAACGTCGAAATCCAACCATCCACCATTGATTTTTGCAACGATTTCTTCAGCACCAACAAAGTCAGCACCAGCTTTTGTTGCTTCATCAGCCTTGTCGCCACGAGCAATAACCAAAACTTTTACAGACTTACCTGTTCCGTTTGGAAGGACAACAACGCCACGAACTTGTTGATCAGCATTTCTTCCGTCAACACCAAGTTTAATATGCAATTCAATTGTTTCGTCGAACTTTGCTGTTGATGTTGCAATTACATTTTCAAGTGCCTTTTTGATGTCATAAGAAGCAGACTTATCAAAGCTTTCTAGACTCTTTGTATATCTTTTACCTTTATTCATAGCGCAGCCTCCTAGTCAACAACATCCACGCCCATGCTTCTTGCTGCACCAGCAATCATAGACATAGCACTTTCGATTGAAGAAGCGTTAAGATCAGGCATCTTTGTCTCTGCAATCTTTCTGATTTGTTCTTTTGTAATTTTTCCGACTTTTTGTGAATTTGGTTTTGCAGATCCTTTGTCAAGACCAATAGCCTTTTTGATAAGGACTGCTGCAGGTGGAGTCTTCATCTCGAATGTGAAACTTCTATCTTCATAGATAGTGATTACAACAGGGATGATGAATCCTGCTTGTGATGCTGTTTTTTCATTGAATTCTTTAACAAAACCTGCAATGTTGATTCCATGAGGTCCAAGTGAAGAACCTACTGGAGGGCCTGCAGTGGCTTTGCCAGCATCAAGTTGCAATTTTACAACTGCTTTTACTTTTTTTGCCATTTTTTCTTCCTCCTAATGTGGTGGTATTGAACTTTGGCGAGTTCTCCCACAAAACTAGCAGTTTAATGTCGTGCTGAGGACAAATATTTTCATAGATTTTTGAGAAAAACCTAATAAAAACCGCATTTCCACCACTTTTTCTCGTGAAATTCAGCATTTTCGCCTCATTCACACAAAAAGTGACGCGTCACTTATTTGTTGATTTTGCGTACTTGACCAAACTCAAGTTCGACATTGTTTTCTCTTCCAAACATCTCAACAGTAACTTTGATTTTTTGTGTTTCTGTGTCAACAGCAACGACTGTGCCAATCATCTTGTCAAGAGCACCTTCAACAATTTCAACTTGGTCACCAACTTCGATATCAGTCTCAACCTTGATTTTCTCAAGTCTGTTTTTGATGACTTCATCTTCAGTAAGTGCCAATGGTCTTCCCTTAGGACCAACAAAACCTGTGATACCACGAGTTCTTGTTACGTTGTGCCAAAGGTCATCACCATAAATCATTTTCACAAACAAATAGCAAGGCATACTCTTTCTTGTCACCAATTTCTTCTTGCCATTCTTTTCTTCAATCACATCTTCTTCTGGAATGATGATGTCAAAGATTCTGTCTTGCAAATTAAACTTTTCAACAACAGTTTCAAGATTTTCCTTCGCAACATTTTCATATCCTGAGAATGTGTGAAGTACATACCATTTTGGTTCTGTTGAATGTTCCATACTTTTTCTACCCCTTAAACTTTCGATTTTTTCATAATATGTCTAAATCAGACTGCCAAAAGAGAAACAAGTCTCTTTGAAGAATGTCCTCTTAGAACCATGAGCCATGGTTGAGCAAGTTTACAAGTCCACCAAGCAAATAGTTTACTCCGTACAAGAACAAACCAAAAATGAGCACGAAAGCGATAACAATACCTGTCTTTTTGCAAACTTCGCCAAAAGTTGGCCATGTCACTTTCTTAAGTTCGGAAGCCGTTTCTTTCACTCTTCTTCCAAAACTACGCTTTTCTTTTTTGTCTTTCTTCTTTTTCTTGTTTTTTTCTTTTTTGCCTTTATCTTTGGATTTATCTTTCTCTTTTGCTTTTGTCTTTTCTTCTGTCACTATCACACCTTGAGAGATGTCATCTTGAGCATCAGAATTTTTTTCTGCAAGTTCTGCTTCGAGAGCTTTTTGCTTTTTAGACATATTATCCTCCAAAATCTATTTTGTTTCTTTATGTTTTGTTCTCTTATTACATCTTGGACAAAACTTGTTGATTTCTATTCTTTCAGAATTGTTTGAAGTGTTTTTCATACTAGAATAGTTTCTTTCTTTACATTCTGTGCATTCAAGTGTAATGATTTTACGTTTTGGTGCTGCCATTCTTTTTATCTCCTAACAAAAAAACTAACACCCTTTGAAAGTGTCGAGATAAATATACCATATGCCCCCAAATAAGTCAAGTGTTTTACGGAAAGATAGAAAATATTTTTTGGTCTCTTTCGTTTTCTCGGCAAGGCAAAAACACAACAAAAAAACCGCTGTCACCAGCGATTTCCAATTTCCAAAAGATTAGTCGTTTACATATGCATCAACAAGAAGCACCGTCTCATTTGACTTACATTTCTTTGCAAGCACCTCGAGTTTTGTTGGAGCGTTGTAGTCGATTTCATATTTGTGAACATACGTGAAATAGACACGCAAAAGTTCTTTTGCTGCCAAATATGCTTCTGACAAATCCACGCCGTCAGTGAAAATGTCCAAATCTGGGAAAATAACTTGATATGCATCATCTTCGTCTCTAACAAAAATGGCAGGATAGAGGTATTGCTTAAACTTTTCCATCTCAAAATCTCCAAGAAACTTTTGTTTTATACAAATATATTATCACAAACAAACTAGATTTCAAAATGATTTGAAAAAAATCGTGAGAAAATTCACGATTTTTTGATTTCTATAGCCTATTATTAACGACTTCTTCCAAACACAACTTGCTCATGAGAAGGTTTTGCAATTCCCTTTGATGCACTGAGGTATTTTGGTGCTCTTGCCACGACTTTTTTCTTCACTCCATGTGTCGTCTTGCAATTCAAACCTTCAATTTTAAGTTCACCTTCTGCAAGTGTAACTTTTGGTTGAAGTTTTGCAGGGTTTTGTTCTTTGAGTCTCATATCAGTATAACTCTTCACAATATCAGCATGGAAACCAGCCTCATAATAAATTGTTTTACACTTTGGGCCATTCGCCGTAAAGCAATTTACATTCAAAGACAAAACTGTTGAATTGTCCTTTGCCATCTTATTTGCCATATCTATAAACCTCCGTGTGTTTCTCATCTTTATGCCCTTATAATAGCACAAAATTTTTCATTTGTAAATACCCTTTTTCAAAAAAGTTCAAACTTTTTTATGTCGAATTTTTGGTTGCAGTTTACCCCTTCGCAAATGCTTGAAAATTCTTTTTACATCTTCTCTACGGCATCAATGCCAAGGACATAAAGAGCCTTCTCAAGACACCTCTTCACCAAGGTACAAATACCAAGCATCTCTTTCTTCCTCTCAAGATTTGGCTCGGACAAAATCTTGCAATTGTTGTAGAATGTTGAGAATGCACTTGCAAGATCATATGCCGCAAGGCAAAGTGCATTGAGTGAATAACTGTCATAGCAAACTTTATAAGAAGAATTTAGCTTCACAACAGCAAGAACAATACTTCTCTCTTCCTCACTTGAAATCAAAATTTCACTCATTTTTTCATTTGCCTTTGAAAGGATTGAGTTTATACGGGCGATTGTATATTGAATGTATGGACCAGTCTTCCCATCAAATGCCAAAAACTTGTCGATATCAAAAACATAGTCTTTTGCAACAGTGTTTGACAAATCTCCAAATTTCATCGCACTGACACCAATTTTTCTTGCAAGTTCTTTATCACCAACAATTCCGTTGTCTGCGAGCTTCTTTTCAGCACTCTCTATGAGCATGCCGATGACATCCTTGTATTTGACAGTTCCTCCCGCTCTGGTCTTAAATGGCTTTCCATCTTTTCCATTCATTGTTCCAAAAGCGACATGTGTAAGTTTCTGTCCCTCAGGAGAAATTTCTGCAAGTTTGGCGCATCTGAAAACTTGTTCAAAATGTCCCGACTGACGATTGTCTGTGATATAAACAATTTCATGAGGTTTGAAAGTCCTGTTTCTCATCAAGATTGTTGCGATATCAGTCGTCGCATACAAATCCCCACCATTGTATTTCTTGATAATTGCTGGTGGCATTGGGTTTTTATAACGTTGAGGTTCATCTGGACTCTTCTTTGGGATTGCGACATGTTCGCCTTCTCTTGCAATATCAACCACCAAAGCACCTTCACTCTCTCGTGCCAATTTCTTGTCAACAAAAATTTTGACTGTCTCATCTATATAAGGATAAGAATCACTCTCACCAAGATAGAAATCAAAAGTGGTGTTGAGCAGTTCATAGTTTTTCTTAATTTCAGCCACAGAAAGTTTTCTTATCTTATTATATATAGTGAAATAAGGTTCTTTATGGTGTTGAATGTAAAGCGTGTATTCATCTGCAAGCTTTTTGAAAGCCTCATCAACATCTTTACGCTTGCTTGCCTTTGGGTATTCTTCATTCAACAAGTCAAGAGTGACCTCATCCAACGAAATATTGTCATAATTTGGCGTGATATCCTTGAAAAATTTGTCAAGATACCCATCTTCTTTAAGTTGCAAAATGGTGAGCCCCATTTGAAGACCATAGTCGCCCAAGTGAACATCTGAAATTGTCTTGTTTCCCATGGCAATGTGAAGCCTCTTGAGCGCCTCGCCAACGATTGGGGAACGCAAGTGTCCAACGTGCAATTCTTTTGCGACGTTTGCACCGCCGTAATCAAACATAACAATCCTTTGATAGTGCACTTGTGGAACGCCAAGTTTGGCATCATTCATAACCAAGTTTGCATATTTGGACAATCTTTTGTCAGTCACTTTGATATTGATAAATCCTGGCTCAACGGCAAAAAACTCAAATTCCTCATTTGGCTTTATGTTTGAGATAATTTTGTTTGCAATGTCAATTGGTTTTTGTCCAACGCTCTTCGATATAATCATCGCAATGTTTGTTTGATAATCGCAAAGCTCTGGACGGTTTGAAAAAGACACAACCAGTTTTGAAAAATTGTAACAATTTGGCTCAGTAGCAAATTCCTGTCTATATTCCCCAAGCCCTTCCGTAATCATTGTTGATATCTTAAAATTCAAATCCATAGTATTTTTCTCCGTTTATATTCATGAGTATATCAAATAAAAAAAATTTAATCAACAAAAAAACAACCGTGTTGTTTTTTATTCTTTGTCAATCATTATTTTTTTCTTTCACAGAAATGTTTTTTTGAAAAAATAAAAAGAGGCGGTTCCTCTTCCTAAATTTCTTGTCTCGCGCGCAACGCCTTCTCAAGTGTGATTTCATCTGCAAACTCAATATCACTGCCCATTGCAATCCCTTGTGCAAGACGAGTCACTTTCACTCCCAAAGGCTTGAGCACTTTTGCAATATACATTGCAGTTGCCTCACCCTCAACATCTGGGTTTGTCGCCATGATAACTTCTTGTACTTCATATTTGCTCACACGGGAAAGAAGTTCTTTGATGCGGATATCATTTGGACCTTTGTTTTCAAGTGGATTGATGCATCCAAAAAGCACATGATACACACCATCAAAACTTTTGATTTTTTCCATTGAAACAATGTCCTTTGGCTCTTGCACAACGCAAATCACTTTCTTGTTTCGCTTGCTACAAATTGGACAAACTTCGCTTGCGGAATAGTTTCCACATTCACTGCAAAGTCTGACTTTTTCTTTGACTTCCACGATTGCCTTTGCAAAATTTTGTGCTCTTTCCTTGTTTCCTTCCAAGATATAAAAAGCATAGCGTTGGGCAGTTTTCTTCCCAACACCAGGCAATCCTCTGAAATATTCAATCAGTCTTTCAATAGGTTCTTCAAATTCGCTCATCTTTGCCACCGTTTTCAAGTTTTATGAGGCAGAAAAAATCTTCCCCAAAATGAAGGACAACACAAGTCCCAAACAAAGCCATCCCCAAGTCGCCACAATCTTACATCCCAAGGTTTGGCAATTTGTTTTTCTCGTCAGTGGCAATTTTTGAAAGTGCGTCGCCAACAGCAGAAGCCACCAAATCTTCAAGCATCTCGACATCGTCTGGATCAACAACTTCCGGCTTTATCTTCACGCCTTTGACTGTGCGGTTTCCGTAAAGTGTAACCTCAACCATTCCCCCACCAACAGAAGATGTGTATTCAGAGCCATCAATTTCTTCTCTAATACGCTTCATGTCCTCTTGCATTTTTTGTGCTTGACGCATAAGCGCTTGCATGTTGTTTCCTCCACCGAAACCACCAAATCCGTATCCCATATCAATTCTCCTCTTTGTGCCCACGGCACTTTGTATTATATTTTTTGTATAATCAAATTATTTCTGCTTCAAATAATCCAATTGCGCTTTGATTATTCCGATAAGCTTCAAGATTTCTTTGTTTATCACCTTTGTGTTTTCTGGACTAAGGTATGCTGAGGCTGGAACCCTTTGTTTTCTCGACTCCAAAACCTCCGCAGGCATAATTATGAGTAAGACTCACATCACACTTCAACATTCAGATTTATATATTGCTCTGCGTCGCCATGCGTCAGTTTTCTTATTTTTATATCTTCCATCATCATTCCTCAACAGAAGTTCTGTTTCCAAAGAAATTTTGCAGTTTTTTGATATCCTTGTTTATTTTCTGCTCGTTACTCTCAAATTTGACAACTTCAAACTTAAGTTCGAGCCCTTGCCAGCGAATTGCAGTTTCAATGTCTCGTCTTCCGTTTTCGAGGATATCAATCAAGAAATCATCACTTGACCTTATAACAAGTTTGTCACCTTCAATCTGTGCATTTGTGATGTCTCCACACGCAACATGGAGTGCAACCTTCTTATGTTCTTTGAGATAAAGCACAACCTTCCCCCAAACATTGTTTGCTGTAAGGCGCGTCACATCCTTCTCAATTTTCAGTTTTTTTTTGCGTCAAAGCCAAGCATTGCAGCGAGGCAAGTTGTCTCCAAAAGCAATCTCACTGAAAGTGTATACCGAAGCTCGCTTTCTGCACCAGAGAATACTTGCATATATTTGATGAGGTCTTTTTCATCAAAATTTTCTGATTGCTCTTTGTACATTGCAAACACATCATCAGTCAAATTCAAAATCTGGTTTGCATTTTCACAGGATTTGCAGACAAGAAGGTTTCTTGCGTGCTTCGACAAATCTTTCGCAAAGACAGCCAAGTTTTTCCCTTCTTTTTCAATTTGGTCAATCATTGCCAAAACATGACCAACGTCTTTTTCTTTTATATGTGAAAAGAAGTTTACAATGAGGTCATGGTCTGTTGTGCCAAGCACGGAAAGCGTTTTCTCTTTTGTGATTTCGCCTTGACAAAATGATGCGATTGAGTCTGCAATTGAAAGTGTGTCTCGCACACTTCCCTCTCCCGCACTTGCAATAATTTTCAAACTCTCTTCGTCATATTTGATGCTTTCTTTGTCAAACACTTTTGCAAGCAACCTCATCAAGTTTTCTGTTGAGACAAGTCTGAAATCAAATCTCACACATCTTGACAAAATCGTCTGTGGCAATTTATGCACTTCTGTTGTCGCCAAGATGAAAATTACGTATGATGGCGGTTCTTCCAAAGTTTTGAGCAGTGCGTTGAACGCACTGTCAGAAAGCATATGCACTTCGTCGATGATATAAACTTTGTATTTTGCACCAACTGGCATAAACTTCACTTTGTCTCTGATTTCTCTGATGTCGTCAACCTTGTTGTTTGAAGCAGCATCAATTTCTATGATGTTTATATCGTTTTCTTGCTCAAGACGTTTGCAGTTTTCGCATTGACCACAAGCCGAGCCATGCACTGGGCTCAAGCAGTTGACTGCCTTCGCAAGAATTTTTGCCACACTTGTCTTTCCAGTCCCACGAGACCCCGTAAAAAGATATGCGTGCCCAATTTGGTCACTGCTTATTTGGTTTTGAAGAGTTTTTGTGATATGGTCTTGCCCAATCACTTCTTCAAAGCATTTTGGCCTATACTTTCTATAAAGTGCAACGTGGTTCATTTTTTCTCCAATCAATAATTTTCTTTTGCGATGACAACAAAACTGTCAACATCCAAACTTGCTCCGCCAACAAGAGCCCCATTCAAAAACTCAAGCGAAAGCAGTTTTTTGCAATTTGACAAACCTACACTTCCGCCATAAATGACAGAAATATTTTTGCTTGCCTTTGGTGAATAAAGATATTCAACTTCTTTTCTGATTGCCTCGACCATTTTCTGAATATCTTTTGCTGTGACATTCTTTCCTGAGCCAATCGCCCAAATAGGTTCGTATGCAATCACAACGCTCTCGAGTTCGTTTTCATAAATCCCCTTGAGATCGTCATCAATTTGTTTTCTCACAAATGTGCAAGCTTGTTTGTTTGCTCTTGTTTGCAGGGTCTCGCCAACACAAAGCACAACCTTAAGCCCATTTGCAAGTGCAGTTTTGATTTTTTTGTTTATTGTTTTATCGTTCTCTTTGAACTTTTGCCTTCTCTCTGAGTGTCCAATTATGACATATTCTGTGCCAAGGTCTTTGATCATTCTTGCACTGATTTCTCCAGTAAGTGAGCCATTTTCCTCTTCAGAGATGTTTTGAGCACCAAATGAAACCTTGCTTCCAGAAAAAATCTCTTTGGCTGTCGAAAGATGTGTATATGGAGGACAAATTACAATACTATTTTTTGTCCCTTTTGCTTTTGTCGCAATCGTCATTGCATAAGACTTAAACTCGCTTGGAGTTGTGTTCATCTTAAGATTTCCAACAATAAGTTTTTTCATAAATCCTCCACACAAGATTATTGTTTTTATGTTTCATCTATATACTCTTTGGTGTTTATTTGTTGTCAATGATTTCGATGGCTGGCAATGGTTTTCCTTCCATAAGTTTCAAACTTGCACCACCACCAGTTGAAAGGTGTCCGATTTTGTTTGCACAACCACTTGCTTTGATTGCGCTCACACTGTCACCGCCTCCAACGATTGAATAAGCTTTTGCCTTCGAAACCGCTTTTGCGATTTTCATTGTGCCCTTTTTGAAACGAGAATCTTCATACTTTCCAACTGGTCCGTTCCACATAATTTGTTTTGCACCAAGGATTTCTTTTGTAAACATTTTTATAGTTGCGTTTCCGATGTCAAGTCCAACCATCTCTCCACAAAGGCTTTTTGTCTTGACAACTTTTGTTCCGTCCAATGCAACATGGTCAACTGGAAGCAAAATTTTGATGTCCTTTTCTTTTGCC
Organism: uncultured Christensenella sp.; assembly: GCA_910586385.1. GTDB lineage: Bacteria > Bacillota > Clostridia > Christensenellales > UBA1242 > Caccovivens. The sequence goes on from CAJUGX010000001.1 coordinate 26,543, forward strand.
AATTCCAAAACTTTCTTCGCATCACCAACTTGTTCCAACGAAACAATTGACTTTCCAACATCCTGTCCTTGTGCTTGCAAGAATGTATAAGCCATCCCTCCGCCAATAATTATTGTATCTGCTTTGTCCATAACATTGTTAATCAAACTGATTTTGTCATCAACTTTTGCTCCACCAAAAATGGCAACAAAAGGATGTTTTGGTGATTTGAAAGCTTTTTCAAAAACACCAATCTCTTTCTCAACCAAAAATCCGATTGCATTTGGCAATTTGACTGCAACCCCATACGTTGAAGCATGTTTTCTGTGGCATACACCAAAAGCGTCATTGACATAAATGTCTGCAAGCTTGCAAAGTTCTTGCACCACTTTTGGGTTGTTTTTTTCTTCACCTTCAAGAAATCTGACATTTTCCAAAAGCAGAATCTCGCCATCTTTGAGTTTCTCAACTTCCGCTTCCGCATCCGGACCAGCAGAAGCCCTTGAAAATTTTACCTTGTTTGGGAAAGCCTTCATAAGGTAAACCGCAACTGGGAAAAGTGACAAATATTTGTCATAACTGCTCTTTGGTCTTCCCAAGTGTGAGCAAACGACAACCCTTGCACCCTTGTCAACCAAATATTTGATTGTAGGGATTTCTGCAGAAATTCTTGTGTCGTCCAAAATGTCTCCATAATTGTCGAGAGGCACATTGAAATCACAACGCAAAAGCACACGTTTCCCCTTCAAATCTTTCAGATCTCTAATCGTCTTTTTCATATCCTCATCCCTTTGTCATAGTTTACAACATTTGCTACCCAAATTGCAAAACATTTTAACCAAAATCTTTCTCTATCTGTTTTCATTCAAAACATCTTTCAAAATATCCAAACAGGCATCAATGTCATCACAAGTGGCAAGTTTAAGTCTGATGCTCGCACTCATAGGCAAATCACATGCATACCACAAGAGGTGTTTTCTTATATAAAGTTTAAGCCAACTCTCTTCAAAATGTTCTCGCAAAATTTGAATATGTTTTTTCACAACTTCAAATCTATCAACTTTCCCTTCGTTTCCTTTGAGAGTTGCAAACAGCCAAGGCTTGCCCATCGCACCACGACCAATCATGACTCCGTCCACGCCAGTCGCCTTCATCAACGCAAAACTTTTTTCGTCAGTCACATCACCATTTCCAATCACCGGGATTGAAATGCTCGCTTTGACTTTGGCAATCGCTTCATAATCTGCCTTGCCCGAATATCCTTGGGTCACAGTCCTCGCATGAAAGGTCACAAAGTCAGCACCGCTTTCCTCGCACATGCGCGCAAACTCCAAAAAGTTTTCTGTGCTCTTGCCTTTTCTAAACTTAACCGACACTGGCTTGCTTGTTCCGTTCTTCACTGCCTCAATGATTTTGCTTGCAAGCGGAAGGTCGTCCATCAGTGCAGAACCTTCACCATTTTTGACAATCTTTGGTGCTGGACACCCCATGTTTATGTCAAAACTGTCAAACTTTTCAAGAAGTGGATTTTTCACTGCCTCCGCCAAAAACTGTGGTTCGTGTCCAAAAATCTGCGCAATCTTGATTTTTTCTGCATCTGTCGTCAAGGTCATGAAAGCAGTTTTCTTTGGATTGTGCACCATCGCCCTTGCCGAAAGCATCTCCGTCACTGTTGCATCTGCACCAAAAGAAGATGCGAGGTTTCTAAACCCCACATCAGTCACTCCCGCCATTGGAGCGAGCAAAATCGGATTATCAGAGAAATCAAGGTTGCCTATCTTCATACTGATATCTTATCACAAAGACAGCCAGAAACCAAAAGAAAAAAGCAAGTCATTTCAACTTGCTTCAACTTATTGCATACTTGAAGTTGTCAAAACTTTTGAAAGAGACAACTTTCTTTGGCTTGCAAAAATAATATCGTTTGGTCTGCGGATTTAGAAACTTACGTTCTCCCTTTTCTTGCAAAGAAAATTTCCCAAAATTTCTTATGCAGACCTCTTCGCCTTTTGAGCAGACTTCCAAAATTGCAGAGCGCATTTCCTCAATCACAAGACTGCACTTGCTTTTTGAAAGGTTTGTCCTTTTTGCCAAAACTTCAACAAATTCCGATTTATTCATAAATATTTCCTCCAAAAGCAATATTGCTCTTTTTGAAAACTTCTAAACACTGTTTTTCTTCTTTTTCAAAAGATGGTACGCGACTGGTGCACAAAAGACACCATACACAAGCACCCCTATCACGATCGCAAGTGCCACATTGACAAGCGCGCTGAAATAATTTTTCTCCACAAATGTATACACCGTCATCGCCATAGCAGACACTCCCAGCACCATCAAAAACACATCCAAAAAACCAAGTCTAAAAGCAAAGACATTTTTGAGTTTGATAAGCGAAGCAACAGCAACAAATGCCGACATCAAGATGTTTCCAAAGACAAGTGCAAAAATATTGATTTGCGGAATCCCCGCCAAAATCACAGTTGAAAGTCCTTTGAGCATCCCTCCGATGGCTGTTATGATGACAATGAATTTGAAATCCCCGTTCGCTTGCAACAACATGACAAAATATTGCATAAACGCAGTGAAAACAATCGAAAACGCACCATAGAGCATAAATTCAAACACCAATTCAAGCATTCTACCCGACAAGTCCGTGTACACAAGCGGCAAAACTTGCTTTGAGATTGCCACAAGTCCAAAAGTTGTTGGAAGGAGCAAAAACATAAGGATTTTTATTCCTTTTTCAACAATATGCTTACTTTTCACTCCCTTGGAAATCAAATAAGAAACGTTTGGCAACATTGTTGTCGCCACCGCAACAGAGATGACAAGAGGAAAGTTCAAAAACGCTCCAGCAACCCCACTTTGAAGTCCAAACAACTTTGTCGACAGTCCACTCGAAAATCCGCCATCCATAAGCCTTGGCACAATCACAAGGGCATCAAACGCATTGACAAGTGGCACGATAATTGCTGAAAGCGTCAACAAAAAGTTGACTTTATCAAACTCTCGATTGACAAATTTTATCGCACGAAGATCTTGCAACTTTTGAGTTTCACCTCTTTTGAAAAGATAAAACACATACAAAAAGAAAAGCGCCACCACTTCGCTTGCGACAATCCCCAAAAATGCACCAAAGACACCTTGGCTTATCCCAAACTTGCCAAAATAAAACGCAAACAAAAGCCCAAGTCCAAACTTTGCAACCTGCTCCAAAACTTGGCTTATAGCTGTCGGAGACATATTCCCATAACCTTGAAAAAATCCCCTAAACACAGAAAGCAATGCTCCAAGTGGCAACAATGCCACGAAAAGCAAATATCCGCTGCTAGATGAAATCCCTTGAAAAGCAGCAATCCACCTTCCACAGAAAAAAAACACAACACCCACAACAACACCGAGCAGCACAGAAACAAGCGTTGCCCTCTTCATGTAAGACGACACATTTGCATATTGTCCTCTTGCCCTTGCCGAACTTATCAACTTTGACAAACTGGCCGTCACACCACCACAAGTCAAAACCAAAGAGAAAGAATACAGTGACATAACCAACTGAAAGACACCTATCCCCTCAATCCCTAAGAGATTTGTGAGTGGAAGCCTAAAAAGCGCCCCAAGACACTTGCAAACAAGCCCTCCAACCATCAAAATCAAGGCACTGGCGCCCAATCTGTGTTTCTTCTCTTCCATAAACCCCTCTTTTTCTATAGAAATAGAGTGCCAAAGCCCGCCACAATTATGCACGAAAAATTTTCAAAAAGGGTATTTACAAACACAAAGATTAGTGTTATAATATAGCCAACTAGGACAACAAAAGGAGAAAACTCATGGCAAACACAATCAATGGAGTTCTTGATGAGATCCTTGAGCAGAATCGTCTTGTGCTCGGACACCAGAAAAAAGACTCGACTTATATCAGCAATGCAGCAGATGGAAAACCATACCCATACAGAGTGATCCAAGGTGGTTCTGATGACTATTTCGCATTCGACGAAACTCTTAGTGGAGATCTTAGAACATTGGCAGCATATATGTCAACAGTATCGTTTTTCAACAGCTTGGTTAACAATGCTCTGTCATACAAAGATTGTACGAATACAACAAGCATCCTTGAAGAACAAAAGAAATTTGCTGAAGAATGGAAATTGATGCTGGATCAACTCAGAAATATTGTTCCGGATGTCATTTGTAGAGGTGGCATTGTTGCAGTTCCAAACTTAGACTGGATAAGAGGAATGGTTGAACCAACAATGAAAAATCCTACTGATGTGAGAAGAGAATTTTCAGCGGCAATGCGAGCATGCATCACCCTCAACTATAAGGAAGCTGAACACATCAATGAAAGAGAACATATAAATATCAAATGCTCTGAAGAATACAGAGATGCAACAACAAGAATTGTTTCCGATCAAGCAAAAATTGCAAAGAAAGGCGGCAATGGAAAAGGAGACTAAAAAAGATGTCAAATGACATCTTTTTTTCTAAACTATTTATCTTTTGTTGGTGAAACAATCGGCACCACACCCAATTCAGATGTTTTTGTTTCTCCTGCAATATCTTTATTAATGTTTAAGTCATCCATTGAAATGAATGGATTTAGTTCCAATGTAAGTCCCGGATTTACTCCTAACGCAGCACCTTCATCTACTTTTAACGCATCTGAAGCCCCCGTTGCTTTTTCAATAGACTTTCTCATTCTTTCAGCCGCTTCATTGGCTCTTGCTTTAGCCACCTCATCGTTTTTTTCACTGGGACTAAATTTATTCCCTCCAGACGATTTTTTGCGGACATTCATTTTTGTTTGAGTGGTCTCAGTTGTTTCTATTGGAGCTTTCGTTTCCTTTGAAGGAAGGGTCTTTTTTGCTTCATCTGGAGTCACCAAAACTTGAGGTTTGTAATTCTTTATTGCCCAGACAAACGGCTTTCCACTATCCCCACCTTTGGCTTTTGCCTTTTTCTTTTTTGGTGCAGCCTTATTCTCAGCTGGTTTGGCATCCGGCTTTTTGTCATTGAACTCAATTTTCTCAACATGATCTGGAGCGATTCTTCCTGTCACACGTGTGATTGGCTCAGAAAAGTTTTTCAAAATCTCAACGCCTTCTGGCTTGCTCAAAATGACATCAAATCCATTGTGCTTCTCTATCATTTGGTCGAGTATCTTTTTCAATCTTGTGTGATCTTGTGCAAGTGATGGATCTTTTTTGATAAGCTCTTCAACAAGTGCTCTATAGTCACCTTGGATTTTGAGCCCCAGTGTCCCGCAACCGTCCAAGAGTTTGAGAAGTCTCACAATATAAAGTTGAGACAAAATCTCAATCAATTCCTTGCTGAAACTGTATTCACTCTCCAACTCCCAAAGGTTTTTGAAAACAACATTGTCCTTGTCAAGCGGTGTCTCTTGCAAGTTGATATTCCACGCTTTGTAAACATTGTCTTTGAAACTTGGAGAATACATCTCAACAAAGTTTCCAAGTGATGTGAGGTGTTTGATATCTTCTTCAACCCCATGTTCTATCTCAATCAAAAAGATTTCTGCCGAGCAATAAGACTCTGAAATGTCCATATCTATTCTGAAGTTGAGGTTGAAACCATCATACTTTGTGTAAGCATAAGCAACATTGTCAACTCTCTCTTGAAGCACTTTTGGCAGTGTCACCAATTCTTGCAAAAGTTTGTCATCAGTGAGTGAATATTTCCCGTCAGCGGAAAACTCTCCAAGCAAAAGATCCCCCCTCTTTGTTTGATAAAGAGAAGCTTGGACAAAATCTCCCCTGACCTTCTCTGCCTCTGAGTCTTTTGCCTTCTTTGAAGCAGCGTTTTCTGCTTCAAGATTTGACTGATTTTTTCTTTTCTTATCCATAGCCGTATTATACAATACATTCACTTCATTTGCAACACTTTTTTTGAAAATGTCGAATGACGTCTATTTCGCTATTGCCTAAGAAAAGTCACACAAAGTGGCTTTTCTTTTATGTCATTCAAAGTTATTCCATTGGCAACGCACTTTCCCTCTTGATTGAACAGACAGTGCGCCTTGCATCCAATTTCAATCGTCTTTGAGTCTCTCTGTGGAGCATATACTGGCGGATTGTCTGTGAAAATAAGTTTTGTTTTGTCCAAGACTCGCTTTCCCTCATTTTTGTCATATTGCTCACACTCACAACTCTTTTTTATCAAAATACCCTTTGCCTTGCATGTGTATCTGTCATTAAACTTGCAAAGCGTCTTTCTGCATCTTATATCCATAATATCTCCTCTTTGAAATATTTCCCAAACCTTGACAAAACAAACATAATTGTTGTAAACTGAACTCATAAGAGGTGAAAAATGAAAGTAGTTTTACTCAAAGATGTCAAAGGGACAGGCAAAAAAGGTGAAGTGAAAGAAGTTTCTGACGGCTTTGCAAAAAATTTCCTTTTGAAAAATGGAAGTGCACGGGTCGCTGACAACAGTGCCTTGAATGAAAATAAAATCCAAAACGACGCCGCAAAATTCCACAAACAACAAGAAGTTTTGGCGGCAAAAGAACTCGCAAAACAGATTGAAGGAAAGACCGTGTCGCTTCAAATCAAATGCGGAAGCAATGGCAAAACTTTTGGATCGGTCACAAGCAAAGAAATCGCTGACGAACTTGCAAAAATCGGCATCACTCTCGACAAGAAAAAGATCGACCTCAAAGAGCCAATCAAGGTGGCTGGAAACTTTGTGGTTGTTGCAAAGGTTTATCCAGAAATCACGGCAAAATTCAATGTGGTTGTTGAAGCAAACTAAAAATCAAAAAAGACTGAGGCTTTCAGTCTTTTTTCTTTTTCAAAACACAATATCTTCTGGTAATCAAATTTGAAATTGAGCAAGCAATCTGATTGACGAAATTTCGCAAATCCTCAAGCTCATCAACGTCAAGTCCCTTTGCAAGTTCCATCGCAATTGAAGTTGCAAACAAAATCATCTCTTCATCATCACACTTCATATCAATTTATATTAAAACTTTGGCATTTTTGTGTCTTAAATCGATTGACACTTCTTGAAAAGCTCTACAAACTCATCAAGTGAAAAACTCTCCGCTCTTCTTGCAAGAGTCTCCTCTCCCAAAACTTCCTTGAGTCGAGTTTTGTTGTAGAGCGAGCCAAGATTGTTGAAAAGTGTCTTTCTTCTCATTGCAAAGCACGCCTTGACAAACTTTGAAAATTGTCTCTTGTCAATATCAACAAATTTGTCTTTCTCAATCTCGATATGCAAAATTGCAGAGTCAACATTTGGTGCTGGATAAAACATGTGACGACTGACAATTCTTGTTATCTTTGCACTGCCATAAAATGCAGTCATCACCGTTGGGATTCCATAATCCTTGTCCCCCACCTTCGAGCATATTTTCTCGGCAACCTCTTTTTGCACCATAATCGTAAGGCTCTGCACCTTTTCACTTTCTTCCAAAAGTCTGAAGATGATTGGTGTGGTTATGTAATAAGGCAAATTTGCAACCACCTTAAACTTCCCATCAAACAATGACTCCACCTCGGTCATGCTCCGCTTCATGAAATCTTCAAAAACAAACTCAACATTTGAGAGTCCAAGTCCCAAAAGTTGCTCTTGCAAATCTCTGTCTATTTCAAACGATACAACTTTTTTTGCGCTCTCACTCAGCACTTCTGTCAAACTTCCAGCACCAGCGCCAATCTCCAAAACTTCACTCTTCGCATCTACACCTGCGTCAGCGCAAATAGCTTTCAGCAAATTTTTGTCACTGAGGAAATTTTGACCCAATTTTTTCTTAAAAACAAAATCTTTCATATTCCAAACAACCTCTCAGCATTTTCCGTTGTCACATGGACGACTTCCTCAATTGAAATGCCCTTTATCCTCGCAATTTCATCCGCCACATACAGGACATTTTTTGGTTCGTTTCGCTGTCCACGAAATGGCACTGGGCTCAAATACGGGCAATCTGTTTCCAACAAAATCCTATCAAGTGGCAAAAATCTGACAACATCAGGGAGAGACTTTGCATTTTTGAATGTCACAACCCCACCAATTGAAAAAGAAAATCCCAGATCAAGCAAAATCTTTGCACTTTCTACGCTTCCGCTGAAGCAATGAATCAGGCTTTCTTTTGCAAGCGGATGTTTTTTCAATATCTCAATTGTGTCACCCATCGCTTCTCTGCTGTGCACAACAATAGGCTTTCCAAGTCTATTTGCAAGGTTTATCTGCTCAACAAAATATTTTTGCTGAATCTCTTTGTCAAAACCTTCTCTGTGATAGTCAAGCCCAATCTCTCCAATCGCTACAACCTTTTTCTCTTTTGCAAGGTTTTCGATTTTCGCAAGCGAATCTTCTTTTATCTCATTTGTGTTTTCTGGATGAAATCCCACATTTGCAAAAACGCCGTCATACTTTTTTGAAAGTTCCACCGCTTCTTGTGAGGATGAAAAATTGTAAGCCGAGCAAACAATTCTGTCCACACCCGCCTCTTTTGCCCTTGCAATCACCTCTTCAATGTCATCATAACCTTCACTTGTTATGTGTCCATGCGAATCAATAAGTCTCATACAAAAAGTATATCAAATCTCCTTAAAATAATCAATAAAACGTCTATACAAAATTTTTCATATCAAGTCGTGTTTGCAAGATAAAATAGAAAATCCTTGCCATCTGCTCAGGAGTCTCTTTCATGCCATTTCGAAGCCAACTCATCTCAAAGTTGAAAAGTTCTCCGACGAACATCTGATTTGAATAAAGCCTCACACGAGACGACTTTTTGTTTTGAGCCAAAATGTCAAACGCCTTGCAATAACACTTGAAGAGCAACCAGTCCAAATTTCTGTCCAAAAACAGCCTCATTTCTTTTTCGTGTCGCTTGAAGTTTTCAAGCGTAGTGACCATGATGTTTTTCACTTTGAAAGACAATGCTCTTTCCTTTTGAATCTCTTCAACCGTTTTGACAAAGATATCCAAGATATAACTCTCAATGACATCTTCTTTGCTGCAATAATTTCTATAAAATCCCATTCTGCTCACACCAGCTTTTGTGATGATATCGGTGATTGAGACTTGGTCAAACTCCTTGCTTTCAAGAAGTTTGAAAAGAGACTGAGTGATGCACTCTCTTACAAAAAGATTGTTTTTGTTTTTTCGCGTCACTTGCTGATACATTTTTCCTCCTTCTGTCACAGTTGCTCGAAATGCGTCATGATTCCCTTTATCAATAAATAAAAATTTGTTAAACTCACAACTGATACAAGTGTATCATATTATACACATAACATGCAAGGAAAAAGGGAAAGAAAAGATGATAAAAATTATTGCAGACAGCACATGCGATTTGACAAATGAAGAAGCCGAAAAACTCGGCGTGCAACTCATTCCAATGAAAGTGCTCATTGATGACGAAGAGTATATCTCAGGCGTAAATCTGTCTACGGAGGAGTTTTATGAAAAACTTGCCACTTGCAAGAAACTGCCCCAAACAACCCTCATCTCAGATTTTACATACGAAGAGATTATCAAAGAGGCTCTTGAAAGGGAAGACCAAGTTTTTGTGATGTGTCTGTCGAGCGAACTCTCAAGTTCGTTCAACAACTTGCAAAAGGTATACGAAGAAATCAATTCTCCACGCCTTGAAATTTTTGACTCCCAAAGCGCAGCTTTCGCTTTCAAGGCAATGGTGATTGAAGCAGTGCAACTCTCAAAGAAATGCAAAACAGTGCAAGAGTTGAAAGAAAAATTGCTGAAAGTCTTTGGAAAAGTCAGACTCTTGGCAATCATAGACAATGTGAAATATCTCATAAAAGGTGGGAGACTTTCGCTCATGAAAGGGCTCGCTGTGACAGCACTCAACATCAAGCCTATTGTGACAATCAAAGACGGAAAAGTTGCCGTCGTCTCAAAAGGCATTGGCTTTGGAAACTCTTTGAAAAATATGCTCAAAGAAGTGAAAAATATTGACACAACAAAGCCTGTCTACTTTGGACACTCAAACGATTTGCAAAGACTTGACACTCTCAAAAAACTTGCAAAAGAAGGGTTTGATGTTGACACCACTGACAGCACGGCTGTTGGACCAGTAATTGGCACACACATAGGACCAAACTGCGTTGGGATAACCTATTTCGAAAAATAAGTGGCATTGCCACTTTTTTATTTTTCCAATTCCAAACACCTTCCCTCACATCTTCCAAGCGGTGGTCTTTTTTTTCGCCCAAAATCATAAAATTTCTTATGAATATTTTTTGGACAATCATGATGCTCTCGGGGCTCCTCGTGCTTCTTGTCACAAATCCAAGTGCAGTACTTTCGGAGATGATTGGAGCTTCTGCGGACGCTCTCCAACTATGCATCGAACTTTGTGCAATCTATGCCGTTTGGCTTGGAATAATGGAACTCGTCGAGGCAAGCGGACTCTCAGAAAAACTCGCTCGTCTTCTTCGTCCCCTCATCAAAAAGATTTTCAGAGTGGAAGACAAAGAGACTCAAAAAATCATTGCTCTCAACGTTTCTGCAAATATGCTCGGACTTGGAAACGCCGCCACCCCAATGGGCATCAAATCAATGCAAGCACTTGATGACAAATCTGGAAAGGCATCTTTTGCGATGATTATGCTTATCGTCGTCAATGCAACATCAATCCAACTTTTGCCAACAACAGTCATTGGGCTCCGTCAAAGTGCTGGCTCGACAAGTCCCGCCGACATAATCCTTCCAACTCTTCTTGTTACTTTTTGCACAACCGCACTCGGCATCTTTCTTGTCCACCTGATTGACCGACTGAAAAATGGTCGCCGTGATTCAAAAAGGAGAAAGGCATGAGCGTTTACATTCTTCCTGTCATCTTTCTTCTTCTTTTTGTCTATTGCATCTTCAAACGCATAAACACGTATGACCATTTTGTCAAAGGTGCAAAGGGAGCAATCCAACTTGTTGTTGACATCTTTCCTTTCATCGCTTCCATTTTGATTGCAGTTTCCCTTCTTCGTGTCAGTGGCATAACTACCTTCTTGGGCAAACTGCTTTCTCCATTTTTCAATCTGCTTGGCATCCCAACAGAACTTTGCGAACTCGTCCTTCTTCGCCCATTCACTGGCAGTGGAAGTTATGGCATCCTCGAAAACATATTCACCACTTATGGTGCGGACAGTTATATCGCACGATGTGCTTGCGTTATTATGGGTTGCAGTGAAACCATCTTCTATGTCGCGACCGTCTATATTTCTCAAACAAAAGTCAAAAAACTTCTCTATGCCATCCCCGTTGCGCTTTTTTGCTCTCTTGTCGGCACGGTCCTCGCCTGCCTCATCTGCAAAGTGATGTAGTAAAAAATAGAAGCCCCATAAAAGGACTTCTTTTTTGTTTTCTTATTCGTATTATTCCCCGCAAAAATGCTTGGTGTGAAGCGTTTCAAGGTATTTTCCATCAGCATCATTTCTGACCAAATTTGGCAGAATTTTAACGCCAGATTTTCCACCTTTGACCGCTTTGAGCACCACCAAATTCACCTCCCCTTTGCCATTTTCTGTGAAAAACATCTCTTTTGTTGTGAGATTGTTTTTTTGAAGTTCGACCACAAGTTCAGTCACTCTTTCGGCACTATAAACACAATAAAAGCTTCCGCCATTTTTCAACATTTTGGCTGATACATTTGCCAGCATATCAATAGGCAAACATACATCTTCTTTTGCGATCCTTTTCACTTCACTCTGCTTAAAGTTTGTCGCCTTATAAAATGGAGGGTTTGAAAACACAACATCAACACTTGCAGGTTTGATATACTTATTGAAATTTTTGACATCGTCACACGCCAATGTGATTTTGTCTTGCAAGTTGTTAAGTTCGACATTCTTCTGGCAGAGTTCTGCCATGCAATGTTGAATCTCAAAAGCAACAATCTTTTTCAATTTGTTTTTCGCTTGCACAAGGATAGAAATCACTCCGCTCCCTGCACCGATTTCCACCGCCACATCGCTTGCTTTTGTTTTGACAAAGTTTGCCAAAACCACACTGTCAGATGTGAAAGCATAGAGGTCTTTGTCTTGTATAATTTTGAGCCCCTTGCACTGCAAGTCTTCAAGTCTTTCACTTTTCTTCAAAATCATTTCTCTTCCTTTTTGAACTTCACTTCGGCAAGAGGATATTCTTTTATCTCGCTGTCTTCACCATTGACATATTTGACAGAAACAATTCGCTTCAAAAGATTGTTGTACACAACGCTTCCCCTGCCATCTTTTGTGGTCACATATGTCCCCACTTTTGGCATAACCTTGAGCGCCTCTTGATAGACAGGATTTTCGTAAGCAATGCAACACATAAGTTTTCCGCAAAGTCCACTTATACTCGCTGGATTGAGAGAAAGGTTTTGATTTTTTGCCATCTTCATAGAGACGTGATCAAACTCTCCCATATTCTGCACGCAACAACAGATTTTTCCGCAAGGTCCAAATCCGCCAAGCATTCTCACCTCATCACGATTTCCAATCTGTCGAAGTTCGACTCTCTTTTTCATTGCCACTGCAAGTTTCTTGACGAGTTCTCTGAAATCAACTCTGTTTTCAGATGTGAAATTTACGATATATTTTGAGTTGTCGAAACTAGCCTCAATCTTGACAATCTTCATGTCAAGTTTTTCTTCCTTTGCCATCTTCTTGACCATAGGATAAAACTTGTCCGCTTCCTTGTCATATTCTTCTGCCTTCTTGACCACTTCTGCAGACGCAACTTTCAAGACTCTTTTGAGTGCCGAAACAAGCGTGCTTGCATCAACCATCTCTTTCTCTTTGATTATGCACCCAAGGTCAGTCCCTTTTTCTGTGTCCACCAAAACATAGTCACCTTGCTTGAGGTCGAGACCATTTGGATCAAAAGAATATATATGGTTGCTGTTTTTGAACTTTACTCCAACAACTTCTACTTGCATAAGAATTTTACCTCCAACATTTTCAAGAGAAAGTTGTCAACCGCAACCGTCAGATTTGCGTTGAACTCCAACTTTTCCCTAAACTTTGAAATCAGCCTTGAAATCTCGCACAAAGCCTCAACTGAAAACTCTGGCTCAACATCTTTGAGATCTGATTTATACATTTTCAATTTGCACAAATCCTCGCTCTCGCACTTAAGTTTGATTATGTCCTCAATGCAAAGTGAAACAATCTCCAAAATGAGATTGAGATTTGTTTTTTCTTCCAGCATACGTTTTGAGAATGAAAGCACTTGTTTGCTGCTTTTAAGTTCTGTCAATATGCTGACAGCAAAATCAGCAACGCTGGCAAGTTCTCTGTTTTTCTCAAGTGCCAAGGTTTTCCCGACGTAACCTCCACCCAAAACACATGCCAACTTGTCTTGGCAAACCGCACTCATCTCTTCGTCAGAAAGTGGCACGATTTTGATTTTGTCACAACGACTTTTGATTGTTGGCAAAACCTTTTCTTCATTTTTGACACTCAAAATGAAATAGACATTTTTTGGGGGTTCTTCCAAAATCTTCAAAAGTTTGTTTTGAGCCTCTTCTGTTGAGACATCAAAATTGTTGATAAGAAAAACTTTGTATGGCAAATTGACAGGCTTGATGTATGCCTCACTGACAATCTCGTTTGCATCAGCAACCAAAAGCTTCTCGCCATTTTTTGGATAGACTTTCACATCCAAATCAATGCCCGCCTCAGCTTTCTGAAACTGAGCACTCTTCTCATCAAACAAATCAAACACAGGATATTCCAAAAGCATTGCCGTCAAAACCAAAACTTTTTGACTTGTCAAATTGTCTTCGCAGAAAAACATGATTGAGTTTGAAAGAGTGTTTGACTCCTTCTTTTTCAATATATTTTCAAAAAAACTTTGTTTTTTCAGTGTTTCTACAAATCCCATATGATGATTTTATCACAAAAACATTCAAAAAGCAAAAATAAAATTGCATTATTTCTAATGCAATTTCTTTCTCATCAATTTCCTTTCAATCACCTTGTATACCTCTCCGATGAAGATAATTGAAACTGAGAGGGCAATCACCACAAGCCAACAAGCACAATTTAGATTTTCAAGTTTCAAAAGTTTGCCAAAGCTTGTGAAAATCATAAGTGCCAAAAGTCCAAATCCCACCACAAATGAGAGATTGAAAAACTTGTTTTTGAAAGGATTTGATTTGAACAAACTTTCTTTGGTGATTGCCGTAAACATATAGAAAAGTTGAATGAGATTCAGCGTGTAAAATGCCATTGTGATTGCGACTTCTTGACCGTGCAAAAACAAGCCAAAAAGATAAGCACCCATTGTCAAAATTGTCTGCACTGCCCCAAGGCACAAAATGCTCACTCCAACTCCATCTGACAAAAGCCCAGAAGATTTGTTTCGAGGTTTCTCATGCATGACACCACTTTCAACTTTCTGTGTGCCGAGCGCAATCGCTGGCAAGCTATCGGTTATCAAATTGACAAACAGAATCTGCACTGGCAAAAGAAAGGTTTTCCCAGGGAAAAGTATGGTTATGAAAAACAATGCAAGGATTTCTGCCATATTTGCGGAGAAGAGATATTTGACCGTCTTTTGAATGTTGCTATAAATCTTTCTCCCTTCTTCAATCGCAACAACAATCGTTGCAAAGTTGTCATCAGTGATGATTATGTCTGCAACATCCTTGACGACATCCGTCCCTGTCTTTCCCATGCCAATTCCAATGTCAGCTTTTTTCAAACTTGGCGCATCGTTCACCCCATCACCAGTCATTGCAACAATGTGACCTCTCTTTTTGAGAGCAGCGACAATCCTGACCTTATGTGCTGGAGACACCCTCGCAAAAACGCTCTTGCACTCAACCGCCTTTTCGAATTCTTCGTCAGAAAGTTTGTCAATCTCTTCACCAGACATAACTTCATCAAGACCTTTTGCAATCCCAACTTTTTTTGCAATTGCAAAGGCGGTGTCTTTGTAGTCACCCGTAATCATCACCGACCTCATCCCTGCGCCATGACACTTTTTGACAGCATCAAAGATTTCTTTTCGGGGTGGATCAACAATCCCGCAAAGTCCCAAAAAGACGAGATTTGTTTCATCCGCTTTTTCTGCGTCGATTGCTTTGTAAGCAAAGGCAATGACACGCAATGCCTCTTCACACATCTTTTTGTTTTGACTCAAAATCTTCTCTTTTGCAGAGGAATCCAGTGGCAGAATCTTGTTTTCACTGGCATAGAAACAACACTTTGCAAGCACTCGGTCCAAAGCCCCTTTGACAAAACAAATCTTCTTTCCATCGACAATATTGAGAGTTGTCATCATCTTACGTTCTGAATTGAAAGATATTTCATCTACCCTTTTGCACTTGTCGAAAATTTCTTCTTTTGTCACACCAAGCTTCTTTGCATAATTCAAAAGTGCGACCTCAGTTGAAGTGCCCACATATCCATTTTGTCCAAACTTTGCATCGTTGCAAAGCACCATATTTTTCAAAAAAACATCAAAGAACGCACTTTTCTTGCCAAAAAATGAAAAGCTCTTCTCCACTTTCATTTTGTTTTGAGTGATAGTGCCTGTCTTGTCTGAGCATATCACGTCACATGCCCCAAGTGTTTCCACTGCATGCATGCGCTTGACAATCGCTCTCTCTTTTGAAAGTTTTGCCACACCCAAACTCATGATGATTGTTATCACTGCTGGCAAACTTTCAGGTATTGCCGCGACTGATATTGCCACTGCCGTCAAAAATGCGTTT
This sequence comes from uncultured Christensenella sp., assembly GCA_910586385.1. GTDB lineage: Bacteria > Bacillota > Clostridia > Christensenellales > UBA1242 > Caccovivens. Next base: position 42,216 of record CAJUGX010000001.1, read on the forward strand.
AGGATGTCATTTGGATTTGCAACAACTTCCAAAACAAATGTCACGCTTGCAATAAGCAAAATCAGATAGGTCAAAACTTTTCCTATGCTCTTGATATCTTTCTGCAGTTTTGTCAAATCCTTCTTTGTCTCTTTCAGACTCTCGGCAATCTTTCCAATTTCTGTCTGAGTGCCAAGACTGCAAACGACACCTTTCCCATGCCCATTTTCCACCACACTGCCAGAATAGGCAACGTTTTTTCTGTCTGCAAGTGCAACATCTTTTTCATAAACCGCCTCATGGTTTTTGCTCACTGCGTCACTTTCACCTGTGAGTGCTGACTCATTGATTTTGAGATTTGCACTTTCTATCAGTCTCAAGTCTGCCGGCACAATACTCCCCGCCTCAAGGCAGACAATGTCTCCAAACACAAGTTCGGTTGTTTTGATTTTGTAGATAACCCCACCTCTCAAAACAGTCGTCTCTGGCTGAGTCATCTTTTTGAGACTGTCAATCGCCCTCTCGCTTTTTCGCTCTTGCAAAACTCCAAAGATGCCATTCATGACCACAATCCCAAGTATGATTGCCCCGTCAATTATTTCACTTGACGAGCGTTCTATTGCCCCCATAACAATTGAAATTATGCCAGAGACAAGCAAAACAAGCACCATGAGTTCTTTTATTTGATAAAAGAATTTGACAAGAAAAGATTGCCTTTTTTGAGGTTTTATAGCGTATTTCTTGCTTTCAATCAATCTCTCACTCACTTGCTTTTCAGTCAATCCGTCGAGACTGCTGTCAAAAGCAACGAGGCACTGCTGAGCACTTTTTTTGTAAAAATCCTTCTCTTTCACATTCACTCCTTAAGTAACTTATTTGAAAGAAACCGACTCAATCACTTTTCGACAATTTTCTACAAAACAAACAATGACACAACCGCAATCAAAATCAAATAGAACCCAAAATATTTGAGATTGGAATCTTTGGTGAGTCTTATCATCATCTTTATCGCAAGTACACCAGTGACAAAGGCTGTGACAAAAGCAAGGCACAATCCTGCGACTGAAACATTGATTGCTTGTCCACCTACTACAATTTCAAAAATCTCCATAAGAAGTGAAAGCAAAATGATAGGAATTGACATAAGAAAAGAAAACTTTGTGACATCCTCTTTCTTGTTTCCACAAAGAAGCCCGGCGCTTATTGTTGTCCCAGACCTTGACACTCCAGGAAAAACCGCAAAGCCTTGTGCCACCCCAATCAAAAATGCACTCTTGTGCGAGAAATCTTTCTGAGACGACCTCTTTGACACTTTCTCACTTGTCAAAAGCAAAATAGCAGAGGCAAAAAAGCAAATTGGAAGCAATGCACCCGAAAATGACATCTTGATAATCGGCATAAGCAGCAAACATATCACACAGGTCGGAATTGTTGCGACAACAATCATCATCGTTTCTTTTGAAAAAGGATGGCGAATCATCTGCCACACGTCTTTCCGAAAAACCACCAAAATGGAAAGCAATGTTGCCACATGCAAGATTATGCTGACAAACAAACTCTCTTCAATTCCAAAGATTTTTGAAAAAAGCACCAAATGTCCCGATGATGAGACTGGCAAAAACTCAGTCAGCCCCTGCACAAGCCCCAAAAAAAATAAAGCAAGGATTTTCATAAAAGCCTCCTTGCTTTATTTATATTGTCGCAAAATTCAAAATATTTTGTCCAAGCCTTCAAAGTGAAGTTGTTTTTCAAAATATCACTTCGTTGCCAATTTTTCTCTGCGCTTCTTACGCCTCTTTGCCAAGATGATAAGAATTACAATCACAATGACAAGAAGTGCAACAATGCCAACAATCAAATAGATGTACCACGTTTCCGTCTTGCTTGTGACAAAGACTGCATTTGGTGACAACACTCCGAAGAGTCCGCCATAGCTCAATGTGGCGAAAATGTACGCATTGAAAATCCCTGACACTTTGTGTCCATTGAAATTGAAGTACCCATTGAATGAATACTCAATCGTACCAATAGGTGTCCAGAACATTTCCGAAAGATCAATGTCAGCCAGCAAGATATAACTTGCACTTCTGTATTGTCTTCCGCCTGTTGAAACCGCACCACTGTTGCAAAGTTTCATCATAAGCACCAAATCTTCAACCGAAGCAATCTCATAAGGATCGTCGTCAGTCCCACTGCCGTTGAATCCTGTCCTTATCACTTCGAAATTTTCCCAAAGAAGTCTTTCATACTTGATGTCAATTTGGATGCTTCCCACGATGTCATTGTCGTCCAAGAAATCCCTTGTAAACACAATATTTCCTTTGTCATCTGTGAAGAGTTCAACAACATCAAACACTTTGTCATAATTCTTGACAACCAAAGAGCGTATCATGTATCTGGCATTTGTCACGAGCCCGATGGTTATGTTGTCAATATCAGCGGCAACAGTGACAAAATCTGTTGTTTTTCCACCAAACGTTGCATAACCAGCCAAATCCACGAAATTCATGTCAATTGTGTTTGGAACCTTGTCGGTCTTCACAAAGTCTCTGTTGATATAGATTGAAATGATTTCATTTCTAAACTTTGGCAAAATTCTCAAGAGTCCATCTTGTGGACAAGTTTTCACTTCCATATCGAAATATGAAATTCCATCCGTGTAATTTGAGAATGTGATGTCATCTCTATCCCAAACAACGGCAAAGCCATAATCAACAGACACAGCAAAGGTAACCTTGTCCCCAACTTTGACGCTTACAGTGTCAATTGATGAGATAAACTTGCCCGCACTGTAATATCCAAGTCTATACGCCCTGATGTTGTTGTCTGTTGAAGTTGTGATGACATTGAGCACCTGACCAAATGTATAGTCATACAAATCGCCATTGGTGTCAACAAATGTCATGTTGAATGTCCTTCCCTGCAAGTTGAGGACAAGCGTTGTCTTTTCACTCACATGAAGTCCATCCCATTCTTTTGCCCACCAACTCTGCCCTGAGGTGATGTTGTTCCATCTTACAAAATCATAGTCGTTTTCATCAAAGTCTGCAACAAGTTTGAATGCCTTTGTTGTGTCAACATACTTGTCTGCAACAAGTGCTGAAGCCTGTGCATCTGATGAGGATTGTTCAACATGGAAGTCACCCACACCGCCATAAACCACAGCGTCAATCTTTGCAAAGTAAACAACTTGAATTTCACACTCAACAATTCCGTCAAGCTCGTTGGTTGACCATGGAATCTCATTTGAGAACAACTCATCTTCAAACAGATTTCCATTGATATCCCTTTGCTTGATGACAAACTTGTAGAATTTGTAACCATTTATTGTAGGCGCTTTGATTGTGATGCTTGTGTTGAACGCAACTTCAATATAATGTTTTGAAGTTGGGTAGAACCAAGAGTTTGTATAGTCCACACCAAAAATCATGTCTTGAGCAGTGATGTTTGTGCTGATATCTGGGACAAAATTGAATCTGATTCTTGTCTTGTAGAACGACCAATAAACATAGAGTGTAATTTCCATCTCACCAGTGTTTGGATTGAGCTTTGCATTGTCGGTGAGTTCGTATTTTGAAGTAAGGTTGTTGAGTTTATAACCACTCTCATACCAATCTTGGATTACATTTCCACTCGCATCAATGTACATTGTTCCTGCACCATTTTCGCTTGTGAAGAATCCTTCAAAACGATAATTTTGCACTGTCTTCAAGAATTCAAGTTTTCCATTGACAAAATCAACAACACTAGAATCGGCAATTTGGATGTTTTCTTCATTTGCTTGATAGAGATTCAAACGAGAACCAAACTCAACATTTTTGATGATTGCAAGAGTGCTGCCCTCTTCAACAAGTTTGACAGTGTACTTGCTCGTGCTGAGGTTGATGAAAATCTTATTCTCAAACAGATAGTCTCTGACAACAAATCTTAACTTTCCAGTGTACCCATCAGTATTTACTGACAAGAGTGAATATTCCACTGAATCTCTGACAATTATGTCATTTTCGCAAGCAATACGAATATCGTTTGGATCAATGAAGAAACCAGATCTCACATAAGCAATCACTTCAAATGTGCTGTCAGTGTAAGCGGCGACTGTGATTGAAGAATAGTCTCTTCCTGAAGCAAACACTTTGTGCTTGTTTTGAGCATCAACCGCATAAGTGATTGCCCCTCCATCAACATCTTCTTCATCAAGTTTGAATCCAATCTTGATATCATTCAAAGTTGGTCTAAACAAAACATCAATGTCAACTTCTGTTCCGCCGATTGCTCCAGCAATTGAGTAGATTGCATAAGTGTCCGTTTTTTCCAATTGAGAAATGGTGACATCTCTAGATTCTGACACCACATCAAGGAATCTGTAACCCACTTTTCTTGTGCTAACCTTGATATAAACTGTTTCACCAGTATAGCCAATGACTCTGAATGCTCTGTCATCAACAAGTTGTCCATCAACAAAGTTGTCAGCACTATAACGAGTCCTTGTTCCGTCAATATAGCCGTAAGCGTTTACCTTTTCGCCGTGTTCGCCTTGAAGTTCTGCACCACCAGCATCGACATTTGGCTCCCTTATGCCATCAATATCAATTTCTGTGTTGATGTTTATGTTGAAGCTGTAAGCCTTGACAATCACATACAAAACAAATGTTGGGATGTCATCATCAAGCTCTACGCTTGAGATTGTAAATGACGCTTCTCTTGCATCAGTCTCTGCAACATCAAGCATAACAAATCTTTCACCATTGTGGTATCCAAATCCATAGAATCTATAACCCGTTGGCACAACATAAGAGATTGTCTTGCTTGCTCCATAATAGAGCACGAGTGAGTTGATGTCTTCGCCAGTGTCGGCATCAATATATTTCTCTCCATGGTCAACAACTTCTTGATAGATTTCTCTTTCCATTGCTGGATTGCCATACTCTGAGTAGATGTGATAGTTGTTGAAAGTTGCAAATCTCATTGTAAACTTCATCGAAGAGAAGATTGCATAGATTGTTTCATCATCTTCGATGGTGTAGACAAGTGTCTCATCTGTGCTGAAGATGTTTACTCCGTCCTTGCTCCAACCTGCAAAGTTGTAAGTTGAATGCATTTGGTATGTAAGCGTGATTCTTGTGCCAAATTCTGCTTCAATGCTTGAAAGTGAATTTTCAGTGATTGTTACTTTGTTTGCTGGCTCACTGACAAGTTGTTTGTTTTCATTGTAAGAGAGCACTTGTGTTTTCAATGTGAAGCGTGACAACTTTCCAACAAATGTGATTTGTCCATCATTTTCGATGTTTGTCACAACAATCTTGTAATAACCTTCATCTGCATAGAAGCCATCTGTCGCAAGAGTGCAACTCAAGTTGTAATCTCCAATCGTTTCGCAAGTGTCATACTCATAACCATGCTTAAACTTCAGATACATCTCAAGATTTTCGCCTGTGACAACTCTGAATGGTTTGAGATTGTCGAAGTCTGAATACTTGTATCCGCCAACCATCAAATCTTCAATCATTTGACTGTCCGCAAATTTGATTGTTACATCGTTGATTGTTTCGAGTGTAGAAAGTTTGATTGTAAGGTCTCTCAAAATGTTTGTGATTGTCAAAGTCAAAATGTCGCTCTCAATTGACACATCAATTTGAGCATCAGCGTCGAGACATACAAAGTCTTCAATCATCTGATATCCATATTCTGCTGTCACAACAAGTTTGAGCGTCTTGCCAGTTTCAATCTTCACTTCGCGGGCATCAACAGGGATTGAAGTCTCCGTATCGGTTGTCTCATAAGCCAAAATGCCGTCGATGTTGTCTCCCTCAATCGTGATTGTGTTTAAGATTGGAGAAGCAGCAACAACACAATCAATGTTTTGCGCTGGCATGTGAAGTGTCACTGTCACAACACCATTTGCAATTGTTGTTTCAAAGAAGTTGCACCATGTGGCGGCAATCTCAGAAGAGAGTTCGTAGCCAGTGTCTGCCGTCACAGTGAATGTCACTTCAGTGTTGAAATCAACTTTTGAAAGTGTATAAACATTTCCGTTTTGGACAAATCTTGCCGTGCTTGAAGAAATTGAAACATGTTCTGCAGTGATGGCGAGATCAAAATTCAAAATTGTCCATCTTGCAGTAAGCGTATGCTTTTCAACTGTTGAAAGCACGCTTGTGCCGGTGATTTGTTTGTCAGAAGCATCAAACCATCCGTCAAATTTATAACCCGTCCTCTCTGGGGTCTCAATCCAATCTTCGCTGTCAGAATAGGTTGATTTGAAAGGTACGGTTATGTTTTTGTTTGTTGTCACTCCATCTGCAAAGTCGAGCGTGACAACCACGCCAACTGCAACAAAGTTTGGAGTGAGCAAAAGTTTTGTATCACCTTCTGAAACAAGGTCAGAAAGTTTTGTGTTTTCCAAATCGGTGACAACTTGGTCTCCTGCACTTATTGAAGTGAGTGTGAAACCATCTCTATTCAAACCGATATCCGCAAGTGTGAATGATTCGAGCTGCAGATATGTCGCTCTCCAAGAGTAAACATGGTCTTCCCCTTCAACAAAGTTCTTTGAAGAAATGCTTGCGTCAGTTGCACCTGAAAGGTCAACATCAACCTCAACCTTGTCAGCCTCAAATCTTGCAACAAAGCCATATGTTGCGCCAAGACTGTTTACTGTAAGCACAACTCCTTCTGCACTCTTTGAAACCACAACACCACTGACAGTTCCGTTGTCATAAAGGATGCTGCCAGTCGCATTATAGAAACCATAATAAGAGCAGTGTTCTTCTGCAACAGCAAGAAGAGTAAGTTTTGTTCCATAGTCAAATCTTGCAGAATAGCTTGAAGTGATTTCAACTTGATTTCCATCACCAGCATCGAGGATAACTTTTCCAAATGTTGCATCAGCACCTTTCTCATCAGCAACTTTGATGCTCACTTGATATGAATTGATATCCCAATTTGCATCAAAAGTGAAGACGATTTGGTCTGTATTTTTGTAATATGTGCCAAGCACATTTGACTCGTTGTTTAAGAGAGTCTTCAAGAATGCAACTGTCTCTGCATTGTTTGAAACATCAATCTTGAATTCGTCATCTGCATAAACATACTCAAGACTTGATGCTCTAAGCACTGAGTTGAGATAGTTGTATTGAGAAGAGCCTTCTGCAATGTTTTTGAATGACATTGTCCACTTTTTGAATGCATAACCCGTCCTTCCTGTCAAGTTTGTAGGGAAGCATCTTGTTGATGTTGAGTTTGCATTTGCTGAGTTTGCTGAGAGTGTTGCATCAGACATAAATGGGAATGCCAATGATGAAATCTGTGGCAAACCGCTGGTTTCAACATTTGATTTCACATTGCTGCCATTTGCGTTGTAGTTGAAATTGAGTCCAACGACAACTGCTTCAATCACACCATATTCATATGGAGCAAGAGTGTAGTTTGAATAGTCTCTCTCTGTTCCACCAAGTGTGAAAGTGATTGTGATTGATTGTCCAATAAACTCTGTTTGATATGTTGCGTCTGCAAGCACAACATCGTCATAAGCGTGGATTGTTGTCGTTCCGCCACTTCCATCTGAAACGTCCTTGTCTTTGTCAACAACACCGACAAGTCTGATTCTGTCATGCCCCTCTTCATCCACGAGCACAACGCTCTTTTCTCCATCATAGGTCTTTGTGAAGATTGTTTCAAGGTCTTCACTCACCCCTTCAAGAGTAAGAGTCCTTGGCACGATTGTCACAGTTGCATTTTCAAGAGTCGTTGCAGGATTTCCATTTACAACATAGACTGGTCTGAAGTCTGGAGTACCGTTTACGCAAGTGATTTCATAATCCCCAACTCTCAATGAACCGCTTGTTGAATAATCCTCATCTTGTGCAAATGGCATAAGGTTGACATCAATGCCCTTTTCATATCTGTTGAGATCGATTTCTGCAGAATAATCAAAGTCCAAACGAATTTCTTCGCCATAGACAAAAGTTTGATTGTCTACTGAGATTGTCAATTCTGCAGGATGAATTTGTCCAATGAGTGGCTCACCAGAAGCCGTACTCATATGCAGATTGTAGTTTGTTTCGCCACCATTAAGTGTCGCTGAAACTACATAAGAATAACCAACATATTTGACAAGTTTGCCATTTTCGGTGAGTCTGATTGAAAGAGCCAATTCATCAAGGTCAGCTTCCAAAACTCCACCAAGCATTTCTGTCACATCATTATAAACAATTTCTGCGTCTTGGTTGTCAAACACTTTCACGACTGTGCTGTTCAAGAAGTAAACATCACGCTTGCCAATGTTCAAATAGAAACTTTGAAGTCCATATTTTCCGAGTACAACTGAGAAATTGTCCGCCGAAGCATTTTGCACGTTGAGCAAATATTCTCCAGCGTTCTTTCCGCCAACACCGTTTGCAAATTCGATGCTTGCTTTGAGACCATCAATTGTCACACCTGTCTCACGGGTGTACTCGTCCGCATCAGCATCATATGTATAATAATTCAGGTCATAATATTGTTTTGCCGATGAAACTGCTGTGCTTTCAAACACGAGTTGATAGTTTTTGCTCCCAGCCTTTTGAGCGACTGAAACTTTGTCATAAAGATTTCCGTCATATGTGATTGAAGCAATTTCCCTGTCCGCTCCAGCCACCTTGTCGGCATTGCTCATCAAAATGTAAATGACATCCTGAGCCTTTGAAATTCTGAATGCCCCCTCACTTCTGTCTATTGTTGAAGAAACAACATAGTTCTTCGAAGTTGATGTTGCAGACAGCACTTTGTAATATCCAACCTCTTGCCCTTCTTCTCTTGTGAATCTCAAGCTAATTGTCTCATTGAGTGGAGTTTGGAAGTTTCCAACAAACATATCAGAGGTCGTCTCACTTGCGCCATAGATAAAAGTAAATTGTCCACTTGTTGCAAGTGCAACAGAAATCTCCAATGGATCAACTGTTATTCTCTGATTGTCAGCAAAGTGTAAATTATAGTTTGCTGAGGTATACCCTTCAGCAAGACTTACCAAATAGTTGTCACATTCCAAATAACCAACTGATGAGTATGTTGCTCCCACGATGTCAAGAGAGAGTTTGTATTGTGTTGAAGAAATTGCAAATCCACCAGAGATTACGCTGTAAGGAACGCCGTCTCTTGATGTCAAATTTCCATAAGTGAAACTTGTTTTTGTAAGAGTGATATACGCTTCTGCTTTCTCAATTGTACCAACAAGATTTTCTGCATTCTTAAGTTCGTAATTGGTGCTCTTTGCCCCTTGCAAGAAGATTGTGACTGGGATATTTTCCCCCGCGTTTGCACTTTCAAATCTTGCAACAAGCGAAACTCCGTCTTCCCCAATCTTGCCGTCAAAGTCATCAATTGTGAATGATGAGACGCCTGAGTAAGTCCTTGTAAGATCTTTGTCGAGAGTACTTGCATCAATCTCTCTCTTTGCAATCACAAAGTTGTATTCTTCTTTGAAAGCAAAGTTTGAGTGAGTTCCAGCAGTTGCCTTGAATGACAATCTATAAGTGCCGGCATCCACAAAAGCTTTTGTGCTTGTGCCACTGAAAATTTCAAGGTCAGAAAGCACGCTCTTGTCAAGCACTGTCCCATCATTTGCAAGAGCAAAACTGATTGCGACATAATGATTTGCACCATTATTTTCAATCACGAGTCTGCTTGACGCAAGGTCAACACTTATGTTGTGAGCAAGCCCATTGTAAACGTATCCAGAAAGTGCAGCCTTGTCAAGTGAGATATAGACAAGATTGTCCTCAGTCTTCACTTCAAAACCTTGGTTGCCTGCGTCAATGCTAAACACAACGCTTCCTTCAAGATATGACTCAAGTGCAAGCTCAACAGCATAGAAGCCCACACTTGCAGTGCTTCCGGCAGCCAATCCAACAACAGTGTAGAGGATTGTGATGTCGTCACCTGTTTCATTTATTGTGTAGATTTCAGAAACGCTTGTAGGCACACTTTCGCTTGAAAGAATGCTGAATTGTCCAACAGCAATTCCCTTTTCAATTTGCTTTGCAGAGATCTCAACAAATGGCAAGTCAAGTGTCATATTGAAATCATCAAATGAAGCAACTGCTTGAAGTTTGTATCTACCTTTATAAACATATCCATTTGCATTTGCCTTCGCTGAAGATGGCATTGCATAGGTTATGCTGTAATATCCACTTGCAAGAAGGTCAGATACATCGTTTCCATCTACATCGACAATCACATAATTTTTGTCGACATGGCTGTCAAGATTGCTGATTGAAATCTCGCCATATTCATAAGAATCTTTGTCCATTTTTGCAACAAGCCTTGCAGAAAGTTTGCTTATTGTAGCTTGTGCACTTCCTTCTGAAAGTTGATAGTTTGAAACCTCTTCACTGTCATTTGTATCACGCAAACTGAAGTCAACTCTTGTTTGTCCGACATGAGCATTTTCATATTCAGCATATATATAAACACCATCAAAACTGTCAATATCTTCAATTTTGTCTCCATTTGGAGTGAAATAATCAACAGTTTTTCCATCGTAGGTTTTGTTGATTACAAGTGCAGTTGTGTCAATCAAGATCTTGCCAACAACAAATTGATACCCTTGTCTAAACACCACGCTTGAGAAGCAATTTGAAATTGCGGAAAGTCCGGTGAATGAGTATGTATAAGTTCCGCTTGAAACCACAGTTGCATGAAGTTCGGTGTCAAAGAAGTTGATTTTTACGTTTGCAAATTTTTCAGTAACTATATGCATAATTTCTGATCTATAAACTTCTTCTCCAGCAACCTCGTCATACAAATAGAGTTTCATTGATTTGATTAAACTTTCACCATTGAAAAGTTTAAGCGAGAATCCGTCAAGTTCGGCTCTGTATCCGTCCGCACTATAGCCCACCTCAATGGTCTCTGGATTTGAATCTGTCACTTCGTAGAAGAGTGTCAATGTTCCGCTTGTTGTAATTTCAAATGTGCCAACACTTGTTGTCGCACCAGCGGTTGTCAATTTTCCGTCACTGAAAACTGTGACACCATTCATCTTGACGAGATAGTTGTCTTTCTTGTCTTCTGAAAGTCCAGAAAGTGTCAAGTCATAGTTTCCAACATTTTCACCCTTTGCTCTTGCAAAAGTGAAGCTCACATTTTCATTTGCCAAGTAAAGTTCTTTTACAAGCGTTCCATCTTGACCATTGAATGCTTTGTTGAATGAAATCTCGTATTCTGAAAGTTGAACAACATATGGATTGATCACAACCTCAAATTCAACTGCTGCAAAGGTTGAAGAATTTGAATAAACAGAATCCTTTCCTTTTGCAGTGATGATGTAAGTCCCAGCGTTTTTCATTGAGGTGGTCTCCACACCATTTCTTCTGATCACAAAATCAAGATTTTTTGCACCCGCAAGATATTCTATGACAAAATTTGAGTCTGAACTGTATTCATCAGCCTGAGAATCATAGACTGCATATTCGATTGTTACATACCATCCATTTTTGTGATCTGCCGCATCATAATCAATTTCTGTGTCCCCCACAAAAGTGATTGACCTCAATTGGTTTTTGATAAATTCCATATCAAACAAAACTTCAAAACTTTGAGTCCCACCCTCATCACTTACAAGAGTGCTTGTCAAAAATTCTTTCTTGACGTTTGCAGTCACGACAAGTTTGTACAATCCGCTTTCTTCAACTGTACCATTTCCAGCAAGTGTCAATCTCTCAATCTTTGAGACAAGCTTGTCGTCCTTGTACCACTCATAGGTATAATTGAACAAACCTTCATTTTTGTTGTGAATGTTTACGACGCTGGCAACTGCCAGATAGTCAAAACCATAAACACTTGTTTTGTATTCTGTCAAGATTTGCTCATAGTCGATCTCTTCGATTTCCCACTTGGCCTCAAGTTCGACCTTGGCATGCCTGTCTGTTGATGAGAGCCCTTTGAACTTTCCATCAGTGCTGTCAAAGAGTGTCTCATAAGAGCCTTTTGTCTTTGTAGAAACCAAAGACGCAAGCTTGAATCCATTTTCACTTGGCATCAAAAGTTCTTCAACAGTTGATTGTCCAAGTTTGAGCCAAGATGATGTTGGAGATGATGTTGAATAATTTGATGGGAAGTTGAGATTGTAACTTACGAAAACCATATCAGTATAAACTGCATACAATTTGTAAGCCATCAATTCCCCTTCATTTGATGAAATAAGCGATTTGTCAATTGTATAACTTGTGTTGTTTTCCATTGTTCCATCAATGCTGTATGTTGGAGCTTCAGCCCACTTATATAGTGCAAGATAGTCTGACAATGACTTTTCGGCAACAACAACTGAAACATTCAACACAAATTTTGACAAGATGATTGAAACGGTGTTGTTATTGTTTCTTTCAATCTGACATATGACGTTTCCACCATCTTCGTATGATCTTTCTTCAAGTCCATCTGTTGTGTTTGAAATTCTCTTTGCACCGCCACCAATATCATAAGTGACTTGTGTAATTTTGAGAAGATCTGTTGGCATGTCGCTTGGCAAATCTGTGAAGTCCATAAATCCATCAATAGATGACAAATACTTTGTTGAGACTTCAACTGAAGCAACACCATCAATGTTGAGGATCGTAAATACAAAACCCTCGTCAAGCACAAGCATAAATTTGTTTGTCACATCAGTGAAAGCCGTCTCTCCTTCTTCGGTTGTTGATCTTTCAAAGATAGAAACATTTGCAAAGTAGAGATAGTTGTCATCAGAAACGAAATCAAAATCTGTGTCAACTTTGTCGTTTCCAAGATTTGATGTATACAAGTCTGCACGAGCAAACAAGTTTTCATCAATTTGATAATACCCCTCAAATCCTTCAATGTTGAGAGTTTTTCTATCACCTTCCCAAGGCACTGAAACATTGATAAGGTTTCCATTGTAATATGCTCCACGTGACTCAGTTTTATCTTCGAGCACAAAGAGCTCAGGCATGATATAAATTCTTCCAAGATAGATGTAAGCCTCACCATTCTCGTCAAAATTCAAAGAGTAATTGCTGAGATTGCTTGCCGCACCAGCATTTTCGATAACCGCTCTGAAATAATAAAGCGTGTCAACATTCAAAGACCCTGAAACTATTTCAACTCTGTCAATAGAAATCTCTGTTTTTGGATTTTCCACACTTGAAGAGGTGAGTGCAATGGTGTTGTTGTACATTGAAATTGTTCTTGCTGAAGTCTCAGCGTGATCATAGAAATCAAAGAAGTAAATCCTTTCAAGGATGTTTGCGACATCAGTTGGATTTTCTATCTTCAAATCTTCAAAGTCGGCATAAGTCAATGTCTTATATTTGACAAAGTCAGTTGAAGTGATCATGTAATAATATTTGTAAGCCACAAACTCATACGCTTGCTTGTTTGTAATCCCCGCTGGGATTGTAGTATCAAGATTCTTCAGGACATTATTTACAAATCCAGTAAATGTGTTGCAATTGTTCAATCTTGTTTGGGTTGTCTTTGAAACAAACTTGGACATAAGCCTCTTGACATTGACAAGCCAAACATCTTCATTGTCATCTTCGATGAGCGCATTCAAATCTGCCGCATCAATCTGTGCATAAAGATTGATTGTCTGACTGTACAAAGAGTTTCCTTCGATTATCAAATCTTCGATTGACAAAACCAAAGAAAAGTTGTATTGCCCGACATTTCTTACTGAGAACGAACCATTTCCCTCAATCTCAACAGATTCTGAAACAATCTCGAAAATCACTTTTGCATGCACATTGTCTTTCAATGTGATTGAGATGGTTTGGTCATCAACAATTTCAATGTTGTATCCGTTTGGCGTGTAGCCATTTCTGAAATATTCTGCAATGTAGAAAACGACATCAGATGAAGTATAAGCTTTTGCAATCGCATTTGAGTCAAATGTCAAGCCGACATAAGATGAGTCAAATTGCCAATCAATGAAAAGTGTAAGCGATGCACTTCCATCTTCTCTCAAAACACAGCTTGGCAATGTCTCACTGAAAAATGTTGTTGCAGTGATTGTCTGTCTATAAGCTCCGCTTGAATAGACTCCATTATATATGAAGCCTTCACGAGTTGGAGCATTTTCTCCACCAGAGAGACCAAGTGCCTCAAAAGCAGCTTCAAACGTAGTCCCATAAGTTATGTCAAATTCGACTTTGCTTTCCGCCTCTTCTCCTGCGATTGTGTTTGCCCCATTTGTGACAAGTTCAACTATGTATGTCTTTGGAGACCAAAGCGCATATACACTGAGATTTGATGTGAGGATATAATTTCCTTCAGCATCAAATATTCCGTCAAACTCTTGAGGCTGCCCATCTGCATCAAACACCACTTCATCAGCATTGTCGATTGTATACGTCCAACCTGAAAGAGCATAACCTACTCTTGAAATGTCGTCAAAAGTGAGAGCATTTGCAACTTTTTGGTCATAAAGGACAGAAACTGCAACAGTTTCGTTTGACGAATTATTTCCCTCAAACAAACCTTGATTTCTCACAAAGGAAATTGTATAAGCATTTGGCGACCACGCTCTGTAGAGCACCAGGCTTATCGAAGTCTCATCGTCTGAAGTCCCTTCAAAATAAGAACTTGCGATGTACAATTGAGAACCATTCAATGTGCCATATGATGCACCATTTGACCAGTTCCAATAAGCATTTGATGGAGTCGAATAACCTGTTCTTTCAGCGTACAAGCTGTCGATGACAATTGTTTTTTCAACGCCGTCAACTTTGACGTTCATCTCTTGATTGAGGTTGATTGTGTCGCCAACTCTGACATTTCCAATCTCAACCTTTGTGTTGGAAGTGCTTACTTTGTTTTCTCCATCCATGTAGAAAACATCGCCATTCTTTCCATCTGTGTATTTTCCTTCAAATCCCTCACCTGTCCCGGAAGAGACAAACAAGTTTGCAGTCTTTCTTGTAAGCATTGGCACAAGTGAATAATTTGTTGAATTTAGCAATGTCTCGTCATTCTCAAGTTTGTCAAGAACAAACTCTTTGATTGAATAATTGTTGTTGAAAACCCCATTGTTGAATGCGTCTGGATCTGAAGAAGCGCTTATTGTTTTCGCAATCGCATTTGAAGCATTCAAAATCACAAATCCACTGAAATAATAAGAGTCTCCGTTTGTCCCACCTTTTGCGAATGAGATGTTCCAATTCATCTCGCTGCTCACTGCCGTCGCGTAAGCATAAGAATAATCAAATCCGCCAAATGTTATGTCAATTCCCAAACTTCTTGCCGTTACATAAACATCTTGTCCAGCAACCGAAACTCTCGCGTCTTCGCCAAGTGGAAGGATGTGAATTTCTTTTCTGATATAAACAGCACTCAGTGTCAATGAATAATCTCTAAGCCCTGTCTTTTCTGTTGCACCAACTGGAAGTCCATAATATAAATTAGAAAAATCGAATTCGATGTTTGTTTTTCTTCCAAGATTTCGGTTGAGGTCCGTCAAGAACCCTGACCAAATTTCACTTTCAACGTACCAGTCGTAGAAAGTGTATGCCTTGTTGTTTCCAAGAGCAGTGTTCATTGTCACCACATTATTGTACACAACTTTGTCAAAACCTGACTCAATGTCAGAATCTTTCACCATGGCTGAAACTGAAGGAGCATTGTCTCCGGTCTCACTTGTGAAAGAGTCTTTTCCATAATTTCCATTTTCATCAAACTTGACAAATTGTGTGTCAAAATTCAATGAATAGTTGACTGGACTGCAGACAAATTTGATGACATATCTTCCCGCACGGATTGGGTTTTTCCCTTGTCCAAAAGTGAGTGAAAATTCATATGTATCTCTTTCTGTCTTTGTTGCATTTCTGTAGTATGTTGGCTCGCCATTTTTACTTACAACACCCGTCCCAAAATAATTTGCATTGAAAGCAGCGAATGTATTTTTCCAACCTTCCCCATTGTCAGTCTCGCCTGCCTCCGTAGCGACTGCAATTGCAGAAATGAGGACGTTTTCATTTCCAGTCAAGTTTCCATTTGACAACACAATTGATATTCTGCTGTCAACCCTACTTTCAAGAAGCCTATAATAGTCTGACGCTGTGAAGTTGACCGCAATTGTTTGGGTCCCACTTTCAAGGATTTCATAGTTTGTTCCATTTGGCAAACTCACAATTGGAGCATGATTTCCGCTTATCTCAACCTCTTCTCCGCCGACATATTCAACAAATTTCCATTCAAGAGAAACTTTTGTATATTTGGATACAAGAGTGATTGTGGTGTTGTTTGAACCATAGCCATTTTCTTGTTTGATAATTCCAATTTGACTCAAAAGCGAGTCAGCAATTGTTTCAATTTTTATGTCATGGCGAAGCTTCTTAAATCCGCCTTCGCTCGCAACAAGGATTTCAGTGTTTGCATTTTCACGCCTGTCATTCTCGCTGCCATTTCCAAAGTTGTCACAATTGGTTTCAGAAATCACAGTATCGGAATCATTATCTTTCACGCTTCCCAAAATCGAAAACTCTGCACCTGTCAGATATGAAATACTTGAAATTGTTTCATCATCAGGCAAATTTGCTCTTACGATGAGATCAATCTTTTTCCACTGTCCATCTTCAAACACAACTTCATAGAAGGCATAAGAACTTGCATCTTCCGTCGCATTTTCGTCGAGTGACGCCTCTTTGACAATTCTGAAATACCTTGTTTGTGCACCAGCATCAAATGTATAGCCAAGCAAGATGTCAACATATGAAGACATATCAATTTCAAAAGCATACCCATCTGTATTTTCTTCTGTCCCAACAGCTTTTGCTCCAGAAACGAATTGTTTGTTTACGACGTCATATCCAAGATACTCTCCACCGACAACTTTTGTGATTGGAGATGCACTGTTTGGATCTCCATAAAAAGCATTTGAATAAATTGATACCGACGAAACATTTGAAATTGCTGGAGCAAGTGCAAAATACACTTCTTCCAAACTCAAGGTCGTTGCAGTTTCAAACAACCCTCTTTGCAGAACGACATCGATTGTATAATCCTCATCTAGGTTTCTGAGATTCATCCCCTTTTGGAAAGAACTCAATCCAAATGAAGGAGCGCTTCCGCTCACAACACTGTCAGTACCGAATGCCAAGTGTCCAAAGTTGAAATCATGTTCGGTGCCAAAATCGTTCAAAACAACGTTTTGTGCCAACCCATAGCCTGCCTTGAGCTTGAATGTCAAAGCCAGTCCATTGTTTGCCATGTTTGAATAGGTTGTATCATAGTTGAAAGAAACAATAACTTTCCCATTTGTCTCTTGGAAATTGGTAAACTCGCTTGAAAGCTCGACATTCTCTCCAAATGATTGCAAACTTACACTTGCGATTGCATCCACCAAATCAAACCTGCCATAGATTGGGTCGTCTGTCTTTGTGAAAGAAATGTTGAGTGTATGAGTTGCAAGTTTGTTTCCGCCCCACTTAACATAGACTTCACTTGTGCCATTTGGAAGATATGTGTCATTTGCAAAAGCAGTCTCATCAACTTTCTTTGCAAACAAATCATTGCCAACCTTGAAATAGAAGTCCTCAATCACAAAGTCGTCACCTCTGAGAAGATTGACCCCATCTTTTGTAACTTGCTTGTTGAAAATCTGTGGATAATCAAGACTCAAGATTGAGTCATATTCAACTTCAAAAGCTTCGCTCTCAACATAACTATCTGTGCTTGTCGCACCAAAGTTTTCGGCTTCATACTTGTTGTATACAACTTTTATGGTCTTTGCTTCTTGTCCTACAAAGCGAGCCTTGAGCCCCAAAATCAAATCTTTGTTGTTTCTCCCAAAGTTGCTTGTATCAAGACGGTATGTTGTCTTCGCCCCACCAATCATGATGAATTCTGTAAGTTTTGAACCTTTTTTTATCAAGGTAGCAGACACACCAAACTCTTCAGAAAGTTTTGGGAGATTTTTACCCCAACTCTCATCAATACTTTGCTCAATGATTGCCCCATTGTTGTCAATCATCAAACGATAGGTCCCTTTGAAAACATTTCCGTCTTCGCCATAGAAAGTTCCGCCATTTCCATCAAGTTCAACATCATAAGCAATATTTGACACCGGTACATTGAGATTGCTTATGTTTTCCCCATCAAAGTTTGCTTTTCCATAAACCACAGTGAGTTTGTTTCCTTCGGCTTTTCCTACCGCTTGAAGAGATGGAACAATCTTTTCGTCCACTTTTGAATTGTCAACACAGTTTACAAGATATGTCTCTTCCGCCACAGAACCAATAAATGATCCCATCGCGCCAGCACTTGAAAGTTCTCCAGTGCCAACATTGATAAATTTCACATCCTTGATTTCAAGATTTTTGATTACTGCTCTCTTTGTTACACCAAAAAGTCCATGGTATGAAAAACTGAATTGCAGCGAACATGTCATGCCATAAATTGCAAATCCATTCCCATCAAACACACCCGAGAAGGCATTTTCAGTTGAAGCTCCAATTGGTTGCCACGCTTTTCCAGTAAGGTCAATATCGTTTTGAAGTGAATAATATTTCCCAGCCCAACTAGAGTCTCCGTCATTTGTCCCGCTCTTGTAATTTGCTGACAAATAACCAAGATCTGCCGCCGTCTTAATCAAATAAGGATTTTCACGTGTTCCTTGTCCATCAAGCTTCACAACATTCTTCTGATCATTGTCTGGATTTCCCAAGTTTTGAGTTTCACGAAGATAAGGGAAACTGTTGTTTACTCCAGCTGAAATTCCCCAAGTGTCTTCAAAATCCCAAGCATATTCAGAAACAAAGATGTCGCTTGAATAAAGTCCTTTGTTTTGAGCCATTGAAGAAAGTCCGCGGACAGCTCTTGAATCAGCCATAAAACTCTCAACGCTGAACCAAGTCCCAGATACGCTCAATGTGCTGTTGTTTACATTGCGATAAAGTGGAGAATTGTTTTTGATTGTATAATATTCAATCTTGCCTGAACCAACCGTTTTTGATGCAGTGTCCAAATTCAAGCAGTTTACAATTGTCTTTGTGCCAGAACCAGCAAACATTCCAAAAAGTCCCGCGCAATAAACATTGTCTTCATCACCATTTTTCCAATCCAACTTTCCAGCATTGTAAAGGTTTGTGAAGTTGTTTCCAGAAGATGACCCATTGACAAACCCGATGAGTCCAGCAGTGTTTGCCCCAGAGTTTGTCACCTGTCCAATGTTGTATGAGTTTTTGAAGTTTCTTGAAGAATCAAGTTGTCCAACAAGTCCGCCAACATAAGTTGCGTTTGTCCCAGACTTGATTGCACCAGTGAAGGCAACTTTTTCGATTGTACCATTTCCAACCGCATATTTCCCAAATACACCACCAACTGCAGAATTGCCAGTTGTGCTGTTGTTTGCAACAATCTCAACTTCAGACATGATGTTTGAAACGTTTCTAAGTGAAGATGTGGCACTTTGCCCAATCACACCACCGACGTAGGTTGCGCCACTTGCGACAATCTTTCCAGAAACAGAAAGGTTTCGACTTGCATTTCCAGTCAAGTTTCCTGCAATTGAACCGACGCTGCCAACACCGCTGACATTGATGTCAACACCTTTCAAGTTGAGGTTTGAAATTGAGCCAATAGATGTGCCGAAGAGTCCTGCGTAGCCATTTGCACTTGAAATCTTCAAGTTGTATATGTAGTGTCCTTGTCCATCAAAAGTCCCTTTGAATGAATGCCCATCATCATAACCGATTGGCGTCCATGCCTTTGAGTCAAGGTCAATATCACAATCAAGATACACCGTTTCGTTGATGAAAGGATACAAACCAGAAGTAACTCTCTTTGCAAAAAATCCAAATCCCTTTGCTGTCAAGATGTGGTGTGTTGTTGGATTCACGCCACTGCCCGCAACAGTGTAAAAATCAATCTCATCAATCTCGTCTGCATAATCCCCGTCCCACACACTTGCAGTTGTGCTTTCAGCATAGACAGGTTCTGACTTAACATGAAAAAATCCGAGAGTGGACATCACTCCCAAAACAATCATCGATATAAACAGGAAAATGGACTTTTTTTTCATTTAGGTTCTCCCCGTCTGATTGTGGTCTAGACTTATTCAACTTTATTGTACAATAAACTGTCACAGTTATGCAAATGAATACAAAAAATATATATATTAATATATATATTATTTCTCATTTTAGCCTTGTTCTTATAAAAATTTCGCTCAAAAAATGAAGCAATTTTTACTATAATTTTACCCAAAAGTCATCAAAAAAAACAGCAGAAAAACAAAAAAAGTGCACTCGCATGCACTTTTTACTTAACTCCAATTGTCTTTCGCACTTTTGCAATGGTCTTTTTGGCAAGCATTCTTGCCTTTTCTGCGCCCTCAGCCAAGATTTTGTCAACCTCGCCTTTGTGGGCTTGATAATAGTCAAACTTTTCTCTCATTGGTTTGATATACTCATTCACCACAGCAAAAAGTTCTTGCTTCGCCTCTCCCCAAGACAACCCTGCCTTCAATCTCTCTTCAAAATCTTTTGCCTGTTTTTCTTCTGCAAACAATTTATAGAGCTTGTTGATTGTGCAGTCTACATCTTTTGGCTCTCCAGGGAGTTTGCAGTCTGTCACAATTTTGTTGATACTTTTTTTCAAAACATTTTCGGTTGTGAAGAGTTGAATTTGATTTCCATAACTCTTGCTCATCTTTCTGCCATCAAGACCAACAAGCGTTGCAACATTTTCTTGGATATAATCTTCAGGCAAAACAAACACATTTCCATACTTGTTGTTGAAACTGCTTGCGATGTCTCTTGCAATTTCGATATGTTGTTTTTGGTCAAGTCCAACTGGCACAAGATTTGTGCCAAAAAGCAAAATATCCGCCGCCATCAAGATTGGATAATTGTAAAGTCCCATGTTGACACCAAAGTCTTTTTCCTGTCCCTCAGCTTCGTTTTTCTCAACAGCCGCTTTGTAAGCATGCGCTCTGTTCATAAGTCCCTTTGGAGTGACATTGCTCAAAATCCAGTTGAGTTCAAAAACCTCTGGCACATCAGACTGTCTATAGAAAACGACTTTGTTTGGGTCAAGCCCACAAGCAAGCCATGTGCAGGCAATGTTGTAAGAATATTCTTCCATCTCTTCCTTTGTTTTCAAAGTTGTGAGCGCATGATAATCTGCGATGAAATAAAAACAATCAAATTCGTCTGACTTACTCAAATCAATTGCAAACTTGATTGCCCCAAAATAATTGCCCAAATGCGCATATCCTGTAGGTTTTATCCCTGTCAATATTTTCTTTTTCATAATTTCTCCAAAAATTTCAGTCTTTATGCAAATTGAGAAATTCTTGCAAGCACCTCTTTTTCTCCAAGCAATGTCATGATTTCATACAAGTCTGGAGAATTTTTTCTTCCAGTGATTGCAACTCTGATATATTCACAAACAGTCGCAACATTCCCCTTGAAGTTTTCTGGGTTTGCTTTGAAAAGTTTGTTGTCAGTTGCATAGCCAAGGTCTGCAGCCATCTTCTTCACATTCTCAAACCAAGCTTCTTTTGAAGAAAGGTCAAGATATCTTGGATAAGCTTTCAACACTTCGCAGAAATTCTCTTTTTTTTCTTCATCAATTTCGTATGAAGCTGGTTTTCCAAACATATAGTCAAACAATTCGAAAAACATACTCCACTTGTAGATGTCTTTTCTTGGTTTTGGCTTCTCTCTGTCAATGTTCAAAACATTTGTCACATACTGTTTGTTTTTCACAAGGTAATCAACATTTTCTTCTGAATGTTCTTTCGCCCAAGCAAGAAGAAGTTCATAACACTTCTGTGCAGGATATTTTGAAATAACCTCTTTTGAAATGTCATTAAACTTGTCCATGTCCAAAACTGGCGAACTTGCTGTGATGTTGAGTGGTTCGAAATGATAATCAGTGTAAGGAAGAGCAGGATTGTTTTTTCTCCACATCTCAAAACCGGAGTTGATCAAATTCATGATATACTCGCAGATTGTCTCCACTGGATAGCCTGCTTTTGCATAGAAACGCATATCAAACTCTTTGTCTTTTCTCTTTGAAACCTTACGCTTCTTTTCCCCCTCTTTGATGCAGATGAGAGGATTGTGAAGATAGAGCATAGGTTTGAAACCAAGCGCATTGAAGATTTCGATATGCACTGGTGTCGATGGAAGCCATTCTTCTCCACGCACAACAAGGGTTGTCCCCATCAATGTGTCATCGATGGCGTGTGCAAAGTGGTATGGTGGAAGTCCATCACTCTTCAAAATGACAACATCTTTTGAGTTTTCTTCCATGCTGATTTTTCCCTTGAGCACATCAAAAAACTCAACTTTGTTTTTGGAATTTCCGTTTGATTTGAGACGAATTGCAAATTTTTTGCCTTCCTTGAGGTATTTTTCAACCTGCTCAAAAGTCAAATCTCTGCAAGGGTCTTTCTCATCGTTTGAAAGCCCAACAGAAAATTTCTTTTCTCTTTGCTCTTTGATTTCTCCAATTCCACTTGCTTTGTCACAGAAACAAGGGAAAGCCTTTCCCTCGCTTACAAGTTTTTTTGCATACGCTTTGTATATTTCAACTCTTTCACTTTGATAGTATGGACCATACTTTCCCACAATGTCTCCGCCCTTGAATTCGTACTCAGCAGGCATAATCCCATAGTTTGAAAGGATGCTCATAATCACAGTACTTGCCCCTTCGATTTCTCTTTTCTTGTCTGTGTCTTCGTTCCTCAAATAGAAAATCCCATTTGACATTCTTGCCACAGTTGAAGAGATGAACGCTTGGAAAAAGTTCCCAAGGTGCATAAATCCAGTTGGGCTTGGTGCATAACGAGTCACCTGTGCACCTTCAGGCAAATTTCTTTTTGGATATTTCTTCTCAATTTCTGCGACAGTCAACTTGTTGTTTGGAAACAACAATTCTGCCAATTTTTGATAATCCATTTGTTTCTCCCGTCTTATCTCAATGTGTTGCTAAAGTTTGTGATGAAATTTGGCAAAGTTATTTTCAAAAATTGATCAACCTTGTAAAGCTCTCTCTCTGCCAATTTGTTGCTCTTGAGATATTTTTCCATATTTCCGTCATAAGTGACAGCAAACTCTCTTATGTCCAAATCTTCAAGTGCATTAAGATAACAATCTGCCTCTTTCAAAAATTCGTCAACCATGTCAAACAAGTCTTTGACATTTGCACTGGTGTTGGTTGGAGTTGCGGTGCTCACGAGTGAGTTTTTGAAACTTGAAGAATAAGTTGTTTTCGCTGATTCCAAAAGACTGTCGATTTGTCTCAATGAGTCTGATTTGTTTTTGTAGTTGTCCCAAATCATTTGATTTGATGTTTCAGCAAGCATAAATTTGCTGAATATAGGAAGCATCTTTGTCCTTGCATAATCTCTGATGATTTTGAGAGTATTTCCATCAACGGATGTCTTTTTCAAACTCTCATAAATTTCAGTGCGCTCCATGCACTTTGCAACAGACATAGCGATGTCGATATTTTTTGAAACAAGAGTCCCATATGATTTCTTAAACAAAACAAGTTTGCTTTCAATATCAGCCTTTGTTGCTGTTGGCACAGTATCAAAATAACTTGAAAAGCCTTTGCGAGCTGTTGCGAATGTTTTGAGATACTTTGTGAAATCTTTGATATCGCTGCAAAGAGCCTTCACTGCACTCTTTGCTGATTTTGAAAGTTTCTTTTGATTGTAGTTTTTGATAACTTCTATGTTTTGCACAATATAGTCATTTGAAATGACCAAAATTGAATTATATTCATTTTTAAGTTCGTCAAGATAATCAGGATTGACCGCTGTAAGTTTTGATTCAGCTTTTGCCCCATAGTTTACTTTGAGTTTTGTTTTGATGTTGTCAATCACATCTTCAGAAAACACGGTGTCTGGATTTGTTTCGGAGACTGTATAATTTGCAATTGCTTTTTCCATTGCGGCGTAGTCACTCTTAAGTGCTGAGAGACTGCCACCACAACCAGAAAGCCCAAGCCCAGCAAAAATACCAACAATTCCCAAAACAGCAGCAATCGCTACGCTCTTAAATTTGTTTTTCATATTGCCTCCTCATCCTAAAACAACACGTTTCCATTCAAAACATCAGACCAGTACAAACTCTCTGTGCCTTTTTCCTTGATGTCTTTCATTTTGTTGTGATTACTTTCAGAAGTATAGTTGTAGTTCAAAACTGCCTTTTCAACATTCGATGGGTTGAAACTTGTTTGACTGAATCTCAACAACGCTCCTCCAAGATTCTCTTTGGTTTTGGCATCTTTCTTGAAGTTGCTGTTGAGCTCTTTGATTCCCATAAAGAGCACATCTGTCAAATCATTGTTAAGCAAGCTTGAGGAAACCGATGCTTTATAAACAGTTGTCAAAACTTCAAATGCTCTCATAGTGTCAGAAACCATATCCTCCACATATTCTTTGTAGTTGTTCCACACAACTCTTTCCCAAGTGTCATTTCCACCAATAAGTTTGCTGCTGTCTTCAATTGACTTCACCATTTTCTCTGCGTTTTTCTGTGCAGAGTTGAGTGCAGAAACAATCTTCTTCCTGTTTTTTGAATAAGTCTTTGTGTGCTCCATAAATGCTGCCTCATTGTTGAAGAATACAGCGATTTTTGTGTAAGCCTCATACGCTTCTCTATAGTTTGTCACTTCAAAAGCTTTTTCACCAGCCATACCTTGATAACGCAACAAATAGTCTTGAATGGTCTTATACTCTTTGCTGTCTTGTGACAAGTATTCCTGTGTCACAGCAGTGTTGAGGTCTTGTGCAAAACTCTTTGTGTTTTTGTCCTTAAACAACATTACAAACACAACTGCAAGCACAGCGGCAACCAAAAGCAATACAATGACCACGATGATTCCCTTTTTCTTCATACATCCCCCTTTTATTCTTGCTCAACATTGATTTTGTCATCCATGTTGAAATAAGTTGTATATTCGCCAACCCATCTAAGTTTAACTTCTCCGGTGCTTCCACTTCTATGTTTTGCAATCAGAAGGTAAACTGTACCCGGCTCGTCTTCAGATGTTGTGTCGTTGTATTTTTCTGGATTATACAAGAAAAGGACAATGTCGGCATCTTGTTCGATTGAGCCAGATTCTCTAAGGTCTGAAAGGACTGGTCTATGATCTTCACGAAGTTCGACCGCACGAGACAACTGTGAAAGCAAAATGATTGGAACATTGAGTTCTCTCGCTGCAATCTTGAGCGTTCTTGTAAGGTCGCTGACTTCTTGCGTTCTTGATTCTCTCGTCCCCTTGCCCATTGTCATAAGTTGAAGATAGTCAATCACAACAAGATCAAGCCCATCTGTCATTTTGAGTTTTCTGCACTTTGAGATGATGTCAAATGGTGTAACCATTGATGAATCATCCACATAGATTGAACTTTGAGCAAGTTTTTTCTCCGCAGTCCAAACCCTCTTCCACTCGTCACTGTCCATTGTGCCTTTAAGCACTTTGCCAAGACTTACCTTGCCGACAGATGACAACGCTCTTTGCATAAGTTGTTCTCTTGACATTTCAAGGTCGAAGATGGCAACTTTCTTTCCTTCGTTTATTGCAGCATATTCTGCGATGTTCATCGCAAATGATGTCTTTCCGACACCAGGACGAGCCGCGAGCAAAATCAAATCACTCTTTTGAAGTCCATTTGTGATTTCATCAAACTCTTTGTATCCAGTTGGGATACCCCTCTTCTTCCCCTTGTTTTCAGCAAGCTCTGACAACTGTTTCAAAACATTGGTAAGAGTCCCGCCAGGTTTTCCGACAAGCTCAAGTTCTGATGAACTGTCTTTTTGCGACAAATCAAAAATCTTCTTTTCTGCAAACTGCATTGCTTGCCCACCATCAGGAGCATCGAAAGCATTTTTGATGATGTCTTGAGACTCAGAAATCAAATGTCTCCTCACAGCACAATTTTTGACAATATCAAGATAATGCTCAAAGTTTGCTGCTGAAGGCACAACATTTGTGAGGTATGTGATGTAATCAATCCCACCAACTGCGTCAAGTTTTTTGTCAATTTCAAGTTGGTTTGTGAGCGTTACAAAATCAACTGGGATACTCTTTTCAAAAATCCTAAACATGCTGTCATAGATGTTTTTGTGAGATTCTGAATAAAAATCCGCAACTTCAACCTTTCTCAAAATATCATTCTGAGCTTCGTTGTCAAGCAAAATACAGCCGAGCAATGCTTGCTCCGCCTCCAAACTATTTGGCAAAATCTTGTAGTCAGCCATATCTTTCTCCTTTAATCAGAAAATGGATCTTTCTTCTTGTCCATACGAGCTTTTTTTCTTTCGTCAAGTTTTCCACAAACAAACAGAAAGAGGAAAAACAAAACAAACATAATAATGACGCACACCATGATGTTTATCCATTGCTTGACTCCAGCAACACCAAGGCAAACTGCGACCACGAGCATCGGAATAAAGACGATGAGCATAAAGAGTCCCACCCTTTGAATTTTCTTTTTAAGTTCTTGTTTTTCCGAACTTCTCATTTCCACTCCCTTTGATTAAATCAAGTATACCAACAAATTGCCCGTTTGTCAATTTGTTTTATCGCAAGACATCATCAAATCCTGTCACTTTTAGAGCAAAAAAAGGGCGAACCGCCCTTTTTTAGATTTCTCCACGCATAATCTTGCCACGCTCACGAAGTCTCATGTTGTGGTCAAGAATAACTTTTCTGATTCTGATTGATTTTGGAGTAACTTCC
Source organism: uncultured Christensenella sp. (assembly GCA_910586385.1). Classification (GTDB taxonomy): domain Bacteria; phylum Bacillota; class Clostridia; order Christensenellales; family UBA1242; genus Caccovivens. The sequence goes on from CAJUGX010000001.1 coordinate 68,886, forward strand.
AAAAGTTCGTCATCTCCCAAAAATTCGATGCAATCTTCAAGACTCAAGTTTCTTGGAGGAGTGAGTCTGAGTGCTTCATCTGAGCCAGAAGAACGACAGTTTGAAAGATGTTTTTCTTTGCAGACATTGACAACAATATCTCCGCCTTTTGGGTTGCTTCCAACAACCATTCCGCCATAGACTGGCACGCCAGGTCCAATAAACAAATCCCCTCTTTCTTGCGCATTGAAAAGCCCATAAACAATTGCCTTTCCATTTTCATGTGCGACAAGTGAGCCAGATTCTCTTCTGTTGATTTCACCCTTGTATGGTTGATATTCGTGGAAGATTGAGTTGATGATACCTTCACCACGAGTGTCTGTCAAATATTCTGACTTAAATCCAAAGAGTCCACGAGATGGAATCAAAAATTCCATCTTCATACGGCTTCCGTGTGGAGTCATGTCTTGAAGGTCACCTTTACGCACGCCCATCTTGTTCATGACAGTGCCCACGCAATCTCCTGGAACATCCAAGAAAAGCCTGTCGATAGGTTCACACTTCACGCCGTCAATTGTCTTAATCAAAACTTTTGGCTGGCTGACTTGGAATTCATATCCATCTCTTCTCATATTTTCGATGAGGATAGACAGGTGCATTTCGCCTCTTCCTCTCACCTTAAACTTTTCAGCAGTGTCTCCATCTTCAACACGAAGTGACAAGTCTTTGACTGCCTCTTTGTAGAGTCTGTCACGAAGGTGTCTTGATGTGACAAATTTTCCTTCTTGTCCAGCAAATGGGCTGTCGTTTACCATGAAAGTCATCTCAACACTTGGCTCTGCAATCTTGACAAATTCGATTGGTTCGATTACGTTTTCGTCACAAATTGTGTCTCCGATTTGAACATCTTCAAGTCCAGCAACACAGACAATTTCTCCCGCACTTGCGCTTTCAACTGGCACACGCTTGAGCCCTTCATAAACAAACAGACTTACGATTTTTGATCTCTTCTTTTTGTCCGCTTCGTGATAGTTGCATACAATGACGCTTTGTCCAACTTTCGCTGTGCCTCTCTCAATTTTTCCGACAGCAAGTTTTCCCACATACTCGTTGTGCTCTGCAGAAGAGATAAGCATTTTGAATGAGCTTGCATCGTCTCCGTGTGGAGCAGGAATGTGGCTGATGATTGTGTCAAAAAGTGGTTTCATATCTGTGCCAAGTTTGTTTTGGTCTGTTGATGAAATCCCTTGTCTTGCAGACGCAAAAACAAATGGAGAGTTGAGTTGCTCTTCATCTGCATCAAGCTCCAAGAAAAGCTCCAAAACCTCATCCACAACCTCTTTGATTCTGGCATCTGGTCTGTCAATCTTGTTGACAACGACAACGACTTTGAGTTTGAGAGAAAGTGCTTTTTCAAGCACAAATCTTGTCTGAGGCATTGGGCCTTCATAAGCGTCAACAACGAGCAAAACGCCATCAACCATTTTTAGGACTCTTTCAACTTCTCCACCGAAGTCAGCGTGTCCTGGCGTGTCAACGACATTGATTTTTACTCCGTCATAAAAACAAGATGTGTTTTTTGAGAGAATGGTGATTCCCCTTTCTCTTTCAATGGCGTTTGAGTCCATAACTCTGTCCTCAACCACCTGGTTGTCTCTAAACACATTTCCTTGTTTAAGAAGTTCGTTGACCAAAGAGGTTTTGCCATGATCAACGTGAGCGATAATCGCAATGTTTCTGATATTCTTGTTTTCCATAATTTTGTCCTTTCCTAAATAACTTAGTTATTTTACCATTTTTTTGGACAAAACACAATAGAAAAATCAGAAAAAACAAAAACTCTTTTTATTTTTTGTGCAGTTTTTTCTTCTTTTGACGCACTTTGATCACCACCGCCGCCGAAATCATTGACGCCACAACCACGACAATTGCCCCAATGTACCAAATGGGAGTGTTGACACTTGTCACCCAAAAACAGATACTCGCGTCACTTTCTATCTCATCAAGCGTCTTCAAAAAGACGTTGTGGCAGAAGTTTTCATCCTCATACATAACGTCAGATTTCAAACCTCTTGTTTGCGTTGCAAAGTCATAGATGAAAATTGAATTGTCATAGTTTTTCATCACTGCAGACTTTTTCTCTTGCGACATAGGATTGTTTGTTGCCCATGAAGATGCCGCCATCAAACAAATCATTTTGAGATCTCCGGCAGACTTTTTTGACGAGACTGGAAAGGTGGTTTTGATGATGGTTTTCTTCATGAAAAATCCACTTTTATGTTGGTTGTTTTTTGGATTTTCTTCGTCATCAGAAATGCCAAAAAATCTCTTTTGTGCATCGAGATTTTCAAACGCAATTGAAAATCCAACACCATCAACATCGATGAAATACTTGCTGTTTTCAACGCTCACTCCATCTCCTGCTTTCTCTGCATTTGACTTTGCAAGAGCATTTACGTATGTGGTCAAATAAAATCTGAAAACTTGCACTTCCTCATCAGAAAAACCTTCCTTTTTGAGCATCTTAGAATTCATCGGAAAGATGTAAGAAAGAGAGATATGCCCATCGTCATAACTCTTCCTCACAATCCGAAATGCGTTTGTTTCAAAGACATTTTGTCCCTCAGCCAGAGCGTTTGCGCATGGCAGATTTAAGAGCAAAACCAAGAGCAAAAAAAGAGTATAAAAAGTTTTTTTCATACACTATTTATACTCTTTTCAGTTTTTATTATGCCTCATTTGCTGAGATGTCACCCTTGTGCAAATTCTTTTCAAGTATGTTTGTTGCAGTGATTGTCCCATGGTTTTGATTGCCATCAACAGTTCCGTTTGCAAGAGATGCAATCCCCGCCATGTATACAACAAAGTTGTCATTGTTGTATTGCGCAGCAACTGTGATGTTTGCATAGTTGTGACAATTTGTCAAAGTTGAATAACTTGCATTTGTGACAACAATACCTGCCGCTTGCACAATGTCTGATTCGTCAAGACCAATCACGCTGATTGTCTTTGTTGACATTGCATCACCTGAAACACAAGAATCAATTGTTGCATAATTTGTGAATGCAACCCCACCGATAAAGATAAGTTGAGCATGGTCATAATCCATAAACTCCATGTTTGTGTCAATGTTGCAGCCGGTGATAAGTGCTTCACTTCCAGTGTTGATTGAAGCAATACCGCTATAAATCATCATAAGTCTTGTCGTTCTGCCTGCAACTCCAACAAAATTGCTTGAGAAGTCAACCACATTGACATTGTCAATTTTCCCAGAGTTTGTGATTGCAAGACCAGAGACAAGTGAGTTTCTCGTGATGTAAGGCGATGCTGATGTCACCTTGAGTGAAACTTTCAGATTCAAATCTTTCACAACAGCAGTTGAAGTCAAAGTCTCAAACAGTGCCGCACCATAACTTATTGTTGTGCTGTCCTCATCTGTCGAGCTCTTTACATTCCCTTCAGAGATTGTGATGTCTCCGTCAGTAAGTTTTGATGTTGTGCTGTTTTCATATTCAAGGACATGCCCATTTCCTCTGATTTCACCAGTAAACTTTCCTTCAAACAAGATGCCAGTCAATGCAGATGAGAAGGTGATGTCATCTTGGATTGAGAAATAATACTTTTCTTCTTCAGTTTTGATGTTTCCATTTTCAGTGTAAACAGCCAAAGTCTTGTCTTTTGAAAGACGGCAAGCAATGTTTTTGAATTGAGTCTCATTTGCAATCAAATATGGATTTTGGGATGTCCCCTGTCCACCAGCAAACAAGTTGAAATCAACCATTCTTCCACCTTGATATTCAAGTGCTTGCGATTGAATGTTTGATTCGCCAAGTTTAATCTTCACTTTGATTGTGACTTTTCCAACAATTGTTGGCACAAAGTATGAGTTTGTTGTGTTGTAAGTCCTTGTGATTGCGGCCGCACCTTCTCCATAGATTGCTTCCACAATATAGTTTGGCTCAACAACCAAACTTGAGTCGAGGATGCACAATCTTCCGTCCTCTGTCTGAATGATTGTTTCATTGTCAGAATATTTTTCAACAGGTCTGAAAAGTGTTCCTGCTGTCAAATTTGTCTGAGCAACAATCTTGACTGCATCGTGATAATCATCATTGCTGATGTAATAAGCTTCTCCAAGATAAGTGATGCGAGAACTGTTTTCAAACACTCTCTCAACAGATATTTCTGTCCCTTGTGGGATGACAACCTGATCTTCACCACTGAGTGCTGGGATTTGCATTTCTTCATCAGAGAAGAGTCCAGCATCTGTGTTTGTCTCTATGATTTTTTCAACTTGGTTTACCTCTACACTTTCTCCAAGTGCATTGTATCCACCATAAGTCCACTCAAATCTCTGTGAGGCTTGATTCCATGAGATTACTCCATCTCCCCATGCAGATCTTTGGATGATGATGTCGTCGCTTACATCACTATACAAACAGTTTGCAAGAGTTGTATTTCTGACGCTGAAGTTCCAAATCAATCTGCTGTTTTGTCCAACTACAAATTTGCCAGCAAACCCAGCTTCATTTCCCGTGATAGAATTGTCTTCCTGTCCCAAGATATAGAATTTGCTTCTTCTTGAAGTGAATGTGATTGAAATTGGAGTATCGCTCTTGTCAGGATTTTGATAGATAAGAAGTTCAACTTCATTTGCTTGATTGTCTGCAAAGTAGTTTGTGAAATCAACAACTTCAACATTTGAATCTCTCTCATCAGAAGTGATTGTGTAGTCACTTGTGTAGATTGTCTTGAGTTTCGTGATTTCAACTTCTCTTCCAAATGACTTGATTGTGCTGTTTGCAGAATCAAGTTTTGTCATATAAACTGTCAAAATTTGTGTCTTTTCAGCAAGTTCACCTTTGTATTCTGCAAAGGTGACAACAACTTGCCTGTCAGACAGACCTTGTTCATATGAGAAGTTTCCTTCGATTTCGTTGAAGTCTTCATCAAGAACTGAGAATTGATATCTGTCGGCAAAGTCTGCTGACGCCTCAACTGGAGAGTCAAATGTCACTGTCCAAACGAGTTTTCCGTCCACAACTTGCAATGAGCCTTCATCAATTGATTGTGATCTTTCGATTGCTCTGATTGTGTCGCCATCACCCATAAGCACTGCAATGTCACTTCCAACATACTTGACATTTCCATAAGCATATCCGCCTTCAACCAATTGCAAATATGATGGCACTGCAGGCACTGACTGAGAAACATTCATCGCAAACGCTTGAACAGTTGCCCTCATATATCTTGCAGACTTGTTGAGTCTGTCTTCATCAATTCTTGCAAAGTCAAATTCGTTTTCAAGAGTGTAGAACTCAAGCAAGTTTGGATAAGAATTTTCAACTTCGCCATCGTCAGAATATGACATGTCATATTGAACAACCGCAACTTTGTAAACAATCTTTTCATTTGCTGAGATTGTCAAGTCTTGGTCGCTTCGTCCAGAAACAGCGTTCCATGTCAAGACACCATTTCTGATGCTGAGCCCACTTGTGCGGTCAAGCATCTTTGCCTCAAATGGCGCGTAGTTGCTTCTCACGGCAATTCCGACAACATCTTCACTGCCAAATTCAACCCCTGATTTGTTTACGAATGTGATGCGTTTCATATAATATGTTTCAGCATCCTCGCCGTCCCCAATGTCAAAAGTTGCTGTTGTACCAATGCTTGCAACATAGAATGTTGAAGCAGAATTTTCTGTTGATTTATAAGAGTAGTCAGCAGATGTTTGTGAAACTCCCGTTGTACCAACCTCATAGAAGATTGGTTTCTCTGCATTTGCTTGATCAGTGATTCTTATAAATTCAGTCGATGTTGAAACATCATTGTAAATTTTGTAGTTGTAAAGGTCAAGGTCAGAATAGCATACATCAAGTCCTTCCAAAGTTGCATTTATTTGATCATCAATCTTTATCAAACCATTTTCATTTGAAAGCGTTGGAACTTCCAGTTTGTAAACATTTTCAACACGATAAACTTCACTGTCAACGAGAATATTGTTTCCATAAACATCACCAATGACAACAAAGTCGACATAGTCATAAAGTCCATAACCAGTTTCGTCAAGGCTGTATCTTGCAGATGTTGCGGTCATTTCGATTACGTCGTCTTCTGGGACAGTCTCGCCGACACTTGAATTTTTCTTGTAAACAACTGTGGCTTTTGCATTTGATTGTGGAGTCCAAGAGAACTCACCATTGTTGAGAGTAAAGTCGCTTCCAAATCCATATAATGTGAGGTTGAACAAGTTTGACTTGCTTGAAAGTGAATAATCATTTCCAACTGCAAAGATTTGCATCTTGAAATTGCCCTTTTCGATTTCGGCACCATATCTTCCAAGGATTGAGTTTCCTCCATTCATGTTGATATAGAACATCAAAAAGTCGCCACTCTCAGTCTCATTCCCATATTCGTCTGTTTCATAAACGGTCACGGCCGTGCCAGACTCGGCTCCAAGCAATGTCAAACTATATTTGTCACTTGCTTTTGCGATTGAGAATGCATAATACTTTCCAGCATCGTTGTAGATTTTCATCACATAGTTTTCTGCGATTTCGCCAGAAAGAGTTCCACTTTCCTTAGAGAACACTTCGCTCTTCCTCATCATGAGTTTGTAAGAATTTGCAGAGCTGTATCCGCCAACCGCCTCAGTCTTGATTGCTTGCACTTGAGGTTGGTTGTTTACATAAAGACTGTTTTGTCCGTTGTTGGAATAACTATACCATCCAGATGTCAAACTTGATGAGTTTCCGAGCAAGCAGTATTCAAGTTTGTATTCCCCACTTTGCAAAGACTCAAATCTGTCATCAAACAACATCTTATAGTTTCCGATTCCAAATGAGCCATCTTTCATGAGAGAGATGAAACTGCTGAGTGTTGAACCACCTGTGATTGCATGGCTCTCAAGACGAGTGAGTTTGTCAAGATAGTCGTACCCATCGTCAATATCAAAAATGCTTGTGATCAAACTTCTTGCATCAACGTCAAAAGTCTGAGTTTTCCCTTGCACTCCGCTTGAAAGAGATGTAAATCTGAATCTTACAAAAATCCTTCCAGACACAAGGTCGTCAAGCCTGAATGTGAAAGGTGCTTTGAATGTTGTGCTTACGAGTTTGTCAACGGCGTCTGTTGACTCAGAACATGTCTTGATATAATCAACGAAGTCTGTGCCTGCACCATCGCTCTTCAAACTCTCATCGTCACCCTCAACAAATGGGATGAAGATTTTCCCGTCTTTGATTTTCAAAGAAGATTTGATTTCATTTTTCTCAACTTTGACAGGCATCCCTGCAGATGCTTCAACAAATCTGACTTGTGACGGAAGCACAAATGGATCTTCATTGACAGATCTCACTGCCAAATAATATCCTTGTCCAAGTCCAACAAATTCAGATGCATTATAAGAAGCAACATACTTGTTTGTTGTCACTGTTGTATAAGCAAAATTGTCGCCCATGCCACCATTTTCATCGAGACTTTCAATGAAATAAACATAGTATTTTTGAGAGCCCTCTTCAGTGTTGAGCCATGTCAAACTTCCAGACATAAGTTCCAATCTGTCGATGCTTTTGAGTTTGTCGAAAACAAATTCTTTTCCGTTTGCCTCTCCAATCCAGTCACTCAAAACAAATTGCTTGCTGCCGTCCACATCTTTGACAGAAAGTGTCGCAAACTCAAATTTGAATTTCCCTGAAAGGCTTGCAAATTCGCTCTTTTCAAAGACTTCCGTCAAATTCAAGACGAAGAGACTTTCGTCATGGAAATAATCACCACTGGTGAGAGTTTTGTTGTCAACAAAGAGTGTTGTTGACAAATCTTTTTCAAAGATTTCACCTTCTTCACCATCACTTTCATTGTTTTCAATGATTTGTGTGATTTTCACATAGATTCCAAAAGTTGTTTTGTTTTCTGCCGTATCATTGTTTTTGAAGAGCGCAAAACTGTTTGCATAATCTTCAAGATATTTTGATGTATCAACAAGGTCTTTGCCAAGTTTTGTTATTTCAACAAAGTCAATTTCGTTTGTGTAAGTAAACTTGCTTGCACTTGCATGAGATATGCAATAACTGTTTTCCTTGTCTTCAATGTCAATCATTTTGAATGCCCAGAAGAAAAGGTCGACATCGCTGTTGTTTGCAGGGACGTTGAGCCCTTGCGCTTTCAACCTATCAACGATTGTTGAAAGACTGAATGTGCAGATTTCTTGAGCATTGTTTGAACCCACTGCACTGAAGTTTGGCGAAAACTCTGCGACTTGTCCACTGAGAATTGCATCCTCAGTCAAACCAACATAAAGCTTTGTGTAAGAGCCTGTGACAAGCTCAAATGAAAGGTCTGTGCTTCCTTCGCTTTCAATATAACCAACTCGCACGATATCTGTGCCAACAACATATGTTGTGCCAGAGCCCTTTGTTGTAAATGCGATTGAATCAACAACAAGACCATCAAGTTTTGTTGAGATTTCTTCTGAAAGGTTGTTTCCAACGACAACCACTTCCATATTGAAGTATGTTCCACCAGCTGCCGTGATTGCCTTTGTGTCGATTTTTTCATAATCGTTCTTTGCATAAAGTCTTGTCCATTCTTGCAAAACAGTCCCGTCAGATGTCACAAATCTATAAAGATATGTCTCTTCTGGGATGCAATTGAGCACGATGACTCCATATTGATTCACTTCAAAGTTTGTTATTTCAAGTGCGTTTCCTTTTATTGTTGCGTCGAAGCTGTAAGTGTCAGAGTCATTTACATCATCTTGACCTCTTACAAAGACATCAAACACAACATCTTTGTCCATCATAAGTGCAAATATGTCAAGATTTCCATAGTCAAGAAGTTTTTGATAACCTTCTCCAAAGATGTCAATGAGTGAGGATGTGTTGACAACGACTGATTCATTTTTGCGGTCTTCAACATATTCATAGAGCAAGTTTGCCCTTGTTGTGTCGCCTGCTTCATACATTCTAAACACATATCCTGTTGCCCCAGCGACAGCATCCCAAGAGAGTGCAACCCTTGACAAGTCGTCCTGATCTCTCAAAATCTTTATGTCAGAGATTGCGGAGAGCTTGTTCAAAACAAATTCGATTTCCCCAACAACTGAAGGGAGGAATCCTTCTTGCTTCGCATAAACTGAAATGTTGTATGTCCCGTTTGTCCATTGTCCGCCATGTGGAAATTCGAAATAGAATTGTTCATTTTCATATCTCACTTCAAAAGTTGTGTTGTTGCATTCAACGATATAAGTCGTGCTTGTTGAATTTGCGTCTTTGTCAATGACAAATCCACCAGATGTTTTCTGCACCTCATCAACTCCAGCAAGGATTTGATATGTCTCACTGCGAATCCAAGTTGGACAAGCCAAATAATATTTTCCTGAGCCAGAGAAACTTGCGATGTGTGCATAAAGGTTGACCATTCCACCTTTGGCAAGAATTTTCTTTCCGCCTTCGGTCTTGTTCAAAATGTCACCAAGGTCATACTCAACTTCTGAGAGCACTTCATTCACTGGGACAAGAACATAGTCTTCTTTCTCTTCTCCGCCAGTCTCCTGGTAGACAATCTTGACAACCACTCCACCATCTGTGCCCGTTTGTGGAAGAGCAATTCTTATTTTGTGAGTGAGTTCGTTTTGTTCGTTTGTCACAAATTCAATTCCCCCAACTGCTTCTGCACGGACAACATTCACTGTGCCGATTGAAGAGAGGATGTCTGTGTCACTCAAAGCACAAACGCCAATTGTAAGCGTTCCACCATCAGCGACTTTGCTGTTGTAATCTTCTGGGGCAAGTTCAAACTTATACTTGTCATCGCTGCGAGCAATTGTTTCTGTTTTGTAGAACTGTCCATTGAGATAGATGTCAAACTTTCTTGATTGCCCATAATTTCCAACAAATTCAACTGTTATTGTTGGAAGGTCGGAATCTGACAGGCCTGTTGAATCAAATTCAGCATTTGTGATATTTGGAGTTGCAAATTTATTTACACTTGCCTTCCCTGCGTAAACATAATAATTGCATTCTGTTTTGCCAGTAGGAAGAGCGACATCTTTTGCATAATAGATTGTCTTTCCAGCAGCGACCGTGTATGTTGCATCGCTTGACGCCTCACCACTTATTGGGAATGTCTCAAGATATGCAGATACAGAAATTTCAACTTCTCCAGACAACGATTCAAGTGTGCCAAAAAGTTCTTTATTTGTTGTCAAGTTTTCGCTTGTCGCTGAAGTTTTGTAAGTTGCAATGTTTCCGTTTTCGTCAACAAACATCAAAACATATCTCAAATTGTTCAAATTTTCTGTTGCGCCAAACGCATTCCAAGAGATTGTGTTGTTTTCGTAACTTACACTCTCATCCACTGGTTTGAGCGTGCTCATCTTTGCAAGAGTCCAAGTCGTCTCTTGACTGTCAATGTAATAAGTTTTTTTGCCGTCGCTCTCTATCGCCTTCTTTCCGACAACCTTGAGCGAGAGATTTCCGTCTTCTGTGATGTCAATCTTTCCAGTCTTGTTGTTTTCAATGCTGCTTGCACTTGTCACTTTCACATATTCAACAAAGTCCTTTTGCACAGAACTGATGTCATAGCCAAGACTTCCATCCTGAAACAATTTGAGTGAAGAAACACTGTCAAGCTTGAAAATTCTTACAATGTTTGATGTGGATGATTGAACATAGTATGGGTTTTCAACAACCACTGAGAATTCGTAATATGTAGCATCGTCAAAATCGCTTCTTGCAAAACTCTTTGAAAGTGCGGAAATGCTTTCGCCAATCGCTTCACCGTTTATCAAAACTTGATATTTGGTTTCACTTTCATAAGATGCATTTGCCAAGACAGGTGACCAATTCAAAACAAAATCTGTTGCTGATACATCAAGGTCAAGCTCAAGTGCTGTTTCTGGCATCTTTTCAACAACGCAAACAATCTCGCTGTTGTCAAGATTTGTTGTTGCAAAGTCAGAGCAGATTGTCACATTTTTGCCATCAACTCTGTTTTGGTGTGCATAAACTGCGAATCCAACTTTTGCACTCTGATTGTAAACATTTGCAAATGCTGGGATTTTTTGAAGTTCTGTAATTATCTTTTCAAAATCAATTGTCACAACATTTCCAACTGTGTCAACAAAATTGCCTTCTTCGCTTTCAATTGTTTCCAAGACATCTGCATATTGAGCGGTTGCAGTCTTTCCAAGTTTAACCACGATGTTTTCCGCTCTGCCATTGAGCCCAACACAAACGATTGTCAAAACATAATAGTCAGTTGTTGTCGTCGCTGTGTGGTCAAATCTGAGGTTTCCTTTGTAATAAGCAAGGTTTGTTGGTTTTTGAACACGAGTGAAAACAAAGTCAGGTGGCACAGCAGTCTCTTCGCTGTCCAAATAAACCTTTCCGTTTTCTTTCACGTAAACACCATTTTTAAGTTCGGAACCAAAGTATTTGAAGTTGAGTTCGAAGTTTGATTTTGCAGCAATAGGGATACGTGCAACTTTTTCAGTCTCGCTTCCGCCAGATGTGCCTTCCCCCCAAATCTTCACACCTCTCGCACCAGTGATTGCATTCACACTCAGCTCTTGCTTTGTGCTTTGTGCTGACATGGTTGTTGGATTTACCTCAAGTGCGAAATCGCTTATATTGATGTCACTGCTTGAAACCTTTCTCAATCTCTCAACAGCAAGTTCATATGCAAGACTTGCGTTGTATATTTCTTCGTTTTCAGAATGTGCCACAACTGAAATTTTGTATTCTGAGCCAGGATTGTTGAGTGCATCAGAAATCAAAAATTCCGTTGTCTGTCCGCTTGCAATCGCTGGCCTTCCAATAGAAGTATCATTCAAAAGGACTTCATAGGAGGTGACATTTTGTCCATTTTCGATTGAGATATAGAAACCATTGTCACCTTTGCCAAGTTCAACATTTTCAACCTCAAGTCTTTCACAAATGTAGAAAACTTCCTCAAGTGCTTCACTGGAAGAGATGTGAGAATCCTCGTCACCAGTCAAAGCAAAAACTTTCACATAATAATATCCAACTTCGTCAATGTCAATCTGAAGACCATCTGTCACCTTTCCAAGATTTTCAAGGCCTGCAGTTTGGATGTTGATTTGTGAAGCATTTTTGTTTGCATCATAGATATTCTTGTCAATTTTGAAAAGTTGAACTTCATAACCCTCAGCCCCATTTGCACCAGTCCAAGAATAGACTTTGGAACTTGAGTTTCCTGCATTTGCTGTCTGTGGAGCGCTGAGCATTTCAATTTGTTTTTCAACAGTCTCGTTGATTGAATTTTCTTCAGTCTCGCCTTTGCAAACAATTTTCAAATCGAAGATGTTTTTGCCATTGCTGAATACTGTCTCAAACAAATCTTCAAGTTTTCCATTCAGGACGATTTCAACATCATCTCTTCCAACTTCCACTTTGGAAATCTTGTTTGCCAAAACATCTTTGTATCCGCTTCCCTCATTAACTTGCAAAACATAGTTTTTTCCAAACCTTGTTTTTGCAAAAGTCAAAACAGAATATCCGTCCTTGTTGTAAGAATGCCTAACTCCTCCAACAACCGCATCAACTTTTGTTGCAAGAAGTGGATCACTTTCATTTGAGTTGATTATGTAAACTTCCTCTCCGCCAATCAAGTTTTCAGCAGCAATTGGAATTTGTTTAAGCGAAATTGTATAGCCCCCGACATTTGAAAGCGACAATTCGAAGTTGAAATTGCTTTCGCCTTCTCCAAATCCCTCAACAACAGTCGCAGCACCAAGGCCATTTACCATAAGCAAAACATCAACTGGATTTGCTTGTGAGGTGAGGTTCACTCCAAAGCCTGTCCCACCGACAGCATTTCCACCAGCACCTTCAATGCTTGCTGTTGGCAATTTATAAACCTTTCCAAGTTCAAGCTCGTCACTTTGGAAGAAGAATCCCCCTTGTCCATTTGTCTTTGCAACAATCTTGACATTGTAGAGTCCGGCATCTAAATCATCAAAAGTTGAGACAATATCTTTTCCTTCGTTTCGAGAGAAAATCGTTTTTGATTTTGCAGTGTTGTTTGCAAAACTCGTCACCTTTTCAAAATCAACAGCAAACTCATAGACATTTTCTGCTGTAGCGATTTTTACCCTTCCGCCATTTTGCGCGTCATAAACATATTCAGCTTCTGGCAAAGCAAGTTTCGTGATCACAACCGTTTCACTTTCAACTGCAAGCAAAACGCCATTCGTGTCATAAGCAACAATGCTCACGGTATGGTCACCGGCAGAAGCAAGGCTCAAACGCTCTGAAAGATTGAGTGATTTTGCAGATTGTCTTTGTGCAAGTTCGATTCCGTCAAACTTGATTGCATATTCTGCATCTTCTTCCTCTGTGCCATCCCAAGTCAAAACGCCTGTCTCATGATTCCAAACAAAATTTTCTGCTGGCTGAATGTATCCAACCGAGAGAGTGATTTCTTCTGAAAGCGCCCCATCATCAAAGTATCCCGTTCCAAGAGCTGAGACTCTGAGATGATAAACACCATTTCTTGAAAGTTTTAGACTTGTCTCTGAAACCATCTCCTTTATGCTTATCGTCTCAACGACAAGTGAAGGATCTGCTGGTGAGTAAACCGTGCAAGTACCTTCAACTTTGTACTGGATTGCTGGCACAACTTCATTGCCATAAAATGCTGACACTGGATTCCAACTGAACACCCCATCATTTGAGAGTGGATTGTCTGAGAAGGTTGGAGCCTTAAATTTGTCTTTGATGACGATTTGCATTGAAGCGAGGATATTTTTTTTGTAGAGAGCATGGACATATGATTTGCCTGACTTGTCACCAGCGACCAGAGTTCTTCCGTCGAGACTAAGCAGATCTGGATTCTCAAGTTTGAAAGTCACATTTTTCTTTTCAACACCTTTGACTGACAAATATTCGTCAAGGCTTATCGACTCGTGGACAGAGACAACAATCTCCTTTTTGTCGAATGTCACTTCAGGCTTCTTCAAATCACAAGCCACCAAAAATGTACCTAATGCCAACACAAAGATTGACATCATGAAAATCCTCAACTTTTTCATAAGAAAATCTCCCCTCTTAAGTTTCTCTCTTGCAGCAAAATCGCCATAATATCCTTGAAAATATTCTACCACTCTTGGAGCAAATTTATCAAACAAAAAACATAGAAAACTTTTGTATATATAAATATATATAAGGCTGACCAAATCGCTACATCGCCCTAGATATAAGGCGAAAAATTGCTAGAAAAAACAAAAAACCGCAATGGCGTGCGGTTTTCGCTATTTTTTCAACATATTATTCTTGAAAAAAGTCTCTTTAAGCATTTTTAATTCGTTTTTTTTGTTCTCTAAAATTTTTTTCAATTCTTCTTTAATTTGCTTGTTTTCAATCTTTTGCAAAGCGTTTTTCACTTCGATAATCCCTATCTCAAGCATCTCCACATCGCATACAAACATCTTTGATTGCGCCTTTGAATAGTCCACATTGAAGCCCGAAACGTACTTTCGAGAACTCGAATAGTACCGATTGTCACCGCCAATCATTATCAAAATGTTGGACAGGATTTCACAGTTTTGCAGTTCCAACTGGTGCAAAAGCTTCAAACATTCAGCATTGTCTAGCGAAAACTCTTTTGCTTGGTTGTACTGATAAAAGAACGTCATGAAGTTTACAAAGCAACCTTTTGAGCCTCCAAACAGATTTTGAATAAGCCCCTCATAATAGGAATTTACACTCAACAATTGACTCATAGGCTTTTATATGAATCAAAAAACAAAGTTGTTAAAAATCCAACCACTTAGGCTTTTTGACAAGAGTTTTGCCGTCAAGTCCTTTGATTTTGATATCCTCAAAAGTCATCTTGAAACACGCAAGTTTTTGCCTTGACATACCAAACTTTTTGTTGTCTTCATTTTTTCCATACTTGCCATCCCCAATGATTGGATGTCCAAGATATGCCAAGTGCGCTCTGATTTGGTGAGTCTTACCTGTCAAAAGTTCGATCTCGACGAGACTGCTCTCTTTTGCATGCTTGATTGTATTGACTTTTGTTTGGATTTTGACAGTCCCATCTTTTTTCTTATCAAATATCTTTACAAGCGATTTTTCATCATCCTTCGCTAGATATGCAGAGAAAATCTGCGACTTGACATCAAAATCACCCACAACCTCCGCCACATAAAACTTGTGCACACCTTTCCCCTTGAAAGCAGACAAGAGTTTTTTCTCCGCCTCGGTGTTTTTCGCAAAGACGACAAGCCCCTCAGTGTTTCTGTCTAGCCTATGCACAGCAATGGCATTTGGCACAACACTTTCAAGCCCATTCTCGCCAGACGTCTCAATCCCCACTTTCTTGTAGACAATGACAACATCCGCATTCTCATAAACAACATCATACTTCTTGCCAAGCATATCATCAGAATAGAAAAATGTCACTTTGCTTCCACTCTCAATTACAACATTTTCTCTTTCAACATTGCCATCAACTTTGACATCTTTGCTTCTGAGCATCTTGTTTACATCCGCAAACGAAAAGCCATAGTCCTGCAAAATCGTCACAAGTTTTTTGTTTTTTTCTACTATAATCTCTTTCTTGTTCATATTGTATATTATAACGAAACCAAAAGTTTTTTCAAACAAAAAGGAGACAAAGCATGGAAAACATCACAATCGAAAACAGAAATCAAATGTCAATAACCGGCGCAACAAAAATGATTTCATCAACAGACAATCAATCTGTGGTGGAAGTTGGCGATTGCAATATTATTATTTCGGGACAAAATTTGGAAATTACAAAATTAGATTTAGAAAATAAACAAGTAAATATTAAGGGAATAATAAATTCCTTGAAATATTCACAAAAAATAGAAAAAAATAATATTTTTAAGAGGTTATTCAAATAAAAATATGCTTTATGAAACATTATCTCAACCCGCTACACTCCTTATATTATCGAGCATTGGGCTATTTTCGGGAATTATTTTTGATATAAAAAATATTTTAATATATTTATTCAAAAAAAATAAAATAATAAATCAAATATTATTATTTTTTTCAATTTTAATTTTATTTTTTATTTATTATTTAATAAATTTGAAAATAAATTATGGTGAAATTAGATTTTTTTCAATATTTATTTTTTTCCTTGCTTTTTCCATTGAACGTTTTTTTGTACAAAATTTTCTTGCAAATAAAATATTAAGGTGCTACAATAATTCAAAGGAAAAACGAAATGCAAAAAGAAAAAAAATGGTGGAAAAACTTTAGTACATTTCAAATTGTTGCTTTTATTTTGACAATCTTGTTTGTCATAGGCACAATTGTCACCATTGCAATTTTGATAAACTTGAAAAACAAAATCGATGATACAAAGGACAAAAATGATCAACTTGAAAATATCATGAAAGACAAGAACCAAGACACTGATGCTCAAAGTTGGATGGCTTTGTATGAAAAACAAATAACCGATTTCATTTGATGAGACCGGTTATTTTTTCTAGCACATTTTCATAAAACAATCCAGACACCTTTGTCTCTTTCAGAAAGTCAACAACCATCTGACCAACATCTGTGTTTTTTAGGACAAGCAAAAGCACAAGAGTACCTGCCACCAAAAACAACATGGTGAGCAATAATCCCTTAAACCATCCACGAAAACAACATACAACCAAAAGGACAAGAACAACATAATCCATAAAAGAGTTTTTGCCCTATTGCAAATTTGTAAACAAAAAAGATTTCTAATCAGAAATCTTTTCTTCCATATTCTCCGTTTTGAAAACTTCTTCGCTTTTTGTCATTTCTTCTGTCACGCTCTCACCCTCACTTGGCGCTTCAATAGGTGAAACCATAGACGAGAGATAGTTATATAGTTCATCCATATTTCCATCAATGACAGACAAATAGACACACCTGCCATCGAAAACACCTTTGTTTCCTCTCATCAAGTTAAATCCATAAAAATCCTTGCCTACCCCAAAAACAAGTTCGTCAAATGGAAGTTCGTTCAGCATATATGTTTGATCAAACTTTATTGAAACATAAATCCCATTCTTGGTTTGTTCTTGAAAGATTTCCGGCGTTACAACGCCAAATGCAGGCATTGTGTGACAATTTGCAAACAACTCCTCAACTTTGGTTTTGAGTTCTTCCTTTTGGTCGATTGTCATTTCAATTGTCTTTCCGTCAACCATAACATCGTAATTTGCCGAATATGGCAAAACATCAACTGCTTCAAAAAGTGACATTATCATCATTGGTACTCCCATAAAAAAGAAAAGTATTCTCCACATAACAAAACTCCTTTGTTTCTATTTTGCTTTAATACTCTTCTTTATATTCATATATTTTTATGCGTCTTGAAATTGGCTGTTGTAAAGGTCGGCATAGAAACCACCCTTCTCCAAAAGCTGTTCGTGATTTCCACTTTCAACAATGTCTCCATTTTTCAAAACGAGAATTATGTCTGCGTTTTTGATTGTTGAAAGTCTGTGTGCAATAACAAACGAAGTTCTTCCAGCTGACACCTTATCCATAGCCTTTTGAATAAGTTCTTCTGTCCTGGTGTCGACCGAACTTGTCGCCTCATCCAAAATAAGCATTGGTGCATTGTTTACCATGGCTCTTGCAATGGTGAGGAGTTGTCTTTGCCCTTGGCTTATGTTTGCCTTTTCATCGATAACCATATCATATCCATTTGGAAGAGATCTGATAAAGTGGTCGATGTGAGCAAAACTGCAAGCCTTTTCAATTTCTTCATTGGTAAGTCCATAAGTCCCATAACTTACATTTTCTCTGATTGTGCCTTCAAAAAGCCATGCGTCTTGCAAAACCATGCCAAAGTATCCACGCACTTCCTCTCTTGGCATATCTTTGATTGAAACGCCGTCAATCAAGATGTCTCCACTGTTGAGTTCATAAAATCTCATCAAAAGGTTTACAAGCGTTGTTTTTCCCGCCCCAGTAGGCCCCACAATTGCCACCTTTTGACCAGCCTTAACTTTTGCGCTGAAATCATGGATGATCACTTTGTCTGGGTCATAGCCAAAACAAACATTTTTGAATTCAACATTTCCCACAACTTTTTGAAGCTTACGCTCTTTATGCTCTTCTTCTTGCTCTTCTGCATCAAGAAACTCAAAGAGTCTTTCGCTGGCAGCAGCAGTTTGTTGGAGAGTGCTTGAAATGTTTGCAACATTGCTTACTTGGTTGTTGAATGTTCTCATATAAGTTATAAAAGTTACGATCGTTGCAGCATAAATTGGATCATTGTTCTTGATTGCAATATATCCACCCAAAATACAAATCACGATATAAGATGCGTTTCCGATAAAGTTCATGATTGGGTGCATAAGACCACTAAGCACATTCGCTCTATAAGCGGATTTGAAAAGCATGCTGTTTGTCTTGTCAAACTTCACCTGCTCTTTCTTTTCTCCACTGAAAACTTTCACAACATTGTGCGCTGAATAGACCTCTTCAATCTGCCCATTGATTTCCCCAAGTTCACTCTGTTGTCTTACAAAGTATTTCTGAGAAAGTTTTACAATAATAAGCACAAGCCCGATTGAAATTGGCATGATTGCTATCACGACAAGGGTCATAAGCCAACTGTTGACAAACATCATGATCACTGAGCCAATTATCATCGTCACGCTTGAAATAACACTGCTCAAGCTGTTGCTGAGGCTGTTTCCAAGTGTGTCAACATCATTTGTCACGCGACTCAAGGTGTCGCCAATTGAGTTGTCGTCAAAATATTTGAGAGGGAGTCTGTTTATCTTTTTGCTGATACCTTCTCTATACTTCTTGGTTATGACAGCTGTCACCTTTGCCATAATAAAACTCTGCAAAAAGTTTAAGATACTGCTGCCAACATACATGCAGATGAGGATTATCCCAAAGTATGCAACCTTTGCCATGTCTATTGCAACATTTTCAAAACCAGCCTTTACAATGACTTCTGCAAGTTTTTTGATAATTGTTGGCGAAACAATGTTGAGCGTCGTGCTGGCAATTGCAAATGCCAACGACATGATTATGAGCCATTTGAAGCCAGACAATGATTTTGCAAGTCTGACAATGCTCTTCTTGAAATTTTTTGCTTTTTCACCTGTTACTCCACCTCTTCCCATAGGGCCTCGCATTGGAGCAACTTTTCTATTTTTTTGTTCCATTATTCAAGTTCCTCCTTTGACAATTGTGAAAGGGCAATCTCTTGATAAACGGCACATTCTTTCATAAGTTCTTGGTGGGTTCCGCATCCGACCATCTTTCCATTATCCAAAACGACAATCTTGTCAGCATCCATAATTGTGCCCACACGCTGAGCAACAATTACCTTTGTTGCATCCTTTGTGTGTTTTGCAAGTGCTTTTCGGAGTTTTTTGTCTGTTTTGTAGTCAAGGGCAGAGAAACTGTCATCAAAAACATATATTTCTGGATTTTTTGCAATCGCCCTTGCAATGCACAATCTTTGTCTCTGTCCGCCTGAAACATTTGTTCCTCCTTGTGCGACTTGATATTGCAATCCGCCTTCAAGTTTTGAGACAAAGTCTGCTTGAGCGACCTTGAGTGCCTTTGTCATTTCTTCTTCAGAAATGTTTTCAGCACCGTATTTGATATTCTCTTCAACAGTCCCGCTGAACAAAATACCTTTCTGTGGGACAAACCCCAATTTGCTGTTGAGAGCCTCATGAGAATATTCTTTTATATTCACCCCATCAATCAAAACTTCACCAAATGTTGCATCAAAGAACCTTGGTATAAGATTGACAAGTGTTGATTTGCCACTTCCTGTTGAGCCGATAAATGCAATTGTTTCTCCCTTGTTTGCCACAAAGTTGATGTCTTCAAGCACATTCATCTCTGAGTCTGGGTACCTGAACGAAACTTTTCTAAATTCAAGTTTTCCCTTTTCTTTTGTTTCGCCATCAAATTCTCCAAAAACTATTTTGGACTTTGTTTTCAAAACTTCGTTTATTCTCTTTCCGCTGACAACCGCTCTTGGCATCAACATCACAACAACTGACAAAAACATAAAGCTCATCAAGATGTGCATACCGTACTGAGTAAATTCAACAATATGACTGAATTGCATTGTTCCCTTATTGATAAAGTGTGCACCGAGCCAGTAGATTGCCAAAGTCAAACCATTGAAAATCAAATTCATAAATGGGCTCATCAAACTCATAACTCTTCCAACATAAAGGTTGAGTTTTGTGACATCTTTGTTTACTTCGTCAAATTTTTCTTCTTGATATTTTTCTGTGTTGTATGCTCTCACAACCCTGAGCCCTGTCAAGTTTTCTCTTGTGACAGAGTTAAGTTTGTCAGTTTTCTTCTGAATCTTTGTAAACATAGGCATAACGAAAGCGAACAAAAATCCAAGGATGACAAACATTGCAACAACTGCGATTGCTGAGACCCAACTGAAAGTTGCACTTGTCTTAACCATGTTGACAATTGAGAATACTGCCATTGTTGGAGCCATAACACCCATACGCAAAGCCATCTGCATAATGTTTTGGATTTGAGTAACATCGTTTGTGCTTCTCGTGATCAAGCTTGCAGTAGAAAATTTGTTGATTTCTTCTTGTGAGAAACCGTTGACAGTTTTGAATATGTCTGCCCTAAGTCTCTTTGCAAAAATGGCTGCAACATAAGTCACCAAACATTGGTTGACAACTGAACACGCCACAATCACTGCTGTATAGATAAGCATCCACTTTCCCGATGCCCAAATTGATGCAACAGGCGCGACAATTTGGACTTTGTCAATAAGCTCTGCCATCTTGTCAATCAATTCCATTTCAAAATAAACTTGAGTGACTGTCACTGCCATGCTTATCAAAGCAAGGATGTATTCATACCACTTCAAATTTCTAAAAATTTTCAACTTTTCCACCCCCTAAAAATTCCCGATCTCTTTGTGAAATCACAAAAATAAAAACCTAGCAATTTGCTGGATGCCATAATATTACCAAATAACCCGTTGACTTGTCAACGATTTCAGGAAACATCTTAGACTAAATATGCTTGCAAAATAAAAAAAGTTCATAACAGAACTTTTCTTATTTCAAAGTAGGATAAATCCCAGAAATATCCCAAATTTTTGTGTCAAAGCCAAAGACATTCTGATTGAAGACTCTCACATCTCTCTGCACTGCCGTGCTGTAGTTTGCAAGAGAAGTCAAGAATGGCTCAGGAGCAATAACTTTTTCAGTGCTGGTGAAAGAGTATGCTATCTTTCCACCCAAGCTTCCAACAAGCGAGCCCACTTTCATGCCATTTTCACAAGATATAGTCACCGTTGAATAGCTGTGGTTGATTGACTCCCCAACATTGCTGTTTAGGTATTTTCCATACAATCCCCCAACTGCTCCGTTTCTGCCAACAGCCATGACGTCGAGATTTCCAACACTGTAGTTGTTTTTACTTTCACTTCTTCCATCTCCAACAAGCCCGCCGACATACATTTCATATGCGTTTCCGCTGACAGAATAATGAACTGTCGCTTTGTTTCTGCTGAGATCGAGATTACCTCCATCCATACCTTCAAGAAGTCCAACCAGTCCTCCAATGTTCACGTCATCCGCATTTTTGGCTTCAAACTGGAATGATGTCTCAGCCTCATTTTTTATAAGCTTCGAACTTCCACCGCTTCTTACAATACCAACAATTCCACCAAAGTTGAGTCCTGCACTTGTTGAGACAGCCTTTCCATTGAGCCCAACACTGCATCCTGAAATAGTCCCATCTTTCACCTTTGATGCAACTCCACCAAAAGTGAAGTTTTTGTTTGTCCTTACAATCAGGTCTCCTTCACAGCGCACGACACAATCTTTGATTGTTCCAGTGTTGCTCACTGCAATGCCTCCAAAATTGGAAACATTTTTATAAGTTGCTCCTGCGTAGTATATTCGAATATTTTCAATCGTTCCAGTGTTTGAATAGAACAATGTGATGTTTTTATTTGACTTGACAGTTAAATTGGTTACGGATTTCCCATTTCCATCAAGTTTGCCCATAAATGCTGTTGGTTTCCATCTCCACCCGCTCATGTCGATGTTTTTTTCAAGACGCAACTCGGCATATGGAGCGTTGTGAATCAAACGATTAAACTCTTTTGCATTGTTGATTGTCACAACTGTTGGCATAAGGTAGAAACCAATGCACATCAGTGCGACATTCAAAAAACCAAATGTCATAAGAACGATGTTTGCAATCTTCCACCTCTGATGCATTTTTTTCTTTTTGAAAAGATAATATGACATGTGCACGATGGAAAAGAGTGCCCCAAGACAAACAAGAGCAATCACAAAGTTTTGGTTGAAGTACATATACACTTCCTTTGGAATCGCAATGATAACAATCAACAGTAATGTCGCAAACAGAACTGGGAAGATTTCCAAGAAACCAAACAAATATCTTCTGATAAACTTTTTTCGTCTTTCGGTCTCTTCGTCAACAACCACTGGTTCTGCATTTGTCTCTTTGGTCTTTCTGCGAGCATTTTTCGCTGAGAGTTTTTCTGCCTTTGCTGCTCTGAGCCCAGCTTCTCTTCCCTCAAGGTTTGTGACATTGATTGACATATCAAGTGTAAGATCAAGAAGGTCGAGTCTAGTTGCAATCTTCTTTGCAACGTCATTGTACTCTTCAAGTGTCAAATGCCCCTTAAGCCGAGTTACATAATTCTCAAAAGGTTCGAGTTGCAATTTGAAATAATTGGCCCCGCGAAGAACTCCTTTTCCTTCCTCTTTTGCCATCTCAAGCAAAATCTTGTTGTTTCTGATAAGGAAGTCGTTCAGCTTCTCAGCCAAATTTTTCTTGTCAAGCCACTCTGGAGCAAGTCCAGTCTTTTCCCCAGAATAAAGATTTGATTTGCTTATGATTGCCCCGTACTTTTCTGCTTGTGACTCATCAGCACATGCGAGCAGACTCTCCCACTCTGGCATCTGTGAAACCTTGACATTTGTTTTGACAAGTTTCGCTTCTGAGTTGCAGTGACACTTTATCTGAATCAAAATCCAATAAAGCTCTGCATCGGTTTTGTTTTTTGAAATTGCAATGGCAATATATTTTTCTGCTGCAACATAGAATCTCATTTGTTGGAAGTGCAATGCAACAGTCTTCAATATCTGTGAGAGTTTGATATCGTCCTCAACATAAGCGAGGTAAAAATCCAACTGCTCTTGCGTTTTCTTCATATCAACATAACAAATCGGCAAAATCATGTTTATCACAGCAGAGATAAGTTGTGCGCGCTTGTCCGCATTGAGATACTTGAGAGTATTTTCAACAACATCCTTTTTTCTGAATGACAATTTTGACTCAACATCTTTGAAGTTTTTCAAAAGGATTGCGATGTTGCTCTGCTCATGACCTGCGTCAATGTCCAACACTTTCTTATAATAGTTGTCGTCTCCGCTCTTTTGAGCAAGCAAGAAATAGAAATTTACAAATCTGTCAACATCATTATTTTGGAAACACTTAAGCACTTTCTCTATCAACGATTGATCAAGAGTGTCCAGTGCTTTGTTTTCTGCTGCAGTGACAAGTTTGTCTCTGTTTGGCGTGTTGTATTGTGCCAAATATAATAGGAAAGAATTGTAATATTCTTCGCTGTCAAGACTGATGATAAGATTGCTCCAGTTGTCAACAATCATCTCGGCAAAGTCTTTTGGGGCATACTTAAGAATGTTGTCAAGCCTATCCTTCTCTTTGAAGTTTGCAATGTCTGAGAAGAATTCCCCTGCCGTCCTTACCTTATAATCACACAACAAATCAGCAAACAACAATTCGGCGTTGTTTGGATCTTTTTCGAGTTCTTTTTTTGCGAGATCTTTGGCAGACTCAAAGTCGCCATTTTTCAAACTGATGAAAATCCATCTGTTTCGGTTTGCCCCAGTCAGCTCGATGTTTTCAACTTTATAATTCCCAAGTTCGGTTGTAGAGACACTTTCAACGTCAACCTTGGCTTTCTTGACTGAAGAAACTTTGTCAAGTTTGACTTTTTCAATCTTTGCAACTTGACTGACAGACTTTTCTTTCTCTGTCTTGATTTTGAGCATCAACTCATCAACAACGCCAACTTCAGACAAATCAACAACACTCTTGATTCCCGCAAATTCTTTAGGGAGATTTTGCATTGTCACGCCATTGTCAAAAGCAACAACAAAACTTGTCGCGGTCTTTTCTTTTTGAGAAATGAAATATCTGTATCTGTCAAAAAGGTTTTTGATTTCTGGGTCATTGTATCCAGTCGTCTTGTTTGCGTACAAAACAAAGACTTTGGCTGTTTTGAGTGCATTGAAAGACTCTGATTCGTTTTCTTTGCTGAGCCCTTGCACAAAATAAGTTGAGATATCTTTCTCCTTAAGCGAATCGATGAGATTTGTTATCTTTTCGTTTGGATTTGCCTTATCATAGCCCGTCGCACACAACACGACATCAAAACTTTCTTTTCCAACCACGTTTTGATATCCATCAACCATTTTGTCAACCATGCGAGATATCTCATTGTAAGTCTTTGCAGTGTCCTCTGGTGCATTTTCAACCGCACTTTTGAAATCATCATCTTCACTGATTTTTACAATTTTATCGCCAAAAAAACGAGGCTTCTTGACCGAAGTCCCTCGTCTTGAATATAAAACTATTTTATGTTTTGCCAAGACTTTTCCAAGGTAAGCTTCAAATGACAAAGGATACATTGACAAGATTTTGTCAAAATCATCCATCGCATCAGCAAACTTGAATTGCCTCAGTTTCTCGTAAGCCCAAACTGTGAGAGCATCTTCTTCTTTTGAACCGTGTTCGTCGACATAGAGAGTACCACAAAACTGGCATTTAACCATGTTTTGCCCAACAACGACATATTGTCTTCCTCCACAGTTTTTACAAACACGCTCTCTCAACTTTTAACCCTCGTTTTTGTTCTTTTTTATGTAACCGCTGACCTCATTGTTGTAATCATCAAAGAGTTTGATTTCTTTTGGAGTCACGCTTGGTGGCATAACCCCCAAAACCCTGTCAAAGTCAGCATTTGTAACTTTGATGATGGAATCTGTTGCGATTGCTTCAAGAAGAGGCTCATCCTTTGCTCTATCACAAAGTTCTTCAATGTCCGCACCGCTATAATTTTCTGTCTGCTCAACGATCTTGTCAATGTCAAAGTCGTCAGAAACAGGCACATTTTTCATGTTTTTCTCAAGCATAAACTTTCTTGCAGGAGCATCAGGAAGAGGCAAATAAATCTTTTGCGAAAACCTTCCAGAACGCATTGCAGCACTGTCAATGTCCCATGGTCTGTTTGTTGCACCCAAGAGAAGAAGGTTTTGATTTCGTCCAGCAAAACCATCAATCTGTTGCAAAAACTCGTTTACACGCTTGTTGTTGTGAGTGTCATCACCACGCTTCCCCAAAAGGTTGTCCATCTCATCAATAAAGATGATTGCACGGTCTTGTTTATTTGCTTCTTCAAAAAGCGAATTGATGTTTTTCTCACTGTCACCAACCCACTTGCTGACAATGTCAGAGCCTTTGACTGCATAAAACTTTGCTCCAACTTCGTTTGCAATCGCTTTTGCAATCATTGTTTTTCCCGTCCCCGGAGGTCCATACAAAAGCACACCGCCTCCGCTCTTTTTTCCATACATCTTGTATTTGTCCGGATATTTGACAGGATTGATCATCCTGATTGTGATTGACTTCTTGACATCTTCAAGTCCAGCGACATCAGAAAACTTTATGTCAGGCACTTTTGCTGCCTGCCATTTTTTTACGTCATCATCTTCGCCCTCTGACGACTTGCCATCACCTTTCTTTTCCACCTTGATAGGTTTCTTTCCGAGATTTTCTGACAAATCAACAAGCGTCCTCGCTCTTTCCATTCTTGCTTCTTTGAGTTTGCCTTGGCTTTGTTTTGCCATCTGCATCATTGTCTCGCCAGCAAGAAGAAAGTTCCTTTTTGCCAAAGTAAAGTTTCCCTTATCTTTTGCTTCCTTGCCCTTTCTCATATAAAGGTCAAATGTGTCAGACAAAACAGTCATGTTTGGTTGTTCTTTCACCTTAAATCTCCTGTCATACTTCTAAATAAGTTTCAATTTGAAAAAGTTGTTAGTTTGAAGCAGAGTCAATCTTCTTTCTGAGTTCTTCCATTTCCTTGTCAATGCTTTCGCTTGAAAGGCTATCAAGGCTTGCTTGTTCTTCAATAAACTTTGCAAATTCTGCATCTGTCATCTCTGCACCTTTCTTGTCTTTCCCAGCATTGTAGAACACCTCTTGGCTCATGTCCATGAAGTTGTCCATTTGATCTGTTTGAGTCTCAACTGCAGACATTGCAGCCTCAAATTGAGCTTGAATCTTTGCAAATTCTTTTGCATCAGCAAGTTTTGTCATCTCTTTGCTGATGTCGCTCATCCCTCTAAGGAAATCAGAAGTCATCATTGTGACATCTTTCATCTGAGCAGTGATTTCAAAGTTGAGAAGCATCTCTTGTGCTCTTCTTTGTTGTTGAACAGTCATCTTATAACCACTGAGTGCAAGTTTGTATTGTGCGTCAAGAGACTTTTCTTTCGCTCTTTTTGCAGCATCAATAAACACTTGTTTTTGATCCTCAAGTTTGTTGATTTGTTTGTTCATAGTGTTGATAGTTCTTTTTACCAACATCTTCTTTTCAATTTCTTTTTGTTGTTTAGTTTTGAACAATCCCATTTTATTCCTCCATCATCATTTTTTTCTTTTTGTTTGCAGAACTTTCTTTTTCTCTTTCTGAGAAAAGTTCTTGCTCATCAGCCAATTGATTTTCCTTTTCAAAAATTGTCAAGATATCCTCTTCACTTTTGTTTACGCCATAGATTGGTTGATTGAGATCATACGCTGATTGCACTTCTGAGAAAACCTCATCCGCACTGGTAAGCACATCTTCACTTGAAATTCTTGTTTCAAGCGCTTTATTCAAAAACTTTGCAAGTCCAAGTTGATCTTTCAAAAGTTCTGAAAGAGGCACTTTCGTTTGAGTTTTGAAGAAAGTATTGCTGTCAAATGCATCCTTAAGCTTTGTCATAAGCCTTATGTTGTAAAGCAAATACATTCCTCTTTCCATGCAAGTTTTCTTTTCCTCATTGAGGTGAGCAATCTTCTTTGCATAGAAAAGTTGCAAGTCTTTGTTTTTTTCATTTTTCCCTTTTTCCATAAGTGCATCGATCTCTTTGATCTTCTGGAAAACTTCCGCTTCAACAGTTCGCTCTTGCCTTTCGAGTTCGCAAATGGAATTGACCAAATCTTCTCTGTTGAGTTTTTTGAATTTGTTTCTCTTAAATAACCACACCGCTTCTGCTCCTCCTAATAGTCATTGCCCATCACGATTTTGTTTACGCCTTCCAAAAGATCTTCATAGATTTTCTTTTGACCATCGTCTCCAAAGGTGAATGCGTTTTGGCACTCCGCCATTGTCATAATGTCTTTGTAAGCCATTGGATCCTTGAGAAGTTCGCCCTCGTCTTTGATTTTGAGTTTGTACAACATCAATCCCCAATAGGCATCTGCACACTTGCTGTCATACTGAAGAGCCAACAAAAAGTTTAACCTCGCTTGCTCAAACATACCTTCACTCAAATTGAGATAACCGAGTCGAAGTTCTTTCAACACCCTTGGTTGTCTCTCTGGCTTCACAGAGTCAGATGCTTGATACATTCTTACACTCATGCTTGCTCTTCCTTCTTTCTTTGCACGATGTATGCTTCAACTTCTTCAAGCATTCTCATGCAAGTCTCTTGTGTGTTGTCTTTTGCAACGAGGATTTTCAAGTCATCAAGTTTGTTTGAAAGTTTTGCATCCACTGCCAAAACTTTTTGATTTGTTGTTGGATTGAAAAATCTTACATTGTCTTTCACTTCCACCAATCTTCTGCAAAGTTCGTCATTTCCATCCGCATAAACAATAATTGATTCAACATTTGCGACCATGTTTTCGATTGACTTTTTGTTTTTAAGCACTCCACGGCTTCCAACATCTTCTTTTTCGCCGCCAGCTGATTTGCTACCTTTTCTGCCGTATTCTCTCCACATAAAGAAACCGGCAAGACCAAGGACAGCAACCGCAACGATAACATAAACTACCCACATATTTCCTCCTTATATCTTCTTTCCGCAATTCTGACAGAACTTGGCAGTTGCACTGTTTTCAGTGTTGCAATCTGGACAAATCTTTGTCCCACCAACTTTTCTTCCGCAGTTGTTGCAGAACTTTGCATTCGCATTCAACTCTTCTCCACAGTCTGGACAATAAACCGCCCCCACACTTTTTGGAGCAGCAGGCTTTGCCCCGCCCTTGAAGTTTCCTGAGAGTTTTGCGTAATCAGCATCGTCAATGATAATATTTGCAATATTGAAAGAATAAACAGCGATTCCGTATTCTCCCATAAGTTTTTGATTGAGTTTTGTCAAAACCTTGGCAGAAATCTCTCTCTTCTTGACTGTGACTTGATTGAACAAAATTTCTTGAGCACTCACATACTCCACAACAACATTTTCAACGACAGACACAACTGTTGTTTGAAGTCTGTCTTGAAGATCCGCGGTTGTCAAATCGTTGTCCGCTCCAATCAGATAAAGATAACACTTTCTTGGATCACCAATCTGCACATCATAATCGCCACTCATGCCAACTCGATAGTTTTCTTGCAGATTTGCATCATACATCAAAAACTTTTGAGCTGTCCCCCACAAGAGGTTGAGTTTTGCAGTCTTTGACATAAACAAAACTTCCAAATTGCTGTCCATCTCGCTCTTGATGTCCACAAACTTGCTGACAAGATACTTGCCAGAAGACAATGTTTGAAGCATCTGCCCATCTTTAATCAAAATAGCATTGTGCGTTTCTGGGACAAGCAGAGTTAGTTTTGGAGTCAATGTCTCAATTTTATGACGGTTGAAAAGCTGTTTGTTGTCACCGGAAAATGTAATTACATTTTGTTCCATCATTACCCCTTCGTTTTGCAGAAGATATTCTCCTTCATATTGAT
The DNA here is from genome assembly GCA_910586385.1 of uncultured Christensenella sp. GTDB lineage: Bacteria > Bacillota > Clostridia > Christensenellales > UBA1242 > Caccovivens. The sequence goes on from CAJUGX010000001.1 coordinate 97,881, forward strand.
ATTATCACAAACATTTTTCAAAAGTCAAAGAGAAAGCAAAACAAACACAAAAATCCGGCAAATTATTTGCATTTTGCCAAGAAAATCTCGCCGTGTCATCCACAATAAAGGATGTCGCCGACTAGACATTCTTTTTCTCTAATTCTCTGCTCCACACACCGCGTCAAATTTCAGAAAAAAGATATTTTTTGAAATCATTCACACTTGGATGAAAATTTTAATACATTGTTAATGTGTAGATGTTTTACACATAAAAGTCGTACATAAGAAAATCTTTTAGGAGGCACAAATGAACTTTTTCGGAGGCTCAAATTGTGGAGATGTAAGAGATAACTGCAACTGCGGTAATGACTGCTGCTCACTTATCTTCTTGCTTTTGCTCTTACAAAACTGTGGCTGTGGGTTTATGAAAGGTGGCATCAACGTTGACTGTGGAACAATCATGTTCTTGCTTCTTCTTTCAACCTGCGGATGTGGCAATAAATAATCGCCCGCAAACAAAAACTCAAAACCTGAAAATAAAGTCCCAACTGACTATGGGACTTTATTTTTTATATCCGTTTACATAAAAATTGCTAAAAAAAACGATTTTTCAAAAAAATATCTTGTCAAATTATTTACTTTTTGTTTGTTTTATTGTAAAATATTTTGGTATAAAGGAGAAAGACCTATGAACATTGAGAAAAAATATGGAGAAGGAGCAGAGCTTATTTGGTCTGACAGAAAAAGATTTTGGGGAATGCCACTTTCTTTCACAAGATACAGATTGATCAGAAAACCTGGCTCATGGTTTAAGTTGTTTTCAGACATCGGATTCACATACTCTGAAGTTGAAGAACTCAACCTCTATCGTGTGTGCGATATCTCATTCAGACAATCACTCTTTGGAAAGCTGTTTGACACAGGATCAGTTATTTTGAGAAGCAATGATTCTTCAATGCCAACACTCACTTTGAGAAACATCAAAAATCCTTTCAAAGTAAGGGATATGCTTTCTGAATATATCGAACAAGAAAGAAAAGTCCATGGTGTTCGCCTTACAGAACAACATAGACATGGCGGAAGCTAACAGAACAAAAATGCTTGCGATATGCAAGCATTTTTCTTTTTCAAATTTTTTTTGAAAAATTCTTGACATACTCCCCTCAAAATGGTAATATTTAAGAGCATATGGGGGTATGGCTCAGTTGGCTAGAGCACCTGCCTTGCAAGCAGGGGGTCATCGGTTCGAATCCGATTATCTCCACCAGACAAACCTAAGGTAAATTCGTTTTGAGAAAATCGCCTTAGGTTTTTTTCTTTTGTCACATTTTGTTTTGCTTGGTTTGAAATTTTGTTTATGTTATAATGTTATATAAAGTATGGAGAAAAACTGGATGAAATCACCTCGTAATAAAACAATTGATTTTTCTATGGATAAAGGACAACAATACCTCAACAGATGTATTGATGTTTCATCTGATGTTTCATTGCCAGAAATCTTGGACAAGACAATTTATGGAGATACTTTCGAAGTGTTGAAACACCTTCCTAAAAAGTGTGTAGATTTGCTGATAGTTGACCCCTGCTACAATCTTGACAAAAATTTCCATGGATTGAAGTTTTCAAAACTCAACGATACCGAATATGTCAAATATACTTGCCGTTGGATTGAAGCCGTTTTGCCTCTTTTGAAAGACAATGCTTCAATATATGTTTGTTGTGATTGGCAATCCAGTCTGTTGATTGGAAATGTTTTGAATCAATATTTCAACATTGTAAATCGCATAACTTGGCAACGAGAAAAAGGAAGGGGCGCTCAAACCAACTGGAAAAATGCAATGGAAGACATTTGGTTTGCAACCGTTTCAAAAAAATACACTTTCAATGTCGAATCTGTAAAATCAAGAAGAAAAGTTATTGCGCCTTATAAAACGAATGGAAAACCAAAAGACTGGGAAGAAACCGAGGGGGGAAATTATAGAAACACATACCCTTCAAATTTTTGGGATGATATTTCAATCCCATATTGGTCAATGCCTGAAAACACCGCACATCCAACTCAAAAACCCGAGAAATTGTTTGCAAAATTGATTTTAGCAAGCAGCAACAAAGGGGATGTCGTTTTGGATCCATTCTTAGGCTCTGGTACGTCATCAGTGGTTGCAAAAAAACTTGGAAGACACTTCATTGGTATTGAACAGAATCCCCTCTACTGCTCTTGGGCTGAGTATAGATTGGAATTGGCAGACACCGACAAAACAATACAAGGATATACAAACGGTGTTTTCTGGGAAAGAAATACTTTGTCGCAACAACATAAGGAGAAAAAAGATGATTGATTCACCAATTTTTGAAGAAAATAATTTGAAACAAATAGAATTCAACATATTGAATCTGCTTAAAAACTGCACAGAACTCAACAATCCTCACATTGCAAACAGTCCCCGTGCTGTCGGCGACAGTGTGCAAGAAGTTTTGGGAGAACGAATGAGTGAATGTTTCCCAAGTGGCACAATAAAGGATTTTAGTGATAGTTTTGCAAGAAGGGCAATGGCAGATGTAGCCTTTATAGATTCGCAAGACAACTATTTCGCTGTTGACATAAAAACCCACAATAGGTGCACTGACTTCAATATGCCAAACTTAACATCAGTGGAACGCCTTTCAAAGTTTTATGAAAAAATAAAAACTTCTTTATTATACTACTGGCAGAATACAAAGTCACCGATGGCACAATAGAATTTGATGCCGTAAGGCTTGTCCCAATTGAACATCTAAAATGGGATTGTTTAACAATCGGAGCATTAGGTTGGGGACAAATTCAAATTGCAAATGCAAGCTTTGTAAACATTGATCGTACACAAAAACGAAAAGACTGGATGTTGCAATTGTGCAATAAGATGGGCATTTTCTATCCAAAAGAAATTGCAAAGATACAGAAAAGAATCAATCGCTTTGAAGAAATACGAAAGTTCTGGAATCAAAAATAAATCATCAAAAGGAGATTGAATAATGCTAGAAACATTGGACAAGATTTTGTTGAGCGAACAGCCAGTGGCTGCCTTCTATAAAGCCTACGAGCAAGAAGCTTTCAAAACATGGCTTTTGGAAATTTTGCCAGAAGTGCAAAGATGCAAAGAGTTGAGGCAAGACAACCCTTGGCACATCTACAACTGCCTTGACCACATTCTCCATTCTGTTGAAGAAATCAACAAATTGACAACCGCTCTCCCACATGAAATTCGCAGAATGCTTGCCCACACAATGTTTCTGCACGACATCGGCAAACCCGCTTGCTTCTTGAGAAGATATTCAAAACTCTATGGCAGAGAAGTTGACAGCTTCTTCAATCACAACTTGGAGAGCAAAAAGGTCGGAAGCAGAGTTTTATCCACTTTCGGATTTTCTGAAAAGGAAAAAGCTGAAATGGAAATGCTTATTGAAATGCATGACATCTTCATGTTTGTCAGATTGAAAGATGACGGCAACAGATTTCATCATGTCCTCACCCCAGAATATCTAGGCAGCGAGATTGAAAAACTTGACAAAGTGGGGGATGGAAAAGTTTTGATGAAATATCTCATCATGGTTGGAATAGCTGACAACAAAGCACAAAACCCACAGATGACAAAAGAATCTTTGCATCTTTTGGATGTGATGAACGATATGTTGGAAAAATAAAACAACAAACAAAAGACCGTGCAAAGTTACACGGCCTTTTTTATTTTCATGTTTTTCCCTGATTGTTTTTTATATCAAATTCCTCTTTTATTCTTTTTACTTTCTCTCTCAAACTTTCAATATCAACAATTGATGCCCTTCGACCCCTCTTCACAGAAATCACAACAATTTCATTTTTTTCAAGACAGTTTTCTGAATAAGCAACATAATCCTTCCCATCAGCAGAGACAATCACTTTGCATTTCTCTTTCTTTGTTGTGGAATTTCTTCTTGTCTTTCTGCCGTCCCCAGCATTTGAAATCCGACATTCCTTCACCTGTCCGGTCAGCAATTTCAATTTGTCCAATTTTCTTACTTGAAATTTTATTGAGCAGTTTTGAAAGACAACGGCCACCAGAAAACACGTAAGTATTGTTCCAACAAACAAGCAAAAGCACACGAGTGCCCCAATATAAATCTGAAAAAAAGCAAAGACTGGAATAAGGAAGAAATCAGTCATCAAAAAACCAAAGAAGAGCCAACCAAGGATTTTCTCCTTATCAGTTGAATTCTTATATCTCTTCCCTGCACGCTTGGAAAAATCCTTTATTTCTTCTTCCCTGCTCGGTCTTTCGTCCTCGTCAGAATCAGAATCCTCTTCCTCTCTTTTGCGCCTTTCTTCCTTTTTCTTCTCACTTTTGTCATCTTCCAACTTGCCAGTCATCACCAAAATCAAACAAATCACAACCAAAATAAACATGGTGACAAAAGTGCCTGCTGATAGAATAAGTTGTCCCGCTGAAAAAACAGGCTTGTTCTTGGTGTAGTTTCCAACAATCAGCAAAATCACACCAACAATAATTGGTATCAAAACAATCAAACTAATCTTTTTCAATTTTTTCATCGCAAGTACTTTATCATATTTCAAATGAAATTGCAATCAAGCCTCAAAAAAAAGACTGCATCAAATTGCAGCCTTTCTTATTTATTTTGTTTCAGTTTTTTTCTGTCTTTTTGGTTTTTCAGGTTTTGCCTCTGTTGGAGTCTCCACAACCACTGGAGCAACCTCAACCTTGGCTTCGTTTTGTTTTTTCAATTCTTCCAATATACTTGCAAGAAGTTCTTCTTGTGTTGGCTTTGGAGGAACTGGTGCAGGCTTGTTTGCTTCACGAAGTTCTGCAGTTGCAGCGACAACTGCCTTATAATCCTTCATGTTTACGCCTTGCTCTTTCAAAATTTTCTTTTCTGCCTTTGTTGGTCTTGCTTTTTGAGCATCTCTCAAATATCCAGATGTGCTCATAGCAATTTTCAAAACGAGGAACAATGTGAATGCAATGATGAGGAAGTCGAGCACTGCAGTGATGAATGCACCCCAATCAATGTAAATAACAGCATCCCAATTGATTTGATTTGTCCCTTCAACAAAAATTTTCTTGCCAATGATTGTTCTTGCGCCCTCGAGCCCATCTCCACCAGTAATCAATGCAAGAAGAGCATTGATAAGTGGCATAATGATTTTGTTGGTGAATGCAGTAACTATTGCAGAGAAGGCACCCCCAACGATAACGCCGACAGCCATATCAAGGATATTTCCACGGCTTATGAATTTTTTGAAATCACTGAAAAAACCTTTTACTTTCCCCTTTTTCTTCATTTTATTCTCCTTTGCTAACTCTAGACATATCATAAAACATTTTGATTTTTTAGGCAAGCAAAAACGGACGGTTTCTCTCCATCAAAAAGAAAAATTTTCACTCAACGCAACCAATCTGTTTGACAAGCGAAAATTTTTGTAGTAAGATGAAATCAACCATAAAGAGTGTGCGAGAGACCAAACTCAATGACCACACAGCAACCTACATATCCCTCATGGGGTCCCTGAAAGTGCTTGTCACTTTTGGGGAAAGGCGCAAACAACAGATGGTTGAGATTTCAAGGATTCTTAAAATCGAAATTGTAAGTTGAATTGCCCCGTCGCAAGGTGCTCCAGTTTGGAAACGATGGACAATATCTGCCTTTTGTATCCATCGTTTACGATGGATTTTTTTATGGAATAAACTTGAAGGAGAAAGGAAAATATGAAAAAAATTGTTACAAGTGAAAGTGTCAACATGGGTCATCCAGACAAAACCTGCGACCTAATTGCAGATGGATTCTTGGACGAAGCACTTTCACAAGATCCAAACAGCCAAATGGCAGTTGAGTGCGCCATCAAGGACAATCGACTCTTCATTTATGGAGAAGCAACCACAAAAGCCAAAATTGACTATGAAAAAATTGCCATGGACATTTTGAAAGATGTTGGCTACAAAAACAAATTCAAAATCATCAAGCAGATTTCTTGTCAAAGTCCAGACATCCATCAGTCTGTCGTAAAGAAGAAACTTTGTGCAAATGATCAAGGGATTGTTTTCGGTTATGCAACAAATGAGACAAAAGAATTTATGCCACTGCCAATTTTGGTTGCACACAAGCTTATGAAAAAGTATGACGAATTTCGCAGAACGACCCCTGACTTTTTCGCCGATGCCAAAAGCCAAGTTTCTGTTTGCTATGAAGATGAGCGACCAGTCTCTTTTGACATCATTCTTTTGAGCGCAAGCCACAGCGAAAACTGCAAGGATTTGCAAGAAAGAATCAAAGAAAAAGTCATCAACCCCGTTTTGGCGGAATTCAAATCATTTGTCAAAAAATCAACAAAATATATCGTCAACCCAAGTGGGAAATTCACAATTTGGGGAAGTTTTGGCGATAGTGGTTGCGTTGGAAGAAAAATTGTTGTAGACACTTATGGCGGAGCCTCAAAAGTCGGTGGCGGATGTTTCAGCTCCAAAAACGCAACAAAAGTTGACCGGAGCGGGGCGTACTATGCTCGCTATGTCGCAAAAACTCTGGTCGCAAACAATCTCTGTGACAGATGCGAAATTGAAGTTTCCTATGGCATCGGCCTTGAAAAACCACTCTCGCTCAACATAAATTGTTTCGGCACGGAAAAAGTGCCCCTCACAAAAATATATAAAATTGTCGACAAAAACTTCGACTTCTCCCCTGACAACATAATCAAAGAACTCGGACTGCTGCGTCCAATCTACAAACAAACTGCTTGCTTTGGACATTTCGGGAGAGAAGAGTTTCCTTGGGAGATGGCACGCCATCTTTCAAAATAACCCCATACCCCCCCCACACATACAAAAAAAACGATTTGTATTTTCACAAATCGTTTTTATTTTCTGTATATAAATAGCTCGTTACAAACTATTCAACTTCATATGGATAGAATATATCGCAAGCGTTGGCACCAAACTTTTCGATGTTGTCCAAAATCACAACTGCTTTTATATAATCAAGTTTTTCAGCCCAATACCCTTTTGTTATCATGTCAGTTGAATATTCTCCATAAACAAGATTTTTCGTCTCCCCCGTCCTAAGATACTTTACAACGGCATCAAAATATTCATTCTTCATGTTGTAGATGATAGGCACATAAATTGAAATGTCAGAATGGTTTGTCATTTGACTGTATTGCATAAACAAACAATTGAAATCAACAAATCCCATTCTTGCTTCACTTTCTTCAACCAAATGGTCGGCAGAGTCTTTGCTGTCAATGAGCTTCTTCTCAAAATCAACAATATTTTTCAAAGCGATATAATCTTCCGTCATTTTGTATTCGTAGTCAAGTTTGAACATTTCATATCTAATTTTGTTCAACACTTCTTCCGCTTTGTCAAACTCTTTGTTTTTTCTAAACAAGTCGATGCACTGAATATAGATGTCACCATTGTCTTCCGCCTCAGCAATTTGCATCAAATTTTTGCAAGCAAGTTTGCGATATTTGGTGGCATTCTTGGAGTCTTTGTTGTCCTCGAAACACCATGTGGCATTGAGGTACAATTGCGCAGCACATGCCTCTTCGTCTTTTTCATTGACGAGAGCCGCTTTCAAATAATTCTTGATTTTTTCGTCAAAATTTGAGTTTAAGATTTCTTGATATTTTGCGCTTTGATAAACCGTTTTTGCACTTTTGCTTGGACGAGAAATGTCAATGTTTGCATAATGGCAGTGTGGGCATTCTTGAATAGGCGCATCAACTTGTCCATTGTCGCATCTTGTGTCCAAGTGTTGTTTCGCACCAAATGTACTGCTGCTGACAACAACTTCTTGCTCACTTTCTTTTCCACAGTTTACACATTTCAAACTCAATGTTTTTGTTTTCATTCCACTTCTCCTTAGATTTCTTTATTTTCAAATTTTTCAAGCACTGTTTCGTAAATTGGAGCCACGTTGGCATACATATCAATTTCTTTTATCTTTTCAAACATCTCTTTCACTGAAAATTTCCCACTTTCAGCAAACTGAATCAATTGATTTGGCCAGTCCGCTCTCAGTCTGTCAAGTTCGACTTGATACTTTTCTTTCTTTTCCACCAACTCCCTCATCATCTTGTCAAATTTGACAGTTGGGTGAAACGGAACGAGGATGTCAACATTTTTATAAGAATCACAATCCTTGCCAGTTATGAGAATAATCTTGATTTTCACACCTTTTTCTTTAACAATATCATATCCAAATGACAAAACAATTTTTGTGTCTGAAGTGAGGAACACCAGTGATTGGAATTCAGAATTGTTCTGTTTTGCTCTTTCAACCGCTGCTGGCAAGTCGCCCTTGAAGAACAACATAATCCCAGGATATTGCTGCTCAATCTCATTTGTCTCGAAATTGAAAAGACAAGTATCTCCAATCTTCTTCTCTTCGCTGGCATTGAAGTTGTAGCAAATGTATCTATCTTCATCGGCTTTGAAAAGTGGCAAAAGTTTTGCGTCCGCAAAAACTTTGTTTGGTTTCAAAATTTCATCAAGCGTGAGAAGAATGTATCTGTTTATCTCGCCGTCAACGACAAGCGTCCTTTCTCTCATGCAACTTACAATCAAAGCGACGGTGCTTTCTTGAATTTTTCCACCATAAATCTTTTCAACCGCTTCAATTTTCTTTTCATTAAGCCCATATGCAAAAACATTTTCAAAAAAAGTTTTTATTTTCATCCTCTATCCCCCTCTTACAAATCATAGTCCATTTTTCTTGTAGAAACTTCAAAGCCATTTTTCTCATAGAAGTTGATTGCAGCTTTATTAAACTCCCACACATTGAGTTGAATTTTGGGAAAACCTTGCTTTTTCAGTTCTTTCTTCAAAAATTCAAAGATTTCTGTGCCGACACCTTTCCCTCTAATCTTTGCAGTCACACCGAGGTCACCTATCTCACACCATCTTCTTGCTTTGCTGTAGGTGCTTTCTGGCTTCTCTCTTTTCTCAACCATTGCATAACCAAGGATTTTTCCATCTCTTTCGCACACATACAAAAGGAGGTTTTCGTCTGAAAGATATGTGGTCAAATATTCCATTTGGCTCTTCTCTGCCCAGTTTGGATTGAAGATGTCTGGTCTTGCTTTTGCATGCAAGTCATAAACTTCTTTTCTGATTTTGTTTACCGTTTTCAAATCTTCTTTCTTTGCAAGTCTAACCATTTTCTTCTCCTTACAGCATCAAATCGTTGAGCGGATTGTTGTCAACCTCTGGATTCCAAAGGTATTTTTTCAAATCCACACAACCATCTTTGTCGACCTTCACCCCTTCTTTTTCGAGGAGTTCTCTTTGTGCCTTCTCTCCACCAAAGGCAAAGCCTGTGCAAATTTTCCCTTCACGATTGACAACTCTGTGACAAGGTATTGTTGCGGTGTCAGGGTTTGAGTGAAGAGCAAAACCCACAATCTGAGAAAAGCGAGGGGCATTGAGCATTTTTGCAATTTGCCCATAGGTGGCGACTTTGCCCTTTGGGATTTCACTCACAACTGAATATACTTTCTTAAAAAATCCTTCCATCTCTAACCATCCACAGAAACAAGTTTTACACCTTGAACATTTGAAAATTGGTGATTTGAAACAACAAATGCAAACTCAGTATAGTAAACGCCTTCGATGTTGTACGAAGAAACTTCAACTTCTCCAAGCAATGCCGTTTTGTTTTCGATTGAATATTTGGCAGCATCAACAAAAGCTGTGCCACCAAGTCTGAAGATGATTTGTTGCCCAGCCTCAACACTTATAGATTGAGCCTCATTTCGATCAAGCATCACCCATCCCTCATCAGAATCCAAAAGCCCATATTCAACACTTGAAACTTTTTCATCTTCAAAGTCAAATGAGATATTGATGTCTTGAGCAAAGTTTTTGAAGTTTCCAAAACTTATTTCTTTGTCGTTTTCGCAAGAGAACTCAAGTTTCATCTCAGCAAACCCGTCTTTTTTCTCATCATAATATGCAGTAAGCATATAGCCATCTGCAATTTCAACAATTTGAGTTTCTTTGAATGTCCAGTCAATCTTTCCGCCAAGAGAAAGTGTTGTCACCTCAATTTGATATTTTGGTATTTCTGGCTCTTCCGGTTGTTCTGGATTTGGATCTGGATTTTTTTCCTCTTCTTTCTCTGGATCTTTCTTTTCCTCCTCATCAGAAAGCGCTTCAACATCAGCGTCTCCTTCAATCAAAACAACATCACCCATCAAAACATCAAAATCAAACAAATCATATTTTGAGACAAAGCTATTTGTTTCCTCATCATACCTATATTGCCAGAAAAGCGCAATCCTCTCGCCTTTTACGACTGTGTATGCTCCCCCATCCAAAGGTATCTCACCAATTCTATCTCCATAGTCATCAAGCAAAAACAGTTTTGCCTCCATCATTTCTTCTTGATCTTTGTCAAAACTTTCAATAAGTTTCACTGAATACGCTTCATCGATGTAAGAGATGCCTTCAACTCTGATTGTGTATGCTGGCTCTCTATACAAAGAAGTTGAAAAAGGTGTAATTTTGTCTGGCACAACAAATCTCAAAACAGCGTCATTTTGCACGTCACAATCTTCGTGAAGTTCGAGCTCCAACTCATTTATATAAACTCTCATATCATCATAAACGAGAGTGTCACGCAAGGTGCTCTTGGAGATTGTAATCAAGTCGCTCCTATCATAACTGAAAAACTCTGGCGCTGCAGCAGAATAGTTTATGTTGTCTTCTGGAAGAAAAACAGCATATTGTTTGTAAGCCAAATCTTTGAAATCAACAACGATTGTATATTTTTCCTTTTCAACATTCGGAAATGTCACCACATAATATCCAGCACTGGTATAAAACTGATAAGTCGCATTGTGTTCTTCTCCATCATCCGCACGCACTCTGAAAGCATTTGAATTGTATATTTCAAAAATGTCATCCCCACTTTCAGGATTTCCAAATCTTAGATTGAAAGAATTGAAGTTTTGTTCAGTGAAAATTTTATTTATTTCAATTTGTGGCCCTGACAAAAACTCATATAAGTTGATATAATCCCCACTTCCGTCAAGGTCAATGAAAGCGTTCTTCATATTTGCAATTGCAGTTTCATCATCTGCATTTTCAACATCAAAGTTGTATGTCACAGACATTGCTCTTGCACCAGAAATTGAAACATCAACATCTTCTTCAACTGATGGCAAAGTAAATGTCCCATAAACCAAATTTTCACTTCCATAGGCACAACTATAATCTTTGTTTTTGATGATTGACTTTTCTGCACCATTCGCCTTGACAACAAGTTCAGAAAAATCCACTCCATATTCTTTTGCAACAACTTCAACGCGGAGATTGAGCCCTTTCTCAAGGTTATAATTGTTTCCTCTTCCCTCAACTATGGTTTCCCCATGCTTAACCACGACTTGAACAAGAGATTCACTCTCTTCCTCTATTGAAAAATGAAGTTTTACCATATTAGAGCCGCATGCAGAAAGAGTAATCCCCGCTGCAAACATCACAACAACCATTGCCAAACAAACAAAAAGTTTTTTCATGTGTTTTCTCCCAACCCTTTTGATGTGTATAGTATAACACAAAGCAAAAAAATCTTCCTAGCAAAAGCAACAAAAAAGATAAAGTCAAAAAGAAAAGCAGGCAAGCCTGCTATTTGAATATTTTTCTCTCACATGTCTGCTCAACCAAATCTTTGAGAGACACGCTTTCAAGATAACTTGTGATAAGCCCATTCAATGTGTTCCACACACCGACCGTGTCACACTTGTCTGCTTTTGGACACTCTTCACCAACAGTGCAAGTCGCAACTTTGATGCTGTCACCAGTCGCATCCAAAATTTGTTTGACGCTTATCTGGCTCATATCTTTTGAAAGCCTATAACCCCCATTTGCACCACGCATGCTTTCCACCAACTTTGCTTTTGAAAGCATCGCAATGATTTTTTCAAGATACTTGATAGAAATTTGTTGCCTTTCTGCAATCTCGCTGAGCGAAACAAACTCTTGGTTGTTTCTCGCTATGTCCGCCATAATCCTCACGGCGTATCGTCCTTTTGTTGTTATTTCCACACATTTTCTCCTAATCATTGTAAAAAGCAACAATGTCATCATAGACTTTTTGCCTGTCTTTCTCATTCAAAATCTCATGTCTCATCCCAACATAAGTTGTTTGTTTGATATTCTTAAATCCCGCTTTCTCAAGTGTTCTGCGAGAACTTTCTCTGCCCTTCTCACCCTTTGTGCAAGGGTCATCTTTGCCTGCAAGCAACAAAATCGGCATGCCTGCATTTACATCAACAAATTCCTTCACCTTGTTCATCTTCTCAACAAGCGTAAAAAGCGCATTGAAAGCCGAAATAGTGAAGCCAACTCCGCAAAGTGGGTCTTCTATATATTGGTCAACAGTGTTCTCATTTGCGCAAACCCAGTCAACCGCTGTCCTTGGATTTTTGATGTCATTGTTAAATGCTCCCACTCCAAGTTTTTCGATGATTTTTGATTTGTATTTTGCCCCTCTAAAAATTTGGATGATATCTGTCAAGAAAACCCCAAAGCCTGCTCCAGTTTGGTATGCAGGATAACCACTCAAAACAACCTTGCTATATTGTTTTGAATAAGTTTGAAGCACAACACGTGAGATGATTGTTCCCATTGAATGTGCAAAGAGGAAAACTGGAAGTCCAACAAAACGCTTTTTCACAAAATCGCAAATTTGTTTTTGATCAGAAATCAAAAGTTTGTCGCCATCCTTGTCGGCAAAGTAGCCGAGCGTCTCAGCATTTTCACCATGACCTCTCATGTCAGCTGACACGACGGAAAAACCATTTGCATTCAAAAATTTGACAAAATCTTCGTATCTCTCCTGGTGTTCTTCCATGCCATGTGCAATCTGCACAACTGCCTTTGCATTCTTTACTTCAAAAATGTGTAAATCAAGTTTGTATCCGTCTTTTGCATCCAAAAAAATTTCTTCCATAAATCCTCCAAACTGTTTATATTGTATATAATAACCAAATCAAAAGCAAATATATATCCCAACATTTCTCACAATGATTTTTGAAGAAAAACAATTCTTTTGTCACTTTTTTCGCAAACCTCAACAAAGCCCACCTTTTTGTGAATATGAATTGCATCCCTTCTGTCTTTTGGAATCATGTTGCAAATTTTCTTGATACGGAAACCCAACTCATAAAACTTGGGTACATGAAACTCTATTTTTGAAGTGCTTTTTTCAACATCTCTTTTGACCAATCCTTAAACTCCTTTTGGTGCGGACAAAAATCATCTGAGTAAAGAAGTTTCACAAACTCATCATACTTAAGCCACTTCACTTCTCCAACTTTTCCTTCTTCAAGCGTAAATGAAGCCGTTGAAGCATCGAGGTTAAGCAAATAGACCTGCGCAAACTCCCAGCCAATCGCAAATTTCCACTCTGTCAAAAACACAAAATCTTCCTTTCTTACATCGATGCCAAGCTCTTCTTTGGTTTCTCTTACGCAAGCATCAACGGGTTTTTCGCCAGCATGCACATGACCTGCCGAAGGGATGTCATACTTGTTTGGAAAGTTCTTTTTTTCAGCGTCATGCCTCTGTACCAAAATCTCTCCCCCACGTTTGTCTACGACCCAAATCCAAACTGGCTTGTGCCAAACGCCGGCATTTTCTCTGTGACAAAACGATTTGCTTTTTACACCAAGATAATTCCCCTCTTCGTCATAAACATCAAACATCTCTTCCATGTCACTTGCTCTCCTTAAGTCTTTCAGTCAACTTTTCAAGCACTTTTGCAGAGCCTTCTCTTCTGACATGCTCAGCAATCACATCCGCAACGTGCTTCACTTGCTCAGAGCCATTTGCCATGGCGACACTCACTTTTGCAGCCGAAAACATTGGGGTGTCATTCAATCCATCACCCATGGCAATTGCATCGTCATAACTTGCCCCAAGGTGTTGCAAAAGTTTCTTTACACCAATCCCTTTGTCACAAGAAGCAGAAGCATAGTCAAGATAGTTTTCATTCCCATTTTTTCCTTCATTTGGGAAACCTACTTCCTTGATTTTGAGAGCCTCAAGTTTGAGCGCGGGTCTGTCTTTGTCTGAGAATCCAGAAAAATATCCACCAACCACTTTGTATTTTCCATAAACTTCATCAAATGATTTGAAAACTTTTTCGATATAATGCGAGTCATCTTCTCTTTTTGCAGTGACAAATCTGAAATCGGCAGCAATGTTGACAACAAGCCTTGCTCCAAATTTTTTTGCAATTGCAAGAAGTTTTTCCATTGACTCTCTTGAAATATCTGCAGAGAAAATAATTTTTCTTTTTTCGCAATCAAAGACCTCTCCGCCATTGGCATCAATGATATAACGGCTTCCACCATAGACTTTTGCAAACTCCTCTGCCTTCTGCCTGTTTCTTCCAGTGGTCATGACAAACTCTCCGCCATTGGCTTTGAAAGCTTTTATGGCGTCAATACATCTCTGCGAAATATCTCCATCCTTTGGTCTGAGTGTCCCGTCCAAATCACTAAATACTATATATTTCATCATTTCTCCTCTTTTGGCAAATCGCCAAATCACAAATCCGAAAAATTGATAACTTCCACTCCGTCAAACAAGCCTTGCTTTTTGGCTTCTCTCAACACGTGCAATTCTTTCTCTCTTCCAAGGTAACTGGTGATCTTACACGTTTCCTCATCCACATAACCGCTGTGAGTGCAAAGTTCAATTGTCAAATCTGTATTTTTGTATTTTTCAATTATTTCTCTTATCTTTTCCAAATTAACATTTTCAATCGTGAAATCAAAACAAAAAACATCTGGACTTTTCAAACCTCGGCAGTATCCTTCATGTCTTGTTGGCAAATTCAACTCTTTTGCAATGTCTCCGATTGCCTTGCATATGATTTTGTTGTCCTGCAAAATGTGATGAGTGTCCAAGTGGTCGAGCCTCAACTGCCCTTTGCCATATTCTTCAATCTTCGCGATCTGTGCTTTGATTTCGTTGTATACATCCTCATAAGTCAGATTTTGGTTGTCGTCAATTTGTTTTCTGTTATACAGAAATCCCCCCCCCTCATCAGTCAAATGCGGATTTGGGATGATCGGTTTGCCAACTGTAAAATTTGTGTGCAATCCAACGCAAGTTATGCCATTTGCAAGCGCCTGTTCGACCGCATACTTTGCATAATCCATGTTTGCCATGATTGATGTCGAGGTCAAAACGCCTTCCTTGATTCCATCAACAATCCCATCTGTGATGCTCTTGCTGAGCCCAAAGTCGTCCGAATTTATAATAAGTTTCATGCTCCCTCCGAGACCTTATTTACTCTTGCCTAAAGTTTTGACAATATTGTCCGCCTTGTCCAAATATCTTGGCATTGAATCTGGCGGAACAAGTGCCTTTGCCTTTGAAATTGGCATCCACACAATCTCTTTGCTTTCGTCTGAGATTTTGAAATCTTTCTTGTCCACAACAAACACAAATCTTATGTCATAATGCAAATGCTCTGGCTCATTTTTCTTTGCGTTCTCTGGAATGGTGTGCACATCCACATCAACAATCCTTCCACCCAGATCATCATACTCGGTGATTCCACTTTCTTCTTCCACTTCTCTTTTGGCAACATTAAGCGAATCTGCTTCTCCGTCACTGTGACCACCAAAGTGAAGCCACTTGTCAAGCACCTTGTGGTGATTCAAAAGGACATTTCCTTTTCTGTCAACAACCAACGCTCCTGCAACAATATGTCCCGCAAGCCTTGTCCTGCTGAAAATATCCTCCTTGTCACTCAACGACAAAAGATAGCGTATCTTTTCAAGACTCTCTTTCTCTCTTTTGTCGGCAGGCTGAAATCCTTCCAACGCTTTTCTCAAATCAAATGCCATGCTCTATCCTCCTCAAACTTCAACAACAAACCCATTTCTGCTCCAAAGCCAAAATGGTGTATGAATATCAATAGGCTCAAATTCTGTGTCTGACAAAATCTTCTCCCACCTCTCGCTCACAATCACTCTTATGTTTGATTTTTTAAGCTCTTCATCAGAAACAACTCCAAGTTTTGCACTTGCTTGCAAAACATGTGTGTCTGGTGCAACAGAAATCTCTTTTCTGTTTTTGAAATTGAATCCGCTCTGCTGTGTCATCACATAAAGCCAATAGTTCAAAATCTTTGTCCCAGAAAGATATGGAAAAGATTTCTTGTTTTGCAAAATATGTTGCTTAATCAATTTTACATCAAAATCAAACTTTTCGAAAAACTTTTTCACACTTCCACCAAAATTTTGTTGAAAAGTTTGGCACAGCATCCTCCAAATTTGTGGCTGTTTGTTTGGTTGCAAAGCGACTTTATATTTGGTCAATTTTTCACTTAAAGTGTTGTCGTCCATTTTCAAAACTGTCTCTGGACAAAACACATCTTTTGTCTTTGCATCTTTCCAAGTCAAAAGTGCCGCTTCCCAAAGTTTGTAAGAATTTCTCTGATAGTTCAGCGCCATAGGCAAAGTGAAATAAATCAAGTTTTCATCAGAATTTTTTCTCAGATGCGGATTTGAGTCTTCCGGCATTTTCTCTCCACCCAAAGCACCCGCCTTATAAAGTCTCACAAGACTTCTCACCTTTTGCAAAATAACATCTCGATTTTTCAAATAATCCACGCTTTCTCCTAAAAACAATCCTCATCTATCAGAGGCACAATGTCAATGGCTGGCTCTTCGTATGGGTGAGCCTTGCGCAAAGCAACCAACACCTTTTTAACTTTTTCCACATCGCAAACAAACTCCAACTTCTCCTCTTCAACAAACTCAAGAGTTTCTTTCTTTCCAATGTATGGATTTGCTTTTTCGTTTGGCACGAAAGTCCCTACGCTTTTGGTTGAACTGGTGCAAAATGAATAATTTCCAATCACGCCACCACCTGCCTTACAAGCAGAGGTCCTGACCCGCTCCACATTTTCCAGTGGAACGGTCACAAAAATCTTAACTCTTTTCACATCAAACTTCATTTCTACTCTCCAATCAAAAATCAAGTCCAAATTTTCTCAAAATCTCTTCAAGATATTCGTCTTTGCCAAACTCATACTTGCACACAACTCTTTCATCCTTTGAGTTGCTCTCAAAGAAAGCTTCAAACATGTCATAATTCTCGTCCACAAACTTTTGAGTATTCCCTCTCTCAACATGTCGACGTCGGATTTCCTCTTTCATGTCAGCCTTCGGATACACAAAACACGCCTTGATTTTTTTCTCTTGAAAATAATCAAATATCTCAGCATGTGGCGCAGAAATCAAAATCTTCCCTTCTTCTCTTTCCTTTTCCAAAATTGGGACTATCGCCTTAAAACATTCTGCAGTATGCATTCTTCGAGGAAAAGGCCTCTCACCCTTTGTGCTTTCCAACTCCTGTCTTGTTATGTTTCCTGGCACAAAATATTTGAGCCTCAATCTTACTTCATCAACGTCTACAAAACGCTCCGGATATTTGTCACACAAATACGATTTGCCGCACCCAGGAGTTGCGATGACCGCTTCAAACTCTACTCCGTTCCATTTCATAAGATTTCTCCTTGACACTTCGATTATACCACACCCTCGCAAATCTTCCACGCAAATTCAGCAAAAAAACAACCGCTCTAAGCATTTTCTTAAAGCGGTTGTCAAATTGAAACTTTATTCTTTTCTGTCCAAAAATTCTTTCACTTGTTGCATCATCTCGACAAACCAACCTTCCTCTATTCTGGACTTGTACGCTTTTTCACTCTTAAAAAATTCCATAAGAATATCGTATTTCACCCACTTTGGCTCATCAATCTCAAACTCAGAAAATTTGAAATCTTTGAGAGCCAAGTTACATCTGCAAGCATAATAATTTGTAAAGCAACGGTTTGTGACTTTTGAAACACTCACCTTTTTGACTTGTCGCAAAAATTCAAACTTTTCTGGGACAAAACCAATTTCTTCCTTAAGCTCTCTTGCCATGCCGTCATCATAACTCTCACCAGAAAGCACATGCCCACCAAAGAATGGAACAATAAGACCTGGGTTTACTTTTGTGGTCATGACACGCCTATAAGTCAAAATCTCATCTTTGTCGTTGCAAACAAAACAAATCGCTTCCCTATGCCAAAGCCCCTTTTGATGAACTTCACTCTTCTCTTCAACAACACCAGTCAAATTGTTGTCCTCATCCACGACATCAATAAGGTCAATGTTGAGCCCCTCTGCGAGCATATTCAAATCATACTCTTTTGAGAAAACAGTTGTGCCAGTTTTGATGAGATCTTTGATATCATCAATAGTGAAAAATTTGATTTCGCTGATTTCTTTCTTGTTGAATTTTACCTCTTCAGCAGAAATGTCCAAAAACAATATGTATGAGGTTTGAAACCTTTTGTTTGTCTTTGCTCCAGCATTTGTAATCTTGTTGTTTGCCTTGAAATACTTAAATTTCACTCCACTTTGCTTTTGTTTCTTTGTAATGAGTTTTTTGAAAGAATAATCTTGCTTTGACAAATTCAGCTCTCTGTTGAGGATTCTTTCAACAGCAACCAAATTATCTTCGCCCGCTCTGACATGCCCAGTCACGATTGCCCATTTGTCAGGATTGAAGTCTTTGTCTTTTGCTCTTTTTGTAAGCAGATATTGACCTTTTCTGTTTGCAATCCAAACAGAAACTTCATTGTGCCAAAAACCCTTCTCGTGTACGGCTTCCTTTGTTGCAAAAAAACCAGTCTTTCTCCCATCCTCTTGCAGGATGTCCAAAAGTTCCTCACCATCTTCTGTTGAGTAGGCAAAGTTTTCATTTAAGATATTTTCAATAGGCTCTCCAAAAACGCTTGCCAGTTGATAAGCAACTTTTGCATTTGGGATGCTCAAGTCCTTTTCCCATTTGCTCACAACGCGGAAATTGTAACCAATAATTTTGCCAAGTCCTTGTTGAGTAAGCCCTGAGCGCTCTCTCAAAAACTTCAACTTTTCTCCAAGTGTCATCCTCTTTTCTCCCTTTCATACGCATTATAACACACAACTTTCAAATCTCTATACAAAAAACAAAAATTCCACAAATCGTGGAATTTTTTACATCAATTAAATCCTTTTGACTTTAGCCTGTCGACAATTGGTTTGCTGTCAAGTTCGTTGATTGGGACACTGTATCGCTCTGACAACTCTTCAAGTCTTCCGTCGAGAGAGACGTATTTGCCTACACTGTCAATGTGCATGTCAGCCCACTCCAAGATATCGAGTAAATGACTTGAATACTCGGGAGTGACCTCTCCATGGTAATAAACCTCTTTCCAGTGTTTATAACCAAGTTTTTTCAAAATCCCCCCCCCGATAACATTGTGCCTCTGATAATCTTTTTGTTCTGCAAATTCATAACCGATATCATGCAGAAGTCCAAGCATATAATATTCTTCAACTTCATCACTTGACAAATTGTGTTCTTCCGCATACTTTTTCATCAGTTCTGCGACACCCCAAATATGCCCTTTTCTATCTTGAGAAATCATAATTCGCTCCTATTCAAATCTGTCTTCTTTTATATTTCGTAAACTTCTTCAACGGTCAAAGTTCCTACAAAAAGATATTCATCTTCACTTTTCCCGCCCTTCTTCATGCTTTTGTAAAAGTTTCTTGCATGCTGTTTGTATTCATTATAACTCGCACGAGCCTTTGGGAAAAGTTTTGCATTGACGGCGTATGGCTCCTCACTCAAACTGATTTTGATGATTTGCGTCACACCAACATTAAGCCCTTGAAACTTTTTGACCCGCTTTTGACAATTTTCAATATTGTCACAAATGTACAGACACTTAAGTCTTGATGGAAGATTTGGAAACTCTTCTTTCCTCACTTCCTCGGCAGCCAGTTCCCTAAGAATAAAGTCATATTCTTCGATTATCCTGTCTTTGTCCGTCAACTCTTTCATTTGGTTTGATTCATAAATGTCAAACCACATTCCATTCCCACGAGTACCAATCTCAAGTTTGTCTCCAACCTTAAACTTGTTGTGCGACACCAAGTGGTAATAATATTTCTTTTCCATAAAACCTCTTTCAAATTTATGAATTGTACAAATCTTGCAACTTCTCCAATCTTTCTTTTTGAAGTTTGAAGAATTTCAGCGGAGAAATATCTTTATAACACTCATGGCGAACTGCTTCACTTGTGAAATCCCCTTCAAAGTTTACTTCTTTCAAGTGTGTGAGCAAACCATCCCAATCAATCGTTCCGTCAAATGGAAGTTTGTGCTGATCTGCGCTTGCATCATTATCATGCAAATGAAGGCATGCAATTTTGTTTTTGAATGCATCAAAATTGTACTCGTCTTTGAAATGGAAATGAGCATGACCGCTGTCATAACATACAGCCAAATTGTCGCTCTTGATATTGCCAACAATAAACTCCAAATATCCTGGCCAAACCGTGTTTTCGAGCGCAACGACAATCCCCAACTTTTCAGCATGTCGAACAATTTTTTCCCATCTTTTCAGCCCAATTTGAGACATTGGCGACTCTTTGTTGCTTTTTGTGACATGCATGCACACCATTTTGATGCCATCTTCCGCAACCATATCAAGGTCTTTCAAATAGTCCGCGACCAACTCATCACCGGCTTCACCCTCTTCCCAAATGGTTGCAATGCCACTGTTGACTCTGTATCCCAAATGGACGAAATTGACTTCCAGACCAGAATTCCTTATGAGTTTAAGATACTTGCGATACCCCCCCCCACTAAGGTGTTCATTCTGGAAAGACATAAAGACTTTTTTAAAGCCTGCTTGTGCAATAAACTTCACCGCTTCCTCATTTGAAAAGCCATAATTCATTGCGCCATCTTCGCATCTGACAACAGATGCCACTTCTTTCTTCATAAACACTCCTTACATAAAAATTATATCATAGAAATCCGCCGAGCGCCAATTTTTTTTAACAAAAAAATCCGACAAGCATTTTCTCTTGTCAGATAATTTCATGTTATACGATTTCTTCTTTCTTTGAAAACTTTTTTATTCCAAGTTCGACCTTTGCAACTTCGACCGCCTTTTTGATGATTGCCTCGCCAATCTCTTTCCAATCCAAAAGTTCGATTGCTCGCTCTGGGCTCACCAAAAGCCTTTTGTATGTTTTTCCGTTGTCAGGGTCAGGCTTCTTTTCTCCAATCTTGTCAATGAGTGCCGTCGTCCTTACTTGAGCATATATCGGTCTCCCATTGTCTCCTTCGACGCTTTGATATCCAAGGTGGCACACCTTTTCTTTGAGAGTTGTGTTGACTTCTTCAACAAATTCTCTTCGCAGAGTTTCTTCCAAATTTTCATCACTCTTCTCTGGAGTCCCTCCTGGCAGTGAATAAAACAACCCTCTCTTTGTTTCTTCTGCTTTGAGCAGAACCCTTCCATCTTTTGAAAATGCAACTGCATACACTTGACCAATCGGCATTTCCTTTGGCACAACCTCTTCGTGCCATCCCAATTTGATTGATGAACTACCCCAAGGGACAACTCTTTCGATAATCACTTTTCCATTTTGAAGTTTTTTGTCATTCTTCCCAATCATATACATCATGTCGCCATTTACAACAAGTCCTCCAATGTATTCAAGGGCGAAACATGGATAATTCTGATGTTTGCTTTCTTCTATAATAAGATCAAGTGCATTTTCAGGAACATACTTTCCCTCAATGTCTCGATAGACATGTGGGTAAATACAAACGTCCACAATCCCCAAATAATCTTTTATCTCAGGCAAGAAGATATCGTCCGGATAGAGCGCTGCTTGGGTCTTTTGTCTTCCTTCTCTTCCAACTGCACACGCTCCAGCACTTGACCCAACCCACACTTTGTTCTTCAAGAATTTTGGAAGCATCTTTGCAAATCCGCTTTTCTTAAAAACCGTCATCAAAAAGTCTACGCTTCCGCCACAGCACCAGATGACATCCACTTTATCCACAACCTTTTCAATTTGCTTTTTCGAAAAGGCCATCAAATTCAGAAAGTACACTTTCTTGGGAAATGTGTCAGAAAGACATTTCAAATGCTCGATAAGCCAATATTGACTTGCATCATCAATCATTCCAGCGTCAGGAATAATTGCAACTTTAATTTCTTCTCGGCTTTTGCCGACAAGTTTTTCAAGTTCAGCCAAAACACTTTCTCTAACTTTTCCACCTCTCACTTCTGGTGAGGATGCAAGAATACATTTCATATTTTCTTCTCTCCCCACCATGGATCCATGGTGTCTTTGAGTTTGACAGACTTTTTGGTCTCTAAATCAAGCAGGATTTCCATAGCTTCAATTCCGTTTCCATATTGCATAAAAAATTCACGGCAAGCCCCACAAGGCAAACTTACCTTACCTCTATAAAAACAAACACAGCGAACAACTTTTTCATTTTTGTTCGCTTCAAACACTTTGTAAAGTGCATATCTTTCCGAGCACTGCGTAAGTCCACACTTAGCCTCAAAGTTGACAGCCGTATAAATGTTTCCTTTGTCTGTTTGCAACGCCGTTGAAACATATCCGCCTTTCATAAATGGCGAAACAATACGTTCTCCTTGTATTGCTGATTCCGCAGCATCGATAAGTTTGCCCCAATCCTCTTTCATTCTCAAACCTCCTGAAAAAACACTTTTTTTGTGTATTAATGTCAATACTAAACGAAGTCTCTTTTTTGGTTTCACTTCTTTGATTTTGTGACACTTTTGTTTTTTATCGTTTCTGGGTTATATTTTTCAATTCTTTGTTTAAGGATTCCAAAAATAAATGAATGTCATAACCATCCGCTAAAGCATGATTTAACGTAATGGCCATATTAATAGTAGCCTTTCCCCTTTTTAATTCTACCTTATCCCATGTCATTTCTGGCTCTGACTCATACTTGTTTAAGCTAGATTCGCTTACCGAACTAAATTTAAACCACTTAATACATGATAAAGCAATATAGTTTCCATCATTATTTCCTTCTACACGCTTGCCAGACGTATAGATTTCTTCTTTCACCCTTTCGTACTCTTTAATAAAATCCTCAAGCGGAAGATTAATATCAATCATTCCAAATCTAATTTGATTTTCTGCGGTCATGAATATATTGGCAGGATGAACATAGTCGTATCTATAAATACTGCCATCCTCATAAGCAAAGTAATGGAAATTTTCCACACTATTACATGCTTTACCAATGGCATAGATCATGCAAGCATTAAAGTGTTTGTGGACTTTACAATATTTATACAATTTTGTCACATCCACCTGTGTAGTTATCGTGAACCTTGTGCAATTAAAGGTCATCATGAAGTCAAAAATACCCTTCCTCACATATTTTTCTTTGTCAATTTTTATTTTTTTAACATCCATTGTTTTTCACACTCCTTCAAAAAAAGACTTTTTGTAAAGTATATTTATGTCAACTGACAACAAAGTCTTTTTTTTGATGAACAAGTGAACGAACCAAAGTTGCACTTGTGCAAGACTTTGCGTAAGTGAACGCAGTTTATATGGTTAGATATTTTTCAATTTTGATTTTGCGACGGGCTATTTCATTTTTTGATTTTAATATTTACTTCAATTACCTCAAGACTTTTTGGAAGATTTATAATTTGCCACATAAATGCAGCCATATCAGCAGGATTTGCCCATTTTTGCTTCTGCAAATCTTCAACTGCTGTCCCATTAAATCTCCTCCAAATGTCAGTCGCCATTGCTCCAGGATTAAAATGAATGACTCTGCAATTTGTATTTATAAGTTCCAGCCTTTGTTGAACACTAACACCTCTATTTGCCCATTTGCTAGCCCCATAAACTGACATGTCACTATAACCACCTAGTATGACTGTAGAACCAACATTTATTATGTCTGCTTCGTTTTCTCTTACCAAATCCAACAATTTGGAAGTGAGATAAATAGGAGCAAAGGCATTTACTCTCATAACCCTTTCAATTTCTTCGTATTTTATTGAATTTTGTGATTGTTCAGACACGACACCCGCATTGTTTATAAGCACATCAAATTTAGAATGTTTCGCAATGATTTCTTTAACTGCTTTGTCTATTTGTTTTTCGTCAGTCAAATCACAAAAGATATTAATTATGCCTTCTAAATCACATTTTTCATTGGAAATACATATAACTTTGCACCCGTTTTCCAAAGCAATTCTTGCAATCTCTTTTCCAAGTCCACTACTTGCTCCTGTAATAATAATTGATTTTACCATTTCCCCTCCTATTTTTGATATTATGGAATAATCAAAATTAATCAGAATCAACCCCATCCCTTAATCTATAGTCACATTCTGATTCTGTCTCTGGATTTAAATGCAAAGCTTTCACCATGGTAACATAAGCCTTATTAAACCAAACTCGTATGCCATCATCCGGATGCTTATAGCCAATTATTTCACAAGCATGCATTGCATGGGTATAATAATGCATTGGATATTTATCTGCATTTTTCGATAACAGAGCAATTTCATCTAATGTCATAGTTTCTTTCATAAAATTGCTTGTTGGAGTCGCAGCATTATAAAGAATTGCACTTCTCAGCATTCTAGTTAATTTCTTTGACAAATCTTCTTTAGGCTGACCATCACATCCTCGCAGGGCTGACAGAACAACCGTTTGTTGTTTCAATGAAATATTATCTTGAAAAAGCCACTCTTTAACAACTGATTTCATAATTTCCCTCCTAAAAAGACTTTTTGTTGCAAATATTTGGTGCTCCCGTCAGGATTCGAACCCGAACAAATGGTTCCGAAGTTGTATAAATACAATATCGGGAGTTCGTTTTTCATGCCGTTTTGCACCATATTTTATCGTATCGTAAAGTGCCTAAATCCCTTTATTTATCGAATGTTTAGCAATTTCACTTTAACAAAAAGTATTATACAACATTTTGCCAAGAAAACATAGCACAAAACGGCACTTTTGCAAAAATTTTGCATTTTTCTTGCAAAAATTCGTCACAAGTAAGCAATTTTGCTTATTTTTTTATTTTTCAAATTTTAAATAAGGAAGTATAACAATGAAAAAATTTTGGATAACCTTTGGTGCCATAGCCTTTGCGCTTATTCTTGGCACTGGTATTATTTTATTGTGCTGCCTACCAAAAGCAGCCCCATATAATGATAAAAACGACCCCGCAATTGAAATTCCGGTGGATCCAGAAACTCCACCAGAAAACCCAGACAATAAAGACAAAGATAAAGAAGAAGAAAAAGATCCAAACGAACAGCCAGATGATCCTAAGCCAGAGCAACCAGAGGATCCAAAACCAGAACAACCGGAAGATCATAATGAAGAAGAAATTGTTGGAACTGTTATCCCATTTTCTTTTAATGACGGTGCCATTGTTGGATATAGCGGAAATGACAAAGAAATCACAATCCCAACATCTTACTCTTTTGGTGGATATAAGACAGAAGAAACAACCTTTGAAAACATTTGGGATTTTTATGATTGGTATCATAGAAATCAATTTGAATGGAAAGGAAAAGAAATAACTATCAAACTTGCGGATGGCGAAGATTATGTTATTTATAACTCATCAAATATCTTGCCAGAACTTGAAAATATTGAGGACGCCTTTCCTATTATATATATAGATAAGAAAGAAATCTTTGTTGAAGGCAACGATTTTCAAGTAGATACAATTGGTGCAAGTGCTTTTAGTGGAAAACAATTTTCAAAAGTTGAAATCCCTTATGGAATTATTAAAATTGAAAACTATGCTTTTTCTGGTTGTTCTTCAATGACTGAACTAAGTTTGCCAAACTCTCTTATAGAAATAGAACAAGCAGGATTTTATAAATGCACAGCTTTGGAATCTCTCACAATCCCAGACAGCGTGACAACTCTTGGATATTTAGCATTTTCAGAGTGCACAAGTATTACAAGCGTTGTTCTTCCAAAAAATGCAGTCAATCTTGGAATGTGTATTTTTGAAAATTGTTATGGATTGGTCTATGCAAGAGTTGAAAGTGAAATCACAAGACTTTCAAATGAAAACTTTGCCCACTGCACAAGTTTGAAAACTGTCGAATTGCCAGACAATCTTGTCGAAATTGGCGGTTGCCAATTCTTTGGCTGCACAAGTTTGGAATATATCAAAATCCCAGACACAGTAAAAGTTATTGGTGAAAGATCTTTCAACAATTGCACATCACTTGTTGAATTGGATTTGCCAGCAAGCCTGACAGAACTTGAAATTTCAAGTGATTACTACAAAATCGGTTTGGTTTACAATTGCCCTGCACTTGAAAGAATTATTATCCGTTCCGAAATTCAAATCGACTTAACGGAATTAAACAAATCTTATCAATATGGAACAAGATGTGATATTTATATTGCTGATGAACTTTTAACAAGTTATCAACAAACATATCCAAATATGAGATTTTTCGCTTTAAGCAATCTGATGTAAAAATTAGGCACAGAAAATCTGTGCCTTTTTTTATAAAAATCCGACAAAAAACCAACAAAAAACAACAAATATGTGCTATAATAGACGCGTGGTAAAAGTTGATATAGTAAAAGTAAAAAGTTTGAACAATTTGAAGTTAGAAAATATTGAACACAAATCTAACGAACTTTTTATCACTGCAACTCGTAGTCTTGCTTATCAATTAAACAAAGATAAGAAAGAAAATGTTATTGACTATACCCAACTATACAACTTTATAAAATCAAAAGCAAAAGAAAAGGGTTGCCTTTATGAAAGCGAGATGAGATACATCTTGCACAAAACTATTAAAAGTTTGCCCGATGACGATTTATGTAAACAAGCGTTTTTAAACAGTCAAAGTCTTTTGTATGATTTATACAACAACCTTTTAATGAACAATATATATGAACAAGTTGATTTATCTCAAATTGAACAAACACAACTTTCATCAAATTATAAACTCTTTAAACTCTACAAATCTTATGTGGAAGAATTAAATAAACAAAAGAAGCCAACATTCCAAGAGACTTTCAAATTATGTTTGGAAGAATATTTCATGACCTTTGCCAAAGTCTCTTTTGTAGGTTTTACTTTCTTTAATGATATTCAAAATTGCATTTTTGATAACTTGTGGAAATTTTACAACAAAGTAAATAAATTTATTGTTGATGACGACTTTATTGTCAATGATTTTCTCGTGACATTCTTAAATAAGAAACACATCTCGTATGATATTAAAGAAATTGACAATAGTAAGCAAAACAATGATATAAATTTAAAGTTTGAAATGTATAATCCATTTTCGACAAGAGAAATGGAATTTGAGTTTATCATCACAAAGATCGTGCAGGCCTTAAAACAATATGATAGCAAAGAGAAGATACAAGCTGCTTGCGAAGATTTTGCAATTGTTATCACAAATCAATTTTCAAAACAAACTCAAATCTTCAATGATTTGTTTAAAAGACATGGAGTATTTATTTCCCCCGACAATCAAATCTTTTTCTCACAAGACGAATTTTTGCAAAGTAAATACAAGACCTATTTAAGCAAAAAAGAAAGATTGGCAGAATTTTACACTTTCCCAAGACTTGAAGTCTATGAGCCACCAAAGGCAAAACTATTCAACACAAATATTGGAAGATTTATAAGTGAGATTTATAAAATCTCTGCAAACGGAATGAAATTAGACAATTTCATCACTCTCTTAAAAATCAATTGGCTTTTCAAAGAAACTGCTATTGATGACATTATAAGCGAATTCAATGCTGTAAAAGATTTCTTTGAAAACTTGGAAGAATTGGAAGATTGGAAAGCACAAATTGCGAAACTCATTTCTTTAAAGAAGTCTCTTGTTTTTGACGCGCCAATCCATTTGCACCCATTAAAAGCAATTCGATTGGACTCTCTTGAATTTATACAAAAATATATTTTATTCTTGGATAGCACAATAAGAAAAATAAGACAAGTCAAAGGAAGTGCTCAAAGACATATCAAAGTGCTTGTTGAACTCCTTAAATCGCAAGTAAACGATATAGATTTAGCAATGCAGCTTCTAAACTTATTTGCCGAAATCTTACGCAGTAAAGACAATGGCGTTGAGATTGATTTTGATTATTTCGCAAAAAACTTTCAACTTTTAATGAGTGAGTTTCTTTCTTCACAGAAAGGGGAATCAACCAATATAAGAGTGAACGCAATCAACTTGGAAAGCGTTGGCAAATACAAAACTGTCTTTGTGCCTATGTTTGAAGAAAACAAATACCCTATGGGCTTTTCTTACTCATTCCCTTACAGCAAAGAAGTTGTTGACATTCTTCAAGACGACAAGCTGATAAAAAACTATAATTTGCCATTGAACTTGACAATGGACTATAATTTAAAATTATCAAATTATGTTTTCAATAACTTGTTTAATATCGCACAAGAAAAAGTTATTTTCACGCGCATTGAAAGTGAACAGGGAAGGCCTTTGGATTGGTCCGTATTTGCCTATGATATTTATGGTAAAATGGACTTGCAAACTTTGAAAGTTGACAATACAAAAGACATCAAAATATCAAAAGATTTTGGCTTAATCTTCAAAGATTTAAAACTCAAAGATATGAACTTGAACGAAATGTTGGAATATTTTGTTTGCCCAAAAATGTTTAATTACATGATCCAATATCCAGACAAAAATAGCTATACAGATAAGTTTTTGTTGAATTTCTATTGTAGAGCACTGATCGTCAATAAGACACTCACAAATCTGGCGAATGGCACAACCTATACAGAACAAACAATAAAGCCAGCACTTAATGAAAGTTTAAAACAAGCGGCAAAAGAAGTGTTTGAAATTTTGCCTATGTTTGACAGCAACAACAGAAATGATATTTTGCTTGCCACAAGAAAACAAGTAAATACTTTTGTTGATGAGAAAATTCTTACAGGAAGATATAAGCCTAAAAATGATTTTATATTGACGCTTGGTGATGAGAAAGTCATTGAACATAAAGGAATTAAAGTCAACACCCATAAAACATTGGTTGTCAAAGATATTGCACGCAAGAAAGACTATGTTTTTGACATAAGCAAGAATTTGGACTATTTGACATCTTCTTCCGGTGGAAAACAAACAGAGAAAAAGCATTTCGATGAGATAATAACAGAGTTAGAAATCAATAAAAAATATATTGATCGTGGATATAGCTTGAACTTTTTAGGCTTTAAACTTAATACTCAACTTAATACGCCAAAATTTGAAAATGATGGAATTGAAAGAACAAAAAAAGTTATCAATTCTCTTTCTGATATAGAAATTGGAAACAAAGCATTTGTGCAATCTTCCTATTGCTCTTATTGCAAGTTTAAAAATATTTGTAAAGGAGGAATGGGCAGATGAATAATGATGAAATAATAAAGAACTCTCACTACCCCGCTTATGTTGTCGCCAGCGCAGGCACAGGGAAAACAGAACTTATTGCAAGAAAAGTTGAACATTTACTCATTGAAGAAAATGTTGATATTGACAAAATTGCGTTAATAACCTTTACAAACAAAGCAACAGCAGAAACAATTGAAAGAATAAAAGGCAAACTTTATCAAGCATGGCTGAATGGCAATAAGTCTTTGCGTAAACAAATTGATAAAATCAACTTGGCAAAGATTTCTACAATCCATGTATTTTGCGACAACATTGTTCGAGAGTTTGCTATGGAAGTTGGACTTTGCCCAAACTATGCAATATCCAATCTTACTTTGGAAAAAGAAAAGATTGCAAATGACATCATCAAAGACAACTATGTTGAGAAGATCTTTGAAACTATCCCTATGTATAAAGCCACAAAAATGCTTGTAGAAATCGAAGAAAAGGCCAGCGACAAAGGAATCGATGTCATCATTGATGATTGCCCTAAAAACACCTTTTGGGACAGTTTGAGAGCATATTTTGGCAAGATTTATCCTATTTATGCTGAACGACTTGAACAATGCAAGTTGGAACTTGGAAAGATCACTTTGAACGATCTCATTAAATACGCAGTTAAACTTTTGCGAAATAAACAAATTGCACCATATATCAAAAACTCTTTGGAATATGTTTTCTTGGACGAAGCACAAGACATAAACTATCTGCAAGCAGAACTTATGAAATTGTTGATTGATTATAGAATAAAAGTTTTTGTTGTTGGTGACGAAAAACAATCAATTTACGCTTTTCGTGGAAGTGATAAAAAAGCCTTTAATCAACTTATCAACTATATCAATGACAATAGTGGCACAAAATTTGAATTGACAACAAATTATAGATCGGATAAGTTTATAATTGACAAAGTCAACAACCTATTCTCTCGTCAATTTAGATATAAGTTGCAAAACCTTAATTTCAACAATCAAGAACTTGTTGCTGCTGACAATGCAACCTACACAGACAAAGCCATTGAAATCAAATTTGCAGGCGAATTGGCAGAAATTGTGGAAAATGTGGCAGTAAATCTTGAAAGTGGAAAATCGCCATGTTATAATAAAATTGCAATCTTATGTAGGACCAATAGAGAAGTTTTGAGAACTTATCAAGAACTCTTAAACTATGACATTCCCGCGCAGATTTACATCAGCAAAAGCATTTATCAGTCAAAAGCAATTATTGACTTGTGCAAATTGCTTAATTGTATTTCTGGTGGGGGCGTTTTAGAAAAAGCTGAACTTTTCTACACAGACCTTTATCTTTCTGCCAATGCAAATGGCATTACAGAAAAACAATTTAATGAGATTGTTGATAACTCTACAATAACCTTTAAGGAAAATGGAATCATCTCTGCTTTGCATGAAAATTTTGAAAACTGCAATCTGCTTAATTATTATTTAAAAACAGACAACAAACAAGCTCTTGCAAACATTCAAAGATTTGTCGAAATATTGAGAGATCTTAGTGACGACAACATGACAGATATGGAAATCATAAATTATCTTAATGTTATGATTGCCACAGGCAAAGATGAAAATCAACCACAAGTGGATATTGGAAACGCAGTTATCGTCAGCACAATTCATACTTTCAAAGGGCTTGCAAGTGATGTTGTCATCATCAATGAAATTGACAGCAACTTAATCAAAGGACAATATGCTGATTTCTATTATGACACGCAGAATGGATTGTCTTTCAATAAAAACACTCTTATCCCTAACTTAAACATAGAAAATGACAGCAGATTTGAAAGCATGAAGAACAAGATTATAATTGACAATCTTGAAGAAGAACTCAACATTATGTATGTGATGATGACACGTGCAAAGAAAAAGTTAATCTTACGATCAAGAAAAGAACTTGACAAAGTGAAATTTCATATTTCACAAACTGAAAACTATGCTTCATATTTACGGTGGATTTACAAGATCTAAATTAAGAAGCCAAAAAGCACTTAAACAAAATGATGTTTACGTGCTTTTTTATTCAAACAATTAAGGAGTGTTTATGTGGATTAAAGAAGAAAATCGAGAAGTTAAGACTGTTGCCTATTGGTGCTCTCATTGTAAAATTCCTGTGATAAGAGAAAAGTCAAAACAAGAGTTTTGCCCAATCTGCAATCACAAAATGAAATTCTTGTCAAACACTTTAAGACCGGTGTTTCCAGCAGAAGAAAAACTTGTGGAGCTTATGACTGGACTTGATTTGAAAGATAAAATTGTGTGGAAAGGAAAGAGCACTTACTTTGTAAATGGCAAAAGTTTGCGAATAACAAACAAAGAAAAAGTTGACGCTGATGACGCTTTTTTAAGGAAAAACCTATTAAAAAACGCAAAAAATAGCGAAAAATTCGATAAAAATATGGATTTTTTCATAAAAGCGAACAAAAACCACTTAAATTATATAACACAAGAAGCTATTGAGTTTATACAAGAAGAAAGCCGAAAATACGATATAAAAAACACAATGGTGTCTTTTAGTGGTGGTAAAGATAGCACTGTCGTTTCGGACTTAGTTTGTCGTGCTTTGCCAGATAAAAAGATAATTCATATTTTCAGCGACACAACACTTGAAATCGACAGCACTTATCAATATGTGGAAAGGCTTAAACAAAACAAACAAATTGAAATGCACATAGCACGCAACAATGATAACAACTTTTTTGAAATGGCAAAAAAGATTGGACCACCTACAATGGCAGGACGTTGGTGTTGCTATATGTTTAAAACTGGTGCATTAAATCGAAAGATGAACGAAATCTTTGACGGTAGAGTTTTGACATTCTATGGCGTAAGAAGAAGTGAAAGTGCTACAAGAGCAAATTACAATCGCGTTGAAGAAAAAACAGAATCTGTTAAAATCTCAAATCAAAGAAGCAGCGCCCCTATTCTTTATTGGACCGATCTGGAAGTTTGGCTTTATATCTTGGCAAATAAAATTGATTTCAACGAAGCCTACACAAAAGGCTATAATCGTGTTGGCTGTTATTGTTGCCCA
Organism: uncultured Christensenella sp.; assembly: GCA_910586385.1. GTDB lineage: Bacteria > Bacillota > Clostridia > Christensenellales > UBA1242 > Caccovivens. The sequence continues at coordinate 130,245 of CAJUGX010000001.1, forward strand.
AATGCGTCCATATCATCTGAGCTTATGGAACGAATTTACAATCACAAGAAATATTCTAAATGGACCAAACAATTGGAAGAATTTGGAAAACAATGCAATAAGAGTGATTTAGATGACTATGTGAAAAATGGACGCTGGAAAATGAGAAATGGTGGTGTTGGAGTTAAAGCAGCACAAAGTGTTAAATTGAAATCAACAGCTTGCACTGCCGAAGAACATGGAAAAATTTACGAACTGCAAAAGGATATAAACAAATCGTTCTTCAACTTATTTTTGCCTTTTGGCTATTTACAAGAAGGACGCAAAGAGATAAATGAAATGCTCGTTTTGCAGCCTGCCACAATGATCCCAATTATTTCAATACAACCTTTAAGCGAAAGGAAAGTTAAGATTGTCACGATCAACGCACAAAATCCACGATCATTGCACTCTCGTCTTGCTTATCAAATCGTCAAATACAATGCTTGCAACCAATGTTTGAAATGTGAAAGCCTTTGTCGTTTTGGCGCGATAACTTGCAAACCAGACAAATATGAAATTGATGATAAGAAATGCAAAAGATGTCAGGCTTGTGTAAATCCAAAATATTTGGCTGGTGGCTGTTTGATGTGCAGATATTTACGAACAAAGAAGGACGCACAATGACAGCTTATTTTGACTATGCTTCCACATCTTATCGCAAGCCAAGATGTGTTTATAAAGCCATAAAATCCTACAAGAAATATGGAGTAAACATAGGACGAGGAAGCAATAAATATTCTTCAAAATGCACAGAGATTATTGAAGAAACACGACAAATGTTGAAGTCTTTGGTAAAGGCCGATGACAATTATCAAACTGTTTTCCAACCGTCTGCAACCTATGCTTTAAACTTGTTGATTAAAGGACTTGACTATACAAAGATCCACAATGTTTATATCTCAAAATATGAACACAACTCTGTTGTAAGACCGCTTTTCAATATGCAAAAGAAACATAACTTTGATATTGTTTATATCGAAGATTATGAAGAACAATTTAAACACAAAATACCAGACGTTGTTATCATCTCACATTTGACAAATACATTTGGAATCATACAAGATTTTGAGAACATTTTTAAAGCAGCAAAGAAATACAAAGCAATAACAATCTTGGATATGGCACAATCCTTTGGACTTATCGAAACAAACATTGTTTCTGGGAAAGTTGATGCCGCTGTTTTCGCCGGACACAAAACCCTTTATGGATTTAGTGGAATTGGCGGAATCATACTCAATAACAGCCTAAAACTAAACGAAACTATACATGGCGGAACAGGAATTAAATCTGCTGATATTGAAATGCCAAATGAAAGGCCAATAAGATTTGAAGCAGGCACACAAAACATTCTTGGAATATTTAGTCTTTATTATTCTTGCAAATATTTGCTGAAACTTGGCTTTCGCAAAATAAACGAAATCGAAACAAAGAATTTCAACAAACTGAAAACTATATTAAAAAGATATTCTTGCTTGGAAGTTATAGATCCACAAGTGCCATGCTCAACAATCGTTGCGTGCAGAATAAAGAACTATAATCCAGAAAACTTTGCCGACTTTTTCAGCAAGCATGGTGTTGCTTTAAGAACAGGACTACAATGCAGCCCAAACGCCCATAAATGCTTTGGAACTTTCCCAAGCGGAACTTTGCGATTTAGTGTTGGATTGTTTATCAAAAATCGTGAGTTTAAAACTCTTGAAAGAACATTGAAGAAACTACACAACAAACTCAACAAAAAATAAAAGGTTGTCATTATCGACAACCTTTTTTCTTTAATAAATTCTTTCTGGCAAATCGTCAACAGGATCTCTTTCCAAAAGCATATCTGCAAAGGGATCTTTCTTTCGTTCTAACTCGTCACGAGTGTCATAGAAATAGCGTCTATTTTCAAGCTCAATTTCCCCATAAACTTGTCTGACATATTCTTCACGTGCTGGGCCTTTAAGCAAATATCTTTCTCTATCTTGACAATGCCCAAATCTATAAACATCAGGACTTGGTGCGTTGCCATTTCGCATTTGCACAACTTTTTCATATCCCAAAAGTTCAAGCGAGTATTCACAATCAACCAACAGCCCAATTTCTTTTTCCGAGAAACCTTTGTCTGCATATCTTTTGCAAATATCTGATCTACATTCATCAAAATCAGAATATTGGTCAATAGGTGGATATGCCAATCCAGAAGTATATTTTATTGTGTTTATCAATTGCAACATTTCATCAACTTTGTCATAAGAAACATCTAAATTTTGTTTATTTAATTCATTGACTTTGTCTTTAATAAGTGGAAGGAGTTTCTTCGTATAACAATCTCTTACTTCAAGATCTACACTGCTAATTGCGGCACCAACATATCTTATTTGATCTCTATCAAGTAAAGTTTTAAAAATCTTTTCGGCTTCTTTAATGCTTAACACGTTGCCAAAATTTTCAAATGAATTTGAACAAACTGGTTTGCCTTCTTCAATCAATTCTGTCAGAAGTTTAGTGTATGTGCCTTCTTCTGTAAATTGGTCCATAACATTGAAAGTATATGAAATCCCATTTTGGATATAGTGTTTATAAATACTCTCATAATACGATTTACAAGCATTTTTATATTCTTTATCATCTTTAATCTCTCTACTCAAAGTTTTTAATTGAATGTCAAGCAGATGTTCAAGAACATCTTGTTTGAGTTTTAATCTTTGTGCAAACTTTGGGGCATTTGCAAAATAATATTCCATTTTGTCCTTTTCAAGCTCTTGGTGTTCAACTTTAATAACGTCTGCAAAAAATTTCTCATCATTTATTTTATCTAACAATTGTTCCAAAGCTAAATAAAACATTGTGGCTTCGTGTCGATTTACAGATTCCATTTCTTTCTCGGCATCATAAAAAATTCCCAAATCAGCAACAAATCTGTTCTTTCTTAAAACATCAATTTCATGTGAACAATCCCAAAGCTCTTTCAAACAAGAAAGTGCAAATTGTCTTGCGTCAATTTCGTATGATTGTGATAAATAGAGAGGAAAATCAAAATCTTCTTTATCCCCAATCAATGAGTGTGCAAAGCGAAACTCTGCATTATCAATACGAGAAGCCATATTATACAATGCTTCGACATCATGAGGTTTAATTTTTAACGTGTCTGATACAAGAGAATCTTCGGCAACATGTTGTGAATAGTCCTTTATAAATCGGGCATATTCTTTGCTTTCATTTTTTGAAAAATCCAATTTCTTGTTATAAATTGCAACATTTGTTTGAACAAAATGGCGATATTCATGTGATAGTGTTTGAATAAGTGAAAGTATTTTTGACCTGTCAAACACTCCACCTGTTTCTTCTTCCTTATAAAAAAATATTTCTTCGTCACTAAGTGAATATTCTTCATTAGGAAGTTTACTTATTGCTCTTGTATAACCACCCTTAGTTTTAGTTTTATTTATAAACTCATTCAGCATTTGTTCTGCGTCTTTCTCAACAAAAGAGAAGGATATATTCCTTAATTTAAGCTCTTTAAATTTAGGCTTAACAAAAGCGTCAAGATATTCGTTTAAGAAATCTTGCATATTATCATAGCCAACAATGACATCATTTTTGGCAAGTTTTTCGAGAAATTTCTTTTGTTTTCTGTCAAGTTTCATAACTACCACCTTTCTACAATTATAACACAATTATAAATTTTTGTAAATATCTAAGTAAAGTTTTTTATAAATATGGAAAAGTTTAATGCTACACTTTTTTATCAAAAACATATACAAACTTATGGAAAGTATGCTATAATATCCATAATGAAAAAACAAATAAAGGACACTCGATGACAACTTATAAAATCAACACAACAAAATTGAAAGAAAACTATGAAATGTTTGCGGGCTTTGGACCTGTTTATTTTCCTATTAAAACAAATCACAATCCAATTATTTTGAAAAGACTCAAAGAACTTGGTTGTGGATTTGAAACTGACAGCATTGAGCATATTAAAAAAGTTTATTCAAAAAACATTGCTGATAAAATTATGTTTTCAAATGTTGCCAAATCCTATGATGATGTTGTGTGGGCAATCAAACATAAGATTTCTTACTATACAATTGATGATGAAAACTCACTTAAACAAATTATTGACTTAGCAATTAAACACAAATTGCCAAAACTGAAAATCAATGTAAGACTTAATGTGTATGAGTGCTTTAAGGAAGAATTTGACAAGAAAGGCACATCAGACTCTCGTCTTGGCGCTATTGTAAAAACAGCAACAAAACTTTTGAAAATTATCAATGAAGAAAAGTGCATTGAAATAGAAAAAGGAATAAGTTTTTATATTCAAGCTGAAATCCACAATGACGAAGATTGCTTGATAAAAATGTTGGAACACATAACAAAGTCTTTCAACAAAAAGATTAGCATTGATTTCATCAATATCGGTGGTGGTGCAAATAAAGAACGCTTGCTTTACACGATGCCAACAATCGAAAAAACTCTTAAACATTTTGGTGCAAAGTATATTGTTTTAGAGCCCGGAAGATATATGGTTGGTGATGTGGAAGATGTTTATATCCCATGCGTTAGAGTTGTTGATAATTTGGCACTTAAAAACGAAGTTGTAGCTTCGCTTGAACTTGGAATCTATAACGGTTTGATAGATATGCAGCTTCACAAAAGACAATTTGAGATTTTTGCCTACAATGGCGAAAAATTGATAAAACTTGAAAAAGCAAACAACAAGCAAAAACTCGTTTTGCGTGGACCAACCGCCGACTCTCTTGATATTATTGGCGTTTATTCTTTGCCAGATTGCAAGATTGACAGCAAAACAATCTTTGTCATAAAGAATGTTGGTGCTTATGTTGAAGTTTTCAACTCTGCTTTTTCTGGCGAAATTAAAACTTGTTTTGTTGAGGTGCTCCAATGAAAAAACTTAAAACTTGGAAGGGTTATAATTGGCTTGATTTGGTTTTAATACTTTCTGGCATTATCGCAGTGACCGTCACAGGAATTTTGTTTAAATCGGAATGGTTTATTATTGCAAATACTCTTTTAGGATTGTTGTGCGTTTTTACACAAGCCAAAGGAAAAATTGCCACACAATTTATCGGCGTTGCTTACTTTTGTTTTTACATCTATATTTGCTACACACAAAAGTTTTATGGCGAAGCACTCTTATATTTGATAATCATGTTGCCTATGTATATTTACGGTGTTATCCATTGGCTTGCACATAGAGATAAACAAGACAACGTTGTTATCGTGCGCAGCAATCTCTCAAAGAAAGAATGGTTGTTTTCATCTCTCGCTTTTGTTGGTGTGGGTGTTGCAGTTTTCTTTATTTTAAGAGCGCTGCAAACAAATCAGCTTGTGACAAACACATTTTCGTTTTTGTCAATGCTGCCCGCTGTTTATCTTTTGATAAGAAGATGTAAGTGGAATCAAGTTGCGTTTTTGATAAACGATTTTATCGTGCCTATTCTTTGGATATTTCTTGTTGTGCAGGGAGATTTATCTTTCATTCCAATGTGTATATATCATGTTTTCCAAATTGCCTATGATGTATATGGTTTATTTGAATGGATTAAACTTGAAAAGAAACAAAAGCAAGAAATTGTCCTTAATCCACCTACTGATGAAGAAAACAATGAAAATCCGTCTGTTTAGACGGATTTTTTATTTTAAAATGGTGCAAAATCGGAAGTTTTATGTTATAATAAAAATGAGGTATATATGGATCTTCAAGTTTTGGTTAATGAATATATAAACAACCAACTTTTAAAAGTTGACAATTTGCCAACGGAATTAAACGGAAATATGATTGACAGATTGTTTGCCAAGAAGTTTAGAAAATACTCTATTGATCCACAAGTGAGAATTGATGTCGAAACAAAATTAAACAACATCATTGACAAAAAATTGCCTTTGACCTTTGTTCCAAGTTTTGGTGGATATAAGCATTGGTGGGCACCAACCTATCCAACAATTGATTGGGCAGAAATCTTCAACATGAAATTTATGCTTGAATATCTTGCACCTATTTGTGCCAACTATCATGACAACAAAAGCACAATCGAATATGAAAGTGAAGAAATCATTTTAAGCGAACTCAACAATGTGCCACAATCTGGACTTGACGAATACACAAACACTTTCAGAAAGGCTTTGGAGTTTTTCAACAAAAATCAAAAAGTTGTTGAAATGAAATTAAGTCTTGCAAGAGAACAATACAAAGACTATGACTTTGATAAACAAAAATTGCTTAAACGAATTGAAGAAATGATGTCGGATTACACTGATCGTTTCAACAGCTATGATCCAGAAGATCAAGCAAGAAGAATACAAAAAGCAAGAACAAATTTTAAGTTGAATGGTGTTGTTGATTATTCTCATTTGAGTGAACAAGAACAAGAAGAACTTTATAAGAAATCCCGCATATTAAACGAGGCTTTCTTGGATGCCGATTATGAAGTGCGTGGAAACGATTTCTTTGAAAAAGAAAACAACATTCCTTTGTTGTTCTCGTTTGGGCTTGGTCCCGGCGGAGAAGCATGGCTACACATTGGATCGAGCAAATCTTCAATGACAGACTTCTGGGCAGGCACAGGCATTTTGGAAGTGAGAGAAAACGGACAAATCATTGAAAGAATTTTAAGCAGAACGCAGTTTGAAAATGTTAAAGCCAAACTTGTGAAAGTCGCTGTTGAAAGCCCTATTTCAAACATCTGCACCCCACTTTCTTACATCTATGTTTATGAAGGACAATTGAATTTTTAGTTAAAAGGTATTTTATAATGGCAATAAACTATAAAGATATAAACAAACGCATTTGCGATAGAACTGAAAGTTGGTGTTGGCAAACGGACAGAAAAATTTCACAAGAAGAAGTTAGAGAGATTTGGCAAGATAAACATCGTGGCATTTCAAGCAAAGAATTGATTGAAAAAGTAAATAACGAACTGAAAGGCAATAAATTGATTTCAATCAATGAAGTTGACAAAAACGCACAAGAGAATTTGGGTTTCATCAATTCTGTGAGGGTTGGGACTTTGGATAATGGCAAGAAAGTGATTATTCGCTGTCACCCAAAAGGAATTAAAAACGGATATTTTCATGTTGAGAGTTTGGTGGCAAAAGAACTCAAAAATATGGGGTTGCCTACCTATTCAACATATTGTATTCATGATTTGGAAGATGAAAACGATTGTGCATTTCAAGTTATTGAAAAAATCGAAGGAATTGCTGTCAAAAATTGGCTTGAAGCACACCCAGAAGATACAATGAAGTTGACTTATGAAACTGGCAAAATGATGAGAAAAATGCACGCTTTGAAAGTGAAAGGTTTCGGCAGTTTTGATAATGAAAAAGCAAAGCTTGGAAAACTTGAATGTTTGCACAATTCATTGGCAAACTTTGTAAATTGTGGATTGAAAAATAATTTGGAGACGCTTGTTAAATATAAAACTATTACACAAGAACAATCTGCAAAGATTTTGAATTTGTTTTCAAAAGACAATCCATTGTTAGATTGCAAGCAATCTGTTTTAATTCATAACGATTTTGTGGACTGGAACTTATTGACTGACGGAAATACAATCACTGGCATTTTGGATTTGGACGAATGTGCTGGCGGTGCAGCTGTTTGTGATATTGCTTCTTGGAGTGGCATGAGTTCACTTGAAAGAGTTGAAGAATTTTTGAAGGGATATTTTGAAGATGAAAAGCCAAGCCAAGATTTTGACAGAAAATTAAAGTTGATTTCATTTAGGTGGATCATCTCAAATATGTCTTTGAGAAATAGCAGACTTGAATATATGCCAGACGATAAATTTTTGCAAAGTCTGATTGCTGATGGAAAGGAACAAATGAAGTTTTATATGAATTATTTTAATTTAGGAGAATAGAAATGAGAGTTATTTTAATTACAGGTGCAACATCTGGTGTTGGCTTTGAAGCGGCAAAACTTTTCTCGAAAGACAAAAACACAAAAGTTGTAAGTTTATCTATTGGCTTAGATAACATTGAGAAGGCAAAGAAGAAATTGCCAAATGCAGATTTTTTGCAATGTGATGTTTCAGATTACAATGCACTGGTGAAAATTGCAGAACAAGTTGAACAGAAATATGGCAAAATTGATGTATTAGTAAACAACGCAGGGACTATTATTCCGGGCAACATTGAAACTCTCGCAGTTGATGATTGGGATAAAGTGATAAAGAACAACTTTTCAAGTTATTTCTATGTTTCAAAAGCATTTTTGCCTTTACTTAAAAAAGGAACAAATCCTAACATTGTGTGCATTTCTTCAATCTCTGCAACCGCAGGTGGAAGTTCAATCGCCTACTCTTGTGCAAAAGCAGGCGTGAACATGATTGCACAAACACTTGCAAAAGATTTGGCACAATATAATATTCGTGTGAACACAATCTCGCCAGGTATGCTTAATTCTGGTTTTCAAATTCACAACAATGTGATGAACGAAGAACAATACAAAGAGATGTTAGAAAAACAAAGCGCAAGTTATCCTTTTGGAATTGGCACAGCTTTGGATATTGCAAATGCAATTATCTTCCTTTCAAGTGAAAAAGCAAGTTGGATTTCTGGTGCTGATTTACTTGTTGACGGTGGAAAACTTGCAAGCAGATAAGGAGTAAAACATGAAAAAAGTTGCATTAGTCACAGGCAGCACAATGGGAATTGGACTTGCCACTGCCAAAAAATTGGCAAAGAAAAATATCGTTATCATCAATAGCAATAAAGCAGTTGACAAAGGTTTTATTGAAAAAGAGTTTGGTAAAAATGCAGAAGTTTATTTCTACAAAGCTGACATTTCGAACAAAGAAGATTTGATTGCTATGCGTGATTGGATTAAAAAGAAGTTTGGAAGGCTTGATTATTTATCCGCACACGCAGGCATTATTCCGCTTCCATGTGGGATTGATGACATAACAGATGAGAATATGCACAAAACAATCGACACCAACCTTATTGGCACTTTCAACACTGTCAAATTGTTTGGCAATCTTATCAAAGAAACTGCCAAGAAAGGTGCGATTTGCTGCACAACATCTGTTGACGGAATTATTGGCGAGCCATACGCAGTTATTTACTCAACAACAAAAGCAGGTATAATTTCACTCACAAAATCTTATGCAAGATATTTTGGCAAGGATATTCGTGTAAATGCAGTTGCACCCGGACTTATTGACACCCCACTCACAGCAAACTCTGGTGAAGATCCGGCTGCCACAACTGATTTTTCAATCATTAAAAGAATGGGCAAGCCAGAAGAAATTGCAAATGCAATCGCCTTTCTATTGTCAGACGAGGCAAGTTTTATAACAGGACAAATTCTTGCTGTTGACGGTGGATTTACATTAAAGTAAAAAGGAGAAAAGAGATGAAAAAGGTTAAAATAGGCATTATTGGAACAGGTGTTGGAATAAGGACTCATTTGAAAGGGTTTAGAACACTTGAAACGGCGGAAGTTGTTGCGATTTCTGGAAGCAATCCAAAAAGGAGCCAAGAATTTGCTGAAAAGTATGACATTCCTTTTGCTTGCGCTGACTATAAAGAACTATGTGATCGTGAAGATCTTGACCTTATTTGCATTACAACGCCAAATAGACTGCACTTTGACATGGTAAAATATGCACTTAAAACTGGCAAACATATCCTTTGTGAAAAACCATTATCTGACGATAGCAAAGAAGTTAAGGAGTTGATAAAACTAACTAAGGATTACAATAACCTTACTCTTGTTGATCACCAACTTAGATTTAATCCGTATATTCAAAAAATAAAGAGTTTAATTGATAAAGGCACTCTTGGAAAAGTATATTTAGTCAAAATCAATCAACAGGGATCTGGTTTTGCAAATGAAAATGCTGCTTGGTGTTGGAGTTTTGACGCCACACAAGGCGGTGGTGTTCGTTTGGCTATGGCTTCACATCTAACTGATTTGATACAATATTGGTTTAATTCCCCAAAGCCAACAAGTGTTATGGGCTATCTTAATCCAATCACAAAAGAAAGAAAAGACGCAAAAGATAAAGTGAAAAAAGTGTCTGCAAGCACCGTTTGCAACGCAACAATAAACTTTGCTGATGAAATGCAAGCGATATTTACAATCAACGCGGGCTCTTATATGGAATCTCGTTTTGACATCCATATCTTCGGTGATAAAGGCGAACTTACATTCTCGCTTCAAGACAAACTGAGTTTATTTTTGCGTTCCAATGTTGGCACAAAACAACAAGTGGAAGTATGCGGGGTTTTTGATGATGAAAAAGCAAATAAAGCTTCAATCTTTTCGGGCTCATTTAGATACTTCGCACCAAAACTTGTAAATTCAATCTTAAAGAAAAAATATGACGCGATTAAAGAATGTGCAACATTCTCTGACGCTGAATACAACTTGAAGATTTTGGACGCTATCAAAGAGTCCGCAAATACAGGTCTATCAGTCCAATTAAACAAGCCTAAAACAAATAAAAATATTTAATTTGGAGTTTTAATAGCATTGAAACAAGGGATTCAAAAAAGAATTGATGAACGATTTAAAGATGTAAAAGGTATAAGCCCAGAATGGTTTATAAGATTTTTTGATATGCTTGATAAATGTGGAGTTGCCCAAGAGACAATCTCAAAGGCGTTGGACTTTGCATTGAGTGAAGAAAATCTCAACTCAACTGCAAAAAGTAGCAATCGTGACGGTTTTAATAAAGATCCCCGCCATACACCCGCTATGCTTGACGAATTCTTTACATATTTGACAAATATATCAAATGAAATAGGGATTGACCGCTTCCGCGAATTTTTGGAAGATACCCTTTCACAAATGGAAATTGACTTTGATGATCTCTCAAAACAAGATCATACAAAAAACACTTGCTTTAAAAATTTATTCTTAAAATACTTAGTCAAATCGCACCCAAAAGATGTGCAGCTTATCAATAGCAAAACACCAATCGAAGAATTGTCGCCAGAAACTGATATAAGCACAATTGATTTGAAAATTGGCGGAATGTCAATCGGTGACATTCATTTTGAAGAAGTTGCAGGCAACCCACCAATGATAACTTTCACAGATTTGAGAACTTTGCCCGGATTGGAAAGAATGGGCTTGGGAAGTTATGTTTTCAGAGAATTTTGCAAACAAGTCAACGAACATAAACATGGCTACTCTGTTTTGGCTTGGAATGTTGTAAAAGACAAAGACGGAAGCAAAGTATATCCAAAATGGGGCGCCTACCCTGTAAAAGCCTATGTTGAGAACGATTTTTGGGAAATTGACACCACCCCACTCACAGACAAAGAAATGGACGAATGGTATGGTGCCCATGGCAGAGCATATTATTTCTCGCCAGAGAAGATTGAAGAAATAAGCAAACAACCTAACAATCGCTATGGCAAACAAGAAAAAGTTGAAGAACTTGCATTGTAAATTTAAGGAGCGAATATGAATTTAGCAGAAGTTAATAAAAAGATTGTTGATAGAAGTGATTTGTTCTATTGGCAAGCTGAAAGACGTGTGACTGAACAGGAAGCAGCTGAAATATGGAAAGACAGACACGCCGCGATCAAAAATGACGAATTGTTGAAAGCTGTAAATAAAGCACTTGTTGGAGAGAAGTGTGTTTCTATTGATGAAGTAGATCCCGAAAAACAAGAAGCAAATGGAAGTGTAAATTCAAATCGCATTGGATATTTGGCAAATGGGAAAAAAGTGATTATTCGTTGCCACCCACGCGGAGTTAAAAACGGATACTTCCATGTGGAATCTCTTGCTGCCAATTTGTTGGCGGAACATGGGCTGCCAACTTATCACACTTATGCAATCCATGATTGCGAAAATGAAAACGATTGTGCATTTCAAGTTATTGAAAGAATTGACGGAATAAACATTGAAAACTTTTTACAAGCACACCCAGAGAAAGAACAAAAACTTGTTTTTGAAATGGGAAAAACAATGGCGAATATCCACAAAATCAAAGTTGAAGGATTTGGACCTTTTGATAATGAACTTGCAAAAAAAGGAATTTTGAAAGGCGTTCACAACACTCTTTACGAGTCTGTTCTTGCAGGACTTGATTTTGATTTGGAAACGCTTGTCAGACACAATGTTTTGACAGCAGAAAAAGCAAAACAACATAAAGACTTATTTGTTGCAAGCAAAGAACTACTCTCATGTAAACAGGGAGTTTTGGTGCATAACGACATGGCAGACTGGAACTTGTTGACTGACGGAAAAACAGTCAATGGTGTTCTTGATTTTGACGAATGTGTTGGAAGTGATCCTGTGACAGATGTTGCTTGTTGGAGTTTATTCTTCACTCCAAGCAGGTTAAAAAAATTTCTTGAAGGCTATTTTTCAATTGCGGAAAAGCCTAACAACTTTGAACAAAAATTTCAATTGTTGAAATTGAGATACTCACTTTCTAAAATGACTTTAAGAACAAGACGATATTCTTATGAACAAAGTGATTTCATGAAGAAAATGATTGAAGTTGGGAAAGAAAGTTTGCGAGCTGGCGAACAATATTTTGGATTGACAAAATAATTTTTTAGGAGAGATTATGTTTAATAAAATCGTGGTTGTTGAGCCTGTTTATATTAAAAAAGAAGGCTTGGAAGAATTGAAAAAATATTGCAAAGAGATGAAAGTCTTTAAAACAGAAGCAAAATCAAATGAAGAGAAAATCAAACGCATTAAAGACGCCGATTGCATATTGGTGTCACATAAAACAATTATTGATAAAGAAGTTTTAGATAATTGCCCAAACTTAAAATTTATTCATCTTTGCTGTTCTTATTATGGCCCACAATTTTGTAAAACTGATATACAGCATGCAACCCAAAAAGGAATTAAATTTGCGTATTTGCAAGAATATGGAGACAATGGCGTTATCGAATACACTATTGCTTCTGTTATAAACTTACAACATGGAATATATGGCAAAAAGTGGCGCAAAGAAGTCAATGACCTAACAGCAATAAAGGTTGGAATATTGGGCTTAGGCGATTTGGGAACAAAGATTGCAAAAGCCTTTAATTTCTTCGGCACACAAGTTTACTATTATAGCAAGACAAGAAAAAAGGAACTTGAAAACAAAAATCTGATATATAAGCCACTTGATGAATTGCTGAAAACTGTTGATGTTTTGTCAATAAATCTGAATAGAGATGTTTGTTTAATTGGTGGAGATAAATTGAAGATTTTTGGCAATGACAAAATAATTGTCAATACATCAATCGGACAATGTTATGAAGTGAGCAGTTTGAAAAAGTGGTTAAAACACAAAGACAATTTTTATGTATGTGACAACTCTAACATAAACAACAATCTTGATTTGCCGAATTATGAAAATGTCATTTGTCTTGATCGTGACAGCGGCGTGACAAAAGAAACATTGGAAAGAGCAACCGAACAAATAATCAACAATATTAAAACAAATTGTAAATGAGGTAAAAAATGATTTATGAATTGAGACGATATGAAGTCGCACCCGGAAGAATGAGCGAACTTCATGAAAGATTTGAAAAGCACACTTTGAGATTGTTTGAAAAATTTGGCATCAAGCCGGTGGCTTTTTGGACTTCTCTTGTTGGCGAAGATCCTAACTGCCTAACATATCTCTTGCAGTTTGAAAATTTGGAAGCCCAAAAGCAAGCATGGGATTTGTTTATGAAAGATGAGGAGCGCATTGAAATTTGGAACAAAAGCAATGAGAACGGAAAACTTGTTGTAAATATTATAAGTAAAACCTTATCCCCTACGGAATATTCTCCTTTACAATAAACATTAAAAAAAGTTAAAAATTTTTATAAAAACACTTGCATTATTTTTGCAAGTGTTTTATAATGCTTTCATAAACAAACGGTGCGTTTGTTTATGAAATACGAGGAGCCCGAAAGATGAAAGTGATAAGCGAAGAAAAAGTTGGACTTGTGAGAGACTTTATAAAGGATTTCCAACAAAAAGAAGGACGAGCACCGTCTTTTAGACAGATTGCAAAGGCTTGCTGTTTCCAAAGTTTGCAAACTGCCCACAAATATGTTGCCATTCTTCAAAGTCGCGGTGAAATTGAAAAATGCGACACTGGCAAAATTGCAGTCCCTTTCAACTTGCAAAAAGGCCGAACTATTGTAGCCCCATTAGTCGGAGATATTGCTTGTGGCCCACAAATTCTGGCAGTCCAAAATATTGAAGCTACATATCAGCTTCCAACCGCCATTTTTGGAAATGTCCCAATAATGACATTACACGCCAAAGGCGACAGTATGATTGGTGTTGGAATCTACGACGGAGACTTGATCGTTGCAACGATTTGCAACGAAGCCAAAAATGGAGATATTGTTGTTGCGCTTATTGACGACTCTGCCACTGTAAAGACCTATTACAAAAGAAATGGAAAGCACGTCTTACACCCTGAAAACCCAGAGTATGATGACATCTATCCAGAAAATCTTGTTATACAAGGAATTGTAAAACATAACATTCATAGTTTTTAGGAGGCTTAAAATGAAAACTATACACTACTGCCCCAATTGTGGACGCTGCATTGGCGAAAGCACATCATCAGATGAAAGTTGCTTGTGCAAAGTTCTTACAAAAGAGCCAGCAAAATTAAAGAAACATCAATTCATAATGAAGAATACCTGCAAAAAATGTAAAACTGTCATCTTTGTGTCATTAGAGTTTAAACCTTAAAGTTAGACCTTAATAGTGGACCGCAGAGTCCCAGACGAATGACAAAATGTCCACATGGACCTTAATTGTCCGGATAATGAAATTTTATCCTAAACATTTAAGGCCTTTTTTAATCCCGAGTGTTTAGGAACACTTGGGATTTTTTCGTCAAATAACAAAAAAATGGCACACATCTGCTGTTTTAAGCATTTATCGTGACTATTTATTATTTAGGGATATTTAATAGACTCAAAATCGAAACCATAATCTTGCCCTATTTTTCAGTTATTACTTATGAGAAAAAAATTTTGAAAATTTCTCAAAAATTTTCCCCGCTGGGACAAATGGTGTCCCAGCGACAATGTTAAAGTATGCCCGTCAAAACAAAAATAAAAGGAGGTGAATAGCGATATGGATTTAAGAAAATCAAGCATAACAGCAGATATTCTTAATATTTTGTCGGATTGTGAAATCCATACAATGCAAGAAATTGCAGACGAAGTTGAAGTTTCCAGAAAAACTGTTGTTAGACATATCCAATCACTTTCATATCGCTATCCAATCCAGACTTTTTGTGGCGGCATAAATCGAGGCGGAGTTTGCTTGGATAAGAGTTATCTCTATCAAGGAAAAGTGTTGTCAAATGATGAGCTGCAACTTATCAATAAAGCCCTCACTCTTTTGCAGAAGAATGAGGACGAAAACTTTGACAGCACCACATTAAATTCTTTACTTGCAAGATTTTCTCTGCCAATTGAAAAGGAGCAAGAAGATGAGCGAAGAATTATCTAAAAATGAAATTGAACAAAAAGATGACAGCAAAGAAATGGTTGTCATCAAATACCACGACAGAATCCATAATCAATGGATTGATGTTGAAGTGACAAAAGAAGTTGCGAGATTTATGGAAAGCGATCGCAAAAATAGAAAAAGAGCGCAAGACAAGTTTGAGCACTACAATAAACAATTTGATGAAGTGTTTGTTCCAAGTAAGCCAAACAATGAACGTTTCTTATGCGATCCAAATGCTGACTACGAAACAATTAAAGAAAATGAAAGAAAAGAAAAATTTGAAGAATTTGAAATTGAGCATAATCGAGTGCTTGTTGAAAATTCTTTGGACTGCTTGACGCCTGATCAGAGAGAAGTTGTTGAACTTGTATTGCAAAACCTTTCTTACAGCGAAATAGCTGAAAGACTTGGGCTTGAAAACAAGCAGATCGTCACAAACAGAATGAGAAGGGCCAAGAAAAAATTAAGAAAATTTATAAAAGACACAGAAAATTAAAAATTTTTTCAAAAAAAGTAGGCACCGATTTCAAAAACCTGTCCCTATATAGTATGAAGGGGCAAAAAAGTTTTCATTGAGTTTTGATATTGAACTAAAACTCAAAAAATTTTTAAGGAGACATTATGAACGAACAATACACTATTCGTGTTTATGACACAAGACTTGTTTCAAAGGTTGAAGAACTCTACAAAAATTGCAGAGACATCTACACGTCAAAAAATCCATTTATGGTTGATTGCTTGGTGAGAGGCATGGAAGTCATTGAAAAGGATTTGTTTGGAACAAGCGAAACTGACAATGTTGATGAACTTTACAACGAAGTTAAACTCACTGTCAAAAAACTTGATAATCTCTTGAAACTTTGTGAGAAGTCAGCAAAGGAAAGCATAGCAAACATTCAAATCAATCAAAGACTTTTGTCATGCAACTACAATATGCTTCTGGGCTTGTCAGAAAATAAGCCAAAGAGAAAAGAAGAAGTTGACGGTGGTTGGTGTGATAATCTTCCTACCCGCTTGGAAGAAGTCATGGAAGAACTCATACAACATTTTTCAAGTAAATGAGTGTGCCAAATGTAAATCTGTTTCTTGGCTATGTTGATTGTTTGAGAGGAAAAAGCAGCAAAGACAGATATGTAAAGGAAAACTTTGAAGCACGAAGATTTTACAGCGCAGGAAAAGACTATGACTATGTGAAATATGTGCAAAACGGAAGTAAAGAAAAAATAGATTTTGTTGACTATTCTGGAAACGAAGAAAAGAGTAAAGGCATTTTTAATGAAAATGGACTTTTGAATGAACAACAAATAAAAGAATTGCGCACAAAACTACGAGACACTGACAGCACAATTTGGCATGGTGTTATTTCCTTTACAGAAGAATTTGGAGACAACTATTGTGACGATTATGAAAAAGCTTATAACCTTATGAAAACGCAGTTGCCAAAGTTTTTTAAATATGCAGGACTAAATCCAGACAATATGATCTGGTTTGCAGGCTTGCATGAAAACACTGACAACAAGCATATTCATTTCTCTTTCTTCGAGAAAGCCCCTTTAAGAACGAGACAAGGTCGCAAAGGCAAATTCTATTCACAGGGCCTTTTATATAAAACTGCCCTACGTTGCTTTAAAGTCTCAATTGAACTGCATTTGCTGAACATCTACAAAGAAATAGGCCAACACAGAAAAGAACTGACAAACTCAATGAAAGAAGGACTAAATATAGGAGCATTTATGAAAAATATAAAATCTCTCATTTTCATTCTTCCAGATAAAGGAAGATTAAGCTATGAAAGCGAAAACATTAAGCCATTCAAGCCACAAATTGATTTGATTGTAAATTCAATCATAAACGCAAACAAAGACTTAAAAGAAAAGTTTGACAACCTTGAGAAGATCCTAAGCGTTAGAGATAACGAACTCTTGAAAGCATATTCCAAACTGAAAATCAATTATTCAGACAAGCTTTTGCATGATAAGTGCATTTATGACATTTATCGCAGACTTGGAAATCTTGTTTTGCTTACGGTGAAAGAAATCCGCATGGAACAACAAAGATTGGACTATGAAACAAGAAATCGCCTTGTGCGAAAAAGGATTGACAAAATCAAAAGAAAGGCACTTATCAAAAAGTGTATGCAACTAAGCGATCTTGTCAACCGAGAGATTGTTTCTGCCTTTCAAGAATATTTGGACAAACTTGAAGAAGCAAATTTCAAAATCATGAAAGAAGAAGGACTTTTGGATTGAACATAAAGACCTGTGGATTAAAGATTTTGAAGAAAGTCATTATTGGACTTGCCATTTTCTTTGCCTGCTTTGTTTGTGGATATTTAATCAATATGTTTGTATCAAACAATTTTGTGTTTGAATTTAAACTTGATCCTGCTTTGCTTGTGGCAGGAAAAACTTGGCTTTACACTTTGTTTCTTATGTCGATTTTCTTTGTCTTGTGGTTGTTTGCTTGGTTTAAAGGGATTGGCAAAAATCCTAAAACAATCATGCAAGCAAATGAGAAAGACAAAGATATTTACACTGGACTTGAACAAGCGCATTTTCAAACTGACAAAGAAATTCAAAAGAATTTCCAAACAGTTGACTATACAGATTTGCCAAAAACGGATATTGAAGGTATCCCCGTAAAAGCCGAAGAAACTGCAAAAGGATATAAAATCACTTTTGCAAAGCCAGCGCACACTCTCATTATCGGAACAACTGGCTCTGGTAAAACAACAACTTTCATCAATCCCGTTGTGCAAATCTTATCCAACACACAAAATCAACCGTCAATGTTGCTTTCAGATCCAAAGGGCGAATTGTATGCCCTACACGCCAAAAGCCTTATAAATCGTGGCTATGATGTGAAAGTGCTTGATTTGAGAAACCCTTATTGCTCAATCCGTTGGAATCCACTTGAAAGGCCTTATATGCTTTATCAAGAAATGCTTTCCTTAGATGACAAAGTCCATTTGAACGAAGAAGAAGGATATTATGTTTTTGAAGGAAAGATCTATTACAGCGAAGAAGAAAAAAGCGCAGCAGTGCAAGTAAGAAAACAAGAAATCTTTGACGAAGTATATGAAGATTTAAACGACATTTGTTCTGTTCTCTGCCCTGTCACAAACAAGTCAGAGCCAATTTGGGAAAGTGGCGCAAAGAACTTTATTTTGGCGATCACTCTTGCCATGCTTGAAGATAGCGAAGAACCTAAGCTTGGAATGACAAAAGAGAAATTCAATTTCTACAACATTATGAAGATTGCCACGAACACGCAAAACGATTGTGAAGATCTTATGGACTATTTCAAAAATAGAAGCCCGATTTCAAAAAGTGTCAGTCTTTCAAAACAAGTGCTTGACGCCAGCGATAAAACAAGAGGATCTTATCTGTCAACAATCTTTGACAAACTTTCAATGTTTAGCGACATGAGTATTTGTTCTTTGACAAGTGCAAACGAAATCAATTTTGGCGAAATTGCAACAAAGCCAACAGCTTTATTCTTGCAAATCCCAGATGAGAAAGAAACAAGACATACACTTGCTGCCATGGTTATTTTGCAAGCCTACAAAGCACTTGTCGCAAAAGCAAACACCTACCCAGACTTGTCTTTGCCAAGAAGTGTTTACTTTCTTCTTGACGAATTTGGCAACCTGCCAAAAGTCCACAAACTTGAACAGATGATTACTGTTGGCCGAAGTAGAAAGATTTGGCTTTCACTTGTTGTGCAATCATACGCCCAGCTTGCAAAAGTTTATGATGACAAGAGTGCTGACATTATCAAATCAAACTGCAACATTCAAATTTTCATTGGAACAACAGATTTGAAAACTATTGAGGAATTTTCTAAAAAATGTGGAAACTTCTCACTTGTCCAACGAAATGTCAGCTTGTCAACATCAAATGACAATATTGGAAGCTCTGTTAGTGTAAAAGAAAGACCGCTCATATATCCAACGGAATTGCAACAACTCAACAGCCCAGACAATATGGGAAATGCAATTGTCAATGTATTTGGCTTTTCGCCAATACGAAGCAAATACACGCCAAGTTATAAAAGCAAATATTTTGTTTTGGAAAAGACAAATCAACTTTTATCTGAAGGCAAGTATTTCAATGAAAAGCAAGTCTTTTACGATATGCTTGAAAGAAACAAAAGTGTTATGCGAAGGGACAAACATGAAACTTTCAAATTTGACATTACGCCATTCATTGAAAGTTTTAAAATTCAAATTGAAAAATTTGACTTTGAAAGTTTAGGTTGCTTTGAATATAAATTTGAACTCTTGAAAGCACTTGACAATCACGATTTTGACTTGGTTAATCAACGAGTGCAAGAAATAGCAAAGATGATTGAAAAGACTGGAACAGACGATTATGGATACGCTACAAACCTTATTATGAAAGCTGAACAATTAAAAAGGTTGGTGAAACAATGACAACAAAATTAAAACACTCTTTTATTGCCCTTTTGTGTATAATTTTTTGCATATTTCCAGCAGCTTTAATTTCAATAAACCTTTCGCCAAGCCAAACCGCTGACGCTGTTATCATTGGACCGATTGTCGATCCGGGTGGAGTTATTGCACCTATACAACCGTCAGAGCCAGATTATGGACCAACAGCAAAGGAATGGAGCAACAGCACTGGCGTCCCAACGGCAAAACCAAACGCTGACGGAAGTCTAAAATCTTACAAATCTTTATATGTGAAAAACGATAAGTTTTTCAAAGTTTACAGTCCAGACAGAAGATATGGATCTGTTGTTAAATATTTCAAAGTTGTAAGAACTGACGGACGACCAATCTATGATGATGACGGAATCCTTGACGTTTCTTGGAACACATCTGTCGCAGCAGACGAAGTTGTTGACTATGCAGCAAACTTATATATCCAAACTCAAATGGCATACTACACTTGGAATGGCTTTTGTGGAACTGTCCTTTATGACAAGTTTGAAAGCGGAAGTTTTCCACTTCGTTGGAATACTGGAAACACTGTCAACGAGTCTGTGATTTTTGTTATGCCAGATGAAAATCTAAATAACTATGGTGCCGGTGCCTACAAAAACAATGGAATAAATCCCGGATATGATTATTTTAAACTGACAGACATACACCGCTTTGATACACCTATGTTTTCCGTAAGCCTTAAAGGAAAAGGTTATTGGGAAAATTGTTTTTGGGGTGGCTGTTTTGACTATGTCAGTTTTGATGATAACTTGACAGGATATATTTCACGCGCAAACCGAAACTGGAAAAACACACTTGAAGCAAGTGGAGTTGGCAGAGGCGGATATAATGGCGGACAAGCCTTTTACTCGCCAAAACCTTTCACTGCAATTGCAACAAACTTAAACAACTATATCAAATACAATGGAGTGCAAGCAACCCCCGCTTCCGGAACTGATATTGTGCCTTACAAAGACGGACATCATATCAGCATTTCAAAAGAAGGAATAACAAAGATTGAAATCGAAAATGGTGCAGAAGGCTTATACACCCCATATTATTGCTTTGTTGACACGAAACTGCCCGACATCAGTTATTCATACCACAACGCCAATGCTACTGAATTAAGACGCGTTGGTGCCATTACAACAACTGCAAGTGGCGCTAAACAGCAATCAATCTATGAAGGCGTTTTCCGCGATCAAGTGCAAGTGAATTTTGGAACAACCGAAGGTGAATGTCCAGAAACCGCCACCTACAAATATAATGGTAAAACTTATGACCTTAAAAGTGGAACTTGGCTTTCACAAGAAGGAAGATATGAAGTCACTGTCACTGATTTTGCAGGAAATACAACAATAAGCACTTTTGATATTGATTGTTCTTATCCTACACTCAACAGCCAAAGACTTTCAAATGACAAAACATACAAAGTCTCTCGTTGGTGGTTGGTTGATGTTCCTTATGGCTACAAAGACTTTGGAACTTACTCTTTTGGCATATTGGATTGGGCGGAAGATTTCGCCATGCAAGCTGAAAGAAACACGCACGTCACAAATTATCACTTGGATAATATTGATGACTTTTACAACACTCATCTTGTTGCAAGTGGAAACACCATCAAAGTTGGAGATTATTGGTATTATAAATCAATAAACAATCCAAACTTGTTTGTCTATTATTTTGACGAAAACTCATTAAATGAAGCTTTAAGATTTTATTCCAAAAATTTTGTTTCAGCTGAACAAAAATATAAAATCAATTCAACTTTCTCGCCAAATAATTATGGCAACAAATTAGACGATTCCATGTATCACAACATTATTTTCAAAAATCTCATGTCAGCCTACTATGCCAACAATTTTATTTTCCGATCTGACGATATAAATGACAGCTACAAAATTTATTACGATTTTGCGGAAGATGATATTGAAGATTGGAAAGAACTGCAATATGGAAAAACCTTTGGAAGTCAAGCAAACATTCATGGTTTGTATTGTATAAAAGAAGTTGACTTTGCAGGACATGAAATTTGTTATTATGTTTTCTTGGATTTACAAACACCTATTATAGATTTTGAAGCAAAAATCTATGGAAAAGAAAAAACAATAAAACAATCAATCTCTGTCAAAGATATTCCAGAAAATCACGAACTCATTTTCTATTATGAAACTTTCAAGATAACGAATGTTATGGAAGATGACAAGTGGTGGATTATGGAAGTCAAAGATCCAAATGGTAAGATCGCAAGATACACCTACCTTGATGAACTGCCAGACTTTGACGGATACGATCCCGGTGAATATACAATCTCTGTCGCAGACAGATTGTCAAATGTTTTCACTTTCAAAGTTTGTTTACTTGGCAAAGCGCCAGAAGCAATCTTCACTGATATAAACGCTAAAATGCAATTGAAAATTGACATCAAGTGCAGCGAAGATTACAACTATGTTGATGTGCTTAAAATCTATCGAAATGGTGTTTGCTTAAACTCTGAACTTGGCTATGATGAATTTCCAAATGACGACTCAAACTCTCTTATTTTTATCGACAAGAACACCCTATCCTACATCTTCAACAAAGGTGGAACTTATGTTGTTGAAATAACAGACAACTTTGGTAGGGTTGTTTCCTACGAATATAAATTTGAGAAAGACTTGCCAATGGGCAATCTTATTGGAGTTGAACATAATGGACGCACAAATAGCGAAGTGAAATTCATTTACAACACAGACAAGTTTTATGTTGCGATTGAAAACAACGGAAAAGTTTTCTTGCCAGAAGAAGAAATTGACAAGAACTTAAAAACTCTTACTTTCAATCCAATTGAAAACTCACAAAACAATTTTACGATCAAACTTATAGACCGATCTGATGATGAAAACTACAATATTTACTCTTTCACAATCAAATCAATCAAACCTATTCTCAATCTTTTTGGAGTTGAAAATGGTGGAAAAACTGGTGGCACAGTTTACGCATTATGGGAAAACACTGATGAACAATACACCGCTTCATACAGCCATAATGGCAAAACACAAGAATACAAAAAAGGACAAATCCTTACAATTGACGGAAAGTATGAAATCACACTTTATGACGAAATAGGAAATTTCACAACAGTAAATTTTGAAATAGACAAATCCATTGACTTTACAATCGCAGATGTCAACGGAAACACTTACTCACTTGAAGAAATTAAAATTATCAATTTTGATATAAGACTTATAGACCAAGAGCCACTTACAATTTCCATTACAAAAGACAAAAAAGATTTTGAGTATGAGTTTGGACTTATGATAACAGAAGAAGGATATTATGAAGTTAGACTTATTGATGAGTTTAACAACTCAATCTTCTTCTCTTTCACGATTGACAAAACACCACCCGTTGCGACTTTATATGGCGTTGCCGAATATGGCAAAACAAACAAAAGTGCATGGGTGACTTCAACAGAAGCAAACCTTATTTGTTGGTATCTTATCAATGACGAATACAAAGATGTTTATCGTCTTGGACAAGAGCTTACTGAAAGCGGGAAATATTTAGTTTGCATTTCAGATCAAGCAAGCAATCTCATCACATTTGAATTTGAAATTGACCGATCAATTGCCTACGATATAAACACTTATCGTGGCGGAATTTCAAATGGCGGTGTTAGACTTGTTGCTTATGAAAATTTGAAAATCTATATGACAAAAGACAATCAATATTTTGAATATGCTTTTGAGCAAATTCTTAATGACGAAGGCGAATATTCTTACACGATTTTTGATGATTTAGGAAACAAAGAAATTGGATTTTTCACAATCATAAAAAAGAACAAACAAAACTTAAATCACATCCTACAAGAAGATATACAAATCAAAAACATTACAAAGAATGATGAAGATTTTGAATATGAACTTAAAGACGGAAACCTTTATCTTTTTGATGAAGGCACTTACAATGTTGAAGTTGTAGACAACAAAACAAATAAAGAATATTCCTTTGTTATCACAATTGACACCACCCCACCGACACTTGAAATTACAGGCGTTGAAAATGGTGGAACAACCAAAAAGATTGTCACATTGAAAAACGTTTCCGAAACACCTTATGAACTTATCATCTTCGTTGACGGAGTAAAGTTTGAATATAAACTTGGAGACGAAATTGAAAAGTGTGGAAGATTTCAAATAACTCTACTTGACGAAGCTGGCAATAAAACCGAATATTCTTTTGAAAGAGAATATTCTCTCAATGCAGCAAGCGTTGGAGTTATTGCAGGATTTGGAGTTTTAATTTTATTACTCATCATCTTGCTTGTGAAATCAAGACATCACTATTACAAAGATGAAAACATTGAAGAAGAAATCACAGAAACCACTATCGAAGAAGATATTGGATCTGAAAATGATGAAAATGCCCAAATTGATGAAAATCAATAGGGATTTTATACAAATTTATAGCAAGCAGGATAAGAGCAGACTCAAAATCGCAAAGCCAACGCCTACAACCCCCTAAAATAAAGGGGTTTAGCTGCCTCAGCCTTAAAGGTGGGCTGATGCGATTTTGACTCATCTCTCTTTCCGAAAGCAAGTGTGAAACCCACTTCTTTTTTTATTGAAATATAGGACTAAGCATAGAACGCAAAACAAATAAAAATTGGAGGAACTATTAAATTATGAGTATGTTAGCAGCAATTGATTTCAACCCCGTTTTAGCACCGGTGTTGGAAGTTTTGAATGCAATCCTTTGGCCAGCAATCGGACTTGTCGGATCTATCGGAATGATTTATTGTATTATTCTTGGTGTTAAAGTTGCGAAAGCAGACGAGGCTGGATCGAGAGAAAAAGCCAAGAAAGATTTGATTGGCGCAATCATTGGATTTGTTGTCATCTTCGTTTTGATATTGGCACTCAAAATCGCTATGCCTATCTTGCAAGATTGGGTAAGCACTCAAATTCAAGCATAACAAAAAAGGAAATTGAAATATGAAAAATCTATCAACAAAAACAAAGATATTGATTGGCGCAGGTATTGTGCTTGCAATCTTCATTATCTTTCTATTCATTTTGGCAGGAAGCTCTGGAAATGACAAAGTGCCAAATGAAGATAATTTAAAACAAAACATTACAGGCATTACTTGCGAAACTCAAACACAGGGAAATTTTGATTATGACATTTCTCTCATCACAAATGACACTCAATTTGACGATCAAATTTCAAGCAGAAAATATACAAGAATTGTCATCAATCACACACAAGATTTAAAGAGTTATGGACTTGGCTTTACAGTCAGATCTGACGAAAGTGCCGACCTTACTTTTACACTCATGAAAAATGATGAAGTCTTAAAATCTGACACACTGTCACTTTTAAGCAGACAAGTTGCAACAGTAAATTTGAGTTTGGAAAATCCAATTGAAATTTCAGTTTCTGACAATTTCTATATTGAAGTCACTCTTTCAGAAGATACAACTTTTGCAGTTGACACATTCTTATTCTTTATGGACTTGGAGGCTTAAAATATGGATTGGATGACTAACTGGATTTTTGAACTTTTTTATAGTTTGCAAAAATCAATTTGTTATGTCATTGATTTCATACGAGAAATTTTCTATATACTTGCGGGCCTTAAACCCGTCACAATAGGCGGAAAACAAACTGATTTACTATCCCACTTTATCCTTTCAGATACAGTCAGAACAACTTTCTTTTATATCTTTTTAATTGCAGTCATCTTGCTTGTTGTGTTTGTCCTTATTGCGATTATACGAAGCGAATATGCCAACGGAGAAAACAAAAAATCAAAAGCATTGATTTTGGGCAAAGCCTTTCAAAGTTTTGCAATCTTTCTCATGGTGCCATTTCTTTTGGTTGCAGGAATAACGCTGACAAATGTTGTTATGGGTGCGATCAATCAAAGCATGAATCCATTTGTTTTGGAAACTGGTGGCACTGCAACGATTGGCGGACAAATTCTTGTCACAAGCGGACAGCACGCTTATATCGGAGACGAAAGCATAAGAAATGAAATCGAAAGAATGTTCTTGACTGGTGAACTCAACTACTTTGATATGGGAGTTGTCAGTCAGTATTACAATTTGAGAAACATTGATTTTCTCATTGGAATTTTTGGCTCTATTGTGATTATGGTGATGTTTGTTATGAGTGCTGTCACTTTCATACAAAGAATATTTGACATTGTTCTCTTGTATATCATCTCGCCCGTAAGTGTAAGCACAATCCCCGTTGACGACGGTGCAAGATTTAAAATATGGCGTGACATGACAATATCAAAAGTCTTGGGTGCTTATGGAATTATTCTGTCAATGAATTTGTTTTTCATTATCATTCCGCAAATCTCATCAATTGTATTTTTCGACAACGCCTTTAAAAATGGAATTGTCAAAATCTTGTTCCTTATTGGTGGTGCCTTTGCAGTCACAAAAGCAAATCTTGTTATTGCACAACTCACAGGCAATCAAGCAGGACAAAACGAAACACAACAATTGTTTAGAAATATGCAGACTGGCGGACATATCATGAAAGCAACTCTTGGCGCAGGTGCTGCTGTTGGTGGTGCTATTCTTGGCGGAAAGAAATTTACAGACACGCGAAAATCGACACGTTCTTCAATGGCAGGACTTAAACGATCATTCACAGACAACCCAAGCAAACAATATATCAACAAATCTTCCGAGCCAAGCAAACTTGCAAAATATGGTGGAATGGGAACAAGAATTGCGACCATGCCTATTGGAATGATGAAAGACTTGGCAAGTGGCGGACTTGTTGGAATGGGCAAAAACTTTATTCCAAGAGTTAGAAATATTGCACAGGGCGACAGTTTTGTCAACCATGCACAAGGTAAATCAGTTTTAAATAAGGAGCCAAATAATGCGAATAATACCGCGAAACACGAAGGTTAAAATGCAGTTTTATAAAGGCATTGGAATCACTGACATCATACTTGGTGTTATTGCCCTTGCCTTTATAGCTTTGGCTGCTACAAGCAACCTACCAAACAAATATTTTCTTGCAATAGGAATTTTGGTGATCGTGGCGCCAATGTATATCCCTATTGGAGACATCAAACTTTATCAAGCACTTGGCTATGCTTTCAAGTTTGGAATTGCACAAAAGACTTTCAGCATAAAAAGAAAAGGAAATTCTCACATCAGCGCAATTGTGCCTTATGCAAGTATTAAAGATGATTTGATTTATCAAAAGGACAATGGCATTACTGGTGTTATTGAAGTGAAACCTATCGAGTTTAATATGTTGAGCGAAAGCAAACAAAATTATTTGATTGACGGAGTTATCTCAAACACATTAAAGAATGTTGGACTTATGCAAGAATACAACTTAATCAAAATTGAAAAGCCAATCATCTTTGACGGATATTTAAGAAATGAGCTTACTCGCGTTCAAAAATTGATTGCGGAAAATGAGAACAACAATCTTAAAGAAGAAGAATTTAGAAAACGCGTTGAAATCATTGAGGATCGAATAAATGTCATTGACAGCATAAACTCTGACGAAAAGATTTACGCAAGTGCTTATTATATTGCAATCCACGATATTGACAAGAAAAGCTTAAACAACTCACTTGAAATCATTGAACAAACTTTAAGAAACAGCAATCTTGAAGCGAAAAGATTAAACAGCAAAGAACTTGCAATCTTTTTGAAATATTCTTATGACAAAGACTTTGACGAAAGGGATTTTGATAATATCGCAGAAAAGGACTATATCAAAAACATCTATCCAGAGAATATTGCGTTTAAAGCACTCTCAACAAAACAGAATGATAAAACCCTAACCCACTTTGTTATCACAGACTTCCCTTTGAAAGTTGACAACGCTTGGGGACAAGATTTGTTTGACATTCCAAACACAAAAGTTGTCTTGAAAGCAAAACCTGTTGAAAAATATAAAGCCACAAAACGAATTGACAATGCAATCAATGAACTCTTATCACAAAAGACACTTGGAAAGGCAAGCTCACAGATTGACAAGCAAACACATCTTGAAAGCCTACAAATCCTTTTGGAAGGCTTGCAAAATGACAATGAAGTGTTCTTTGACACAACTCTTATCATAACCGCCTATGATGACGGAAAAGATACAACAAACAAGAAATTTGTGCGAAGAAAACTGCGTGAACTTGGCTTCAAATATAGCGAGATGTTTGGCAGACAAATTGAAAGTTATTTTTCAAGCAACATCAACACTTGCAATAGGACCAACATCTCACGAGGATTGAACTCATCTGTTATTGCTTCATCTTTTCCATTTGTAAGCAACGCTATTCTTGATGAGAATGGCCTTTTGATTGGCGAAAACAAATTGCCAACCTTTGTTGACTTTTTCAGACGAGATGACGAAAGAGTAAACTCAAACACTGTCATCATTGGAAAATCTGGAAGTGGAAAATCTTACGCTACAAAAATGCTATTGGCAAACTTGGCAAGCGACAACGCAAAAGTGTTTATCTTGGATCCAGAAAACGAATATTGCAATCTTGCAAATAATCTCAAAGGCAAAGTGTTAGATGTTTCATCTTCAAAGAATGGAAGAATAAATCCTTTCCACATCATTGTCAGTCTGGACGACGAAAACCAAGACGGAAGCAGCAACTCTTTCTATTCTCACTTGCAATTCTTGGAAGAATTTTTCAGACTTATCTTACAGGGAATAAATCCCGACAGTTTGGAGCTTTTAAACAAAATCATTGTTGAAATCTACAACAAAAAAGGAATCACAGCAAAAACAAACTTGTCGGAATTAAGACCAAAAGATTATCCAATCTTTCAAGACTTAGCAGAAGAAATTGACAAAAGGATTGAAAACGAAAAAGACGAATACAACCTATCTTGCTATAAAGTGCTTTCAAACTATATAAGCAAGTTTAGACGTGGCGGAAGAAACTCTGCGCTTTGGAACGGATTTACAACTTTCAATCCAACTGAAAACTTTGTTTGTTTCAACTTTCAAAAGTTGTTGGCAAACAAAAACAATGTGATTGGAAATGCACAAATGTTGCTTGTTTTGAAATGGCTTGACAATGAAGTCATTAAAAATAGGGACTACAACATACTCAACGGAACGGACCGAAAAATTGTTATTGCAATTGATGAGGCCCATGTGTTTATTGACGAGAAATTTCCTATTGCGCTTGACTTTATGTATCAACTTGCAAAACGAATAAGAAAATACAACGGAATGCAAATTGTCATCACACAAAACGTCAAAGACTTTGTTGGCAGTCCAGAACTTGCAAGAAAATCATCTGCAATTATCAATGTAAGCCAATATTCATTTATCTTTTCACTTTCGCCAAATGATATGTCTGACCTTTGCACTCTTTATGAGAAAGCAGGACAAATCAACGAAAATGAAACGGACAATATTGTCAACTTGCCGCGCGGAAGTGCCTTTTTAATTACAGGACCAGCAAATAGAACAAATATAAGAATTGTGGCTACACCACAAGTAAAACAAATTTTTGAAAATTAGGAGTTAAAAAATGGAAGATAAAAAATTCATGACGCTTGAAGATTTGACCGCACTCTCACAAGAGAAATATATGGAAATCTTGAAGCAAAACCAAATCAAATCACTTTTGAGAGCAATTGGATTGTTTCCAGATCAAACAATCACAAATGATGTTCTTATCCTTTCACAAAATCCAGACGCTATTTGCGTGAAACGTATGAAAGAATGGAATTTCTATAAAAGAGTTGTAAAGAAAGCTGAAAAAGCAATCAAAGTTGTTTCTCATCACATTGAAAACTTTAATCAAGACTTCGTTGACGAAAAAGGCAACGAATATTCACAAGAAATGCCAAAACTGATTTGTGATGTTGGCTTTGTGTTTGACATCTCTCAAACAGAAGGCAAAGATTTTGAATATCTCAATTCAAACAAAGAAACAATCGCGTCTCATTTTGAAACCGTTAAAAAGGCTTTGGAAAGCACTGCAAAAGAGTTTACTTTTGAATATAGAAATCAAGACAGCAACAGCGAAGTTGATTGGGAAAATAAAGTTGTCTATGTAAAAGACGGACTTTCTGTCAATGAACTCATTGAAGATGTTGCTGCTATTCTTTTGACTACCCGCCATGAAGAAGGACTTGAAAATATTGGCGAGTTTGAAAGAAATGCTGTTATCTATGCTGTCAGCTCAAAACTTGGACTTGACTTGCCAGAATATGATTTCTCAGTTGAAAGTCTCAATGACGAAGGCTTGAACAAACTTAAAGGCAATCTTCAAAAAGTGCGTTCTGTCACAAAGCAAATGCTTTCAAATGTTGAAAATTCAATTGAACGCGCAATCCGCAATCTTGACAAAAAAATGCAAGAGCAAGAAGAAAAGTTGGAACAAACAACAGAACAAGAAACACCTAAAAAGTCGAAAGCAAAAACAAAATCAAAAGACATTGAAAGAGAGGTGCAATAATGCTGAACATTGGTGGAGAACTTGCATTTGTGTTGCAAGACATTGACTACAATTCAAAGAAAGATCTTTTGGACAGGCTTCGCCATATCCGAGAGGATCTTCGTGATTATCCAAAAGAAGAAAAGGACAACCTACGCCCTATCTTAGCTGTTTCTATTCAGCAAGCTTTCTATGCAAGTGAATGGGAACTCATGCGATACAAGAATTTCTGCAAATACAGGAGTGAACATGGATACGATAAAGCTGTTGGTGAAAGAGCCAAATAAAGAGCCCTATATTAAGGAAGTTGAACACACACTTGAAAATATGCAAGCCATTGTTGGTGGATATATCGAATGTGTTGAAATGCCCGGAGCTGAAAACATTGACATTTATCTCAACGAAGAAGGCAAACTTGAACGATTGCCCGGCAATATATGGATTGCGGGAATTGATGATTGCATTGTTGGCACTTGTTATATGGTTGGCTATGATCCTAAAACCGGTGCAAATATCAGCTTGACAGAGAAACAAATTAAAACTTGTGAAAAGTATTGCAATACCTTTTCTTTGCCAGAAGATAGTGATTTATATATGGATTATTTTTGGCTTAAAGAAATTATGAAACTTAGAAGCGAGAATTATCTTAAAAAATCAATATCTGAAATGTAAATAAGGAGACGCCTATGACATTTGAAGAAAAACTAACAGTCACAGCTTTTACAAAGATTCTTATGGTGGACATGAACGATTTTCATGAATATGCTGAAAAACTTTTGGAAAGACCGATCATGACACATGAATTTGCGCTTGAAAGTGTGTGGAAAGAAATACAAGACAAAGTTAGACCAGACTTTGTTGCACTTTGCGAGAAACACCCCCATACAAAAACACGCAAAAATGTAAAATGCAAGAGAAATTATCATGGCGAGATGTAAAGGAGCCCTATGGAAGAAAATAAAATAAGCAAAGCAAAAGGCCTTTCAATTACAATGATTATTCTTGCAATTGTGGTGGGCTTTGGATTTCTCATTGGACTGGCACAAGCTGCCGACAGAGACAAACTTTTTCAAGAAACAAATCCAGAAATGGAATTTTACTTCTTTGATGAAAATGGCAGATTCCTAACCTATTGGGATAACTATGAAAATTACAATGTTGAGGTTAATATCCCAAAAACATATTCTTTGACATCAAAAAAAGTTGCAATGCACAGAGAAGCAACATCACAGAGCGACCTAACATCTTACGCTAAAAAACTTGGCATAGAAGATTACACGATAACTGACATTTCTGGCTATGTGCAAAATGGAAATTCTCAATATTATCGAACAAGATACAGAATTGATTTTGAATGGCGAAAAACAATCACAGGAACTCAATACACCACAACAATCATTGGGCGAGATTTGTTTAGGAACACTTCGCGCTATCGTTCTTTTAATATCCCAAATACAGTTAAGACAGTTGAATGGTCCGCATTTTGTGGAACACATGGGCACACAGAAATAGTTTTTCCAGAAGGCGTTGAAAGTCTTGAAGGCGGAGTTTGCTTTGGCAATTCAAACCTAAAAACAATCTCTCTGCCAAGCACTTTAAAATATATCGGAAGTCAAGCTTTTGAACAATGTCACAAAGTTGTCGAGCTTGTTTTGCCGGACAGCGTTGAAACAATCTCTTGGAGTAGTTTTAATAGAATGACAAAACTTGAAACTCTAACCCTTTCAGCAAATTTGCAAACAATTGCCAGCTATTCAATTTCATGGTGTTATAAACTTAAAACAGTAAATTTCAAAGAAGGAAACCGCACTATTGGTGAGAAAGCATTTGAAGATTGCACTGCTTTGGAAGAAGTCAATTTGCCAAGCACTTTGACAACAATTAAATCAAAAGCATTTGACGGTTGCACGAGCCTAAATAAAGTGATTTTAAATGCTGCTTCTGTTGTAAAGATTGATAATGACGCTTTCCCAGAAAATGTTGAAAAGTTTTATGTGAAAGACGAGATTTATGAAGAATATTTGAACAGCGCTTATTGGACTGGATTGACAGACAAAATAGCAAAAATTTCTGAAATGAATTGAGGTGCAATAATGACAGAAAAACAATACGATAAATTTAGAAACACTATTGATAAAGAGATCGAAGAATATAAACGCGAAGTTTGCAACAATGCCCCTATCCATGTTTATGAAAGATTTTATGAAATTCATGCTTACGAAGAAATTTATGATTTTCTTTGTCATGACGCTATAAATCATGACATTAAGGGCTTCCCTGCAAAAAATATTTTAGATCACTTTTATTGTCAATTTATGAAAACAGACTATGACTTAACGCAAGAAGATTTATATGATTTTTTGGAAGAAGAAACAAAGCTCTATAAATCTCAAAGCGAATTGTGAGGAACTTATGAAACAAAAATATTTGATTAGAGGTGAACTCTATGATCCAATCCTATTTGGTGATGAAGATTCCGATTGGGTTGGAGACGGTGAAGATCCAACTTGTGGCGACTGCGGTTGTCATGTTGGTGAACAACATTTGGACGGTTGTGATATTGAACGCTGCCCAAGATGTGGCGGACAAATGCTGTCTTGTGATTGCGGAACAAAATATATCATCAACGAAGAAGATATGAAAGATTTGCCACAAATCATTGAAGAACAAAAGATTGTCAACGAAGGACTTGAAAGAGAAATACAAGCAATCATTGAAGCTCATGAAAAGAAAAAACAAGAACAGAAAGATGATAATTCGGAGATGTGAAATGACTGAAAAAGAAGATTTTAAATTGACGTCTTTGATTTTAAGAGAAATTGACGATTTTGAGAGAGAAATGCTTGGTAAAGACAGCGAATATCTTTTTGAAAATGCAAGAGAAATTTATGCAACAAAATTTATCGGTGATTGTCTGGTTGATTATAACTTTCTAAAAGATAAGGACTATAACCTTTTCCCAAAAGAAAATGTATTGCGTTCTATCACAGAATTATATTTGAGATTTCATGACGAGATTTCAGAAAGTGATTTGTCAGATATGTTTACAGAATACGAAACTCAATTGAAGAAGATTGCAAATTGTGGAAGTGAGATGTAAACATGGAACAATATGAAATTGATTATATTAAGTCCAACTTGCAATCCTATCTTGAAACAAAAGGAATTAGAACAGACAAATTTTTCACTTGCATAAATCCAGAACATTCAGATCAACACCCGTCTATGAAATACTTTGATGACTACAAAATTCACTGTTTTGGTTGTGGCGCAACCTATGATTTGTTTGGTGCAATTGCAGCAATAGAACATTTGGATCGTAAAGAAGCATTTAAAAAAGCAATTGATTATTATGAGAGAAGGACACTGACACCAGATACAATTATTAAGCAAAAAACAGTAAAAAATGAACAAAAACCTGCAAAAAACTATGAAAAAGCATATAAATACTGGCAAAATGCTTTAAAAGACAATTTTGAAGCACAAGAATATTTGCTTTCTCGTGGTATTGATTTGGCGACTGCAAACCGTTTTGGATTAGGCTTTAATAGCTTTTATTTTGAGAAAACAAATACAAGACTTAATGCGATCACAATCCCCCTTTCAAAAAATTGTTTTTCTGCAAGAAATATAAATCCAAATGAAGAAATGAGATATTACAAAACAAAAGACAGTGATGTTGATATTTTCAATAAGCAAGCGATGACAAACAAGCAACCTATTTGTGCAATAACCGAAGGCGAATTTGATTGTTTAAGTTTTGAAACTTTAAATGTTAATTGTGTTGGGCTTGGAAGTGCCAACAATGTAAATCTTTTCATTGAAAGTGAGAAAGACAAAAATAAAACTTTTATTATCGCGCTTGACAATGATGAAGCAGGACAAAAATGGGCACAGAAATTGAAAGAGTATTTCAAAGAAAACAAAATCAAATTTGCAGAGTTTGACAATTGCGGATACAAAGATCCAAACGAAGCGTTAGTCAAAGATAAAAGTGCTTTTTCAAAAAGCATTTTTTCTTTAATCAAAAAACTTGAAAAACAAAACAATGCTGAAATGTGAGGAGAAATAAAATGAGCAACTTAGACGAATATATTGACTATAACTTTTATTCTTCAACAACGAGAACTCCCGAATATATCTCGTTTGAGAGAAAGTATAGAAACTATATCAAAAAACATTTGCCAGAGAACTATTCAATACACAAGTTTAATAACAACCACTTTGAATTTAGTTGTGTGATAAAGACAAACAATGAAAAATTCCTTTATATGTCAATCCCTGATGTTAGATATTTTCCTAACGAGTGGAGAAATAACATTTTGATAAGAACTATGGCACACGATCATGATTGGACTGCTGGTAGCAACAACCGCACTGATTTAGATCATTTCACAGAAGATATAAAAGAACTAAATGAAAGAGGATATGTTAGTTTTCACTCACGAAAACAAACACATGACTACGAAATGTAAAAAAGGAAGAAAACTATGCAACAATCAATTTTTGATTTGTTGGGTAGCGAAGGCGAAAGATTTAAGGCAAAAGAAAGCACTGATTGGAATTGGAGTTTCAAAGATTATCCACAAAGCAACGGACTGAAAGTATTTAGTTGTTTTGCTTGTGGTGGTGGCAGCACAATGGGATATAAACTTGCAGGCTTTGATGTTGTTGGCTGTTTGGAAATTGATAAACGCATGAATGACCTTTATGTGAAAAATCATAATCCTAAGCATAACTTTGTCATGGATATACGAGATTTTAATAATATCCCAAACAATGAATTGCCACAAGAACTCTTTGAACTTGACATCTTGGACGGAAGTCCACCATGCACAACATTCTCTATGGCAGGAAAACGAGAAAAAACTTGGGGAAAGAAAAAGAAATTTCGTGAAGGACAAAAAGAACAGACTCTTGACGATTTGGCTTTTGTCTTTATTGAAACAGTAAACAAACTTCGCCCCAAGTTTGTTGTCATGGAAAATGTTGAAGGGCTTATGAACGGAAATGCTTGGAAGTATGTGCAAAACATATACAAGCACTTTCACGATATTGGCTACAAAGTAAAACACTGGCTTTTAAAAGGCGAACACATGGGGATCCCCCAGAAGCGCCACAGAGTGTTTTTTGTAGCCACCAGACTTGATTTGGACCTTGATAAGCTCAACATGACATTCAACTATAAACCAATCCCTTTCGGGCAAATAAAGGCCGATTATGGCTCAAATATGCCTTTATATGACACTTTGCAGAAACTTGTAGTCCATGCAAAATATGGTGATCGAAATTTACAGAACGCTTGCTTAAAAACACGAGGCAAGAGCTCTTTTTTTAATTACTGTTTTGTGTATGATGAACAAGTCTCCCCAACAATAACCGCCCACTGCAATAATATTCGGTGGGATACAAAAACCTTTTTGTCAAAACAAGACATTGTTTCAATCTCAACCTTTCCACAAGACTATAATTTTTTAAGCAAAAGTTTAGACCATGTTTCCTATGTGTGCGGAATGAGTGTTCCGCCCGTCATGATTAAAAGAGTTGCTGAAAGAATTTATCAACTTTTGAGAGGTGAAAATGAGCGAACTATCTGACAAAAGAAACTTAATACGAAAACTAAAAGAAATAAAAGAAAATCTCTCTTACGATTATCAAAAAAACTATTCAGACATCTGGGACACTTGTGCCGACTTTGAAAACGAATATGGTGGCATTTATTTGTGCGACCATATCCACGATTTTGGCTTACTTGATGAAGATGATACGCAATATTGGCTTGAACAAAATAACAACGATCTTGACAGACTGCGTTATTTCATTGGCGACACTTATTCGTCTGATATGTATAGGCTAAACGCCTATGGCAATTTAGAAAATATTGGCATTGAAGATTTTAAAGATTTGTGCGATGAACTGATTGATGTTGTAAGAGATGACTTAAAGAGTTTGAAATTAGCAGAAAATGTGAGGTAAATATGGAAAATGAATTTGTAGAACAATATGACGAAAATCAAATTAGACAATTTTTTAAGGCTTGCGAAGGCCACAAATATGAGTGCTTTTATAAAATGATATTTGCTTACAGACTTTCAAGATTGGAACTTATGAACATGAAATGGAGTGATATTGATTTTGTTAAAAATACAATCACTATACATCATATTTCACGAAATGGTGTAGATGATTATCATGCTTATTACACTCATTTGAAAAGAGATGAAGAATTTGCACGCACTTATCCCCTTTTGCCACACATTAAAGATTTGCTGATAAATGAGCAACAAAAACAACTCCAAAACTCTATAAGCTGCACTGACTACGATTTCAGCAATAGAGATTATCTTTGTGTAAGAGAAAATGGCAAAATGATGAACGCCAGAACACTGAGCAGAAACATCAAATATATCACAAGAGATCACAATCTTCCAGAGTGTTTAATTACAGGAATTAAAGACAGCGCAAGTGAATATCTTTTTGTTCGTGCTGAAAATGCCAACCTTTTCAGATGTTGGACAAGATTTGATTTCAATATTAGACGTATGAACATTTATGGAGATTATAATCTTCGCAGAAATCAAAAATGGCAAAAACTATTAAATAGCATGATTGATCAATCCTCATCAAGACAGAGAACAGAACAAAGTGAAATGTGAGGTTAGAAATGAACAGACTTTTGGAACTTTCAGCAGTCATGTTTAAGGAATATCCAGACTGCGTGAATATGAAACAATTACAAGAAATGCTTGGAATAAAACGAACGAAAACTTATGAATTACTACAAAATGGCGAAATTAAAGCAAAAAAGATAGGCAAAGACTACAAGATACCTAAGTATAATGTGCTTGCCTATCTTTTTAATGAGGAACAATTATGACAGGTAAAACGGAAGTTATCAATGGAATCTACTATTTGACAATTTACTACAAAGACTCTCTCAACCGCCACAGAAGAACAAGAATTAAAACTGACTTGCCAGAACGCGGAAATAAGAAAGCTGCTGAAAAACTCTTGAAAGAAAAACTGGAAAACTTTGATATTGCAGAATACGAAAGTGTTTCAGATGAAAGAATAGTTAATAAAAATATAATCTTTATTGATTATATTGAACAATATGTTTTAGATAAGAAGAAAGAGTTAAGTCCAGCAGCATATTATTCTTACGAAAACCGCGTGAAAACCATAAAAGAATATTTTGGAAATAAATTGTTGTTGAAAGATGTGACCTATCATCATATTGAAGATTTCTATGATTATCTTAGAAATGAACGCGGAAACACTAACACAACAATAAAACATTATGCTGTCATTTTATCGCCAGCATTACGAAAAGCATATAGAGATGACTTGATCCCCAAAAATCCCTACGAATTTATGCCAAAACTTAAAAGAGAAAAACACAAAACAGAGTTTTATAACAAAGAAGAGTTAGAAACTCTTTTTTCTTTTACTGATAAAACCCGATTGGGACTTATTGTCCGAGTGGCTGCTTTTTATGGATTTAGGCGAAGTGAATTGTTGGGATTAAAATGGAAGTCTATTGATTTCAAAAAGAAAATCATAACTGTTGAAAACAAAATCATAAGAATAAACGGACAACTTTATCAGTCTGAAAAACTTAAAACAGACGCAAGTTTAAGATCTTTGCCATTATTGCCCAAAATTGAAGAATTGCTTTTAAAACGCAAAGAAGAAATTGAATGCAATAAAAAGCTCTATGGCAAATCTTATATCCACAACTTTGATGAATATGTTTTTGTTGACGATTACGGAGACATTATCTTCCCCGATTGGGTATCAAATAATTTCAGATTGTTGTTAAAGAGAAACAATCTTAAACACATTCGCTTTCACGACTTGCGACATAGCTGCGCCAGCCTTTTGCTTGCAAATAATGTGCCGATGAAGAATATCCAAGAATGGCTTGGACACGCCAATTACAGCACAACTGCCGATGTCTATTCTCACTTGGACTTTTCATCTAAAATCAGA
This sequence comes from uncultured Christensenella sp., assembly GCA_910586385.1. Classification (GTDB taxonomy): domain Bacteria; phylum Bacillota; class Clostridia; order Christensenellales; family UBA1242; genus Caccovivens. The sequence goes on from CAJUGX010000001.1 coordinate 168,588, forward strand.
TCTGGGGATATTATTGGAACACAACTTTCAGAATATGATTATAAAGACGCTTTAAGCAAGAAAGATTTGGAACTTGAAATAAAGAGATTAAACCGCTTGCTTGAAGAAAAACAAGCACTTTTAAACAAGAAAAAAATTGCCGACAGCGGAATGGGATAACGCCAATTTGCAAAAATCTTGCAAAAATAACACCATACGATACAATACGAAATTGTCCGAAATTAAACGGAATTAAGCCACTTTTTTGCAGAAATTCGTCACAAATTCGTCACAAATTCGTCACAAAGCCCACTTTTGCTTGCTTTTTTCAGAAAAAATCGTTAAATTTGGCTATCAAAAATCGAACCCCCTCACTAAAAAATTTTGCGTTAAGGGGTTCGAGTGGGGGTTCGAGAGAGATAAAAAATGTAGCGATTGTCAAAATCGCTACATGTCCCTAAAATAAAGGGATTTAAGGTGGTGCTCCCGTCAGGATTTGAACCCGAGACCTTCGTTCCGAAGACGAATGTGATATCCATTTCACTACGGGAGCATATTAAATTTTCGGAATTTTTGAAAAGGGAGCTCTCAAACCCCCGCACAGTCTCTCCGAAGACCATTGTGCTATCCATTACACCACGAGAGCATTTTGACTTGCTTTCATTTTAACATTGCCAAGCCTTAAAGTCAAATTGAAAGGACATGTTGTCCAAATCTCTTCCCTATTATATATATTTGAAGAAAAAGTGTCGTTTGCTTGATTTTTTTGCGTTTTAATACTAAAATAAAGTTGATTAGGAGTTTTATATGAAGAAAAAACTTAAACCATTTCTTATTGCACTCGTTATTTTGGTCATCATTGGCTATGCTGGCGGATCAGCTCTTGCATACTTCCTTGATGGACAATATAATGAAATAACTGAAGCGATTAGATCTGATTGGTCGTTTATTGGTGCGGCTCTTGGCGTTGTTCTTGCTATCGTGTATGCTGTTATGTCAAAACCTAAAAAGAAAGAAGCAGTAAAAGACAAGGGAAAAACTGCTGCCGGCGACGAAATGAAATTGTCTTATGACTCTAAGTGGCTCGAACCAAAAAATTTTGACAAAGAATTTGGGCTTATCCTGACAAACTGGGCAAACCTCCCTTCTGTCAAAAACACGGGTATCGTTTTCAGAAACACAATTGAGAATGGAAAATACCAAATCGCAATGAAAGACGAATATCACTGCCTGATTATAGGAACAACCGCATCTGGTAAAACTTCTTTTTGTATCATTCCAACAATCAGAATTTTGGCACACTCTGGTGAAAAGCCACATATGGTTGTCGCAGACCCAAAAGGAGAACTTTGGGAAAAGACGAGTAAGATTATGGAAGATGAGGGGTATCGTGTATTAACCCTTGATTTGAGAGATCCATTTTCTTCAACCAGATGGAATCCAATGGAACATGCATTTGATGTTTATCACAAGGGTAAAAACTGCAAAAACACAGTGAAAAAATGTTCAAACGGAACAAAACCAAAGGATGCCGGATTTAAGGAACTTCCTGGAGTCAAATATGGTGCAGAATGGTTTGGGTTTGAAGGAGTTGCTTATCCAGACGAAGAACAACTTAGAGTGGCAGTTTCAAGCGCAGAACAAGTTTATGTTGACTTGGCGCAAAACGAACTTAAAGAAGTGTGCAACACTGTTGCTCCAAAGTCTAAAAACTCAAGCGACCCAACTTGGGAAGAAGGTGCTCAGGATTATCTCTATGGATGCGCCCTTGCAATGCTTGAGGATAGTTTGAATCCAGAACTTGGCATGACAAGAGAAAGATTCAACTTCTACAACCTTTATAAGATTGCAACATTCCGTGATCCAGATGCTGACGCACCATTTGAAACAGTAAGAAAATATCTTCTTCAAGGTCGTGACGACGCAACATCCAATGTTCCAAATTTGACATCTGCAGTTATCAACAATGCCCCAAACACCACAAAATCATACATTGGTGTATTGAATGGTAAGATTTCATTTATGAACGATATTGGTATCTCATACTTGACCTCACAAAGTGACATAGATTTTGAAGATTTCACAAGCAAACCAACAATTCTTTATCTCGTCATCCCAGACGATAGAGAAGAACGACACAACCTTGCAATCTTGTGTATTTCTCAACTTTATAAACGTTTGGTTGACAAAGCAAATTCATATCCTGGACAAAAGTTGCCACAACACGTATACTTCATCTTGGATGAATTTGGTAATATTCCTCCAATTCCAAAATTTGACAGTATGATCACCGTATCTCGTGGAAGAAACATTCTTTATGAAATGGTTGTCCAATCTTATACTCAGATTGAAACAAAATATGGTCAAGAAGCAGCAAAAACAATCATCGGAAACTGCAATGCTCAAATATTTATTGGATGTGATGACCAACCAACTCTTGAGGCATTTTCAAAGAAGTGCGGTGATGTTCAGTTGACTCACGAAGAGACAAACACCTCTGTTTCCAAGAGTGACAAAGACAAAGACGGAAAGCAGACCAGCACAAGCACCCAGCTTCAAAGAACAACCCGTCCACTTATCACACCTTACGAACTTGGTCAGATTCCATTTGGAACTGTCGTTGTAAAACTTTTCAGATACAACCCAATCCAGATGAAACTTACTCGAAACGACCAAGTACCAATGTTCTATGTAAAACTTGCTCGTAAGGAAATTGGACAGACTAAGAGTCTTGACACTGCAGCAGTTTATTATGATATCAAGATGAGAAACAAAAAGATTTTGAAGCAAACAAGTCCATTCAATTTCTAAACTTCTTGTCAGATCAATTTCAAACTTTCAAAGAGGTCCTTTTGGTCCTCTTTTTTGTCTAACCTCTCTCCCAAAGTCACACACAGCATACAATTTTCATAAAAGAATATATGGAAAAATTGTATAATGATGAACTCTTGCCAAATGATTTTGAAGAGATTGCAAAAGCATATTCAAAAAGTCTAAAGAAAAAAGGGTTTGTGTTTATCAGTCTTGAGGAGGAAGAGTTTTCTCTTCTTGTTGACGAAGTGCTTGTGCTTCTCGCAAAAATGAAAGCATGTCTCATATGCCTACGCAAAAAACTTGATTCGGAAAGGCTGATGGAGAGATTATGCTCGTTTGAAGAGCAGGTTTCCCTGAGTTTCAATAATAAAAAACCACACAACTTCAAGTGTGTGGAAAATGAAAATCAAGCATTTTTGAGTTTGATTTCAATTGAAAATATGCTCATCTTGAAACTCCTTTCTCTTTCTGTCAAAAGCGGACAAATGGAGTTGTGCAACGACATAATTGTTGGCATAACTGGCGTATTTGCAGAGAGTTTTGACATTCAAGGCTTTTGCACAAATTAACTCACCAGAAACTCAACAACTCGTGGGAGACAAGTCTCCATTGCAGCAACAAACTTTCTGTTTATTGATGCGGAATAAGCCGCCCCCTTTTCATTGACATCCGTAAGTTTTTTTGGATCGAGTCCCAATTCGTCGACAATTCCTTCACAGATAAGGTTGCTTATGACGACAATTGCATTGTTTTTGTTGAGATTGCCTCTCACCATCGCTCTTTTCAAAATCTCATTGTCATAGATGATTGCTGACACAGCGACATCTAGGAAAAATTGCAACTTCTCAATAGCAAATTCATTTCCGTTTGCAGCGGCAAGCACTTCCCATGACATATAATACTCATAGTTTGGCTTGAAGTCATCAAAGCCTCTGTTGAAGAAATAAGCGATGCAATCTTGTGCAACACAATCCCCGTCGATTGCCTTGGCAGAGATATCCAAGAAAGCATCGTTAAATTCACCATTGTCAGCATTGTCAATGATTTGTTTTCTGTATTCCAAGAATTTGTTGTAAGCAACATCCTTTGATGTGAAATCTCTATAATCCAAGTCTTTTTCTCCTTCAGCAAAATTATATCAAAAAGAAAGAAAAATACAAACTATTTTTCCTTCTTTTGAGTGATTAACATTGTTTTTCTTTTGTTTTGAGTCTTTTCTGTTTCAAATAGAAATCTTCGACATACTTCTCCCAAAGCGGGAGAATGATAAAAACAAGGGCAAAGGTCAATGTTCCAAACAACAGCGACAACTGAACCTGATATGATAGCGTACAACAAGATTTCAACAACACCAGGCATGCAAAGCCGATTGAAACAAAGATGGATATGAGAAATATTAAAAACAATAAAAACAAAAAAATCTTAAGCCTGTTTCCTCGCGAAAGTTCTTTGCTCAGCAAAAGTACGCCTTTGAAATCCAGTTCTTCACACTCACTCTGAATATGTCCAACAAAAACAAATGACAAAAACGGAATCACAAGAATCCCGCTCACCATTTTCACAACAAAAATGCAGAGGCATCTTCCATACCTTCTCGCTGAAAACCACAATCTTTTCATAAGCTTCTTCTTTTCTCTCGTCAACATGAAGTCCTTTTGAACAATGAAAATATATGGCAGCAAAAGCAGCGGAACGACAAATCCAAACGGCAAAATACAAAAAAGAAGACACATCAAAATCAACACAGAAAAGAGCAGGCTTTTTTCATACCAGCTCCCACTCCCCCTGAAACACGACAAAGTCACGTTTTTTATTTCATATATATCGACCAGAAACATAACTGGATTATTTCAATTGTATTTATGTTTATTCAATTGCGACAAAAAAACAGCGAATATTAGTCAATCAATTTTGAAACTAGCGGAATAATTAAAGAAAAACATAGACAAAAAGAACCTACGTTTTCTTTTTTACCCTTACTCTCTCTTAACCAACAAAAAAACGAATATCTCTGCCGTTGTCACAGGTTGTCGTAAAAATAAATAATCATTAAATCTTATGACACTTGCATTGACCTTGACAACAAAGGATATTGGTTTACACTAGAAAAGAAATTGAGTTTGTAGTCGTGTGTTTGTATGGCGAAGCGACGCCACTTGTAAAAACCAAGCACATGCCTAAATGGCAAATTAAAAAATTTCTATAAAATTTATAAAGGGTTGCCCCCGAGAGATAAACCCGAGGCGAACACAATTGGTTGACATTCACTTTATACTTTTTTTTAATTGGCTATTGACAACGAGAAAATAATATAATAATATATTAGCATAGGTGGTTGAGATGAAAGAAAGAACTTTTAAAAGAATCCTTAAAGCAAGTATTGCATCCATGATTTGTTCCTTTGCAATTGGGGTGGGACTTAGTGTTTCTGGGGTTATAGTACATTTTGGATATGATTCTAAGGGGTTGGATGTTGATAAGAAAAAACTTGTTTTGGTTGATAGGGTAAATGAGTTTGGATATGAAGATTTTAATAAAGATTACCGCCAACAGCAACTACAACAGATACAGTTAAAATACAACCAAGGATTGATTGATGACGAACAATTTATTTCAAGCATAAGTGGAATAAAAAATTATTCCAAAAGCGAATATTTTAAAGAACATGCAAATGCAGAATTGAAAGAAGAATATGACAGTTTAACAGCTGAAAAAAGCAAGTATCAAACAAAAAGCGAAGATTGGGGCAAATGTGCATTAGCTGGTTTAGGGCCAGTTGGCGTTGGCATGGCTTCAGTTCTTTTTGAGCTTGCTTTTGTTAGCAATGCAAAAGTGACAGAGAACCTTGAAGCGGGGAAATAAAGGAAACAACAGCTAAAATATTTTGAAATATAGATTATTAAAAAGTTACTTTAAGAGTAGCTTTTTTAATTCGTTAATTTATACAAAATAAAAAATTTTTACATTTTTTTGAAAAACACTTGCCCCGCTATGCTACAAGAAGGTTGATTTGATGGGGAAGAAGTCTAAAAATAAACTAAAAAAATGTGTTCGCCTAAGGTTGACAAATTCCCCCCCCGTGATATACTAGGAAAAACGGAGGTATAATATTATGAATAGACAAGAATTAGATGACAAAGTTGTGAAAGCTATTGGGTATGTTCGACCAACTGCCAACTTTGCACAAATGCTTTATGTCAAAGATGGAAAATTGGGAACAAAGAAATTTTTGGGTTCTGGTTGTAAAAATTCTGGACTTTTTGCTTTTCCTGTGATTGAGGATAACGTTATTCGCTTTACAGTGATTGATGAAACAGCTGATATTGTTTTAAGAGATGTGTTGGTGCCAAATCCAGATGAATTAGGTGATTTTTATGGAGTTTTGATTAATCATGTTGCAAAAAATCCAAGTGATGCATCAAAAATCCCTCTCGCAGTTTATGAAGGAAGAAGAACTTTGGGGGAAGAAATATTGGTAGCCTATCAGGAAATCAAATTTGATGAAAACGCAAAACTTGGGTTAGGGGTTGATAGAAAAGAATATGTTGATGGAATAAAGAGAGATGTTGAAGAGATGAACAAAGCCTTTAATAATGCAGAAAAGCAATTTCAAGTGACCACTTCAGAAAACTTGTTTGCAAGAAACAGAGAGGTGTGAGATGAACAAGAAAGAAGCATTTGAAGAAATCAACAGAATCATTGAAGAAGCTATTCAGAATTTGAGAACAATTCAAGATAAAAACAAAAAACAAGGGTGACTCCTTGTTTTTTTCATGAAAAGACAAATTAGATTTGTTACTATAAGTTTTTAATACAAAACAATAATCGAATCGTGTTATTGCTAGTTTCAAAATTTACAGCCCTTTCGCTGTTTTTTTATTAATTAATTAATCTAGAAATTTTAACTTTTGTTTTTTAAAATAACTTGTGTAACTTTCCTAATTTGAGTTGCAACTTGTGTAAATTATATAAAATTTCTAAAATTTGTAGTTTAATTTAAATTTTCTAAATTTCAGTAAAATATTTTTATAAAAATTATTATATATTTTTTAGAACAAGCACCTAAAATCTTTATTAATATAAAGTAGTTTTAAATAATGTTCTTGCGAGGCTAAACTATATACGAGCATTGCTCAACAAAACGGAGGAATATAAAATGTACAAAATTGAATTTGCAAACGGAATGATTATTGTTTCAAAAAAATTTAATACTGAAAAGGCAGATAAAAAGTGAAATGGGTTAAGGCGTAGCGATAAGCCTAAACTAAATATGGATAGAAAAGATTATAATAGAACAATCAATCGCAAAAGATATGAACTATATAAACTGGACTTGACAAATTATTTTGCTAAATGAATTACGCTTACCTTTGAACATTATATAGAGTTTGACAGAGTCCTAAATGCCTTTAAACAATTTATAAAAAGCATAAGGCGGAATTATGGCGACAATATTAAATATATAAGGGCTATTGAAGTGCAAGGCACAAGCCACTTTTTCCACATACATATAATATTATTGAATGAAGAAAAATTAAAAATAGGTTATCATGATATTAAAAAGTTTTGAGGTTATGGATTCGTCAATATTAAAAATGCCTATAATATACAAGGCTTAATAAAATATATTACCAAATATAAAGATGATACAATCCAACAAGGCAATCGCTTTTATACCTATTTTCCCATAGGTGCAAGAATAATAACTTGAAGTCAAGGAATTAAAAATATTGATGTACCAGCATTTGAGATTGACGAAAACTTATTATATAGTATTTTAGAAGAGCAATACAAAGAATATATTGGTGTACTTGACTACAATACTTTTGAAAATGGGCATTACTTTTTAAATAATGATAATAAATTAACATATTATTTGGATAAAATATATTTACCTAGTGAAAAAGATTTTATGCAAAGGCTAGTTGAAAGGCTTAAAACATCTAATATAGCAATGGTAGATAATAAACAAAATAATACTTAAATATGATTATATTGTTAAAACACAAATAATCTTGGCTAAAATTAATGTAGTTAGCCATAAAATAACTCAAAATAAAAGTAGGTATAACAACTTACTTTTATTTTTTATCTATTTATAGTAAACACTTATTCGTTTTGTTTGACAAAATATGTAGTTGTATGTTATGATTGAATAGATAAAAGGAGTATATATGGAGATAAAAAAGCCATGCAAAGCAGAAGTTGAAAAGTATTTAATGCTTTGCGATACGCAATCAAACTATGTAGAACAAGAAAAGGCATTAAAAAAGTTGTTTGCCCTTTACCCTAACAATAATGATATTAGCGAAGTTTTATTAAAGGTTAATATACTCAATGACTTTTATAGCACAAATATATTTAATACATATAAGGTAGCCGAGTATATTGTTTCGCTAAACATAGATAAAAAATTAAAAGCAAAAGATTTGTCTGTTGTAAATGATATTGCTGACAAAACAAAAAACGGCATAAACAGGAATATATACTCTTTTGCAACCAAATATTGTGTTCATCATCTTGGCAATGAATTTCCTATATTTGATAGTTATGTGGCAAAAATGCTAATGCACTTAAATAAGCAAGATAAGTTTTTCAAATTCTCTTATGAAGATTGTAGAGATTACAAAAAGTTCTATTCTATTTTAAACGCATTTAGAGAATTTTATAAGTTAAACGACTTTACTTTAAGACAACTAGATATTTATTTATGGCAAGCAGGTAAAGATTATTTCACAAAGAAATATTAAAAATAAAAGAGGGCTGAAAAGTATCAAGCCTTCTTTTTTATTGTTTTAATTTTAATAATGAAATGATTGCAGTTTTCTTTTCTGGGCTGGCAGTTTCTAAAAGTTGTAATATTTCCTCATCTTGTTTATAAGCTGAAATATTATAATAAAAAAATTCTTCGGTGGTAGTATTACAAGCCTCTAAAATATCCATTAAAGTTTCAAAGGTTGGAGCAAATGTTTTGCTTGTTTCAAGTCTATGAATATAGCACTCATTTTTGCCTATTTCCATTGATAGTTTTCTTGCCGACAAATTTGCACGATTTCTAATAAAGCCTATTCGGTTTATAAGTTCATTATTGTCCATAGCCTAACCTCCTTTATTACAATTAATTATAAATGATATTGAGGTCGTGCTAATTTAGAAGATAGTTCCAAATTGACTTTAAATTAAATATTTTATTGGCTTGTAGTAAATATATTTGACTTTTTATTGAGAAATATATATAATAAGGTTGTATCATAAGGAGTTGTAATGGATAATTCTGTACAGACAATACTAAAAGAATTAAATGAATATAATGATACTTATAATTCAATTCAAGCTAAGTATGAATATCTAGATTTACCAGATGAGGAAGAGTGGTTTGAAAAACGGCTAAAAGTAAGCTATAAGGATGCTCCGAAGTCAAGAGGAGGCAAAACAGTTGATGCTTTCATAGCAAATGCAATAGTTTTGCCAATAAGTATAATCGTTGGAATTTTCTTTTATTTAATTATGACTAATACAAATGATTATTTGAGTAAGTTGGTTGGTCAAATAATCCTTGGAGCCGCTATAATTGTGGTTGTAGTTTGTTTAGTAATAGATATTTATAATCTTATACAAATAATTATAGAAAAAATAAGCAACAAAAAATATAGGCAATGGAAATCAGAGTATGACGAGAGATACCAAGAAAAGTATGAACGCTTAGAAGAATTATATAAGAAAAAAGTAAATGAAATAAAACAAAAAAACAGAGAAAATATTGATAAAAAGGTATTATTATTAAAAGAAAACAGCAAAAAGTTTTCTCATTATCCTGATGTTGTTCTAGAAAACGCAAGAGAGTTTATAAATATTTTTGAGATGGGTCGAGCCGACAATATAAAAGAGGCTATAGAAATATTTATTAAAGACGAAAGAGAAAAGAAGATATTGGAAGAACAGCGAAGGCGAACTGATATGCTGGAATATGAAATTAGACAGAGAGCAATAAAAGATGAAGAAACAAATTATAGATTGCAACAAGAGGCACAAGAACATCAACAAAATTTACAACGAGAAGCAAGAAAGCAAACTGAAATTATGCAAAAACAATTAGATGAACAAAAACGAGCAAATAGAGAGGCAGAAAGAAACGCAAGAAGAAATGATTTTGGTCCTGCTGGTTGTATTCAATGTCCACACTATGGGGCTTGTAAAACTGAGGGTTTTAAGAAGTGTAGAAAAAGCCTAGGCTATAAATAGACAGCAATGTATTTTTGCTGTCTTTTACTTTAAAAAAACAAAATACTAGATATTAAAACTTAGCGTTTAAAAGCACAAAATGTAAAAGCAATAAAATATATAAACACAATATTAAGAACGGTGTAAGACGCATTTAAACGGCTTGTACTAACCGATACAAAGGAGTTTATATGAAAAGCAATATTGAGAAGTTTAATGACTTAATAAATTTAGATAATTTTGGCATTGCAACATTGCAAAGGTTTTTTAAGTGGAGTTTTCCAAAGGCTAAATCTACCTTGGAAGATTTAATAAAATATGGTGCAGTTGAAAAGTTGGGAAATGTCTATAAGGTTATTTCAGCTGAAAAGTTTAAAAAATATGGGTTGCAGATATTTTTATATAGCAAGTATGAGAATATATCAAAATCACTTTCAAATATGATTTTTGAAGAACTGGTTGAAGACGATAGATTTATGAAAATAGTCAACGATACTTTTAAACTAAATTTAGATATAGAAAACATTTCAAAAAAGCAAAGACAAGAAAATATTAATTTATTTCTTTCAAACACTGCAAGAAAATTTATAATTGAAAAGTTGGCTATTAAATTTTTAAGCAAATTGTATGTTGATTTTGCACCACATATTTTAGATAAATATTGGTTTGATTGGCTTGATAAGAACTGCCCTACTTGATATTAATAATAACATAAACTTCCCCTTAAAAATAATAAATCCGCTTTAAATAAGGAGTTAAAATGATAACGATAAATAAACTAGAAGAATTAGAAAGATATGTTAAAATAGTGCCAGCAGATAAGCACGACGGAAAGCATAAACAAATTATATTTGAGTTTATAGAAAATGGCGAGAAAGTTGATGTTTTATTTAATTGTGCTGTTGACTTAGTTTATGAATGCCAAAAAGTAAGCAAAAAAGACTATGATTGTTGCGTGTATGTAAAGGCAAAAACAATTACTTTTAACTATTCTTTTACTTGCAATAAAATATTTGCTGACGACTTAATTATAAAAGATTGGTGTGTTTGTGAAAGCATATTAATACATAAAAACATAAGTGGAAATATTTTAAAGTGCAAACAAATTACTTGCCTATCTTCTATTGATTGTAAAGAAATTTACACACAAAAAATTAACTGCAAAAACATTAAAACGCAACTACTTGATATTGATAATAAAATTAGGCTTACAAATTTATCTTGCGAGAAAGTTGAATTTGTTTAAAGGGGGGGCAAAAAATGGTTTTTGGCTATGGCTTTATTGACATAATAATAAAAAAGAGTGTTTTAACAAAAACACAAATAGACGAGATTATAAAAAATTATAAAGTTGCGGAAGGTCATTTTGATAATAACCTTATTGTAATTCGTGCTGGTATGAGTGATTATGATGCCGAACAAACTGCAAAAGAAATTAAAAATAGTTTTAACCTTTCTCTCAATAACGATTTTGTATTTTTAAAACAACTAAATTTGATTGAGCCTTGCAAGTGGTTAAAAGTATGTAAGTTGAAAAAAGATTTACAAATAGCAAATGAAAAGTTTACAAAAGGCTTTCCATATTTTGAATTAATAGCCGACTAATTAATTTAAAAGGAGTAAGCAAAATGAAAGTTGAACAAGAATATGAAAAAGACTTAATAGAGATTTTATTAAGCCTTTTAGAGAAAGATTTAAAAACATTTTTAGAAATTTCAATTCAAACATTTGATTTGAAAGGGTTGAAAGAAATTTTAAAGATTATAAAAACTGAAAGTTTAACGGACGAAATGCAATAAGCAATATATTTTATTAAGTTAAATGTCGCGATTGATTGTAGACGCATTTAACAAGCTCATAGACGCATTGTAATTTAAGTTTTAAATATATCGTCGTTTTCATCTTTCATCGATTTTTTTAAATATTTTTGTGAGTACTCTTTACCAAATTCTTCTTCGATAAATTCTGCTAATTGTTTTTTATAAAGGGTTTTATAATCGATAAAATCATAGTTCCAAAGAGTATTATCTTTAAAGTCCAAAGGGTTAAATTTCCAACGAGTTAGGTCATTAAATCTATCTTTTCTAAATTCCTTTTTATTGTCAGCATTACTAGTTTCTTCAAGTAAATTTTTAATTCGCATTTTAACAGTTCTTCTTTTCCCTGTAATTTTAATTTCGTTTATCTTTTCTTCAATACGTTTTTGTTTTTTTTCTTCTTCTGTTCTATCATATTCGTCTTGGTTTTTTAATCTATATTTAAGCCTTAAAGCAAGTATTGTTTGCTGGCATAAAGCATCAGCATAAGCAAAAGTATTATAGTTGTAAGGTTTAAATATAAAAGTGTTTGAATAATGAGATTTTTTATTATTCTTATCAAATATTAATGCTCTATGTGAATAATCTCTTAGTTTGGTTAAAAAGTCAGCAAAGCATTCGGCTGACATTAAATTAAATAAAGTATCCTGCCTTTCGTTTGAAAGGTTTTTAATTATGTTAATAAAGTTGGCAAACTGGTAAAGATTATTATATTTCTTTTCAAGTTGCTCATAATTAGATTTTAAGGTTTTGTAGTCCTTTTCAAGTTCTGCAAAACTTTTTTTATCTTCTTGCTTTTCTTCCATGGTTGGAATAAGGTTGTTTAAAGTAAAGCAAGGAACATTAGAATAAAGGTATTCAATGCACTTACAAGCCTTTTGCCAAAAAGGCTCTTTGCTTCCATTTAAGTCTTTTGTTATAGAGTTTGCAGTTTTATAGCCGATAGAAGAAGAAAGGTTTTTCTTGTTAATGTATATCTTATTATCAGCCAAAAGTTTTTGCAAATTAGTTTTAAAAGTATTAGATAAATTAGCCATGGTTTACCTCCCGCAAAAAAGTCTAGAATGATTATATATATAGTAATCAAAAATATAATTAGCAATCATATTTAAATATGATTTATAAAATATTATAAACAAAAATCAAGCTTAAAGCAAGGCATTTATAATACTTTTACTAAAAAAACTTGGCAAACTTAAAACAACTTGAAAAACACCTTTCAAAACCCTTGAACTTTTTAAAAAATGAAATTAATATAAAAAAAAAGGAGCAAAAAATATGTTTAAAAAAATTATGCCAGAATTAAAAACCATAAAAGGTTGTATGGATGAATTAAGGTCGCTTGACAAAAATACCGCAGTAAGCGAGTGATTTATTAGACAATTATGCAAAAGTGGAAAAATAGATTGCATAATTAATTCAAGCAAAATTTTAGTTGATGTCAATTCACTTATAATATTTTTAGGTGGAAAAATTATTGAGGTACCAGATGAAGAATAAAAATGATTTAATGCACACAGAAGAACGATATAATCAAAAAGGCGAACTTTCATTTGTATTTTGGTGCAACTATAAAGACCCTTTAACAAAAAAATTTAAACAAAAAGTTAAAACATATAAAGTACCTAATCACTTAAAGGGCAAAAAAGAAATTGAATCGTATAAACTAAAATGTCAATTAGACTTAAAAGAACAAACTGAAAGGCTTTCAAATGGAATTTTAAACAAGCCTATGGAAGACATAGGATTTTATGAATTTGCTGAAAAGTGGGTAGAAGATATTTTAATATACCACGAACAAGGCTATTCTTATTATAATAGTTGCAAAGGCTATTTAAAAATTTTTAAAGATAAATTAGGCAAATACACTTTAAGGGGTTTAAATCAAATTATAATACAAGACTTTTGCAATTGGCTATGCGAACGAACTCATAAAAAAGAAACTATAACCGTGAAGCAAAGCATAAGAGATTTGGTTACTGCAAAAAACCTAACTACTCAATCTTGTGCAAAATTATGTGAATTGGCTGATACTACCATAGAGGTTGCTTATAAAGTTGGTAATAAATTAAAAAGGGAAACGGCTAAAAAAATATGTAGAGGTTTAAAAATAAATTTTGAAGATTATTTTAAAGCCGAAAGTGAGCAAGTTCCATATTCAAGAGGCTCAAATAATGCAATTAAAATAATGCTACATACGATACTTAGAGATGCAGTAAGGCAAGGTATAATTAGTGTCAATTATGCTTCTAGTGATTTTATTCGTCCTATTAAAAAAGGTTCTTCTGGTAAAAAAGAAATATTAGATGACACGGAAACTATAAAACATTTTGTAGATTGCATAAACAATGAAACAGATATTAGAAAAAAAGTTGCATTTACTTTAATGATTGCTTTGGGTGTTCGCAACGCAGAGTTGGTAGGTTTAGAATGGAAAGACTTTGATTTTGAAAGAGAACTAGTAACAATTTCAAGAAATAGTATATATGCTTGTGGCATAGGGGTTGTAACTAAAAATACAAAAACAAAAAATTCTAACAGAACAATTAGCATTCCAAGTGGAGTTGTAACATTATTAAAAGATTACAAAAAATTTTGGGATAGTGAAAAAATAAAATATGCCAACTTATGGGCAAATACCGATAGACTATTTGTAAGATGGGATGGCTCAAATATGGCAGGAGCAACAACTTTTAGATGGTTAAAACAGTTTGAACAAAAAAATGGACTGAAAGAAATTACTCCGCATGGGCTAAGGCACACAAATATTACCATGCAACTTACTCGTGGTATGGATATAAAAACAGTATCAGCAAGAGCTGGACATAGTGATACAAATACAACATTAAATATTTACACACACTACACAAAAGAAGCCGATAAAAATGCAAGCAATTTAATAAATCAACTATTATATTGCTAATAAAGTAAAAAATAAAAAATATAAGTGGGCAAAGATTTTGCAACTTTGTCCACTTATTCTATCTAAAAATAAACCAACCAGAAAGATAACTTGTATCTTAATTAATAATTTTTGTAGCATTTTTATAAAGTTTTTTATAAAAGTTTTATAAATTTAAATTTTAACTCGTTTAAAATGCCGTAAAACCTAGGAAAATAAGGCAATTTACATCACCAGAGTATTTTATTATTAAAAAATTGGTGAAAACAATCTGAAAATAGACTGCAAGAATCTCGTCAGCCACTTTTTCTTTTTGAAGAATTTCACATCTGCATAAACAGAATTTTCGATATCGTTTGCAAAGTATTTTCTGTATTCTTCTGAAATACTCTCCGAATACATCAGTACAGTATCTTCAAAATTTAGTCCGAAAGAACGATTGTCAAAATTGCATGTTCCGATTGAAACTTTGTTGTCATCAATCATCAAAGTTTTGCTATGCAAGAAGCCATCATAGATGTAGACATCTGCCCCAAAGTTTACGATATCTTTCAGATACGAAAGGGTGACCAAATAAACTGTCATGTGGTCAGCTTTCTTAGGCACCATAATCTTAACTTTGACACCACTCATAAGAGCAATTCTCAAAGCTTCCATAAGTGCATCATCTGGGACAAAATACGGAGTTTGAATGACAATTTCGCTTTTTGCATTCATGATAAGTTTCAAGTATGCTTCTTTGATATCTTTTGTTTTCTCGTTCGGACCAGATGTCAAGACTTGCAAGCAAACATTCCCCTCCTTCTTTGGTTCAGGGAAAAGCCCATTCTCAATGTAAGTTGTAGGCGCAACCTTTTCTTTTTTGACATATCGCCAATCATTGAGAAAAACGTTTTGCAAAGCAGAAGCACCAGAACCAACAATTCTTATATGAGTGTCCCTCCAAGGTGACAATCTCTTTTTGTGTCCCATGTGATCTTCACGGATGTTGATTCCGCCGGTGTAAGCAATGCATCCATCAATAACAACAATCTTTCTGTGATTTCGATAGTTCATTTTGAGGTTCAGCATTCTGATTCCCATAAATGGTGGAAAAAATTCTCCAACTTTTCCTCCGGCTTTCTTTAACTTTCTGAAGAATCTTCTTGGTGCGCCCAAGCATCCGATTGAGTCGAAAATAAATCGAACTTCCACTCCTTCTTTTGCTTTTTTGATCAAAGCATCCATAACTCTTTTCCCGACTTGGTCATCGGCAAAGATATAATATTCGATGTTGATTGATTTTTGAGCATTTTCAATGTCTGCAAGAAGAGCTTCAACTTTTTCTTCTCCATTAGTAAAAATTTTCACATCGTTTGCTGGACACAAAATACTTCCAAAATTGTGACAAAGTTTGATGATTTCCGCATCTTCCATTCTGAGCAACTTGACATTTTCTTCAGAAGAGAAGAACTCTTTCAATTCCTCATCGTACTGCGATTCAGCCAATTCGAATTTTGAAATAAGTCTTCTCACTCTGATAGAAAGTCCGCTTCCAAAAATAAGATAAATGATAAATCCAAGTCCTGGCAAAAGCGAAACAACTGTCAACCAACTTATAACGCTGGTGAGTTTTCGCCTTTCAACGAAAATCATCGAAACCATAACCAAGAAGTTTAATGTGAGATAGGCGATAAACACCCAAAACCAAGCATTCATAAGTTTTGTCCTTTTTCATTTTTAGAGTTAAGCATTTTTTGCAAGAGTGAAGATGAGGTCGATGAGATAATAATCAGTGTGCTTAACTTTTGTCTCACCTTCGCCATCTGTGTTGTATTCAATGACAACAATGTAAGTTTTTTCAACATTTTCACTGTTAAGTGTTGCAAGAGAAATTTCTGTTGCAACATCCAATTTGCCTGAGTCATTCAGTTGCCAAAATGTTACTGCTGCATTTTCTGGAAGATTCAATTTCTTCAGGATGTCTCCTCCCGCCATAATCAAACGATAGCTTGTTGTTGTTTGTGTCTCAACAGTCAATTCTGCTGTATCTTTGTAAACATAGAATGCAACAGAATATCTGACATATCTTGGTTTGTCGCTTCCCTCTACGGTATAAGTGATAACATAATCCTTGCTGTCAATTCTGATGTCAGTCGTGTCTTTTCCTTCAGCATCCTTACCTGCAATTTGTAAATCACTGCTGAGCAATCCATTCCTGCCGATAAGTTCAATGCTTTGGATGGTCACCTTGTCGTCTTTCAAATCAGCCTCGACTTGTCTTGAAACAGCATCTGTCAGCTTTTCTCCCTCTTTGATAAACACTGTTGCACTTGTTGGAGAGTTTGAAGTTGTAAATTTGTAATGCACTGTAAGTTGAAAATATTTTCCATTTGAATTTCTAACAATGTAATGTACGTCAATTGTTGTATTTGCACCAATTGAGAAATTCTCTGTTGAGATTTCACTAATTGCATCACTTAATGCTGTATGATCTGAGCCGTGTGTAAAGTTTCCATTCACCTTATAGAACCTGTAACCGCTTGTTTCAAACAAGTTTGCAAGGTTGTAAGGTGCATTTTGGTTGAGTACAACATTTCTTTCTTCACTGTCATCACGGCTGACAACATAGAATGTGAAACTGTTGACCTTGGTCACACCATCGTCAAGAGAAACAAAGCTCTCGTTGTAGATTCCAGTCTGTACTGGAGCCGTGTAGTATGCTTTGTTTGAAGTTGAGTTTGTGATAAGTTTCACAGCTCCATCTTCATCAAAAGCATACCAAGGTCCAGAACCAAGTTCGTAAGTAGAACCATCAATGTCATAGTATTTGCCAAGATCTTCGTCCACTGGGCTTTCAACCTTGACATAATCTCCACCTTCTGTAAGTGTGAAGTAGTCTTTCCCTTCCACAACAGATTCGTCAGTTGTTTTCTTATATTCACTTGCATAGAGCATAATGACATTGTCCTTTCTGTTTAAGACGTTGTATGCCATAACATCAAGTTTGACAACACCATAAGTCATCTCTGAAGTCTTGCTTGTCCTATATCCTACAAGGATAGTGAGTGTATGAGTGCCCTCTCCCTCAATCTTATAAGTGTTCAAATTGTTGTAGTGAATGATGTTTGAAACGCCACCAATCTCATCTTCCACAATGTGATAGACCAAATTGTGCTTTCCTTGTGCTTCCTCTTCAAACAATTCTGCAAAGTTCAAAGTGTCTCCAGCCTCACAAGCGATTGTCTGTCTTGCGCTTCCAAATGGAGTATTGGTAATCGTTGAAAGACTGTTGCTTGTATTATCGCTGTAAATAGACAAATCATAACCTCTTGGCACAGCAATCACACCAGAAGCATAACCCTTCGTTGTCAATCTTCCATATCGTCCTTCTGGAATTGAGATATTCTTTTTGTTGCTTTCATTTTGAGCATTCAAGAACATTCTGAATGATCCAAGTTTAAGCCTTGTAGAATCAACATCAAAGAATCCATTTTGTCCAGAAACTTTCATGTAGACATTGACTGAAATTGTGCTGTATTGAAGGTTGAAGTTTTTGTCTGTGATGATGTTTCCACTTTCATCAATAAATGCACTTCCGGCACCGCCCTCAACATCATTGTTGATTTCAAACACATACTTATAACTTGAGCCGCTTCTGAATGTAGCCAGGCTATTGGCGATTTCTGAATATCCCGCAAGTTTAAGTTTTTCTCCCCAAACTTCTCTTGGGATGATGTAATAGAAATCATTTACTCCAGATCTAGACGCCTTCAAATAGCCATCCACAGAAAACTGAATGTTTCCTTTTGCATCAACATCGGTGGCAGTCACTGGAAGCATCTTCTCGTATTGTGGGAACACCGAGAATGCCTTTGACATCTGATAATACATGTTTGTGTTTGTAAATCCAGACACACCCTCAATATTGTTGTTTTGACCTTGATACAAGAAGTAAAGAGTTTCTGTAGTGCTCTTTTTTCCGCTGAGCTCTTGAGCATCATTGATATGAAGAGTGATATTGCTGTTGTACAGGCTTATCGTCTGCTCTGCATACAAGGTTGATGTTTCTTGCTCATAATACTGAGCAATTTTGTTTACAGTCAGATCTTTTGCTTCGACCGCAGTGTAAACACCTGTTTCAGATACAGTATAATAGGTCTTTGATCTGTCAAGCTCTCTGTCTGAAGTTCTCTTGTAAGAAAGCTCATATCGATCAGTCGAAACAAAATATTCTGTATCTTTAACTGGATTTGCCACAACTTCATACGAATAGGTTTCAGCTGAATATGTGTAATAGGTTTTTCCAGAATTTAAGTCTGCTTTTTCTCTATGATAGAATCTTTCGTCATTCTGCTCGAAATACTTTGTAATTTGATTTGCGTCTACATTTGTTGTGACAACGTACAAGTCAGTGTCTTCAACATATTCATAATAAGTCTTGCCACTGGTGTATGGAGCTGTTGCTTGCTTGTAGAACTCGTCACCAGTGTATGCTGTGTATGTACCCGTTGAAGAACGCTCATAGTAGGTCTTACCTTTTACAATCATAGAGTCTGTTGAGTATACATACTTAGGCACTGTACTGGTGTTTCCATCAACAACAGCGACTTGAACCTTTGATCCATTGTAGAAGAATTCGATTTCATCACTGGTTGTTTGCGAAACAACGGTGATGTAGAATTTATCTCCTGTCTTATGGAGGCTCTTATAGTTGTAGTCAAGGTTTTTGATGTTTGCAGAAATGCCAACATATCTTGTAACCGTATAGTCAGTAGTGTTTGGCTCTGGGTTAACAAGGTCTGAAGTTGGAACTTCTGTAAATGGTTTGTCTGAAATTGCAAATTGCACTGATTCGCCTGGGTCAAGCACAACTTCAAGTGTATCATTGTAGAGTTTTTGTCCGACAATATTTGGATTTGCAACGCTTGTGTTGTCCATGATGTTTGTCTTACCTTCAAAACCATCATAACTTGCCAATCTTGAAATTGTTACGTATTCACTCAATACGCAAGTGTTTGTTCTTCCGCCACTTGACTCTATCAATGTAATATCCATTCTGACTTGTCCAATAGAATCGTTTCTTTCAAAATAGATTGAATCAATCACTGGCACAAGGAAGTCAAATGCTTTATTTTGATATCCTACACCGTTTACGTATGGTTGAGTTTTGTCTGTTGCAACAAAGTAGTTTCCGTAGTTACTATTGTTTACACTTGAACTGCTAACCACTGTGTAAACACCACCGTCTGAACGAGAGTAGTATGTTGTAGAAGCATCATAACTTGTTGCTTGTTCATACACTGGAGTTGTTGATTTGCCGTCATAGAATTTGTAATCATCACTTGTGATAAGTGAAACATCTCCTGACGGGGTTGAAGTTCCTCTCTTTGAAACTCCGATTAAAACATCGTTTTTGAAGTATTCGATCTTGCTCACTTTGATGTCATTTACTCTTGACTTGAAGTCAACCGCAACATCCGTGTTCAAAGAGTGAATAGAATCTTCGCCACTTGCTTTGAAGCCATATGCTGAGATTCCCCTAAGGATAACTTTCGCCTTGTCTAAATTTGCCTCTGTGCCAACCTGCACTGAAGGCTCTTCATATCCACTTGAAGTTGAGTAAGGTTGCTCAATAATCTTGTCCTCATAATTTCCTGTGGCTTCATTTTTGCCATTTGCCTCCTCATACTTGATGTTTGTATGAGTCGTGAAATCTTTGCCATTTGGGAATACTGCATAAACTGAGATTTCAGCACCCTCGAGTCCATAATCTCCAGATTGTTCAAGAGGTATTTCCTTGTATCGATTTTGCCAATCATCGAAATTTGTGTCGTTGTAGTGTTCGTTCTCAACTTGCACTACTGGAGGGCATGCTCCATTGCTACCTGCCCACTCATCTGCTTTGCCCCAAATATTGATTTTTCCATTGCTTGGAGTGACACTCCTTTCAACTGTGCCGAATCCAGTGGTTGTTTGTGCCGACAAAACAATCTTGGTTGCTCCACTTGGGAGATTGCTCAAGACATCCGCTATCGTATCTCCAGAACCATTTCCTTTCTTCTGATATGTGAATGAGCCCAAAAGTTGTCTAACTTCTGTTTCAGCCTCAACTTCCGCCGTCACAACTGGTGGAGCAACTGGCAAGAATTGAGCCCCAACAACAACCGCTTGTCCTTCCTTAAGTACGCCGTCGTTTGAAACAATTCTCGCAATTTGAGGATTCTCTGTCGCCGTCAAAGTGAAGTAGAATCTGATATTGAATCCAAAACTGTCAACTGCATCAATATAGAACTTTCTTGTACCAAGTTTGAGTGCAACAAGTGAAACCAATTTTCCATCTTCTTCATCGCTTAGCATTATCTGCACTGGTGTTGAATATTGATAGAAATTGTTGTATTCGGACGTACTTGAGTTAAAACTGTATGTGTATGTAAATGTATTTGCGTTGTTGAGCGTTGTGTTTCCATACAAATATGCAACAACTGCAGATTCATTAAGAACATCTTTCTTCCAAAGATAGAACTTATTTGCTCCCAAATCCTCTGTCTCAGAGCTGTCATTGTTTGTAATCATGAATGGAGACTCTTTGTTGCTTGCATAAGTCTTTCCGTTGACAAGAAGATCCGCACTTGATGTCCTTGCTGTGCTGCTTTGTCTTACAAGGAAGCTTATATTTGCATTTGGACGCACCTTAAAGAGCAAGTTGTGTGATATTGAAATAGGTTCTTCACTGTCACCGAATGTCACTGTGTAAGTGATTCTCATCATGACATGATTTCCATCATTGTTTGCTCCGTGTGCATAGATTGAGAAGTCCAAGTTTTTGCCAGTGTCATTCCCATCCATATCTCTCTGAAGACCAGATTGAGTGATATAGTTTTGAGCAGAAGAGCCTGCGTCTCCGTTGAGTGTAAATGAGCCAGCACGAGGCTTAAGACCAGTTGAGTAAATAATGTCTTTTGACAAATCCTTGCCAGTAGTATCCATCAAATTTCTGTGGATTTCCCAAGCAGCTTTTTGCAATTCGTCACCATTGTTTATGATTGGGAGATCGCTAAATCCATAATATTGCAATGTAACAATTCCCGCGGAATCCTTGAGGTTGTCTGTCCCTGCTCTGCCACTACGGCTGTACTTGTTTCCAGTCCTTGTGTTGTAGATACCGAAGTCAACCTGGTCAAAGAGTGAAAGCTCATCTCCGGCATCGATTTCTCTCATTGAGTAAGTTGTGCTGCTGTCAGCAGTTTGTGAAACACCAAACTCAATATCCAAATAGAGGTTGTATTGCCAATCTGTGTAGATTGTCTCATTGCCGACCTGAAGTGTGATTGAGAAGTTTCTCGTCTTGTGATAATCCGCAGTTGTCAATCTGATATCATCTGATTTTTTGTATCCAAAGAATGATTGTCTTACAAGGTCTGAAACACAATCTTTCCAAGTCTCTCCAGAGAGTTTGATTGCCTTGCCAAGCTCACTCACATCTTCAAGCGTGCCTTCAACAAAGTTTCTGCCGTCACAAGTTGTTATATACCAAGTCTCGCCAGCAATTGAAATTTCTTCGCCAGTTTCTGTCCCAGTTATATTTGTTGTATTTATTCCAACAGTGATTGCACTTCTCTCTTTTGAAAGAAGGATAACACCAGAATATTTTGTGCTTGCATTTTTTCCATTTGGAATATTTTTCAATCCACTGAAGTAACCAACAAAAGCATCTCCTGTGTTAATCTTGTAGAAGGTGTTTTCCGCTCCATTTGTTTCTGATTTGAAAGTTACAATAGCACCACTTTCATTCATAACATTTGCAGAATTTGGATTATACAATCCCAAAATTTTATTGTCTGGATCATCCGCTGTATAAGATGTTGGTTTTGTAGAAATGCCCTCAACTTTCCAGCCAATCTCTGAGCCAAGCTTGATGTAGTTTGTACCATCAAGTTTGATTGATTTTCCATCATAGTATTCAACAATGATTCTGCTTGTAAGATTTGGAGAAACAGTGAAGAGTTCGCTGTCATCTAAAATCTTGCTTCCACTGTCGTTGTTTTGAGCCCCTTCAAGAGTTCTGAATGTTGCTGTATAATCGAAATCTGCATAACTCTTTCCAAGATCAATGTTGATTGCAACACCTCGGTTTGAAACTGTGATTGGGACAATCTTTGTTTCTGCAACGTTTGTTCTGTTTGTCAATCTTACAAAATAGTTTGCACCAGAAACAGCCGAAGACTTGAAGATAAAGTTGAGAAGTCTGCTTTCAGCAAAGAGAGTCAACTCTTCACTCTTTGCCAAGTCTTCCGCAAAAACCGTTTCTCTGTTGAGGTTGTAATTTGGTGTATTTGTAGACACTCTTATGATTGAATCATTGATAACGGTCACAGTATATTGTGTCAAGACTTTGTTAACTTTGACATCAAAGGTAACTGTCCCTCTAGCACCAGTGTTGAGAATTGTAAACCTGAGGTTGATTCTTCCGTCTTCTGAATCTTGCAAAATCACCTTGTCGGTTGTTTCACTTGTGATTGATTTCACATCCGCACCATCAAGTTCGCCTTCGCTGAAATCAACTCTAAGATTTGAAATGTTTGAAATTGAGATATCCCAATGCTTTTTGATGTCTGTTGTTGTTTCAACATAATCGTCTTTTCCAACTCTGCGAGCACTTGAAACCTCAATTCTCTTCTTGTATCCATCTTCTGTCTTCATTGCAAAGGTTGCAGAAGTATTGAAGAAATTGTTGTAGTCTTTTGAAACTCTTTGGCTTTCTGTTCCGTTTGCTGTTGTTGCAGAAATATATTCTGTTGTTGAAGAATTGTTTTCTCCCTCTGGAGTTGTTTCAATTCCATCAGGGGTTGGATAATTTGCTTTCACGATAACATTCTTTGCAACAGAGTATCTATAAGAAACGACAAATCTTGAAATCTCTTTGCCCTTGAATCTTCCTATAACATTCAATGACTTGACAAGTCCTTGTTCTTCTTCTCCAACATTCTCTGGAGTGATTTGTACTTTTACTGCCTTTCCGGTTTCTGTAGCATCAACCAATTCGTATCCATCACCAGCCACAAACTTGTATGTTGTGTTTGTTGTTGAAGCAAGTCCAACTGTTGTTGGTTTTGCGTTTTCTACAACATCACTTGGTGTAATCGTAGAAACAGCATCCCCCTCTTCAATCAATGCTTCAAATGAGATTTGTCCGTATCTCCAATTGAGATCCTGAACAGTCCTGTTTTCTTTTTCATTGAAAGTTGCTGTCACAGTAAGTGGGAGTGCAAATGTATAAACCGACTCTTCATCGGCATAAAGCGCAGCTCCTTCAGAATCGCTTGCCTTTTGAGTAGATCTGATGACAACATCAAAGTCAAGGTCAATATCTTCTACGAGTGGAGCGATTTCAAGTTTAAGCCCATCAAAGTTGAGATTTCCTTCATCGTTTTGAGTCACGCTTCCTGTCAATTCAAGCACATCTGAAATCTTCAAAGAAACGCATTCATAATAAGTTTTCTTGGCATCAAAACCTTGATCCTGTTCAAATTCAACCTTCTTATACTCGCCACCTTCCAAGACAAAGTATTCCTCACCAACAACTCTTTCTTTGTCGTCTGTGATGTAATAATATTCTCTATAGTTATCTGAAGCATTGTTGAGTCTCAATGAGACTTCAACAATTTCACGATTTGGATCTTTTGAAGCAAGATTTGCAATCAAATCACCAAATGTGTAAATCTTTCCACTTTCAACTGATGTTTGTGGATCATCCCATGCAAAGTAACTTTCAACATCCAAAGAAACCTTGACAACAACACCTTCTTTTGTGTAAACACCAAGTTCGAAACTGCTGTCTTTTGAAATATTTTCTTTTGGATTCAAAATAATTGTCTTGTATGGAACTTTTTCTTTCTCAAAATAAGTAACTCCATCTTCAAATGTTGCGCCACTTGCAAAAGTTGCTTCAACATATTTGCCATCTACAAATGTATAATATTTCTTGTTTCTGTTGACAGTTTTGTCTGTCGTCTTCTTATATTCAAGCTTTCCTTCTGCCAAGAACTCTACAATAAGATCTTCAAGTTTTACTCCGCAAGTGATGTAGCCCTCAGCCCCGTTGATTGCGCTTGCGCTGATATCTCCCCAGAGATATCCATCTTCTTTGTACTCAAGTTCTTTCAACTCTGTGCCATTGTAAACAACGAACGTCTTTCGATTTCCAGCTTCTTCACGGATTTCAACATCAGCATAAGTCCATTCTGCTTTATCCACAAGCACTGCATCGTGGTCAAGAATTATGCTGTCTGTTGCAGAGGTTTTGATTTCTGTGCCTGCTGCAAGCCAAACTTTCTTAAATTTCAAAGCATCCAAGAGGTCAAGTTTGTTTCCTTTGAGTGAAGCACCAAAATCTTCCATCTCACCATAAACTCCACCATCATTTGTTCTGATGTTTGGAATAAAGACTTGCTCGCCACTTCCAGCGACAATTGATTCAGAATAGTTGCCATTTTCATCTGCAACAAGACTATTTGAAACTTCGTCACGATAGATTTCAATTGAGTATTGTCTTGTTTGGTTGAGCTTGAATGTATATTCCATCGCAGAACCTACAATCTCAACACCATTCACTTTCCAGCATTTTTCAATAACAACTGTTTGAGCAGAACCAACATAACTTTCATTGGCGTAAGCAATGTTGATCGTTGCGCCATCATAAGAAATTGTGACTGCATTTGAAGAAACATATTTTGTCCTATACTCTTCTGTGATTATTCCCTCAGGTTTGGTCATCCACTTGATTTCATCAAAACGAGTCCCATTATTTCTGCTGCTGTTTGACGAACTGAATCTCTCACCCAAATCAATTGAGTATGTCAAGTTGTCACGATTGTAGTACTCAGATTTTGTATCAAGATATTCACCAAAGATTTCATCTGTGGTTTCATTGTAAGGATAGTTCACCTTTCCAATCTCAAAGTTTGGCAAAACTTTGATGCGATAATACCAACTGTAAGTTTCTACATTTGCACCAGTTGTTTTGATGTTGATTCTCAAAACAATGTATCCAGAAAGATCGCTCTCCATACTGTTGATTGTGAGCACCCCACCTTCGTATGTTGCAAGATTGCTGATGTATCCGTTTACGCCAGTCTCAACAATTTCAGCAGAAACTTCTTTCTTTCCGCCGCCATTGGCCGAGATAAGCACACTGTTGTAATAGAAGCCTTGTTCTGGAGCATTCTTTTCGAAGTATGTTGAAAGTTGCTCCGCTGTTGGAGTCTCAACCGCAACATAAGAATCTGCAAGTTTTTGATAATAGGTCTTGTTTGCATCAAGTACTTCGTCTTTTGTCAAAGAGTAGTCTGTGCTGATGTCATGCAAAATCTTGTAGCTCTTTCCTGCACCAAGGCTTTCATAAATATTGTTTTCTTCAAGATCAGCAAAATCTGAAGAAATCAATTTGTCAAAATCCACATCGCCAAATGTGTTAAATTTTCCGTCTTCGTTTGTGTAATAAACAAATTCTTCCCCAACATTTGAAACTGTCACGCCCAATGTCAAATCAATTCTAAGAGAGTTGTTTCCATCGGTTACATCTGAGTATACGCTTACCGTGTTGTCACTGTTTACAAAAGTTGGAACTCTTGTGTTGAGTGCTTTTCCCTTTGAATCTTCTTTAACATAACTTCCGGTTGAGCCCGCAATGCTGAAAGTTGGATCGATTTGATATTCCTTGCCAGCAAGCATAAGCAAACGAAGTTCTCCATTGTAAGAGATTGATGATGCACCAGGGAAAATGTTTTCAATAAGATCATCAATTCCTGCTGAGTTGTAGCAAACAGCAAATCCAATTGCAACATGGTTTGTGCTGTTGTATTTGATGATTTCTTTGTTGTTTTCTGCGTCAACCCTCACCTTAACTGCGTCAAGTACTGCGTCATCAGAAGCATAAACTGAAAACTCTTGCGTGTAAGAATTCAAGATATCAATTGTCTTTCCTGCAACAAATGCAAACTTTCCAGCATTTGCAGCATTTGTACTTCCGTTTTGAATTGAAATAAATCCATCTTGATCTTTGTTTACGTATGTCAATGTCTTGATGTCAAGATTTGACGTTCCACTTCCAAGAGAAACAGGCACTTCCAAACCACTGTCAATATATGATGTGGCCTTGTAAATTCCATAATAATATGAGATATTTTCAGTCGATATGTTTGTCAAATCCAAACGTGGGTATTCCTTGAGGTTGTCCACTTTTTCAACGATGACAATGTTTGGATTTACATAAAGTGCAATCTGAACATTGAATGCGTATGTTGATCTTACGCCGTAATAGAGTGTGATTTCAATTGGAGTATATTGTCTTACACTTGCAATCTGGAGTCTAACTTTTCCAGACACAACAGTGTCAAGACTTGCAATGCCACTGTTTTCATAGAAGACTCCATTGATGTTTGAGCTCAAGTCGACACCCTTTCCAATAAAGGCATCTGCCCAAGAGTATTTGTCAGAATTGAATGACAAATATTCATCCAAATCATAAATCTCATCTGCAAAGACGCTGACTGGTCCACCAGTTGTTGTGGTCAAATAGTCAGCATATTTTGTTTGATACCTTTCAAATGATCTGCTGATTTGGATATCAGAAGAAAGCACCAAATCCAAAGACGCACTGTACAAGTTGTTGTTGCTGTTGATTTTGAATTGAAGTGTAACTTTGTCATCAAATGGAGCATTGATTTTGAGTGTAGTGATAGAGAGATTGTTGTATTCAGTGATGTTTTCGTGCGATGAAGAACTATCCTCTCCGTTGATTTGAAACATCTTTTTGAGTGCCGCATCGTTGTTTCCACCTTGGAAACCTTGAAGCCATGTGCCATCAAAGACAATTGTATAATCTGTGTTTGCAGCAGTAGAATTTGTTGTATAAATTCTAAACAAATCACTGAGCGAAATCGTGTCATTTGATTTAACAGATTTTGAAACAGTCACTTTTGAGACGCCCTTTTCTGCATCAGCAAATCTGCCGTCATCAGCATTTCCAACAATGTCTGTTTTGTCAAAACTGATATAATCCAAACCTTCCGTGCTCACCTCAAAGGTTATGAGGTCAGATTGAAGTTCGGTTGAAGAGAATGTGCCATCAGCATTTACTTCGAAAACTCTGTTGTTGTCATTCTTTCTGTCAACAACATAAACTTGAAGCCCTGTTGAAACAACAGTTCCGTTTGTTGAAGAGAAGTCTGAGATGCTTGTAGGAAGCCCTGTTGTCTCATCAAAAACCAAAACTGTGTTTGAATCTTTTCTGATTTCTTGGAAGTATACACTATAGACCCCATTGTCTGGATTGATTTCAAAACCGAATTGGTCATACATTGTGAAAGTCAAAAGTGAGTTGAGTTGTGAAATTGTGTCAGCATAACTTGCACCAGTAAGAGGTACATTTCCCCAGTTGATTTTGAGACCAGCTGAGCCAGCGGAGATTTCAACAGAAATGCTGTTTGAAACCGAAATGTCACTTCTTGAAGAATAGTTTGCTCTGATTTCTTTTGGTTGTTGGAAATAGATGTAGAAGGCATCACCAATTTTGTCAGTTGGAGCCTTAGGCGTATCCATGCCAACAGCCTTTTCTCTTGTTTCCTTTCCGTCATTGTAAACAATCTTGAGAGTGATCAATCTTCCTTGATCAACAGCGTTCTTTCCTGCTGAGAAAAGTTCCTCGTTGATTGTAATTGTCCCCTCAAATTCAGCAAGGTTTGCAGTCCTCTTGTCAACAAGTTCTCCAAAGTTTGAAAGTGACAAATATTGATCTTTGTATTCATTTCCGTCTTTGTCACAAACCGCAAGCCTAAGAGATTTGTTTTTGTAAGCAGTTTCAAGCTTCTCAACATCTTTTGCAATGTCTTCGCTTGAGAGTTTCAAGTTGAAAGTGATTATGTTTTTGTTTTGATTGATTGCTGGAAGATAGTATTGATTGTTGTATTTCTCAACCTTGTCAGCAAATGTGAAGACTGGTGTCATGTTTGAGATTGAAAGTGTGCTGTCCACACTGACAACCTTGGCATTGCTGAAGCAAACAATTTGGTATCTTGTCTTAGCCTCGTCTTGATATTGAATGTTTCCATTGGCATCAGTTCTTACCAAAGCAGCGACCACAACAACTGATCCAGAATAACTCTTCTTCGCCGTGAGTATGTTGCTTGCTGGCAACTCATAGAACATATACTCTGACTTGAATTGGATTCCGTTGATATTGATATCTTTGCCTTTGTAGTCTGTTTTATATTCAACACCAGCGCTGCAATCAAAGACATTTTCAATTTCAACACTTCCGCCATCTCTTGTGTTGTCGTAAAGGAAATATACAACCTTTGTGTAAACACTATCACCAATGTCTGCTGTGAGCAAAAGGTCGTCAGCGATAGGTTTGCCAGCATCGTCATAATTGATGACAAGATCAAGACTGTCTGTTGTCAAAGAAACAGAGTTGTTTCCTTCTTTGACAATTACATCAAAGGATTTCTCGCTTGCGCTGTCAAAGAATGTTGTCCACACTCCTTCTTGATTCTTGAAGAAGAAGTTTACTCCAAGAGAAAACTTTTTGCTTGTTACAGTGTCAGAAGCAAGGCTCCAATAATAATTTCCATAATCGCCAGTGGATCTTGTGCTTGGCAAAATGTAATACTCAACATTTGCAGCAGCCTTTGAATAATCAACTGTTGGATCAAAAGCCTCTTCTTCGATTGTTACTTTGTCCCCAACTGTTGTGACTTTCATCACTCTTCCACCAACAATAGAGAAGTTTGT
This sequence comes from uncultured Christensenella sp., assembly GCA_910586385.1. GTDB lineage: Bacteria > Bacillota > Clostridia > Christensenellales > UBA1242 > Caccovivens. The sequence goes on from CAJUGX010000001.1 coordinate 198,093, forward strand.
TTGATTCTTTGGTACTTTGACACCAACTCTTCCAAGCAAAACTGGCACTTCATGTTTTCCACTGTCAAATATGGAGATACCCAAACTCATATCATTTGGTTTATCTGCATTGTTTGCTGAAAGTGTGAAATATTTATCAACATAGATTTCGCCAAGACTATCTTCAGGGTTCCACTTTTCACCACTTGGCTCAACCAAAACTTTATCCACTTCAATGTCCAAAACTTTGATGAATGTCCTTGTAGATTTAACCATATACGCGTTGTCTTCATCTTGCATAAAAGCAACAATTTCGTCTGTTGTGGCATCTGGATGATCGTCAAAATAGACTTTTTCGAAATAAGAATTTGCAAATGTATAAGCGTAAACGGTTGAATATTTGTCATCGCTTACAACATCAGCAGAGAAAGTGTAACTTCCATCTGCATTTTGTGTAGCAGAGATAAAGTTTGTCCCACTGTTTCCAAAAATTGTATAATAAACTTTTTTGCTTGAGTTTTTGTTGTTAAACAAATATTTGCTGTTTGTTGGGTTGAAGATTGCATCGATTTGGAACCTTGATCCAACAACAACATTTTGCACTTCGTCTGCATGAGCAACTTCCGCATTGCCTACAGCAAGAGAAATTGATGAAACTGGAGTGTCAACTGCGACATAGGCATGCTTTCTTGGCAAAATGATGTTTTGAGATTCTGCAGTTATGTAAGAATATATTCTGTTTCCACTTGCATCCTCTCTGGTGCTTCCAATGATTTGCCCACCAACTCTTGCAAGTTCGACTTTGAAAGCTTTGTTAAGTTCGACTTCTGATGGGATTATGATGACTCCATCTGTTATGTAATCAGGATTTCCATCAACGCTTCTCCCATTTCTGAGAGTAAGTTTAACCTTTGTTTCGGTGACATTCTCTGTTGTACAAGAAATTGTGACATTTGAGTCGTCAGAAAGGAAATACCAGGTGTTGTCTCCAACATTGTCGGCATACCCCTGACCGTCCACAATGTGTGTAAACGCCATATCTTCTGGCTCAATATGATCTTCATCGAATTTCCCTGTAAGGAACAACACCAAAGCAGTCGCACCAGCAATGCCGATGAGAGCCACAAAGACCAATATCAAAACTTTCCAGAGAGCCATAGGTCCTCTTTTCTTAAAACCTTTGAAACCTTTCATAACAAAATCCTCAAATTTTATTCATCAAACTCATGCAGTCACACCGCTTTGTTTGGGCATTGCCAATCAAAACTATTGTTTACATAATTCGACATTTTAATTATATAAATTTAGTCTTCTTTTTGCAAGCAAATGGCAAAGTTTTTTATATAAAATAAAATATATATAAATATAGAGCAAACTCGCACCAAAACCAGCGTTTAAGTTGACATCAAAAAAAATATAGTTTATAATCTTGATATGAACACAAATTTTGAAATTTATAACTATCTAAATCTCGTCAATCGCCGTGTTGCAAAGGCATTTCGAAACACTGGAAGATGCCCTTTTATAGGAAACTTTCGCATCACCGATGAGGCAATCAAACAAAGGCTCTATCTCAATCAGATGCAGTCTAAAATCACTTACCCTCAATTTTTGTTTGAAAACAACAGAAATGTGAAAAAGAGATTCAAAGCGTCAGTGAAGCAAGTCAAACAACTTCAAGCAATGCTCAAAAAACCAGAATTTGCAAACACAATGTCTGACAAATTCAGAGCAAAGTTCACTTTCTATCTCAACATCAGACTCTTTGTCACAAAAGCAATTTTGAAGGAATTTAAGAGATATTATTTCAACGAATGTGACGCTTATGAAGAAATTTGTGCCATTGACACAATCTTTTTTTCGCTCTTGGACGGCACTTTTGAGCCAGACTTTGACGTAAGACTCTATGTTGATGGGCTTGAAGAGAAATACAACATCTTCTATCAAGAGCATGTGAACCGTCTTGAAGAAAAGGTTTCTGAAAAAACGAAAAAGAAGAGAGCCTCTCAAAACAAGCTTCAACAACAAGCCATCAACCTCAACGAGAAAGTGAAGAAAGATGAAGCAAAAAAGATAAAAATGGGTATTCAAGCGGAAATCAAAAAGGGCAAAGTCAACAAAAACAAAGAGATTCGCTCTTTCAAACAAGAAAAAGAACACAGAGAATACGGGAAAAAATAAGGAGTATCATGATACAGGCAATCAATGTCTCCCTTGCTTTTGGCGGGAGAAAACTTTACAAAGACGTAAACCTTAAGTTTACAAAAGGCAACTGCTATGGGATTATCGGTGCAAATGGCGCTGGAAAATCCACCTTTTTGAAAATCATAACTGGCGAACTCGAGCCAAACACTGGTGAAATTGTCATCACCCCTGGGGAGAGAATGTCAGTTTTGGAACAAAACCAAAACAAATATGACACAGAGACTGTGCTTGACACTGTCCTGCTTGGACACAAGCGTCTTATGGAAATCCAAAAAGAAAAGGATGCCCTCTACGCAAAACCAGATTTTTCTGATGAAGACGGAATCCGTGCTGGCGAACTTGAAATCGAATTTGCCGAGCTTGGCGGATGGGAAGCGGACGGAGAAGCAAAGACTCTGTTGCAAAACCTCGGCGTTGGTGAAGAATTGTTTTATGAGACAATGGCGACACTTGATGCAAAAATCAAAGTCAAAGTTTTGCTTGCACAAGCACTTTTCGGAAATCCAGATATCTTGATTTTGGACGAACCAACCAACAACCTTGACTTCAAAACAATCCGTTGGCTTGAAAACTTCCTTTTGGATTTTGAAAACATTGTCATCATCGTGTCCCACAACAGACACTTCTTAAACAAAGTTTGCACACATATCTGTGATGTTGACTTTGGCGAAATCAATATGTACCTCGGAAACTATGATTTCTGGTACGAGACAAGCCAACTTCTTGCAAGACAAGCAAAGGACCAAAACAAGAAAGCAGAGCAGAGAGCAAAAGAACTTAAAGAGTTTATCGCAAGATTCTCGGCAAACGCCTCAAAATCAAAACAAGCAACAAGCAGAAAGAAAGAACTTGAAAAACTCACCCTCGATGACTTCAGACCTTCTTCAAGAAAATATCCTTATGTTGATTTCAAATACGAACAAGAAATTGGAAAAGAAATTTTGAAAGTTGAAGGGTTGACAAAGAAAGGTATGTTCAAAAACCTTTCATTCACGGTCGAGAAAGACCAAAAAATTGTTTTCCTTTCGCAAAACAGTATGGTGCTCACAACCCTCTTCAATATCCTTGCAGGAAAAGAGGAGCCGGATGCTGGAACAATCCGTTGGGGAAAGACAATCAAGTGCTCATATCTTCCACAAGACAACAGAGAATATTTTGATGGCTGTCACCTCTCAATCGTAGATTGGCTCAGACAATACTCAAAAGACAAAACCGAAAGTTATGTCCGTGGCTGGCTTGGAAGGATGCTCTTCTCTGGTGAAGAGAGTTTGAAAGAAGTCAACGTACTCTCCGGAGGAGAAAAAGTGAGATGTATGCTTGCAAAGATTATGCTTGAGTCTGGAAACGCGCTTATCTTGGACGAGCCAACAAATCACCTCGACCTTGAAAGCATCACATCACTCAACAAAGGCATGACAAACTTCAAAGGTGCAATGCTCTTTGCAACTGGCGACCAAGAAATCATTGAGACTGTTGCAAACAGAATAATTGATATTGTTGACGAAAACACAATCATCGACAAACAGATGACTTATGAAGAATACATGGAAAAATTCAAAAATTAAAATTAGCGACCAACCCGTCGCTATTTTTTTGCCACAATTTCTTCGCCTCATCAAAAACAATATTTGCGCTTTCTTGAAGATACTTTGGCAATCCTTTTGAAATATTTTTCATTTTCCCTCTTTTTTATCAATGTAAATTAAAAATAAATAATTTATTTTAATTATATTTGAAATTAAAAATTAAATAAAAATGATATTATTTTATTAAAAAATTCAAAAAAATATCAAAAATCGCTACATCGCCCTATTTTAGGGGTTTCCAGAATTTATTTAATATTATTTTTTGAATTAAAATAATTATTTTCAAAATATTTTTACTTTATTTTTTTATATTTTATTTCGATTTATATTATTAAAAATATATTTATTTTATTCTTTTTTATTTTTATTATATTTGTTTTTTATTTTTTGTAAAATGACTATGTTTTTTCGCTTAAAAACAATTCGCTTTGTGATTGTGTGTCCTCGAATATATTTTCTTTGGAAAAATTTGAAAATAGAATTGACATTTATTTTCTTTTGTCATAAAATAAAAACAGCAATGACGGAATTGGCAACTCCACCAGCAAACGCTTGTCGGCGTAAAGACATTCAATGAAGACAAGGCTTGGCCTTGTGAAATAGGGTGGAACAGCGACCTAAACAATCGCCCCTATGCTTAAAGTGGCATAGGGCTTTTTTATTAAGCCAAGTTGCCGGAATGCGTCGATGGCGCAAAAAACTAAAAGGGCGAAAATGCCTATAAAGGAGACAAAAAAATGGAACAAAAAGATTTGACAATGGACAAAATCCTCAACCTCTGCAAAAACCGCGGTTTCGTTTTCCCAGGAAGTGAGATTTATGGCGGACTTGCAAACAGCTGGGATTATGGTCCAATCGGAAGTGAACTCAAGAAAAACATCAAAGAACTTTGGTGGAAAAGATTTGTTCACGAAAATGAATACAACGTTGGTATTGATGCAGCAATCATCATGAACCCAAAAGTTTGGCAAGCAAGCGGACACCTCTCAGGATTTTCTGATCCCCTCATTGACTGCAAAGAGTGCAAGACCAGACACCGCGCAGACAAGTTGATTGAAGATTATGTTGTGGCAAACAACCTCTCACTCAACGTTGGAGAACTCAGCACATCTGCAATGGAGAAGTATATCGCAGACAACAAAATCAAATGTCCAAACTGCGGCAAGAGCAACTTCACCCCTCTGCGAAACTTCAATCTCATGTTCAAAACTTTCATGGGGGTGACAGAAGACAGCAAAAATGAAGTTTACCTTCGTCCAGAGACAGCACAGGCAATGTTTGTTGACTACAAAAATGTTGTACGTACTCAAAGACCAAAGATGCCATTTGGTATCGCACAAATGGGAAGAAGTTTCAGAAATGAAATCACTCCAGGAAACTTCATCTTCCGTACTCGTGAATTTGAGCAAATGGAACTTGAGTTTTTCTGCAAGCCAGGGACTGACCTTGAATGGTTTAAGTATTATAAAGAACAAATGAGAAACTGGCTCTATGATCTTGGCATCAAGAAAGAAAACCTCAGAGAAAGAGACCACTCACAAGAAGAACTCTGTTTCTACAGCAAAGCAACTTGCGACTTCGAGTTTTTGTTTCCATTTGGTTGGGGAGAGCTTTGGGGAATCGCCGACAGAACTGACTATGACCTCACACAACACCAATCTCACAGTGGTGAAAACATGGAGTACATTGACCCAATCACAAACGAAAAGTACATCCCATATGTTGTTGAGCCAGCCCTTGGTGTCGACAGAATGTTTTTGACAGTTCTCTGCAACGCATATGATGAAGAAGTTGTTGGTGACAATGACACCAGAGTTGTGCTCCACCTCATCCCAGCGCTTGCCCCTTACAAAGTTGCCGTGCTTCCACTTTCAAAGAAGTTGTCTGACAAGGCAAGAGAAGTATACCGCAAACTTTCAAAAGAGTTCTGTTGTGACTATGATGAGTCTGGCTCAATCGGAAAGCGTTATCGCCGTGAAGACGAAATCGGCACTCCTTTCTGCGTAACAATTGACTTTGACACTCTTGAAAATGACACTGTGACAATCCGTGACCGTGACACAATGGAGCAAATCAGACTCCCAATAAGCGAGCTTTCTGATTACATCTCAAAAGCAATCAAGTTTTAACAGGCGAGCCTATCTCCAATTGAAAAGATGGACATCTATAGTTTTTGAAAAAAAGAGAGATTGAAAAACCTCTCTTTTTTATTTCGCCCAAATTTACAATAAAAAAACAACTCTTTTGTTTAGGAGCTGTTTTTTGACTTTGAAATTAAACGTTCAAAAGTCTGCAAATGTGTTTTTGAGTAATCATAAATACAAGGTCCAAAATCCAGATGATCCATCCACAGAAAATTCTGAGGATTGCTGCAACGATTTTGCCATCTTGAAATCTTGTAATGATACCCAAGAGCCATGCTGTAAATGGAATGATTGCGAGAATCAAGCTTACGATATAGCTCAAGCCAAAGTAATCAGATTTCTTTGCCATAACACTCTCTCCTTTTTTCAAATTTGTAATTTACTTACATTTTCATTTTAGACTATTGCTAAAAAATTGTCAACAATTTCCAGTCAATAAAATATATGATTTTGGATATTATTTAATTCGCAATTCAAAAAATTTTTCTAAAAAACTTTTTCTATCTAAACATTGGGTCTTTGCTGGTGAGAAAGGTCCAACTCAGAAGCGTCTTGAAGAACACTGCCCAATATGTCAATCTCGCACTGTCCAAAAATTCTTCACACTCTTTGCACTCACTTTTTGACAAAATCTCTGAGAGAAACTCAATCGCATATTTTGACGCCTCTTTCTCAATCTGGATTTCTTTGTACTTCAGATAAACCGCAAAGAGAAAAATCAATATCCCCGCAGCGATAAAAGAAAGACCCAAAATCAAAGCATAAAGTTGCGGCAAAACTTCAACCAAATAAAGCACACTCAAAACAATCCCCACAATCACCGCAGGCATAAAGAAAAGTCCACATAAGCGACCGATTTGTTTTCTTCTCCAGTGCTTTTGAAGTTTGTCTCCTTCAGCATCCTGTCTTGCATGCCCAAGTTCGTGAGAGACAGTCGCAAGCGAAGCAAGGCTGTTTGAATACATCGTGTCATCGCTGAGCGCCACCACTCCCGAACTGTAGTGGTCATCATAAACGGCACATCTTGCAAGGCGAAGCCTTCCGCCAAAATTCTGTCCATTGATTTCTCTCACATATTCAACGGTCTTTATCCCTCTTGAGTTTGCCTTCTGTTGGTTTTCTTCAAGTTTCTCATAGAAATTTTGAGATGCAAAACTTGCCACCGACAAGCAGAAGCAAAGCAAAATCCCAACCAGTGCAATCGCACCAATAATTACATAAGTTATCATAGTTTTATTATATAAATTTTCTTCTATTAAATCAACTATTCGCAAATATTTGTTTCTGGTTTATTTTATTTGGCAACAGACCTTTCGCTACGTTATCAAAAGCACAGTCTGCCCTTTGTAAAGAATTGTGCCCGCTGGAGGAAGCTGTTTTTTCACAACACTCCCATCTCCATCAACCTCATATTCAAGACCAAGTTTCTTGAGTTCTGCCACAGCGTTTGCAAGGCTATAACCCGTCACCTCCGGCATAACCACTTCAAGCAAGACGACATTTGCGTCATCTTTTGGAAAATTGTAAAAATCAAAAAGTGCTGAGAAAAACTGCTTTCCATACGGCGCTGCAACAATTGAGCCATAATAAGCACCTGCGCTCGGCTCATCCACCATAATCAGCATGAGATACTCTGGATTGTCAGCAGGATACGTCCCGATGAAACTTGAGATATATTTGCCCTGGGCAATCCCACCAGTCTCGCTGTACTTTTGTGCCGTACCGGTCTTGCCACCGACATTATATCCTTCCACAAAAGAATATTCTTGAACTTTGTTTTCTGCTTTCTGTAAAAGATAATTGACCGTCTTTTGTGTCTTTTCGGATACCACTCGCTCTTTCTTGACTTGCGGACTGTAGACATTTTTCCCTCTCACATCCACAATCTTTTCAATCACAGTTGGCGTCTTGAGAGTCCCGCTTGTCACACCTGCAACCGCTGTCAAAAGTTGGACTGGAGTGACCGCCACCGCATGGCCAAAGCCCATTCTTGCAATATCCACATTTTTGACATTTGCTTTTGGCATCAAGATGCCTCCGCTTTCGCCTTGTATGGTGATGCCGGTTTTCTTTCCAAGACCAAACTTTTGCATATAATGATAAAATCTGTCAACTCCCAGTCTAAGTGCCAAGTCCATGAAGCAGCAGTTGCAAGAGTTTGCAAATGCCTCAGTCAGATTTTGACTTCCATGACCAATTGTCTTCCAACACTTGATTCTTTGTCCATCAACAATCCTGAAACCTGGACAATAAAACCTGTCTTCAAGTGTGACAACTCCTTCTTCAAGTGCAGCTGCCACTGTCAAAATTTTGAAAGTTGAGCCGGGCTCATAAGTGTCTGTGACCGCTTTCATTTTCGAACATTCAAACAAGGTCGACAAGTCATCTCTTGGCACTTCGTTGAGATCAAAACTTGGCTTTGAGGAGATTGCCAAAATCTCACTTGTCTTTGCATTCATAACAATCCCTGTCACAGCCTTTGCTTTTTGCTCGGTATATGCTTGTGACAAAACTTGTTCCAAAAGGATTTGAATTTTGCTGTTTACAGTCAGAGTCACATCGCTTCCAGAAATCCCATTGACATAATATCTCATGGTTCCGCCAATCTCTTTACCCTGCAAATCACTCTGCACATAACTGTATCCATCTGTGCCAGTGAGATAATCGTTTAGATACGCTTCCAAGCCTGCTTGCCCAACATTGTCCACAGAAGAGAATCCCAAAAGTTGCGTGAGCAAATCCCCATATACATAATATCTGCCGACGTTTTCAGTCAGATAAATTCCATCAAGGTTTTGGTTGTAAATCTCCTCAGCAACCTCTGCTTCCACTTGCATTTTCAAAAGCACTTCTGACACATTCTTCTTGGAGACTTTTTCAAGTGTTTTTTGATAGTCAAGTCCAAGAAGTTGAGAAAGAGCACTTGCTGTGCTTTCGGCATTTTTCACTTGTCTTCCTCTCACATAGACATCATAAGTGGTATAACTCACCGCCAGTGTGTCGCCAGTTGCATCAAAAAAAGAACCTCTCGGAGCGGTCAATGCCAAATCTCTTGTCCATTGATCTGTCGCTCTCTGCTGAAGTTCTTTTCCATTCAAAACTTGCACAACAAAAAGTCTTACACCAAGTGCACAAAAGACAATCGCCATCACCAAAAAAACAACTTTGATTCTCTTTTGTAACGAATGTAACGTGTAAGGTTTTTGCAAGTCTAACCTCCAAACAACCCACTAAAGAAATTGCACACCTTGTCAAACCAGTTTGTTTTTTGCCCAGATTCTCCTGCGTCATAAATGTCTTCAGGATAAGTCTCGATAAATTCCATACCTTTCTTTGTTGTGTCAAGATCTGCGATGTCTTTCAAATACTTTGGCAAGTTCACCTCATAAAGGTCGTATTCCAGCCCCGCCAAGTTTGATGACATATGGTCGATTGCAATGACATTTCCTATGCAGATGATTGCAGAAATGCCAAGCGCCAACGACAAAATCAAACTGAGTTTTTTCTTTGAGGTTTTCTTCTTTGCCTTCTCTTTCTTTGAAAGTGTGACAATTTTGTCATTTTCTTGAATAAAGTCATAGTTGGGTTTTTCAATAATTTTTTGACTTACTTCTTGCTTTTTTTCTTTCTCTGGTTGGGGTTTTCCCTCCAACTTTTTGTATTGCTCTTCAATGAGTTGTTCTTTTTCAATTTCAAATTCTTCGAGCATTTTCTTTTCTTCTTGCTTTTTGAAATCAGCAACTGTCATGTTTTCAAAGGAGTTTAGATATTTCGAATTTTCAGTCGCCAGCTCAGCAACAGTCTCTTGAGAGACAGTTTCAACTTCTGCCACATCTTGAGTTTCAACAGCAACTTCTGTCTCGATTTTCTCTTCGGTCTTTGTTTCAACTTCAGCAACAAGCTTGTCCATATATCTTACTTTCCTCCTTTGTAAATTATGATTTTCGCTACAACTTTTCAACAACACGCAATTTTGCACAAGTGCTTCTGCTGTTGATTTTTTGCTCCTCTTCACTTGCAACAATTGGTTTTCTATCTACAAGTCTCACACTTGCTTTGTGCCCACAAATGCAAATTGGTGTCCTTGGTGGACAAATGCAATCTGTGCTGTCAAGTTTGAAAACGTTTTTGACAATTCTGTCTTCGAGGCTGTGAAATGTCAACACGCAACCTCTTCCGCCTTTGCCAAGAAGACTCACCAATTCTTCCAAAACTTTGTCCAATCCATCAAGCTCTTCGTTGACATAAATTCGAAGTGCCTGAAAAACTTTCTTTGATGCACCACCTCGAGAATAAACCACTTTTTTTGGCATGCTGTTTTCTATGATTTCTCTGAGAGCAACTGTGGTCTCAATCTCTTTCTTCTCCCTTTCAGAGACAATGTTTTTTGCGATGTTTCTTGAAAACTCTTCTTCTCCATAAGTCTGAAATATTTTCACAAGTTCTTCATACGAAAACGTGTTGACGATATCCTTTGCGGTCAACACATCTTCACTTCTGTCCATCCTCATGTCAAGTGGTCCATCATGGACAAAACTAAACCCTCTTTCTCCCTCATCAATTTGATAAGAGCTCACCCCAAGGTCAATCAAAAATCCGTCTATCCTATCAACTCCCATCTCTTTCAAAACCTGTGGAGCGTCTTTGTAATTTGATTTTGTAAGAGTCACTTTATCTTTATATTTTTCCAAAGTTTGAGTGCTTTTCTTTATAGCGTCCTCGTCTCTGTCAAAAGCATAAAGATGCCCATCTTTCAGTCTTTTTGCGATTTCAAGAGAATGTCCACCGCCACCAACTGTGCAGTCGACATAGATTCCATTCTCTTTGATGTCAAGCCCATCCAAAACTTCAAAAAGCATGACAGGCACGTGCTTAAATTCCATCTTTCACCTTTTCTTATATATAAAGCATATCACAAAAATTTTTTCTAACAAAATGATTTAACACGCCATGCAAGTTTTATTCAATTCATTTTTGTTCAAAATGTCTACAACAAGCAAAAGAAAAAGACTCAAAAGTGAGCCTTTTTCTCAAATCCGAATGTCTTTTATGATTATGTCGCAAAATTTTTATAATCCAAGCAATTCTTTGAGAGCAAGAGAAATTTCACTGTCGCTTCCAAATTTGCTTGAAATCGCAGAATCAAGGTCTGCTTTATCTTCTGCTGAAACATTCTCGTCAAGAAGAGTTTTGTTTTGATTTTTAAGTAAGGTATCAAGGTCATTTATTATTTTGACCTTTTCATCTTCTGCAATCCCGTCAAGAGAAGTTGCAATCCCATCTGCTATGCTTGAAGCAGGACCTGCAAAGTTTACATTTTCTTCAAATTTCTTTGCAAGATTGATTACTTTCTCTGCCTCTGCCATGCGAGTTTCATAGTCCACACTTTCTGCATAATAATCAGAAATATTCAAGAATGCTTTGATTTGTTTTGAGTCTTCGTGTGGAGTAATTCCAGCAAAAACTTCTCCTTCCGTCAAATCATCTCCTGTCAAGTACCAAATCACATTCATAAATATGTTGTTGAAGACGCCATCTTTTTGTCCTCCATTTGATGCGTTGATCTTGAGAAGATTGAGGATTTTTCCATAGTCTGAAATTGTGAGTTCTTTGTCAGACAAGATAAGTTTCAAGATTCCTTCAATTGTTTCGATTGTGTTTGCTTTTGTATCGTCTGTGAGTTTTGTTTTCCAATCGGTAGAAAATTCAACTGTTGTTGTTCCAGTCAACTCTTTGACATTGTTGTCAAGAATATCAAAGACATCTCCCGTGAGTTTCTTAAATACTCTTGCTGAAAAAACTTTGTCCAAAACGCCAGCAAGTCTGTCGTTGTCAAGCATTGCTTTCATCATCTTTTCAAGGTCAGAACTCCCTGAAAGAAGATATTTGATATAAGTGTTGTCATATCCTTCAATTTCGCCCTTTCCAGAGTTGAGAAGATTGAGTGTGCTTCCGATATAGTTGAACTCTTCAACCCAAATCTTATAATCGTCCAGCGCAATCACTTCATCAAGAGAAAGTATGCCAACGTTGTTTTTCAAGTTTTCAATCACTTTTTCAAACACAAGATTTCTAAGATCCATTGCAGAAAGTTGATAGAATGGCATAACAACTCTTGTCAGCGCCTCTTCATCCAAAATTTTCAAAGAAATCAATATTCTGTCAAAAATGCTGTCAAATGTGACTCCTTCTTTTCCAAAATCAGTAATCCCCATCTCTTTGGCCACATCGATTGGTCCAGCAATAAATGTGAAGAATTTTTTGTATGTGTCAAGCACTGTCTTTTCTGTTGCGTTTGTTGTGAGATAAACCTCATCTCCAAGCAAATCAATACCATAATTTTTCAAGATGTTGTCAAACACATAAGTTACTTTTTCTCCCTCTTGTTTTGGAGGAACAACAAGGATTTCAAGGTTTCTCAATTTGTCAAATACATTCCCGGCCTTTTCCATTGTCAAAGAGATATTTTTTACACTTGTAAGAGTTTCAACAATATTATCTGTTTTGAGAAGCTCTGATATTTTGAGGTCTTTGTTTAACTCAAGCAAATTGTCAACCGCGCTGAGAAGCCCTCTGACTGTGGCTGATTTGTCGGCAAGATTTGGATTGAGTGATACGTGATGATCTTTTCCCTCAAAAACTTTTTCAACTGCCTTTGAGGCCTCTTCGACAAGTGCAACAAAACTGTCCTCAATGATATTCATGGAAAGAAATTTGTTTGAAATTGTTTTTATTGCATCGTTATTTGCATTGATGAATTCCAAAATTTCTATAAAATCATTTTTATTTTGAATGTTGTTGTATCCAGAAATCAAATCATTGGTAAAGACCAAATCAACTGCATTGACAAGATTTTTTATGTCCTGCTTGAGATATTTTGCTGCGTCAAAACCTTTCTTCTCAAAAGTTGTTTTTATCTCTGCAACAATCTTATCCAAAATTTCTGGAGTATCAAGTTTGAGTTTTGTTTTCAACTCTTCATAATCAACAACAAATTTTTCTATTGTGTCACAAACAACAACCTCGAAAAGATTTCCGTCAAGCACATAATTCAAACTCGTTTTGAGATCACCCATGTGTATGCTTGAGTACTCTTTGCGTTTTGCCAAGTTGTAGACCTCAACAAAGTCGTCATACATATACGCAAAGTTTGTCACTTCTTTTCTAAAGACAATTTTTTCTCCATTGACTTTGAAACTTGACAAATTGTCAAAAAGGAAATTGTTGAGACCAAACATCTTTGGCAATTTTCCCAAAACACTTTTATCCCAAAAAACAACAATCTCGTCCACCGTTTGAGGAACAACCTTTTGAGCATATTGAGCAACCGTTTTCATTTCTCCGGATGGGACACTTCTTGAAATTGAACTTGCGTACACAATCTCTTTGTATGTGCCAGTCAGTGACGAGAGAGGTCCAAACATCATAACAACCACAAAAAACGCTTCAACCAATCCCAACACTCCACCAAAAGCACGGTATGGTTTGCCATCTTTGAAATCCTCTTTTTTCTTTCCAAAAACAAGTCTTGCTGTGATGAGATAAGCAATATCAAACAAAAGATAAGCCACCAAGCTCACAAGAATAAAAAGAATTGGAGCAACAATCGCATTTGGAAGGTTTGCAACAAACGTGCTTGCACTGTCAAAAGAAGAAATATCAAGCTTTTGGCTAATCCTATAGATGATATATTCACTGATTGTATATTTTCCATTGTCTATAGGGAGTCTTATTCCCAAAATTGCTTGTGTGATTGTTTTTGTCAAAAGAAATGCCACAATGAGACTCACAACCAAAAAAACTAAGTGTATTGCCGATCGCTTCACTCCTCTGATGAGTCCTACCCCAAGTCCAATCAAAAGCGCAAGCACCAATATCCCTAAGCTTGCCCAAAAAATAATTGATTCCATTCTTTTCTCCTCGGGCTAAGCGCCCATTTTATTTTTTAGATTGTCTCTTTCAATTTATCTTTGACATTTTTTTGTATTTCTATATATAATCTTAATCCTTTTTGACTTTACCGTCAACAATATTATATATTTTGCCAGACATCTTCCTCTCGTCTGTGCAAGTGATAAAAACTTGAGTGCGATCAACAAACTTCAGAAGTCGACGTTGTCTATCAAGGTCGAGCTCTGAAAATACGTCATCCAAAAGCAAGATTGGATATTCTCCCGTGATGTTGTACATATTTTCAAGTTCAGCAAGTTTGAGAGAAAGACCAACTGTCCTTTGTTGCCCTTGAGAGCCAAAACTCTTGACTTCAACTCCGTTTAAGAAAATGTCAATATCATCTCTATGAATACCGACACTTGTGTATCCAAGTTTGAAATCTTTCTCCAAATTTTTCTTGAGAAGTTTGTCCATATTCTTCTCAAAGTTTTCGTCCAACAAAACCGAACATCCACACTTGTAGACAAGAGCAATCTCCTCTGTGCCGCCGCTTATATAGGAATGAGCTTTTTGAGCGTATGGGGTGATGTCTCTGACAAACTTTTCTCTCTCAAAAGCGATCATCTTTGCAGATGCAATCAGCGCCCTGTCCCAGATGTCAATTGTCTCTTTCACAACATCAAGATTGTTGCTGTTTTTGAGAAGTTTGTTTCTGTTTGCCAAAATCTTTTCGTATCTTGAAAGTTGATAGAAATATCTTTTGTTGTTTTGAGAGATGTCAATATCCATAAACTTTCTTCTCTCTTCAGGAGATTCTCTGACAAGCTTGAGTTCTTGTGGAGAGAAGAAGACGATGTTTATCTCGCCGATGAGTTCGCCAATCTTTTTAATAGGAAGATTGTTTATAAGGATTGTTTTCTTCTGCGATTTGTTAAGTTTGATTTCTATCTCTTCTTGTCTATACTTTTTGCTGGCAGAAAGTTTGATAAATCCACACTCCTCGCCCCAGCGTACAAGTTCTTTATCTTTGCATGATTTGAAACTCTTGCCAATGCAACAATAATAAATACTTTCAAGGAGGTTTGTCTTGCCTTGAGCATTTTTCCCGAGAAAGATATTTATTTTGTCGTCAAACTTGACAGAAAGGCTTTGATAATTTCTGAAATTTGACAAAACAAGAGAGTTTATCTTCATATGAAGTATTGTAGCATAATTGTCATTATAATTCAAACTTGCTTGACAATTTATTTTTTTTTCAATATAATTTTTTTGTTTAATTGGAGAGATTTATGCAAGATATAGAACTCGTTTGGCAACAGATTTTGGAAAAGTTGCAGATAAGAATATCCTCAGTTTCATTTATGCTTTGGATAAAAACAATAAAACCAATCGAAATTGACGAAAATGGAAATTTTGTTATTGCAGCGCAATCTGTTTCAGCAAAAAACCAAATTCTCAGAAACTTCTCTGACAAGATTAGCGATTGTGCATTTGAAGTTATGCAAAAAGAAGTGAAACTCGTTGTCCTTGATCAAAATGAAGAAATTGAATATCTCAAAAACAAAAAGACTGAAGAGAAAAATATTGTTGAATCTCAAGAGAAGAATCCTTTCAGCAAAGATTTCACTTTTGACAACTTTGTTGTGGGAAAGAGCAATCAATTTGTTTATGCTGCGGCACAAGCTGTTGCACAAAATCCAGGAAATGACCTCAATCCTCTTTTCATCTATGGAAACTCCGGACTTGGAAAAACACACTTGATGCACGCAATTGGAAACTATATAAGAAACCACTCACCAGAACTCAAAATCAAGTATATCACTTGTGAGCAGTTTACAAATTCTTATATAAATTGTCTCCAGTCTCAAGCAAAGACAAAGTCAGTTATTGCATTTCGAGAGATGTACAGAAATCTTGATGTTTTGATGGTGGATGATATCCAATTCTTGTCAAGAGGAAAGGAAATCCAAGAAGAATTCTTCAACACCATAAATGAGCTTAAGATGGCAAACAAACACATTGTCATCTGTTCTGACAGACCACCAAAAGAAATCCCAACTCTTGAAGAGAGATTGTGCTCAAGACTTTCTGCCGGCATTGTGCACGACATTTCAAAGCCTGATCTTGAAACAAGAATTGCAATCTTGCAGAAAAAGAGCCAAGTAGAAAAGTATTATGTCGACGATGAAGTCATCAATTATATTGCTGAGCATGTGGACTCAAACGTGAGAGAACTCACTGGAAAACTTAAGGAAGTTTATTTCTTGGCAAAAATCTCTGGAAAAAAATCAGCATCAATTGAAGATGTCGAAGAAATTTTCAAAAATCAAAGGGAAGAACTTAAGAACGACCTCACTGCTGACAAAGTGATTGATGTTGTTTGTGACTATTTCAATATATCAAAAGAAGACATAACTGGAAAGAAGAAGAGCAAAGAGATTGTTGAACCTAGAATGATTGCAATCTATCTTATAAGTGAGCTTCTAAGTCTCCCACTTGTCAACATTGGAAAAATCTTTGGAGGCAGAGATCACACAACAATCATGCACTCTCGAGACAAAATTTCTCAAGATATAAAGGTCAACAAGAAGACTCAACTTCTTGTCAATGAAATCAAGAACATGGTCTGCAACCCAGACTACGCAGGTTAACTTTCTCAACATATTCAGATTGTAAATCATTGAAATTCTTTTAATAAAAAAGTTGTCCACATAGGAAAACAAAATGTTGATAGAAAATTTGAGTTATCCACAGAGACGCGCTGTGTTTTGTGGATAAGTTGGTAAATCTCAATAATGAACATATGGCGCCGTTGTCGAGTAGAATGACACTATATATTGTGTATTTCTAGAAATCTTTACTCCGCGAAGCCTAGAAACAAGCGCGCTTGTGCACATTTCCACAGCGACTTATAATTATGATTATTATAAAATTAAAAATTAAATAACAATTGTTTGCGTGCATGCGAGCGAGTGTGATATAATACTTTTGTGAGAAAAAGAGTGTCTGTTTCAGACATGTCTTTAAGAAAAAAAAATAGAAAGCCCCACAAGGGCTCAGAGGAGTGAAAAATGTTAGTTAGTTGTCATGGTGTAGATCTTTCAGATGCTTTCTTGAGCGTAAGCAAAGCAATCTCAAACAAAGTCACAAATCCAATCCTTGAAGGAATCAAGATTGTTGCTGAAGACGACACTCTTACTTTGAGTGCGACAGATACAGATCTTTCAATTGAAAGAAAAATCAAAGCAAACATCAAGAGTGAAGGTGAAGCCGTTGTACCTGGAAAGTTCATCACTGAGTTTATTAAGAAACTCACAAATGAGATGATCGAACTTGAACTCAATGACAAAAACCAAATGATTATCAAATATGATGACAGCCATACAATCATCCAATGTTACAATGTTTTGGAATACCCTGCATTCAAGTCTGTTGAGACAATGCAATATTTTGGAATTTCAAAGAAAGATTTGAGGACAGTCATAAACAAGACAATCTTCTCAGTTGCAATTGATGATTCAAGACCAATCCTCAAAGGTGTGCTTTTTGACATTGAAGGAAACACTCTCAATGCAATTGCTCTTGATGGATATAGACTTGCAAAAGTAAAGAAAAACATCGTTTCAAATTTGGATATGAACATTGTTATCCCTTCAAAGAGCTTGTCAGAAATCTCAAGACTTCTTGATGACAGTGATGACATCATCAATGTTTATGTGGATAAGACAACCCTCATGGTTGATTTTGGGGAGACAAAACTTACAACAAGACTTCTCGAAGGAGATTTTGTAAACTACAAACAAATCATCGCTGCAAACTATGAGACTGTTTGTGTGATCAACAAAGAGCAATTTGAAGATGCACTTGAAAGAGCTTCTCTTCTCTCAAAAGTTGGACAAGGAAACTGTGTCAAATTTGAAGTAAAAGAGAAAAACCTTTGCATCACTTCAAATTCAGAACTTGGAAATGTCAAAGAAAATGTCCCAGTCAACATGAATGGAAAAGAACTTTTGATTGCATTCAATGCAAGATACTTCATTGAAAACTTGAAAGCAAACTCTGATGAATTTGTCAAAATTTGTTTCAATGCACCTGCAAACCCTTGCGTGATTGTTCCTGTTGAAGGAGATGAATTTTTGTACCTCATCCTCCCAGTGAGAATGATTGGATAAGATTTCAGACAACCTTTTCTCAAATTGAGAGAAGGTTTTTTATTGGTATTGACAACACAAAATTTTTATACTATAATTTCAACATGCAAAATTTATTAAAAAATGAAGATCAAAGTTTTGTAACGTATTACAGAGTGCAAGGAGGAAAACTTCCCCTTGCAAGTTACAAATCTGTGTCTATAAACGGAAATGGAAAACTCGAACTTGACAAAAAATTTTCTTTAGACAAAAATTTGCCTAAGAGCGTTTTCTTTGGTGATACTGAATTTATGCAAAGTTTTTTGATGAAGAGGTCAACAGGTTTTTTGCTTAGCGGTGAAACTGAAGGATGGAATCTTGAAGTTATAAAAAACATCATCCCAAGATTTGTTGATGATTTTATATCCAAAAATGCTCATGCTGAGCTCAAGGGAGTTTCTTTGAGAAATCCAGTGAGAGTAAGCCATGGCCCAGGGATTGGTTATCAATTTAACAATGCATGGAGAGAATTGTTTTTTGCGTGTTCTTTGGGTACAAAACTTGTTGATATTCCATCAAAAGCGGAAATGAGAAAATTTTTAGTAAACACAGTTATGAACAAAAATTCTCAGACAACACAAAAAATAGAAGGAGATGTTGTGCTGTCTTGTTTGAGAGAAATTATCACTTGCAAGATGGGTGCAAAGGTTAAACTGAGAAAAAATGAAGAGCAAGGTTTGATTGGTCTAAACACATTCCTTGATCAAATGGAGAAAAATTCTTCACTTTTCAATACTCCAAAAGCAAGACTGACAAAGGAGATAAGCAATGTTAGAAGAGAATATAATAGTATTTGTGAAAAAACAAAAAGATAGTTTTTATAGTCGTCTTTCAAAAGAAAATATTTATCAAGTTGTTTCAAATTTGGACAATGAAAACGTTTTCGATTTTATGAAAGACAACATAGTTGAGAAAAGTGTTTTGCAAAAAGAATTTGACAAAGATGATTTCATGACTTATCCATTGATTTATGTTGACTTTGACAGAAAAAAACTTGTCAGCAGTTATAGCGAAATGGATTATAGTTTTGAAGATTGTTGTCCCCGAAATTTTGTTGGAATTTATGCAAATTGTCTGACTCTAATTTCAAAAGAGTTTATATATTGGAAATAAAAAAAACACATTGCTTAATGTGTTTTATTTTTTTAGATTTTCAAAGTGATTTCTTTGCCACTTGGTTTGTATTGTCTACAAACAATGTCAGCATTTGCAAGCATTCTTGCTGATGCTTTCGAAGAATCCTCTTCTGCATATTTGTTTGACAAATAAACCATTTCTTTTATTCCGCTTTGAATGATTGCTTTGCAACACTCATTGCAAGGAAACAAAGTCACATAGATTGTGCAACCACGAAGGTCAGCACGTGAATTTAAGATTGCATTCAACTCTGCGTGAACAACATAAGGATACTTTGTGTCAAGGTGAGATCCTTCTCTTGCCCAAGGGTAAACTTCATCATTGTCAAACTTGCTTATTGGCATACCATTGTAACCAAGTGCAATGATTTTTTTGTCAGGGCTGACGATACATGCTCCCACTTGTGTGTTTGGATCTTTGCTTCTGTGTGATGACAAGATGGCAACACTCATAAAATATTCTTCCCAAGAAATAATCATAATTTCCCTCCCTTTTTTTATTATCACACACAAAACTTGACAATGTCAAACAAAATAAAATTCATAATCTGACAAGAAAATGCGTGCGATTGCAGTTGACAAAAAATTTTTAATAACTTATAATAGACCGTAAACCATTTTGCAATAGGATTTTGTGCAAATGTAGATTAAAGGAGAAAATTATGAAAAGAACATACCAACCAAAGAAAAGACAAAGACAAAAAGTTCATGGATTCCGTCAAAGAATGAGAACAAAGGGCGGAAGAAATGTTTTGAAGAGAAGAAGAAACAGAGGCAGAAAGTCTATCGCTGCTTAAGACCAAAGAGAGTATGGAGCATAGATTAAGAAAGAACAACCAATTCAGTTATATTTACAAGAAGGGAGAAAAGTTCCACACAGAACATCTCACTCTTTTTGTTGTAAAGAGCAAATACGAAAGTTATCGAATTGGTTTTTCTATAAGCAAAAAACTTGGAAAAGCAAACAAGAGAAATAAACTCAAGAGAAGATTGAAGGAAATTTCAAGGCGAGACTTAAAAATTCCTTCTTTTTGTAACTATGTGGTCTTGGCAAAAGAAGGTGCTTGTGACCTCCCTTTTGACGAGATAAGAAAAGAAATGTTGAAGCTGTTTGGAAAATATGAAAGCAAAAAAGATATTTAAGAAAATTTTGTTGTTTCCAGTTTACCTCTATAAGTGGCTCATTTCACCACTTCTTCCACACTGCTGCATCTTTTTTCCAACTTGTTCGACTTATATGATTCAAGCAGTGGAAGAATTTGGATTTTTCAAAGGGGTTTGGCTTGGAACAAAAAGACTCTTCAGATGTGTCCCTTGGCAAAAGAAAAGAGGGTTTGATCCCGTGCCAATAAATATAAAAGGAGAAAACTTATGGATTTTATAAGCACTGCCCTTGTGACTTTGAAACAACCAACAGGAATGTGGGTGAAAATTCTGAATGCATTTAAGGGTGCTGGCTCATATATCGTTGCTGTGATTTTGATTGCAATCATTGTCAGAGTAATCTTTTCTGTTGTTGATGTTGTAAACAAGAAAGTCAACATGAAAAACATGAAACTCAATGAAAAGATGAGACCAGAACTTGAAGCAATCCAAAAGAAATATGGAAATGACCAAAAAGTCATGCAGATGAAACAGAGTGAGATATACAAAAAATATCAATTCAGCATGATGGGTACATGTTTGCCAATGCTTATCACAATGGTTTTGCAATTTGTTGTATTCCTAACACTTTGGAATTCGCTTCAAGCAGTCGCAAACTACAACATTGTTGAAAAGTATGAAAATATGAAAAGTGTCTATGTTTCGGTGATAGAACTTAATAATGACAATCCATTGTATACCGATTTCAAGACTGAACTTTCTGAAGCAATCGAACAGGGAAAAGAATACGACATTAAGATACAAATCAATGAGAAAAAGTCAACACTGAAATTGACTTTGAAGATTGAATCCGAACAATATGTTATTGAAGACATAAAGTGGAACAAAAACCTTGGACTCAAAGAAACATATGGGCTTTTGCAAAAGTATGTGCTTGAGCCAAAACAAGAAGAAACCCCTGAAGAAGTGGAAACTAGCAACGTTGGGAAAAGCGGAGTGATTGCATTCGAGAATGAAGGTGAAACAGTCACCCCAACAGAACCTGAAGTTGAGTATGTTGACACAGGATTCAACAAAATCTTCAAGACTTTGGCAGAAGAAGCAGCAGAACAATATTATCTTGATACGCAAGAAGGATTTTTGTGGATAAAGAACTATTACAAAGCTGACTCTCCATCAAGCCCTCTTTTTACAAAGAAAGAAATCAAAAACTATCTTTCAAAATATTACAACAAAGATGAGAAAGCGCTTCAAAAAGAATTTGACTATGAAGGAAACATTTTTGACAGCGTTGTCACTGCAGGGATTGGTCAAAAGAAACTTGGAAACAACGGATATTATATCCTCACAATCATCGCTGTGCTTGTTTCAGTATTTTCAATGTGGCTTTCAAATTTCCTTATGAAAGACAAAAATTCTCCAAAGCCACAAAAGAAATCTTGGGCAATGTATGTGATTATGCCACTTATCTTTGGTATCTTCACATTTATGTACACAAGTTTGTTTGCTGTGTATATCATCGTTGGACAACTTGTAATGATTGTCTTCACTCCACTTACAACATGGATTGTGAAGAAGTGGCTTGCTCATGATGAAGTCAAAAAGGCTAGCAAAGATACCATCGTTGTAGACTATAGAAGAGATGACGTACAAAACACGAGGAAAATGGTTTCTCCACAAGAGAAAAAAGAACAAGTGACTGAGGTTGATTATCGCAGAAAGAATAATCCAGGACAATTCAGTTCTGTAAACAAACAATCAAAAAAGAAAAAGAAGTAAGGAAACCTTGCTTCTTTTTTTTGTTTTATTTTTCTATATTACACCCCTATGGCAGTTGTGTGAGAATTGCCCAAGTGTTTTTTCCGACAATGCCATCAACAGCAAGATTGTTGTAAGACTGGAATGTTTCCACCGCTTCTTTTGTTTTTGCGCCAAATATTCCGTCTATGCCACCAACTGGGATGAGTTGACTTTCAAGCAATTGCTGCAAGAATTTGACATAACTTCCTCGAGAGCCTTGTCTGATTGTTGGGTAGTCTGGCAAAGTGAGAAGATATTTCCAAGTGTTGTTTCCAACAATTCCATCTACTCCGAGTGAGTTTTTAGTTTGGAAATCACGAACAGCGTTTTCTGTGTTTCTTCCAAACACACCGTCCACTGTCAGATTATAACCATATTGAGAAAGTAAAAATTGCAACAGATAAACGAAATTTCCACGTGAGCCATTTCGTAGAAGTGGATAGTTTGCCAAGTTGTCTCTTGCTATGAATGATGCACCTAAAAAGTCACACACTCCAACACAACTCTCCTCGCCGACTTCTGTTTGAAAGAGTGGATTTATCATAAGTCTCGCTTCACGCAGATTTGTCATAAATCCCGCCTCAATAAGTGAAGCTGTGCAGTTGACATTTGAAAGCATAGAGACATCGAGGTTTTTCACTCCTCTTCCATTTTGTTGTGTGCCCTGAATAAGGTTGTTGTAAAGTGAGGTGGCAAGTTGTTGGCTTTGCCTCGCTTTTGGATTTCTGACAGAATAAAATGTTTCAACCCCCGATGCGTTGTTGAAAGTGTTGCCATCACCCGATGCATTGTAAGCAAAAGTGACAAGAAGAGTGAGGTTTTGTCTGTTTACTCTTCTGACACGCTCTGAAAGAGAAATGTCTTGAAATTCGGGTTTTACATCATACACGGAAAAGCTGTTTCTCATGCATGCTTCAATAAACTTGTTTTTCGCTGCACGATTAAACTCGTTTTCATAAATTTGTCTGCCAAGTCCTGGGACAACAGGAGTTCTCTTTCCAAGTGTTGGAGGATTCACTCCGTGTTCGTCATTTGCACCAATATAAAAATCATCGTTTGCCATATTTTTCTCCTATATTTTTCCTTTTTTTATATGATTTGCAAACAGAAAAGTGTGAAAAGAATTGAGAAAGCAGACAAAATTCTTTATTTGGTTACACCAAACAAAAATTATTAGACAAAGACAACAACATTATTCGAAAAAGGAACGTGCAATTCCAAAATATTACATAGACAAACTGAAAAACAGCCATTTTCCGACACGAAACATTAAAAAAAGTAATTTCCAATGTAGGAGAAAAATTGCCTAATTTGTCCTATTGTGATATAATGCCATTGTGTTTCTTAGGAGGGCAATCGATTTAGTTTTTGCCTGTGAAGAAGGACAAATTTAATATAGTTTTGTATTGACCTCGTTAGCAAAGTTAATTGGAACTTTGATATTTATATTTAGCAAAATAGTCGTATGATTGAAACTGTGTTTCATAGCTTCACATGCCTTTTTCATTGCTTAGATTCAAAACTATATTTTAAAAGGAGAATGCGATAAAATGAGTGAGTTTGATCTAAACAATGCAAGAAGAATCATCAAGTTGGCGTTTATCAAAATAGGAATCAGATGCGACCTCATTGGTTTTTCTTATCTTTGCTACGCAGTGGAACTGGTTATTCAAAATCCAAATCTTATTCACAATTTGTGCAAGGGATTGTATAATGAAGTTGGGAAAAGATTTAACACTTGCAACGACAACTGTGTTGAAAGAAGTATCAGACATGCGATTGAAAACACATACATAAACAAAAGTTTTGTAGAACTTAATCGAATGTTTGGTATTCAGCTTTATTCGTTTGAGGACAAGCCTACTGCAGGAGAACTTATCAGACTTGTTGCAGAATATTTTAACCTTGGACTCTATAAGCAAGACTTGTCTTGCGCAGTGTAAAAAGAAAGACAGTGGATGACTGTCCTTTTTGTTTTTATAGAGGTTTTTTGATTGTCCGCAAAATGAGATTTGTTTTGTCGCTTTCCTCTCGCTTTTTTGCCCTTATATATTTTGTCCATTTTACATAGCCATAAGTGGTGTTTGTCAGATAACCAAACTTGAGCACCAGCAACACCCATTGCCCTGAAATGATGTTGATTGCAATCTCGAGTGCACAACTTATGTACCAAGCAATCCACTGCTCGCGATATCTAAACAGAATAAAGAGCCCATTTGCAATCCCCACAGCACTGCAACAAGCGTCGATATAACAGACAACTTTTTCGAGGATAGGATTGTTTGACAAAATCCCCTCTTCAACATCAATGAGTGTAAGCAAGAAGCCGACGGCCACTGTCCACACAATGATTCCAAGGATGACCAACACTTCTTGCCAGCCAGAGAGCTTTCGCACTTCTGTGAGAGATTCGTCTTTGTCGTCTTTATGTCGGTTCCAGACAACAAATGAGATGATGTCAATTGGAATCCAGAAGAAGATAGTTGTCGCCATTGTCGCAAATCTGTAAGCGCAGACAATGCAAATTGAAATCTCTGTCACTTCAACCAAAAGAGAAACAATGAAGTTCCATCTGCTTTGTTTTGAGATGAGAAGCTCACAAAGTATGTTTGAGAAGATGTCAACGAGATAAAGCACCATGATTATCTTGCCGTTCACCCCGCCAATGTCTTCTTCGGGAAACAAAAACGCAAAAACAAAAGCGAGGACGGTTATCCCTAAAAACCAACACTTTTCATAGGTAGAATAATAATTCCAAAGTTTCTTAAACACATTTTCTTTCTTTTGACAGGAAAGAGATGTTTTTTCATTATATTTCATAAAAAACTTTCCTTTTTTGCCTTAAAATTATATCGGAGGAAAAGCGTCATTGTCAAATGAATTTTTGAGTTGCTTTTTCATTGTCATGGTGATAGAATAAGAGAGTCAGAAAGGAAAGAAAAAATGTATTACGGATATGAAATAAACGAAAAACTTGTAAACCTTGCGAAAGAAACAGAGGAAGAAATTTCTGGGATATTTTCCGAACTTGATGAGTTGTGCTTGAAAAACAGTGCAAAGGTTTTGAAAGCATTTCAAGATGTGAAAGTGTCTTATACAGACTTTGCTGAAGTGAATGGCTATGGGTTTTATGATGCTGGAAGAGACAAGATTGAGGCGATTTTTGCAAAGGTGTTTAGAACAGAAGATGCCCTTGTAAGACCACAAATCATGTCTGGTACCCATGCGCTTGCACTCACCTTTTCGGGGCTTTTGAAATATGGCGAGACCATGCTTTCAATCTCAGGCACACCATATGACTCACTTCAAACAATCATCGGGATTGCTGGCGACAGCAGAAACAGCCTCATTGCAAACGGTGTCAAATATGAAGAAATTGACCTTGTTGACAACGATTTTGACATCCCAAAGATTGTTGACAGAGTGAAAAAAGGAAATGTCAAACTCATTGAAATTCAGCGTTCAAGAGGTTATGCTCACAGAAAAAGTCTTTCAATTGAAAAAATCGAAAGAGTTTGCAAAGAAATCAGAAAAGTAAACAAGGATTGTATCATCATGGTTGACAACTGTTATGGCGATTTTGTGGAAGACAGAGAGCCAACAGAAGTTGGCGCAGACCTCATTGTTGGCTCGCTCATGAAAAATCTCGGTGGCGGTGTTGTCAGAAGTGGCGGATATATTGTTGGGAAAAAAGAATATATTTGGGACGTCGCTGAAAGATTTTCTGCTCCAGGCACAGGAAAGGATCTTGGCGCAAACTTCAACGAAAATATGTCTTATTTCCAAGGTATCTACCTTGCCCCAAGAGCAGTTTGCTCAAGCCTCAAGACAATGATTTTTGCAAGCAGAATCATGGAAAAACTCGGTTTTGCTGTTGACCCATTATATAATGAAAAGAGGACAGACATTGTGCAAGCAATTGACCTCTTCAATCCAGATGCAATGGTCAAGTTTCATGTGGGGATTCAGAAAGGCTCTCCAATTGACAGTTACGTCACCCCAGTGCCAGCCCCAATGCCAGGATATCCACATGACGAAGTTATGGCAGCAGGGACATTTGTCCAAGGCTCAACAATCGAACTTTCTTGTGATGGACCAATGGTCGAGCCTTACACCGCTTATATGCAAGGCAGTCTCACTTATGAGTATGGAAAACTTGGAATTTTGATTGGGCTGCAAGAAATGCTTTACAATTAGACACACAAAACAAAAAGAAAACACCCAAACGGGTGTTTTTCTATTCATTTTCCTCATCTTCAAATTCACCAATTCCATACTCTTTTTGGATTTTTTTGCTGTATTGTCTTATGTGGACTTTGGCATTCATCAAACGATAACTTTTGATTTCTTCTCGTCTCAAGTCGCTTCTGTCCCACAGAAAGACTTCCATTCCGTCCCACAAAAAGAGCCAACCAATCACCGCCATGATTGTGTCAAGATAAAAATTTGCAACCTTTGCGTAAAGGAAGGCCTCTGCAAGCAAGAGGAGAAGTCCAAGGACAGAGAAGGTGACCCCAGCCCAAGTTTTTCTTCGTACCTTTCGCTTCAACGTCACAATGTTTTCAGCATAGTGGCGTTTGACTGCGCGACGAATACGCTTTTTCTCTTCGTTTGTTGTTTTTTCTTCTGTGTAAATGTCAAGAGAAATCTCTTCTTGAATTGGAATTTGTGCCTCATTCATGTCAATGTATTCTGTCACTCCACTGTCAAGAAGTTCGAATGATTTGTATGCGAAAGGCGAGAAAAGTTGATTGGCATCTTTTATTCCGACGTTTATCTTAACCCTGCCCTCCTTGTCTCGTTTATGTTCTAGAGCCTCTTTGTAGGCAGGTGTCTTTTTAAGTTTTTTAAGTGCTTTACTTTTTTCAAACATAAAAATGTTTCTCCTATAAAAACAATTTTATTATAGCACACAAAATCGAGAAAACAAAATAAGTTGAAAGTTTCATATTTTTTGATATAACTACTTCAAATTTGTTATAATAATGTTGATGAGTGAAAGAGTCTATCTGTGTATTGATTTGAAGAGTTTTTTCGCATCGGTGGAGTGTGTTGAGAGAGGACTTGATCCTTTCAAGACAAACCTTGTTGTCGCCGACCCAGAAAGAAGCAAAGGAACAGTTTGTCTTGCCATCACCCCAGCCATGAAAGAACTCGGCATAAGAAACCGTTGCAGGATGTATGAAATCCCAGAGACGGTGAACTTTATTGTTGCAAAACCGAGGATGCGCCTTTATATGGAGTACTCCGCAAACATCTACGCAATCTATTTGAAATATGTCAGCAAGGACGATATCCACATCTATTCGATTGACGAGTGTTTTTTGGATGTAACGCATTATCTTGCCCTTTACAAGATGACAGCGAAACAACTTGCGAAAAAGATTTTGGATGACGTTTTTGAAGAAACTGGAATTTGTGCGACCGTCGGCATTGGTCCAAACTTGTTTTTGACAAAAGTTGCTTTGGATATAACAGCAAAGCATGTTGATGACCACATGGGTTATCTCGATGAAGAGTTGTTTAAGAAGACCATTTGGTATCACAAGCCAATCACAGACATCTGGGGAATTGGAAGAGGGATATCCAAGCGCCTGCAAAAGTTTGGAATTGAAGATTTGTACGATGTGGCACATTGTGATGAAAAGTTGCTTTACAAAGAGTTTGGAGTCAATGCCGAACTTTTGATTGACCATGCCCATGGGAAAGAGCCTTGCACGATTGAAGATATACATCACTACAAAGCGAAATCAAACTCACTTTCGACAGGACAGGTGTTGTTTGAAGATTACAACTTTGAAGACGCACTGCTCGTTGTGTTGGAGATGGTTGACAATCTTGAATTGGAGCTTGTTGAAAAACACCTTGTCACAAACTCAATTTCACTTTCGATTGTTTATTCAAAAGATGTCATCAAGTCAACAGGTGGCTCTATGAAGTTGCCAGAGTACACAAACTCAAGTAAAAAGCTGACGAAGTACTTTGAGGATTATTATCGCAAGACAACAAATCCAAATTATCCAATCAGAAAAATGAATATTGGCTTCAACAATGTTGTGGATGAGCAGTATGAGACTTTTTCGCTTTTCACGGATGTTGAAGACGAGGAGAAGGAACACAATATGCAAAGAGCCGTGCTTGACATCAAAGACAAGTATGGCAAAAATGCCATCGTCAGAGGATCAAGCCTCAAAGAAAAGTCAACAGCAAGAAAGAGAAACAAACTTATTGGAGGTCACAATGGATAGAGAGGAAAGAGCAAAGCAGTTTATGGCGTTCAGCCCTTTGCGTGGATATTATGACCTTATCGCCCAAAAGCAAAAAATCGTTGTCGAGAAGAAAGCTTTGACAACTGACAGTGCGGAAGAACTTTCTTTCAAATTCAATCAAATCAAAGTGGGCGAGATTGTCGAGGTGGTTTATTTCTGCATAGATGAATATGTCAAATGCTCGGGCATGGTCTCAAAGATTGATTTGCCAAACCGAACACTCACCATTGTCAAAACAAAGATTTCTCTTGACAGCATTGTTGAGATTTTTGGTGAAGGTATCAAAGAAATTGATGAGTAAAATTTTTTGAAAAAGTGTTGACAAAAGAGAAATTGAATGCTAGAATGAGAAAAACGTTGATGAAGACAAGTAACATAAGTCACTGATTTTCAGAGAGTTGCAGTTGGTGAAAAGCAACATTCAAACTTGTGCGAATAACACTTCGGAGTTGCATCCTGAAACGAAAGGATTAGGGAGAGCCGGGAATGCCCGTTACAGCAGAAGTCTTTGATAGAAGACGTCAAAAGTGATTGCGAAAGCAATAATTTAGGTGGCACCGCGGATACAGTCATTCGTCCTAAAATTTTAGGAAGAGTGGCTGTTTTTTATTGAGGAGAAGAAAATGGAAAAGACTTATAAGAGCGTTTACAGAACACACACCTGCGGGCAACTTAGAAAAGAGGATGAAGGAAAGTCTGTCACTTTGTCTGGTTGGGTAGACACAATCAGAGACCACGGCGGAATCACTTTTGTTGATCTTAGAGACAGATATGGCAAAACACAAGTCGTGTATTATCAACTGCCTGACGTCAAGTTGACAAAGGAAAGTGTAATCACAATCAAAGGAAAAGTTAGGCTTAGAGACGCTGAAACATACAACAGCAAAATTTCAACTGGTGAGATTGAAGTTGTGGTTGAAGAAACCAAAATGCTCAGCCAATGCAAGAGTGTTTTGCCTTTTGAAATCGACCTTTCAACACAGACAAGTGAAGATGTCAGACTCAAGTATAGATACTTGGACCTTAGAAACAAGAAAATGAAAGACAACATTCTTTTCAGATCTGAAGTGATAAGAGAAGTGAGAAAACTTATGTATGAACTCGGTTTCGACGAGTTTCAAACCCCAATTCTCACCTGCTCTTCTCCAGAAGGAGCGAGAGATTATCTTGTGCCAAGCAGGTTGCACCATGGACAATTCTATGCTCTCCCACAAGCACCCCAACAATTCAAGCAGCTTTTGATGGTGTCAGGGATGGATAGATATTTTCAAATTGCACCATGTTTCCGCGATGAAGACGCGAGAGCAGATCGTTGCCCTGGAGAGTTTTATCAACTTGATATGGAAATGAGTTTTGCGTCGCAAGAAGATGTGTTTGTTGTGATGGAACAAGTACTTCCTGCAATTTTCGAAAAATATGGAAAATACAAAATTGCAAGTGTGCCTTTCCCAAGAATAAGCTATCGTGATGCGATGGACACATATGGCACTGACAAGCCAGACCTTAGAAACCCACTCAAAATCAAAGACATCACAGAAGTTTTCAGAGAGACAACTTTTGGCGCGTTTGCTGGCAAAACTGTCAAATGTATCACCGCGCCTGGGGCAAGCAAGCTTTCAAAGAAAACTTTTGAAGATTTGACAACTTTTGCAATTGAAAGCGGAGCAAAGGGATTGGCATGGGTGAAAGTCGAAGAAGATTTGTCGCTCACTGGACCAATTATCAAATTTATGACAGAGAGCGAAGTGAAAGAACTTTTGCAAATGAGCGAAGGAAAACCTGGTGATTGTCTTTTCATCATCGCAGACAAGTGGAAACTTGCTTGCAAAATCATGGGACTTCTTCGCACGATGCTTTGCGAAAAACTTGGACTTTTGGAAGAAGGGATTTACAAATTCTGCTGGATTGTTGATTTTCCAATGTACGAATACAACGAAGATGAAGATCGCATAGATTTTTGTCACAACCCATTCACAATGCCTCAAGGTGGAATTGAAGCACTCAAGACACAAAAGCCGCTTGACATCTTGGCATATCAATATGATATTATTGTAAATGGAATTGAACTTTCTTCTGGCGCAGTGAGAAACTATGATCCAGAGATCATGGTGAAGGCATTCGAGCTTGCCGGCTATGGTGAAGATGCAATCAAAGAGAAGTTTGGAGCTCTTTACACTGCATTCCAATATGGTGCTCCTCCTCACGCAGGAATTGCGCCTGGAATTGATAGAATGATTATGCTTCTTTTGGACGAGAAGAGTATAAGAGAAGTTGTTGCATTTCCAATGAACTCAAGAGCACAAGATGTGATGATGGGTGCTCCTGGTTTTGTGACAGAGGCGCAACTTAGAGATGTGCATATCAAGATAAGAACAAAAAGTTGATGGAGGATTTCATGGAGAAAATTACACTTGAAGAAGTGAAGAGGCTTGCAACTCTTTCTGCCCTCGAATTTGAGTCGAGCGAACTTGAAAGTTTTGCGACCGAGTTTGAGAGCATTTTGGAGATGGTGGATGAGATAAAGAGTTGTGATGTTGACTCAAAACAAACTTACAAAACTCACAAATTTGAAGAACTCCGAGAAGACATCCCACAGGAGAGTTTTTCTCAAGAGAAGGCTCTTCAAAACAGTCCAAAAACAAGAAAAGGTGCATTTGCTGTTTCGCAGATGCTCGAGGAGGACTGATATGAGATTTGAAGAAATGACCCTCGTCAAACTTGTCAAACTTGTCAAAGAAAGAAAAGTGACAAGTGAAGAACTTACAAAATATTTCATCGCAAGATGTGAAGAAAAGAAAAAATATAATGCAGTCCTTGAAGTCTTTGAAGATGCCATTGAAAGAGCAAGAGAAATGGACAAAAAAATCGAGCAAGGATTTTGCGGAAAGTTGGCTGGTGTGCCAGTGATCATCAAGGACAACATCCTTTTTGAAGGAAAAAAGTGCACATGTGCTTCAAAATTTCTTGAAGATTATGTCGCACAATATTCTTCAACTGTTGCCCTAAAACTTTTGAAAGAAGGTGCAATCATCATTGCAAGAGCAAATATGGATGAGTTTGCAATGGGAAGTTCGACAGAAAACTCTGCTTATGGTGTGACACACAACGCCCTTGATTTTGAAAGAGTCCCAGGTGGAAGCAGTGGTGGAAGTGCATCAGCAGTTGCACTCGGGCTTGCTCCCCTCGCCCTTGGCACTGACACTGGAGGCTCAATCAGACAACCAAGTGCCTACAATGGAATTGTCGGAATCAAACCAACATATGGAAGAGTCTCAAGATATGGAGTTGTTGCATTTTCAAGTTCGATAGAGCAAGTTGGACCGATGACGAAAACCGCAGAGGACAACGCGTATGCCTTGGAAGTGCTTGCAGGAAAGTCAGACAAGGACGAGACATCTGTTGATGTCGAGATTGATTTCTTGTCAGACATAGAAAAACCAATTGCAGGAATAAGAATCGGTCTTGTCAGTGAAGTTGAAGATCTTCTGAAAGGTATGGAGAGTGAGAAAGCGTACAAAAGCGCGATAGAAGCTTTGAAAGCTCAAGGCGTTGAATTTGTCAAGGTCTCTATGCCATCATTCAAAGTCGCATTGCCATGCTATTATATCATTGCCCCAGCGGAAGCGACCAGCAACCTTGGACGTTTTGATGGCATTAAATACACAAAACGTCAAGAAGGCGCGAAGGACATAAATGAGACTTATGCAAAGAGCAGGAGTGCTGGCTTTGGAAAAGAAGTGAAGAGAAGAATCATGCTTGGGAATTTTGTTCTTTCATCAGGATTCTTTGATGCGTATTACAACAAAGCAAAGGCTGTCCAACAAAAACTTAAAGATGAAAGCAAAAAAATCTTTGAAGTCTGCGATGCAGTGTTGTTGCCAACGACTGTTGGGGAAGCTTTCAAACTTGGGCAGATAACTGATCCAGTCAGCATGTATAAAGAAGACTATTTCACAATCCCAGCAAACATAATGGGGCTCCCTGCAATCAGTATTCCATTTGAAAAAGGAAGTGCAGGCATGCCTCTCTCAGTGCAAATTATGGGAAGAGAGTTTGATGAAAAAACGATATATAGAATTGCGCATTCTATTGAAAGGAGGTAAGCATGGAATATGACGTTGTGATTGGACTTGAAGTCCATGCCGAGCTCAAAACAAAGACGAAAGTTTTCTGTGGTTGTAAAAACGAATTTGGTGGACAGCCAAACACTCATTGTTGCCCAGTGTGCTTGGGACTCCCAGGAGCACTTCCAGTGCTCAACAAAGAAGCTCTCAAACTTGCCATTAAGGCAGGACTGGCACTTGGTTGCGAGATAAACGAGATTGCTGTTTTTGAAAGAAAAAATTATTTTTATCCTGATCTTCCAAAATCTTATCAAATCAGTCAGATGGTCAGGCCAATCTGCCTTGGAGGGCATTTGAAAGTTGGAGAAAAACAAATCCCAATCAACAGAATCCATTTGGAGGAAGACGCAGGAAAACTCATTCACTCTTCCGATGGAGCAGTGACAATGATTGATTACAACAGAGGTGGAGTGCCACTCATCGAACTTGTCACTGAGGCTTTGCAAGCCCCTCACATTGAGAGCGCAGATGAAGCGGTTGAATTTTTGGAAAAACTTAGACAGGTTTACATCTTCACCGATGTTGCAGATTGTGTAATTGAAAAAGGCCAAATGCGTGCCGATGTCAATGTGTCGCTCAAGCCAAAAGGAAGTGACAAATTTGGCACAAAGGTTGAGATGAAAAACATCATGGGGTTTAAGGCGGTTTATCGCGCAATCAACTTCGAGATTGAAAGACAAAAACAAATCCTTGAAAAAGGTGGAGTGATTGAACAAGAGACAAGACGCTGGGACGACACTGCGGGTGAAAGTTATACAATGAGAAAGAAAGAAAATGCTCAAGACTATCGCTATTTTCCAGATCCAGACCTTCTTGCTGTCGAAGTATCTCGTGAAGTTGTTGAGAGGATAAGAGAAGAAATCCCTATGCTCCCAGAACAACTCAAAGAAAAGTATCTTTCACTTGGACTTTCTGAATATGAAGCCAATATCATTGTCAAGGACCAAAACTTGATTGACTTTTTTGAAAAGACTTACAAGGATTGCGAAAATGCAAAAGCCGTTTCAAACTGGCTCCTTGGGGAAGTGTCAAGTCTTGCAAAAGAAGATGGGCAAATCAGGATTGCCCCAAGTGATATGGCAAAAATCATCTGCCTTATGGATGCGGGAAAAATCAACAGAAGTGTTGCGAAAACAATCTTCACAAAAGTGTGGACAGAAGAAGCGGATGTTGAGGCTCTTGCAAAACAGCTTGGTGGAAGTTTGACAGATGCTGAACTTGAAAGCATGATTTGTCAAATCATAGAAAATAATCCAAAGGCAGTTGGTGACTACAAAACCGGTGCAGAGCCACAGAAACTTTTGAAGTGGTTTGTAGGGCAAGTTATGAAAGAGAGTCGTGGCAAAGCGAATGCAACCAAGGCTGAAGAAATTTTGAAAACAAAGCTTGATTAAACAAAAAAAGAGACTGCATAATGCAATCTCTTTTTTTTATATAAGAACTCCTTCCACAAAAGATACGCTTTGATAAGTATTAGAAAAGTTGTATTCTAAACCCGCCATGGATTGTCCCGTGTTTGTACTTGTCGCTCAATCTCAATCCGATTGGTTTGATAGTAAGCCTGAGTTTCTTTTTGTCAAAAAGTTTTTGGGCTTTTTCAATTTCTCTTGTATAGCCAAGAGTGATGTGGGGTTTATTGTCACGAGTTATTGGCCAGTGTGAGAAACGGATTATGTAAGGACGAATGAGTTTTTCAAGTGCTTGACTGATTTTGATAAGTTTCTCACTGTTTGAAACATCAAGCAAAACATAGTTGTTGCTCACTCTAATATTTTTGAGTTTAAGCTTTTCAAAACTAATTTTTGATGCAAAATCCCATACGATGCTGCAAACCTTGTCAGCATCCTCCGCCTTGACTTTGAAAATCAAGATGGTGATATGTGGTACACAGCCCTCTTCGAAACTTATTTCGGAATGAGTGAGACCACACAACTTTTTGTTGAATTTTTTGACTTTCGCCAACGACTTTTCGTCAAGTACAAGGTTTATGTTGAAACTAAGCGTCTCCAACTTATCTCTATCGATTTCCATAAAACCATCCCTAAATCATATAAAAAGATTATTTCATAATACATTCTACCACAAGAGAGAGGTTTTTCAAATTAAATTTTTCTTTCTTTTTATTGTCAGAAGTCTTCTCCTATTGTATAATGAAAAAGAGGTGTGCCCTTCATGGACACCAACAAAAGTGAGATTAAAAATGGAAAAAGCGAACAAAAAAAATTTCAATCTTGATGATTATAGATTCGGTGGGGATGAGAAGGCGATCGACAGCAACCCGCAACTCAGAGATTATCTCAGAGTTTTGTATGATCAGATAAAATACGAAAACAAAATGGTTGGAGATTTCTCGGTTTACGGCACATACAAAATCAAACCCGAGATGCAGGATTTTTTAATAAAAGAAATCAAATTTTTTCAAGAGAGAAAAGGTGATGTTGTTTATGTGACCAGAGTCCTTGAAGATGTCATCTTGAATTTTAGAATCACCTTCAACATCGTGGGCTCGGCGCAACAGGCGTTTCTTGACATTGTGGAGAGGGAAGTTCGTTTTGATGAAGACAACATCATGCACACGACAAGGCTTGACGAGATTGTCAAAGTGGGACATCCGGACTTTGTAAACTATGTATATAAAGAGTGGAATGTTTGGCTGAGTTTGGAAGACCTCGCGTTTGAAGACAATCCTCTCATTCGAAATTTGCTTGACAGGATTGCATTGTTTGGAGCATTGTGTCCTATGCTTGGCATGTCATCCATGGCATATGTGAAATCAATGCTTACCATTCTGCCAAAGTGTGGTCCGACAGGACTCTTGATTGCAACACAATTCAATCAAAAGATGAATGCAATGAGTTTGCTTCAACCTGATTTTGCAAAAGATGGAATGGGGATGAAGAGACTTCTTGATGGGCTTATGCGAAAACACAATTTCTTCCCAGTGCTTGCGGGCGTCAAAGAAGCGTTGCCTGCAATTAAGGATTTTGTCCAGCCGATAAAATCAATTGATATGTCATCAATCAAGATTCCTCCAAAAAACAAGAAAATGGACGGAGCAACGCTTGGAAAAGGAAAAGATTTATAAAAAGGTATAAAAAAATGCACAGTGTTGTGCATTTTTTATTTGTTTTCTTGATTCTCTTGTACTTTGTTTTTGTGGATAAAAATTGAAAATGCCAACAAAAACTCCGCAGGATAATATGTTGCAAGGCACAAAACGCCAACTACTTTTGACAGTGAGGCAAAGATATTTAGAAGAAGCATGAGGTCAGAGAAGAAAAACAGAATGCTTCCGATGACGATGAGTACGTTTTGAAGAGTCCTTTTTTCCACCAGATTTGAAATTGCTTTTCCGACCATGCAAGAGATGATGATTGCATAAATCACACAGACAACTTCCATAAGTATGCCGCCAAAATCGAAGATTGGGATTGCGGTGATAAAAATCACTGCCGGGATGAAAATCGCTGCACCATAAAGCAAATCAACCCATTTGAATTTTTGCAAGAAGCAATAAGCCACAAAGTAGAAAAGGTGTCCAATTGCAAAGAGTGCTGCTCCGACAATAAATTCCACTTCAAGCACAATGTCTCCACACATTGCAAATGTGAGTCCAACAAGCATTATGATAGGAAATTTCAAGTTGTCATTTTTGTTTACAATCAAATAGATGAAGTTGACTCCGCCAAGCAAGACAAAAAGTGCACTTGTCAGACTTTTTGCCAAAAGAGTGTCAAATGCCATATAGCAAATATCACCCAAAACAATGCTCAAAATCAGCATTACGTTTAGGCACATAAAAATTGTTTTTGTGTCAAGTTTAAGTTTGTTTTTTTCCATGAATCCTCCTTTATTTCAAAAACATCTTTATGAGTTTGAGTTTCGATTTCGAATATGGTTGATATCTCATAGGCAGATCAAGCCAAGTCTTTTTGTCAACAACACTTTTGTAGTGAGAGAATGTGTCAAATCCAATCTTTCCATGATAAGCCCCCATTCCGCTTGAGCCAACTCCGCCAAAACCCATGTTTGAAGTTGCCAAATGGATGATTGTGTCGTTTATGCAACCTCCACCGAAATTGCAATGTGACAAAATTTTCTTTTGTCTTTTCTTTGAAGAAGAGAAGAAGTAAAGTGCAAGAGGTTTGTTTCTCCCGTTTACTTTTTCGATTGCTTCATCCAGATCTTCAAATGTGACAACTGGGAAAACTGGTCCAAAGATTTCGTCTTGCATTTCAGCGGAGTCAAAAGTTGAATCCAAAATGGTTGGTTCAATCTTAAGAGTTTCGCTGTCAATTTGCCCACCGAAGAGCAGCTTGTCTTTTTCGATAAGTTTTGCCACGCTGTCAAATTGTCTTTGATTTATTATTTTTGGATAACTCTCATTTTCAAGAGGTTTTTCGGAGTATTGCAAAACAATTTGTTTTTTGATTTCTTCGACAAGCTTGTCCTTGATTTTGCTTGAGCAATAGAGATAATCTGGAGCAACACAAGTTTGACCGCAGTTCAAAAACTTTCCAAATACAATTCTTTTTGCGGCGAGAGAGAGGTTTGCTGTCTCGTCGACAATGCAAGGACTCTTTCCACCGAGTTCGAGTGTGACAGGAGTGTATCTCTCTGCCGCTTTTTGCAAAACGAGTTTTCCAACTCTCATGCTCCCTGTGAAGAAAATATGGTCAAAAGGCAAATCCAAAATAAATGAGGTTTGCTCTCTTCCACCTTGCACAACAAAGACTTGTTCGGGAGAGAAAGTTTTTTCAACGAGAGCAGCAATAACCTTGCTTACATGCGATGATGATTCGCTAGGCTTGAGCATTACGCAATTTCCGGCTGCAATTGCGTCAACGAGAGGTTCAATCGAAAGCATGAAAGGATAGTTCCAAGGGCTGACAATAAGCACTTGTCCATATGGGCAAGGCATTGAGAATGATTTTGAAGCAAATTGAGAGAGTGGCGTATGCACTCTTTTTGGTTTTGCAAACTTTTTGCAATGCTTAATCATGTAAGAGATTTCGCTCTGCACAAGACCAATTTCGCACATATAACTCTCTGTCTCACTCTTGTTTAAGTCTGCTTTGAGTGCTTCACAAATTTCATTCTCCATGAGGGAGATGTTTTTTCTGAGCAATTTCAATGCAGCAATTCTGTTTTTGTAAAACCTAAGTGAGTTGTTTTTCAAATTGTCTCTTTGTTTTTGGTGCGCTGCCAAAATAAAATTTTTATCCATTTTTCACCTCTTTATAAATATCTTCAAGTTCTTTTGTTGTCCAAAGCACTGGGACGGGATACAAAGGATTTCCTTCTTTTTCTGCTGTCTTTGCCAGTTCTGGGATGTCATCAAGGACAATCTCCGGGATGCTTGTGCCGATGTTCATATTTTTGTTTAACTCTTCAATCTTTTCGATGAAAATCTTTGCTCCATCCTCATACGATGTTTGTTTGTTGAAAAGCCCAGCATACACGCCAAGTTTCCAAAGTTTCTTGTGAATTTTGCTCCCGTATCTTTTCAAGACATAAGGCAGGATGATCGCGTTTGCCAAACCGTGAGGGATGTTGTATTTTCCGCCCAACGAATGAGCAATTGCGTGCACATAACCTACATAAGAAACGGTGAAAGCAAGTCCAGCCGAATAAGAAGCATTCAACATATTTTCTCTTGCTTTGAAATTTTTTCCGTCATTGTAAGCAGTTTCAATGTTTTCAAAGATTGTTTTCACGGCATATAAAGCACGCCTTCTTGTTTCTTTTGTTGTGCTTCTCCCGATGTATGCCTCAATTGCGTGAGTCAAAGCATCCATGCCAGTTGTGGATGTGATATGTTTAGGAAGTCCGAGCGTGAGTTCTGGAACAAGTGCGGCATACGATGGGATAAGAGGGAAGTCGTTGATTGCATACTTGTGTCTTGTCTCACTGTCTGTGATAACCGCTGCCAATGTGGTTTCGCTTCCAGTACCCGCAGTGGTAGGCACAGCGATAAGAAGAGGAAGTTTTTTTCCGACTTTCAAAACACCTTTCATTTTTGCAAGAGATTTCTTTGGACAAGCGATACGAGCGCCAGTGGCTTTTGCACAGTCCATTGCCGACCCTCCGCCAAATGCGATGATGGCTTGGCATCCATTCTCTTTGTACATGGCAACCGCCTCTTCAACGTTTGCTGTTGTTGGGTTTGCCACGGTTTTGTCGTAAACTGACAAAGCAATCTTGTTTTCTTTTATCTCATCTTCGAGTTGATGAGTGAGCCCAAGTCCGCGAATCCCTTTGTCGGTCACAAGCAAAACGCTTTTGATTTTGTGGTCTTGAAGGGTATAGACGATGTCTTGACAGTTTTGCAAAGGCTTTGGTTGTCTGTAAGGCAAGATGGGAAGCATCAATCTAAACGCTCCTTGATAAACTCTGCAATAAAACTTTTTGAATATGTTCATTTTTTCCTCCTATAAAATGTTTGTTTCTTTTCAGTTTCCATTATAGCACCACAAGAGCATTTTGCATAATTTTTGACAAACAAAAAGTCAAAAATGTGACGGTCACAAACCTTTTGTATCCAGATTCACTATTGACTGTCAGATGTTTGTATGATAAGATTGTTTTTGATATGAAAAGAAACGATGTGTACGAAAAATACCTTCCCGTTGCCTCAAAAGTTTGTGAGGCTTATTCTCGACGCAATTTTATGTACGATGACATCGTTGAAACCGATCAGTTGAAAGTCTTGGAATTTTGTGATGAGGTTTTGCCAACACTTCAAACACAGAGTGATGAAGATATAATGTTGAAATGTTTCGAATATGTCAAAAGTGAGACAAGAAGATTTTCAAACAAAGAATATCGCCAATCAAGTTTGTTGAGCACAGAGGCCAGTGTAGGCAGAAACAAATATGGAGAATCAATTCGCACGGTTGGAGACACTTTGTGTTCCAACACAAACAAGCCTTATGACAGTTTGGAAGCGAAATATTCAAAGAAAGCTCTCAAAGAAGTTTTTGCATTGCTTCCAAAGAAGGAACTTGTGATTTTCAAAACAATCGTGTTGTCCGATCTGACTGAATTTCAAATTGCAGAAAAATATGGATTGCCCACTGAGCAAGTTGAAGTTGTCGCAAAGAAAGTCCTCAAACAAATTTATGATGAAGCCGGACAAGAGCAGTATGAAAGGTTTGCGAAGAAAGTTTTCAAAACGAAAGCAAGGACTCTTGGACAAGTATTCAAAGACAATTTGAAATTTGTCACACCGAAACAACAAAAAATCCTCAAGCAGAGACTTCTTCTTGGCGTGTCTCCTTATAACGTTGTGGTGAATGGCGCTTCTGTGCACTATCACCAAGTATACAGAGCTGTCAAGAAAATGGCTTTCTTGTGCAACGCAAGTCCAGAACAACGAGAAGAGGCAATCACTCGTTTTGAGATCTATCACAAGAACCGAAAACTTGTGAAAGCAATCATAAAAGAGGGGGATTCTTTCTGGAAGTTTCTTTCAGAGGCTGACAGAAAAATCTTCAATTATCTCTATGTAGAAAAGAAGCTTTTCCAAGGTGTAGGCAAAGTGTTTGGGATTTCACAAATCGAACTTAGAACTGTCAGAAGAAGAATCATTTCGGTTGGGAAAAAATATTTTGCAGAAGAAAGCAAGCAAAGAGATTTATATTTTGAAAGAAACGTAAGAAAACAAGAGTCGGAAGAACTTTTGGATTTGATTTTGAAACGAGAAGATGATTTCTTGTCGCTGCTTTCCGAAGACGATTACAAATTTTTCAAACTTAAATTTGTTGAGAAAAAATACGTAAAAGATATGCATGAGGATTGTCAAATGGGGCGTTGCGGACTTTGGAATGCACACCTGAGAATTTTTGGCTATGCAAAGATTTATTATTGGGGATCAGAAGAAGAGAAGCAAGCACTTGTCACCCAACTCAAAGATTTGAAGATTAAAGAAAAGCTTATAAAAACAATCAAGGCTCAAGTTGGTGAAAATAGAGTTTTGGATTTGGTTGAAAAAGAGGTCGCCGATGTTTTTGTGAAACGACACATTGAAAACAAGACTACAGATCAGATAATGCAAGAAATGAACATCACTTCCGCAACAGTTTGTAGAAGAAATGCCAAAGTTTTGGATATTGCAGACAAGATATTCAATGGGAGTGATTTTGAAAGAGAAAAGATTGTCAGCAGACTGAAGGCGGAGAGAGAACTTGAGAGACTTGTTGAATATGCGACAGAAAATCCAGAAGCGGCGGTTTTGTGGAAGGTTATTCAACCAAGAGACAAGGATATGTTTGTCAGTCACTACAAGAACGCAGAACCACTCCATTTGATAGGAGAAAGATATAATATAGAAAAGGGCAGCGTTGTTCCAAGGATAAAAAAAGTTCGAGGATATTTTGAAGCTTTTATGACGAGCGATGAGGCTGGAAGACAAAAGTTGATGAAAGATATTGCAAAAAGAAACACGCTGCAGGATTCGAAGACAAGATCACTTCCATAAAAAAACATCTCATTTTAAGAGATGTTTTTTTTGTTTCAAAATTGTTGTGTAAATAGATCTCTTTTTCAACTTAGGAAAATGTGAAGAATGCTAAACAAAACCGCAAACACAATCAGCGGGATATAGAGTAGAGCAATGCCAGAAAATAGGAAGGTTATGCTTGGTATGATTGAAAGAGAAAGTGCACGCAGTTTTGTTTTTTTGTTGCCATTTCAAATAAATAGCTCAAAAGACATGATACGCGAGACAAAGTGGTGCGCAAACAGAAAGATAAACTGCGTCTCCACCTACAAAACTTGAGTCCCAATCCTCAAAACACAAACCATGCAAAAAATTGTTCCAAACCTTGAGACCTTTTCCATAGGCTCAAAAATCCTGTTTGCGTCCCCTGCCTTAAACCCATCTTTTCACAAATATGCTATATCATTTTGCACGAAATGTCAAAACATAAAAAGAATTGATGAAAAAATATGCACCAAATTTATGGTGCATATAGTTTTCTGATAGGTTTTTTATTTAAGTCTTTCAATCATTGCGAGCATTGCTTCAGCAGAATTGAAATTTGCAGGGATGATATCTGCTGGTGAAATTTCAATGTCAAAAGTGTCGCAAAGTTCTGAAACAATTTCCAAAATATTCAAAGAATCCAAAACCCCGTTGTCAATGAGTTTTTTGTTGTTTACAAAATCAACATCGGGTCTGATTTCTTGCAATACCTCCAAAAGTTTATCCATAATCTCCTCCTTTATAGTTTATTGTTTTGAATTTATCTCGTCTGTTTTGATGGTGTCACGGACAAGCGTAAGCTTGCTCTTGTTCTTTTTGTAGATGCGAGGCATGTCTCTGCTCAAGAAGAGATAAATCCCTTCAGTCACAGAATAAGCCCCTACTCTCAAAAATTCCAATCTATCTCCAACTTGGGCTTTGTCGAGCTGACAGTTTTTCACCAAGACATCCGCGGTTGTGCAGAGAGAGCCGCAAATCGTGTAGGACTCTTTGCCTGCCTCGCCACTGTGAGTTTTTTCATGGATGATAAATGGCAGTTTCATTGCCATCATCTGTCCATAATAGTTGAGGTGATTGATTCCGCCATCAACTATCAAATAGTTTACATCATAGTTTGTTTTCTTGTCAACTATTGTTGTGAGATAACTGCCTGCATAAGCAACCAAAAATCTCCCAAATTCAAAGACGACTTCTCTACTCTTTGCAGATTTGAAAAGATTTTTCAAATTGTCAAGCATTGCAGCATCATCTTTTGGTGAATCGGTTTGGAAATAAGAAACTCCAAGTCCTGGACCATATTCAATTCTGTCAAGTGTGATGTTGTATTTCTTTTCGACTTCGTCAAAATAACTTATAAACTGCTCAACCTCAGACTCAATCTTTTCTTGTTTCTTTTGAGTGCCAGAATAGAGTTGCAATCCACGAATACTCACCCATTTGTTTTTCTCAGCGATTATCTTCTCGACAGCAGGTTTATCCATTCCAAATTGATTGCCGCTTGTAAGTCTCAAACAGACATTCAAAACGATTTTGTTTTTTCGTGCTGTGTCGCAGAGAAGTTTGTATTGTGCTGGTGATTCGATTGTGTAAAGCGGCTTGTCCTTCAAAAGCGAAACAATTCTCTCGATGTCACTTTTTTCTTTGTAGACTCCAGAGAGAACAATCTTTTCGCCTGGGACACCGAGTTTTTCGCAAATTCTAAACTCACCAGGTGAGCATACCTCAAGTGCGTCAACGACATCGACCATGTCTTCAATCAGAAATGGATTTGCCTTGACCGCATAACAAATCTTAAATTTTTCTCCAAGCTGTTTTTTGATAAATTGGACTCTGCTTCTGACTGAGTCAATGTCAAAAACAAACGCAGGTGTTTTTATATTCATACTCCAAATTCCTCCATAAGTTTTTTACGGTTGACCTTTCCGTTTTCCGTCAGAGGCATCTCTTTGACCACAACAATGTGGTGAGGAATCATAAATGGTGGCAACTTTGTTCTCAAGTAGATATTGATATCTGCTGATTC
Organism: uncultured Christensenella sp.; assembly: GCA_910586385.1. Taxonomy (GTDB): domain Bacteria; phylum Bacillota; class Clostridia; order Christensenellales; family UBA1242; genus Caccovivens. The sequence goes on from CAJUGX010000001.1 coordinate 241,031, forward strand.
AACATCACTCTGGCAAAACATGAAGAGTCTTTGTCTTGCTTCGTGGAATATGCAAACTGCTCTCGAAACACCCTTGAGAGAAAGTGTGGCATTTTCGATTTCGCCTAATTCAATTCTGTGTCCCATATATTTGATTTGATAATCCTTTCTTCCGCAGAAATGCAACAAGCCATCTTCTCCATAAAAACCGAGATCGCCTGTTTTGTACATCTTTTCTTCATAAGCAGGTTGGTCTGGATTCAAAACGAAAGCGTTTGCTGTTTCTTTTGGACTGTTGTAGTATCCAAGAGACAATGCTGTCCCCACAACACAAATTTCTCCTTGTTCGTTTGGAGTTGTTGTGGTTGTGCCATCTTCTTTGAGCAATATGATTCTTTCATTTGTGAAAGGAATTCCTATTGGAAGGGCGTCGCCTTCAAAAGGTCCGTCTGGAACTTCATAGAAAGTGCAATTGCAAGTGATTTCTGTTGGACCATAAAGGTTTACGTATTTTACATCTGGGAGGTATTTTTTCCAATAGTTGAGTTGTTTGATTGGCATCGCCTCTCCACTGAAGAGCACTTTCTTTATGGTTGTTGGGATTTTGTAAGAGAAAGACCTAAAACCAGAGATGATGCAAAGTGCAGAAACTGCCCAAACAAGGGTTGTCACTTTTCTTTCGCAGAGATAGTCAATCAGCACTGTTGGGAAAGAGAACTTCGCTTTTGGAATAATTTGCATGGTTGCGCCACATTTGATTGTTGAGTAGATGTCTTTGACAGACACATCAAAATCGAATGGTGCTTGTGAGGCAAAAACTTCATTTTCATCCATACCAAATTGATAAGTAAACTCTTCGATGAAATCGATGACAGAGCGATGAGAAACAGCGATGCCTTTTGGTTCTCCTGTTGAGCCGGAAGTGAAAATGACATACAACGGATCGGTGTCAATCTGCCTATCCCGAATGATTTCCAAGCATGAGAAATCACACTTGCTGTCAACTTTCATATTTACAACTTTTTGGGAGTCAACGAAGCTTGGGGCGGCCTCATTGTTTGTCACAATCAAGTATGGTTGGTGCAGTTTGTTTAAGATCCTTTGTTTTCTGTCGTCGGGATGTGCGGGATTCAAAGGTACATAAAAACATCCAGCATAGACAGTCGCAAAAAATGCGACAAGCGTCTCAACGCTTTTGTTTCCAAGCACAGCAATTGGATTGCGAGGCGCAACAACTTTTGACAAATTGACAGCCATTGTCTTTGCTTTCAAAACAAAATCTTTGTATGTAATGGCTGAGTTTTCATCCGCAAATACAATTTTGTCTGGCGTTTTATTTGCGCTGTCTTCAAGCCAAGTTAAAACATTTCTAATCCTTCTAGACATCTTCAATCTCCTTATTTGCAAGTCTTTCTATGCCCCTTGATAGTTTGGCACATTTTTCGCAATATAGTCTTTGTATTTAAGCAAATCTTCATCAAAAGTTTTTGCTTCGTCAGTCCCTCGCTTGTCTGTCAAAGAAGTGTTTTCTTTGAGCCAACCTCCAAGGTAACGGGAGGCTTTCATACTTCCCCAATAATTCAAATGGTCTCCGCTGTCACGATAATCGTGTTTGCTGTCAATCCCAATTTCATTTTTGATTTCTGGTTGATTCATGTCGAGATATTTCAACCCGTATTCCTCAGCCAGTTTACAAGTGCCCAGGTACCATTCATAATCCCAGAATTTGATTGTTGAAATGCTAAACAAAACAAGTTCGATATCGTTCTCTTTGCAAAGATTGTAAAGTTTTACAAATCCTTCCATATAACGTTTGCTTGGTGTTGCTGGTTTCTCGTTGCCAGTGATTGTATAACCCTTGTCTTTTGTGGCTTTTACTTTCACACTAAATTTGTTGTTTTTCAAATAGTCACGAGATATTTTGAATCCGTCTTTCCATGATGTGTGTCTGTCATAGAATGGAAAAAGGTTCAACCACTTTGCACGATCGTCATTTCTTTTGTCAGCACGCTTGTGTTCATAAAACAAGTGTCCCACATCGTAAGCGATGACTTTCAAGGATTGTTTTTTGATGATACCTTTGATAAATTCGTATGATTCCCAAGGCATTTGCAAACTTTGTGAGCAGTTGAAGCCAGTGAATCCATACTCGTCATAAATCTCCATTGGAGAAATTCCGCTGTATACCTTGCTGTGTCCAACATAAAGTACGTCAATTGAGTTGTCAGCTTCACCAAAGATTCTTGTGTTGTTGTATAGTCTATAGTTTTGAGTGTAGCCAGGCATTGATGGCCATATTGTAAAGTATAAAATCACAATGAGTGCGAAGCCTGCAAGAATAAACCCTGCGATTTTGGCAATATCCATTGCCCTCATTTTCTTTTCGCTGTTCATACTAAAAACCTCCATACATAAATGGAACGGTGGCATATATATCGCCGTAAGCCCCAAAGATAAGGACAATTGCTATGCCTGCAAGATAAATAAGCCATCTTGCAGGAAGCACAAGCTTGTCAATTCCATCACGAATATTGATTTTCTTTTCTTTCAATGTGTCAACAACAATCAGCACCACAACTGCAAGCACAAGCACAACAACTTCAGTCCAATCCAACCCGAGCCCCAAGAGTGAACCTTTGTAAGGTGTGAAGAGCGAACCCAAGATGTATATTGCATCGCCGAGTGTGTTTGCACCAAAGATTGTTTCGCCAACAAAGATGATAATGAGTGTTCTTATATGTCTCATTATTCGCAGATAAACTGAGTCTGGATTGATTTTCATCTTTTGCCACATTTTTTTGAACACTGGCTCCATAAGCATGCCAGCAGCAATAATCACGAAATAATAAAGCCCGTATACGATATATTTCCATTCTGGTCCGTGCCACAATCCATTGCAAAACCAAACACAAAACAACGCCACAATTGTTGGCAGTGTTTTCGTGAAATGGTTTTTGTGTTTCTTCTTGACCGCTTTGCTGAATTTCTTCATGCCGTTTGTCAATGCCACAGTGTAGAATATGTATTCCTTAAACCAAGTGCCGAGAGTGATGTGCCATCTTTGCCAAAACTCTTGAGGTCCTTTCGCAAAGAATGGTTGACGGAAGTTTTCTGGAAGCTTGATTCCAAACATTTCTGCAATACCAAGTGCGATGTCCATAAATCCGGAGAAATCAGCATAGAGCTGAAGCGTGTATCCCAAAATGAAAAACAAACTTGCTGCACCAGAATATTCTGTTGGTGCGGATGCGATTGTGTTTACGATGAGAAAAGCTCTGTCGGCAATAACAACTTTCTTAAACAATCCCCACAAAACTCTTTGTGCGCCATGTGTGAAGTTTTTGTATTCAAATCTGTGACCCTCAACAATTTGCTTTCCGTCTTGGTCATATCTCAAGATTGGTCCCTCGATAATACTTGCGAAGAAAGTTAGAAAAGCCAAAATTTTGAATGGATTTTTCTCAGCAGCATACTTTTTTCTGTGCACATCAACAAGATAACCAATTGCTGACAAGGTATAGAAAGAAATGCCCAAAGGCAAGAAGAGTTTCAATGCTCTAAATTTTAAGCCTGCATGGAAAAGGTTGAGGAATGAAAAAATTGATTCTCCAAAGAAATTGAAATATTTTAAGAAAGCGAGGATTCCAAGATTAAACAAAATCGTTATGATGATGGATGCTTTGTTTAAGCGTTTGATTTTCTTTTTTTCTGCATCAGTGATTTCTGCATTTGATGCCGCCTTGTCATTTCGTCTTTGAATGCCAAGTGCAGAAAGATAAACGCCAATTGCGGTGACAACTGCGAAAACCAAAAGATATGAATCCATAGCAACATAAAAGCCGAGGCTTACACATAAAAGAACAATCCACCTAAATTTAAGTGGAATGATATAATAAAGTGCAAACGCCACCAAGAATGCCACCCCAATGTACAATAAAACTGTGTTCACTTCAATCCTCTATTATGTTTCTATCAGTTTACCATACATAATCGACAGGATGCAACAAAATAACCTCTTTTCCAGCATTTTGTCCAAAAAAAAAGCATAGGCAGATGCCTATACTTTCTTTTTTTTGTAAGAGAATCCTTACTTTGATGGAATGTTTGTTCACTTAGTCTTATGATTTAAGCAATTTATATTCACTATCTGCTTATGGATTATCGAGCAATTGAGAAAGAAAGCAGTTCTATTTGATTCACCAGATTGCTGTGCATTGTTTTTGCCAAGTCTGTGGATAGATATTTTTTGTTGTCGTCAGGCAAAATGGTGATGATGTTGTCTATTCCTGTTAGAACGCTGGCCAAGAAGTTTGCGCCGCTAGATATTCCTACGCCAAGCCCCAATTTTTGTGCAAGTTTTTGAGCCATACAAATGGCGTCATCGCTTTTCACACTGACGATATCATCAACAATTTGAGAGTGATAGTTGTCAGGTACTATATGGTCAGCAAGTCCTTGTATTTTGTGGGTGCCCAACAAATCATTTTGAGAAAGGAGTTTGCTTTCACTCGGCTCAAGAGCGACAACTTTGGTGCCATATTTTTCTTTTAAGTACTGTCCAATGCCAGTAAGAGTGCCTCCTGTGCCTACGCCAGATAGAAAAGCGGGAAAGGATAAAGTCTGGTTTTCTATCTCTCTTGCGGTTGAGTTTCGATGAGCGAGCGTGTTTATTTCGTTTTCAAATTGCAGTGGCAAGTAAGCCCCCTCTTTTTCATATTCTTTGGCTTTCGAAAAAGCGTCTTCAAAACTATCGGTCAGATCCAATGTTGCTCCATACATAGAAAGCAGTTGTTTTCTTTCGTTGCTCATAAATTTAGGCATGCAAATTATCGTTTTGATTCCTAAATTGTTCCCTATCCATGCAAGAGACAGCCCCATATTTCCGCTTGTTGTTTCACACATTGTCTGTCCCTCTTTTAATTTTCCGCAAACAACGGCGTGTTTAATCATAAAAAGTGCAGGGCGATCTTTTATGCTTCCGCTTGGATTCATCCACTCGGACTTACATTGAATGCTCGACTCGTGGCCTTTATAACGACATTTTATTGTGATAAGTGGAGTGTGTCCTATAAATTTCTCCAATTCGTTTATCTTTTCAAGTATTCTCATAATAGATATTATATTAACATAGAAACAAAAATGACCCGATTCTGTATATTAAGGCATATATAATTTACAAGAGCTTCAAGGTCTTTCTAAAAATACGTGCTTTAATCAAAAAAACTGATAAGCATTCTTATCAGTTTTTTGGCGGAGAGTGAGAGATTCGAACTCTCGCGGCCTGTTACAACCCTACTCCCTTAGCAGGGGAGCCTCTTCGACCTCTTGAGTAACTCTCCATATTTGACAAGGGTCAATAAACCTTTGCGTTGTTATATTAACACAATTTGAACGACCTTGTCAATGTTTTCTTAAATTTTATATATTTATTTTGTTGAGTTTTGTAACGCTAAATTGTTTAGGTACATTATGTTATATTTTAATAACCATACCGCACTCTAAAACTCTTCGTTGAGTACTTGGAAATATGATTGATCATGAGCACAAACAGGACATACTTTTGGAGCGTTTTCTCCAACATAAACGTGTCCGCAATTTCTGCAAATCCACATCTTCTTTTCTGACTTTGAGAATACTTTCTTTTCCTTTACGAGTTCTGCCAATTTGTTGTATCTTTCCTCGTGTCTCTTTTCAATTGCGGCAACTGCTTCAAATTTGTATGCAATTGCATCAAAGCCTTCCTCACGTGCTTCTTCTGCCATTCTCTTGTACATGTCTGTCCATTCGCCATGTTCGCCTGCTGCTGCAGCCAAAAGGTTTTCATAGGTTGATGGTACACTTCCGCCGTGAAGTTCCTTAAACCACATTTTTGCATGTTCCATTTCATTGTGAGCGGTTTCTGTAAAGATTTCCGAGATTTGTTCGAATCCGTCTTTCTTTGCTTGTGATGCGAAATATGTATATTTATTTCTTGCTTGGCTTTCACCTGCAAATGCATCCATCAAATTCTTTTCTGTTTTTGTTCCTTTCAAACTTTTCATATTATACCTCCATTAAAGTTCGATTTATTATAACATCAAGACAAAGCTCTAGTCAAACTATTTTGATGAGCTTAATGTACGATATTAGATGTGTATGCATGCTTATGATGGCGTGTAATGTTGCGGTGTTAAGCCAAAGAGGAATTTTCTTTTTAGAATGTTTCACGTGAAACAATTTGGAGGTTCTTAAATCCATTTCAATCGCCGCAAGTAGCCGTAAAATGCATTAAAATCGCCTTGCGCTCCTCTGATTACAAAAAAAAGAATGTTTCACGTGAAACATTCTAAATAACATCTCTGATAAATCTTTTACTTATTTCTCTTATTATAGTTGTGAAGGTCTTGCAAGGTCATTTCCTTTTTGTTTAAGAGTTCCAAGAGTTCTGCAATTCTATCTAAGTCATCTCTGTTGTAATAGTCGATATAAATCCTTCCCTTGTTGTCGTTGCCAATTGCTGATACTTTTGTCGCGAATGTCTTTTGCATTTGGTTTATCAATTCTTTCAACTCAAGAGATTGCTCTTCTTTCACAACAACTTTCTTTGTTGGGTTTGTATAGTTCTTTACAAGCTTTTCGAGGTCTCTTACGTTAAGATTTCTTGAAACTGCAGCTTGCGCCAGCTTAACTTGTTGGTTTTTATCTTCAATAACAACCAAACATCTTGCGTGACCAGAAGTCAACTTCCCATCCTCAACCATTTTGATTACATCTGGATAGAGGGTCAACAATCTCAATGTGTTTGCAATGTTCGAACGGCTCTTGCCAATTCTTTCAGAAACCAGTTCTTGAGTGAGCCCATATTCGTCCATCAATTCTTTTATGGCTCTTGCGGCTTCAATAGGATTTAAGTCTTCTCTTTGCAAGTTTTCAATGATGCTGATTTCTTTTACTTGTTTTTCAGTGTAGTTCTTTACAATAACGGGTACAGTCTTAAGTCCGCAGATATTTGCAGCTCTCCATCTTCTTTCACCAGCGATGATAAGGTATTCATCATTTGACTGTTTGTTTACAACAATTGGTTGAACAATCCCATGGATTTTGATTGATGAGGCAAGTTCGTTCAAAGCATCGATATCAAAATTCTTTCTAGGTTGGTTTGGATTTGGTTTAATTTTTCCAATTTCCAATTCAAGCACACCAGTGCCTTTCTCCGTCTTTTGAGTAGGTATATTTTTATAACCATCCTCCTCGTCGAACGCACCGAAAAGTGCATCGAGTCCTCTTCCTAATCCTCTATTATTACTCATCATTTTCTCCTTTGAACTTTATTTTTCGCACCTTTGATATCTTTTTGAAAGGTACATTGTTGCGTTTCAAAATCTCTTCGGTCAAACTTAAATATGCTTCCGCACCTTTGGAATTTGCGTCATAGAGAGCAACAGGAAGACCATGACTTGGAGCTTCTGCGACCCTGACATTTCTTGGGATAGTTGTGATATAAACTTTCTGTTTGAAGAATTTGACAACTTCATTTCCGACTTGTGTTGTGAAGTTGGACCTCTTGTCCTTCATTGTCATAACAACGCCTTCAATGTCGAGGTTTGGGTTGAAATCGCGATATTTTATCAACCTGATGGTGTTCATCAGTTGTGTGATGCCTTCCATAGAGAAAAATTCGCACTGCATAGGTATCAAAACACTGTCGGCTGCTGTAAGAGCATTCACGGTGATGAGACCAAGAGATGGCGGACAGTCAATCAATATAAAATCATAACTTGCCTTAATCTCGTCAAGAATCTTCTTTATAATTTTCTCTCTTTGTGGAAGTTGAATAAGTTCTACTTCAGCGCCAGCCAAGTCAACGGTTGATGGAATTAAATAAAGATTGTCGACAACTGTTGTTTTGATAACATCTTCATAAGCACTGTCGCCACCGATAAGATCGTAAATCGTCTTCAAATCTTTGGTTTTTACGATTCCAACGCCACTTGTTGCATTCCCTTGAGGGTCAAGATCCAAAATAAGGACTTTCTTTCCCATAAGTGCCATATAGGTCGCAACGTTTACACAAGTGGTGGTTTTTCCTACACCACCTTTTTGATTTGCAAATGCAATAATTTTTCCCATTTTATATTTTCCTTCTGTTTGATTATACAAGAATAATACAAAAAAATAAAGAAAAATAGGCTAAAAACACACAATTTTAAGCCTATTTTAATGATTTTTTGAAAAGAATGAAATTTTTTAAGAGATAGGAGAGGTTTTTGGTTTGTTTTTGTCTCTAGGATATTGAGGCGGCGTTTTTGATATTTTTCTAATGATTAAAATATTTCTCTCCATAGCGCCTTCTTCAATAACAAAGTTTTTTATGGTTTCAATTTTTCCACCCAAAACAGAGATTGCCTTTTTTGCCGATTCAATTTCTTCTGCAAGTTTTGAAGATTTGTAGATGATTGCCAAGCCACCTACCTTGACAAGTGGGAGGAGATATTCAACAAGAGTGTTGAGACTTGCAACGGCTCTTGCAACAGCGACATCGAATTTCTCTCTGTGGTTTTTCGCATAATCCTCTGCACGAGAATGGGTTGCAATTGTGTTTTTTAGTCCAAGCTCAGAGATGATGCTATCAAGAAAGTTGATTCTTTTGTTTAGGCTGTCAACCATGCAAACTTTCAAATCTGATCGAACAATTTTGAGGGGAATCGCTGGAAAACCTGCACCAGAGCCGACATCAACAATTGATGCGCTTTTTGGAAAAAAGTTGAAAGGAAGGACGCTGTCCAAAAAGTGTTTTATTGCAACATCGTCTTCTTCTGTGATGGCAGTGAGGTTTAGGACTTTATTTGTTTCAACAAGCATAGAAAAATACTTGTCAAATTGTGATTTTTGCTCATCTGACAAAGGGATATTATATTTTGTAAACAAACTTTCTAAAATCTTCATCATTTATTCTCATCTTTGAATTTTTTTATCAGCACTGAAAGCACTGCAACATCAGCAGGGGACACTCCAGAAATTCTTGAGGCTTGCCCCAAATTGAGTGGGCGAATCTCTGATAATTTTTCGATTGCTTCCGCTCGCAGTCCCTTAATACCTTTGTATTCAAAGTTTTCTGGAATAGAGATGCTTTCATTGGCGAGCATTTTGTCGACATCCTCTTGTTGTTGTTTTAAGTAGCCTTCATATTTGATGTTTATGTTCACGAAATCGAGCAGAGGTTTTTCAGTTTCGTCAAAGAGATTATAGGTCTTGTCCAACTTGAAGATGTCAATATTGTTTCTCTTCATGACGTCTCGAAGTCTCATGCTTTCTTTTGGAAGATTTTCGCCATTTTCTTCAAAAAGTTTTGTCAATTTCTCATCAATTTTGACTTTTTGAGCAAGTTTTTCTTCAATTCCTTGCATTTTTTTCTTCTTTGCAAGGAATTTTTCATATCTCTCATTGCTTACAAGTCCAACCTTTCTTCCGATTTCAGTGAGCCTCATGTCGGCATTGTCTTGTCTGAGCAAGAGGCGATATTCAGCACGGCTTGTCATCATTCGATAAGGCTCATTTGTGCCTTTTGTCACAATGTCGTCAATCAAAACCCCAATATAACCATCGCTTCTTTTGAGAATAAGCTGTTCTTTGTTTTGATTGTAGAGGCTTGCGTTTATGCCAGCGACAAGTCCTTGCGCTCCGGCTTCTTCATATCCGCTTGTCCCATTTATCTGACCAGCGAAGAAAAGTCCCGGGATTGTTTTGAGTTCGAGAGTTGGTTTGAGTTGAGTTGGCTCAATGCAATCATATTCAATTGCATAAGCATCACGCATAATTTCAGCGTTTTCAAGTCCTATCACAGAATGCACCATTTTTTCTTGAATATCAGAAGGCATCGAAGTGCTGAAACCTTGAAGGTACATTTCGTGAGTATCAAGCGATTCTGGCTCTAAGAAAAGTTGATGTCTTTCTTTGTCCGCGAAGCGAACAACTTTTGTTTCGATTGAAGGGCAGTATCTTGGACCAACGCCCTTGATTTCTCCAGAGATTGCTGGGGCTTTGTCAAGATTTTGCCTTATTATCTCATGCGTTTCTGGGGTAGTGTAAGTCAGGTAGCACACCGTTTTGTTTTGTGGCTTTTCTTCTGACATGAAAGAAAATGGCATGATGTTTTCATCACCAAGTTGAATTTCCATTTGTGAATAGTCAACACTTCTTCCATGAAGTCTCACAGGTGTGCCAGTTTTGAATCTGAGAAGTCTTATTCCGAGATTGCTGAGGCTTTCCGAGAGTGTTGAACTTCTTTTGAATCCGTTTGGACCAACCGCTTCCCTGCACTGCCCGATGATAATCTCGCTCTTGAGATAAACTCCAGTTGCAAAGACGACGCTCCTTGCTTTGTAAGAGAGTCCAAGTTGTGTTGTGACGATTTTTGATTCTCCGTCCAACTCAACTTTTGTGACCTCGCCTTGGCGAACATACAAATTTTTCTCATCTTCAAGAGTCTTTTTCATTTCGGTATGGTATGCGTTTTTGTCGGCCTGTGCTCTCAGGCTTTGCACCGCTGGGCCTTTTCCACTGTTCAGCATTCTGATTTGGATTGCGGTCTTGTCGGCATTGATTCCCATTTGTCCACCGAGTGCATCAATTTCTCCGACGAGTTGACCTTTTGCCGTCCCGCCGATTGAAGGGTTGCATGCCAAGAAGGCAATTGCGTCAAGGCTTATGGTAAGAAGAAGGGTTTTGTTTCTAGTGCGTGACAAAGCTAAGGCTGCTTCGCAACCTGCGTGACCTGCACCAATAACAATACTATCAAATTCTTCCATAGTTTTTCCTTTTAATTTTTGTTGTATCGTTTTTCGTTCTTAAACCATTTGTAGCAGCCTGCCATTTTTTCAGGAGCGTACTTAAAGCCGCATTTTACATAAAAACCTTCATTTCCGGTTGTTGGCAAAAGTTCAATCATAAATTGGTCATGTTTGTTTGCGAGTTGCTGAGCTTTTTCCATAATATATTTAACCAAAGCTTTTCCTACGCCTTTTCCATGGTGCTCGGGAGAGACAATTACATCTGTCAAAAGCCCATGTGTTGCACCATCTCCGACGACTCTTGCCATGCCAATTGTTTTTCCATTTTCAATTGCACTTGCCACAAAGGTTGAGTTTTTCAACGACAATTTTATTTCTTTGTCGTCAAGAATTTTCCAACCAACGGCTTTGTGAAGCTCTTGAAAATCTTTTACACTCAACTTATCTTTTATTTCCACAAAACCTCCTATTTTCCTAAACAGAATTTGGAAAAGATAAGGTTGATTATATTTTCGTTTTCTGTGTTGCCTGTTATTTTTCCAAGTGTTTGCCAAAGTTTTTTCACAAGCATTGACAGAATGTCAATTGACAAAAACTCTGTATTTTTGATTTCCTCGATGACTGATTTTGCGTCTTTAAGGATTTGGACTTGTCTCTCGTTTGTGAGAACAAGGCTGTTGAAATCAATTTCATTTTCGATGACAAATGACACAATCTTGTCTTTCAAGAGATTGATGTTTTTGTTTGTCAATGCAGAGATTTCCACTTCATTTGGCTTTCTTGAGACAACTCTTTTTTTATCAGTCTTGTTGATTACGTAAATACATTTCGATTGTTCGGCAAGGGTCTCAATAAGTTTGTCTTCCTCGGTCTCCGCAGAACTCCCATCCAAAATGAAAAGTATGACGTCTGCTTCGCTTAGGCTTTGCTTACTTTTTTCAATCCCGATGCTTTCCACAATATCTTCAGTCTCTCTGATTCCCGCAGTGTCGATCAGGTTGATTTTGATTCCATTGTGAATAAAACTCTCAGTGATTGAGTCGCGAGTTGTGCCTTGAATATCTGTGACGATTGCTCGATCTTGTCCAAGCAATGCATTCATAACGCTGCTTTTGCCGACGTTGGTCTTTCCAATGAGAGCGACATTGATTCCGTTTTTGAGATAGGTTGCGCTTTTTGATTGTGCTAAGATTTCGTCGTTTTTATCCTCAATTTCTTGGAGTCTTTGCATGACGTTTAGTTTCAATCCGAGTTCTTCTGTCTCATCTGGATAATCCATCCCCACTTCAATCTCTGCCAAGAGGGTGGTGAGAAGATCTTGTTGTGCAAGCACTTCGTTTGCAAGTCTTCCATTTGTGATTTGAAGGCTGCTGGCAAGTTCGCCCTCTGTCTCTGCGTTGATTTCTCCAATGATTGCTTCTGCTTTGTCGAGAGTGATTTTGCCATTTACGAATGCACGCTTTGAGTATTCACCAGGCTCTGCCATTCTTGCTCCGCTCTCCAAACATTTTTCGATTACTTTTTGAGCGAGCAAAACTCCGCCATGGATTTGAAATTCAATGATGTCTTCACCAGTGTAAGAAAATGGTGCTTTGAAATAAACCATCAAACACTCTTCAGCGGTGTTTTCAGAAAGTTGAAGTTGTCCGAAATACATATATCTTGGGGTGATGTTTTCGGCGGTCAAATTTGTGCCATGAAAAACTTTGAGTGCGACATCCAAACAGTTGTGCCCACTCATTCTTACTATTGCCACCGCTCCTTTGCCGAGTGGTGTTGAAATTGAAACAATAACATCATTTTTCATCAGCTTTTCTTCTTATGGATGTTATTTTAACAAAGATTAAGAAAAAAAGCAACAGAGTGGAAAATTATTTGAGATTTCTTGCATTTTTGTTTGAAATACCCCATTGACAAGGTGGTAGTTTTGCGGTAAAATTTTGTTGAAAAATTAAAAGTCGAAACGAGGGGGCAAGTGATGAGCGAAACCATTTTTATGGATGAATGCGAAGAGATTCTCTTTTTTATGGAAAACACTCCTGAAAGCAGACGGATGCTTAGGGAACCAATCGCAAAAAAGTTGCATGATATTTTGAGGCTCAGGAATATCGCAAATGGAGAAATGCAAGCACATGAAAGGTTTCTCGGACGGGGTGGAAACTGCCTTGAGTACGCATGTTTCCCTTTCACAAGAGAAGAAATGGAGTCACTCGGTCTTGATGATTTCAAATACTCTTTTGTAAGTCCATTTGGCGCGTTTGATGTTTCATCAATCAAATCTGCAAAAGCCGAGATGGTTGAGTTTTTGCAGCAGTCCGGTTATGAGGTTGAATTTGAGAAAAAGTCTAAAATTTTGAAATCAAACCAACATAGAGTTGCTCTCTATTTCACTGAAGGTTTTACCAAAGCAAATAGGGGCAAAGACTTTCACTTGCTTATGCAAAAGAAAGATGGCACTTGGTCAGGCAAGACTGGTGCGGACTCACAAACTATTGAGCATTTTGACAATTTGGAAGAGAGTTTGCCACACGATGTTAGCAACAGATATATCCTTGACAGCATAATGGTACTGACCAATCCATACGCACTGGCGGAGGAAAGACAAAAATAAAAAGAGGTTGATTGGTCAGCCTCTTTTTTCGGTTTCAATTTAGTCTTTGTATTCTTTTGGGAAGACAATCAAATATCTTCTTGGTTCTTCACCTTTTGAAAGGGTTGTCACTCTGTCATCTTCTTGAAGGGCGAGGTGGAGGATTCTTCTTTCGCTTGCTTCCATTGGCTCAAACTTGAAGTATCTGCCACTCTTTGCAACTTTGTCGGCTGTCCTCTTTGCCAAAGCAGTAAGAGATTCAACCCTCTTTTGGCGATAGTTTTCAACATCCAAAATCACTTTCTTTTTGTCTTCGCTTTTGCAAACGAGAGACATGATGTATGAGAGTGACATCATGCAGTCTCCGTGATGACCAATCAAATCGTTGAGGTTTTCGCCAAGGAGATTGTATCTGACAACTCTCTCTTCTTCTGTTCTTTCAATTTGACCTTCTGTGCCGAGAGCATCCAAAACGCCATTGATAAATTCTTCTGCAGTGTATTTTCTTTCTTTTTGTTCAGCCTTCTCTTCAGAAGATTCTTTTTTCTCCACTGCTTTCTCAATTTTCTTTTCTTCTTTTTGTTCAGCCTTCTCAGCTTTCTTTGTCTCTTTGGCTTCGGTCTTTTCAGCTTTCTTTTCGGTCTTTGTTTCTTTGATTTCTTCTGTTGTTGCAATCTTTGATTTTACAAAGTTTTCTGCAAAATCTTCGTCAGCCTCTTCTTCCTTGATGGCTTTCTTGAGTTTTTCTCTCTTTTCATACTTTTCAATTGCGTCTTCTGAGATTGAAACGAGGACTTTTGCTTTTTTCAAAAATCCGCCTTCGTTCAAGATTTTGATGTCAACATCTTCTCTTGCAGCTTTGAGTTCTAAAAGTGCATTTTGTACTGCTTGCTCAATTGTTTTCCCTGTTGCTTCACACGATTTCATTTTTTGTTCTCCTTTTTCCTAAGTCAAGACTACTTTATCATATTTAAGAAAAAACATCAATCTTTTTTGGCATTTGTTTTGAAATTGGACCTTTTTGTGCTATCATACGAGAAAATGGGAGGTAGAAAAAATGTTTGTTATATTGTCTGGTGTTTCAGGTTCAGGCAAAAATACTGTGATAAGCAATCTCTTGAGTGAAGGGGAAAATCGTTTTCTTATAAAATCTGCAACAACAAGAGCAAGAAGAGTTGATGTGAAAAATGATGCAGATATCTATGATTTCTTAAGCGACGCTGAGTTTGATGCACGCGAGAAAAACGGTGACTTTTTTGAAGTAAATGAGTACCGTGGATTTAGATATGCTACGCAAAATCATGAACTCAAAAGGATTATTGACAATCCTGAAAATATCTACTTCAAAGATATAGATGTCCTTGGGACGCAAAAACTTGTAAAATACTTGAAAGGGAAAGTAAAAGTCTTGACAATCTTCCTTGACGTACCAGATGACGCTCTTTTTGACAGACTTGTCAAACGGGGAGAAACAGAAGAGAGAGCAAGATATCGTATTGAACGCGGTTTGATGGAAAGAGAATACAAAAAGAAATACGATCTTGCCATTGACAACCTTGATCTTGAAAAAACTCTTTCAATCATCAGAGACAGATTGAAAAAAGAAGGATTCTAGAAAAACAAAACCACATCCAAATCGGATGCGGCTTTTCTTTTTATTTAGACTTCACTCTGCCAAGGTCAAAGTTGTCAATTTTGCGATCTTGAAGTGTTTTGATTGGATTCTTTTCTTTCTCAAAACGATAGTCTTCTCCAAATCTTGCGATGTGCTCTTCAATCACTTTATGGCTTGAAACATCCCTTGGGACTTTGTTGACTTTCTTTTGATAAGAGAAGAAGTCTGCGTTCTCTGGAACGTCATTGATATTGACATAACCCTCACGATGTGCGGTTCTTTCAACTGTGTTTTTGAGAATCTTTCTCACGTACTCAATGTTTGATTTGAGTTTGAGAAGTTCTGGAAATTCGCCATTTGGAATAACTTCTTGCCAATCTTTCTTCTCATACTTTTTGAGGTTTTTCGCCGCTGCGTGAAGGTGGGCGATTTCTTGCTGCAAGAGCATTTCCCATATAGATTTTATGCGTTTGTCAGACTCGTCGCACATCATTGAGTAATAAAGATAACACTCGGTGTACTCATGCATCAAACACATTTCAAACCAACTTGGGTTTGGATCAATAAGGCTTCCATATTGGCTGACATGCTCTTCTTCTACCATGCCGATTTCGGTGTAGAGTTCGCGACCTTTTTGATTTTTGTAGAAAGCGCCGAGATTCATATAATAGTTCATTGTCTGTTGCTCTGCCGCAGTTATGATGCTTACAGCACATTCATCAAATGGATGTGCTTTTTTGTTGTTGATTGGGTTTCTTACGCTGTCGTATGGGTGACGATGATGGGCGATTGTTGGGCGAGCAGGCGTGATTTCTGTATATCCGCCGACGTATGTTTCTGCTTTTGCCCCCATATCAGTTTCGAGCAAGTTTGCATAGCGATACAAGTGGTCAAAGTCTTCAAGCAGGGCAAAGTCGAGCGCATCCTTGACATGTTGGTCTTTGACATTTTGCGCCAAGAATGCAGTGAGGTCGACAGCCAACTGCTCATAACCAATTGTGGTTTCAAGGATGTTTTCATCTGTCGGCTTGAGACCTGCAATCAACTTTTGTTGCTGTTGCTCGTTTCTGCGCACGAGGGCGAGAGTCCTCCTCAAGTCATTGTCATTGCTGTGCCTGTGAAATTCATGACCAAACCACACGGCTTCATATTCTGTTCCGTTCATCAAAATGCAACGCACCCTTGTGTATGGGTCAACTTCGTTTTTGTCGTATGGTTTTTGTGCCAAATCTTTCCAACTCATGATGCATGATTCAAGTTTCTTTGGTTTCTCTAAGAATGGGTTAAACTTCATAAAAATCCTCCAAAGCTATGGTTGGCATTCTAAAAGTTTTTATACAACAAATGCAAGATGTTAAGGTCTTCAAGGGAAAAATATCTGACAATTGCAACAAGAAAACAAATTTTTTGAAAAATGCTTGCAAAAAGAAAAAAAATATGTATAATATATAGTGCTTGAAAAAGCAAGAATATATGGAAAGATGGCTGAGCGGTCGAAAGCGGCGGTCTTGAAAACCGTTGTAGTGAAAGCTACCTGGGGTTCGAATCCCTATCTTTCCGCCAAATACAAATGTACGAACCATTGCGAAAAGCATAGGTTCGTATTTTTTAGTTGGAATTATTAGCAAGGATGTGCTACAATATAACCAAGGTAATAACTATTGATGAGGAGAAAATAATGAAGAAATATGAAATTGAAAAACAGGGACAAATAGAATTCTTTGAAACATTTAGAATAGATTACCAAGACAATAATGTATTAGTTGACTATACCGACGGAGTGTGGCATGGAAACCTTCTTGAGTTTAAGTTAAATATTTCTAATATAAATAAAGTTTTGTTTCAAGCAATAAAATATTTGTCAAAAATGAGAATAAAAGGAGAATCTGTTCCTGCGAATATTTTATTAATTTCATTAAATCAGCAAATATGTTATCATTTTAAGTCTAAAGATTATTTTCCGGAAATTCATAAGGTATATTTTGGAGCCTCCAGCAAAGATAATGATAATTTTGTAAGCAAACCATACATAAAAAAAATTGACTACTCTAAACAAGAAGGGGTTTTTGAATTATTAAACTTATTAAGAACTTCAGAATACTTGCCTATTGATATTGATGAAAATTGTATCGTTGGATGGGCAGAAAGATACTATTCTTTCTATCCAAAAGCAAGCAAGGGAGATTTTATTGGTGATGATAACGGAGAGGTGAAAATTATTGGAGAAATAAGAGCTCCAAAGCTTTTTAAGGGATTGATAAATCCATACACAAAAAAGACTAATGAAAAATTCAAATATTTAATGGATAAATTAAATGATAAATTAAAAAAGAAAACCCTGGGGGCTTTCTATACGCCAATACCGTATTGTGAAAAGTCAAAAGAATTGCTTGAAATGGCAATAGCTAATATCCCAAAAGGGAATGATTATATAATTTTAGATAGGTGTGCGGGCACGGGAAACTTGGAGTCAGTATTAACTGATGAGCAACTTTCTCATTGTGTTTTATCTACATACGAATATTATGAATATAAAGTTTTATGTGAAAGATTGGCAGATAAAGTTAGATTGATAATTCCTCCAGTTGAAATGGAAGGTACTTATGACTGTGGTTATGTTAAATGTGCTGATGCAATGTCTGAGGAGTATATAAATAATCCACTCATAAAGCAGTATTTAGACAATCCAAAGTGCAACATAATTATGTACGAAAATCCTCCATACAATGACACCTCCAGTATTACGGGAGAGTATGATGAAGATGGGAAAAAGTTTACCACAAAAAATAAAGAGTCTTTCGTTTTTATGGAGATGTCAAAGCACAAGAAGAATTTTAGAAATTCAAATATCAGTACGGTTAGGGATTTTGCAAATAGATTTATTTGGAGTGCATATGAATATTACTTAAAAAAGCCTAACGATGCATACATAGTTTTTAGTCCAGTAAAGTATTTTAAGACACTAGGAATTTTTAAGGATGAACGTAAAAAATTTGTAAGAGGGTTCTTATTTAATAGAAAGTGGTTTCACGCAACCGCATCTGGTATAAGTTGTATCTTGTGGAGCAATAGCAAAGAGATAGAATCAAAGTTTATTCTTGATGCTTATGATATAGATGAAAAGGGACAATTAAAACACTTACATCCCATTGAGATAAAACAAATTCAATGTAATTTCAATAATTATCAAGAGAAATATATTGGCAACAGCATTTGTGGCTTGGGATGTAACAACTCTGGGTATGAAGTATTAAATCACAGAGTAGAGACGGTAAGTTATGATGACGATGACATTGTGTCGTATTTTTGTCTAGTTTCTGCTAGTTTTGATTTGGGAAGGTTGGCGTATTTTAATGGACGGGGCTTCTATTTGACAAAAGCTAATTATATAAACAAACTATCTCTATTTTGTGCTAAAAATTATCCCCTAAATTTATGGTATGAGAAAGATGTCATCAACGTTAGTGCTGATCGAGGCGATGCATACCTTAAAGATTCAAAATTACTAAAATGCTCACTTATCTACACTTGTTTGTCAACTCTTAATCATTGTATATCATTTATGGGGTCAAACAACAAATTATATTTGAATGAGTTATGTTTTGATAATGATACATTGGCAACAAATGAGTTAAAAAATAGAAGTTTAACTCAGGAGGAACAAGATTTGATTCAATTGTGGAATTTAATTTTGTCTTTGGCCAAAGAAACGAAAAATTACAATCCCTTGTATAAATATGGAGTCTATCAGATTTCAAACGAACTAAATACTTACAAATTGGATGAAGACAACAACAAGATTTATGATTATAATGAACTTAACGGCTACTTAGAGGTCTTAAAAAATAAGTTAAAGACTTACTATGAAAATAATATAAGCCCATTATTATTTAAGTACGAATTGCTCAAATAAAAAATGGGTTAATTTAGTTGTACATACAAAAAAAGCACCTTAGTGGGTGCTTTTTTTGTCGTTTTCGGTTTGAGATGGGATAGGTGATTGGTCGCTTGGGGTGTTCTCGATTTGGTCATTTTCTTTTGGGGATTCGGTCTGAGGTTGATTTGGCGGCTGGTCTGGTGGGTTTGGTGGTGGGGAGTCGTGTTTGTGCTTTTTTGATTTCTTTTGGCGGTTTACAAATTTGTCGATGAGCATTGTGCTTGGGATGTCACCACAGACATTCATCATTGTTGCTGGGGCGTCGACAATCCAGCCTATTGTTGCAATCATTGTGAAAGCACTTGCTGGGAAACCGTACAAAGAGACAATCAGCATTTCTCCAATCAGTCCGCCGCCAGGGATGCCGGACATGACGACACCGCTCAAGATGGCAATCAAGATTGCAAGTAGGCAAGTGCCTATTCCGTGTGATGGCATATTGAATACGCTGAACAGGAAGAAGATTTTCAAAATTGATGCAATTGAAGAACCTTCCATATGTATTGTGCTTGCAAGTGGCAGAGAAACCTTGCTTACGGTTTTGTCAATATTCATTTTGTCTGCAACTTCCATGTTTGTAGGAAGTGATGCGAGAGAAGATTGTGTCGCAAGTGAGGTTACAAAAGATTGGAAGATGTGGCGATAGAAATTCTTCACTCCATTTTTGCCGCCAGCAAGGAAAGCATACAATGTGTAGAACACTACGAAATAAATGATGCTTATTCCAATATAAATCAAAAATGCCTTCAGATAGCTTGTGACGATGTCTGCACCAAAAGATTTCACCAAGGTTGCGAAATAAACACACACGCCGATTGGGGCATAGTACATGACAATCTTCACAAACTTCAGCAGAGCGTTTGAGATGACCTCGAGTCCCTTGCTTACCTTGCCTTCAGAATCAACTTTTCTCAGGCAGATGCCCAAGATGATTGAAAAGATGATGAGTGCAAGCATGTGTGACTTTGACAACAAATTGAAGAAGTCAGGCACGGTTATTGCCTCGCTTATCGCTTTCAAAAAGCCTACGGACTCGGATGGCTCACCTTCAACAGGAGTTATGTTTGAAGTTGGCTTGACAATCAAAACGCCAATCAAAGCAATGACAGAACTTATCAAACTTGTGACAATAAAAATGATAAGTGTCCTTGTCAAGATTTTTGAGAACTTTGCTTTTTTGTCCATGTTGGCGATGCTGCTGGTTATGGTGAAGAAAACCAATGGCACAACCAAGGTGAACATCAGATTGACAAAGATATCTCCAAGCGGAGAAACGGTTGACACGAAACCATCGGATGCGTAGAGACCTAAGATTGTGCCGATGATCAGAGCCAAAAGCATACAAATAGAAAACCAATAATTTTTCAAAATTTTCAATACTTTCATCATTTCCCTCGCATTTTGTACTATGAAGGAAATTGAGAAAGTGTGAAAAAATCAATGCGAAGTGTGCATTGATTTTATTTTTTTAATTCAATTGAGCCTATGTGATTTGCGCTGAGGTCGGCATTCCAAATGTCATTGTTTGCAAATTGGAGTGTGAAGGTTGGCATTCCATTTTTTGTCTCTCCAAACAAGCAGAGATAGACTTCATATTTCCCCTTTTCAAGATTCAAAGATGTGGAGAGTGAAAGATTCTCTTGCCCATTGAAATTTGCAACGCTCTTGCTCAAGACAACTTTGTTTTCTGAATTTACAAACAACAGCTTTGCTTTTTTGGTTTTGTTCAGATTTCCGAATCCGACATTTTGAAGTTTGAGGTTGACCTTGAACTTTCTTGTCTTGGCGGAATATTTGAATGTTGAGTCTCTCAAAACAAATCTATATCCCATATGGTTTTCAATATATGTGAATGCGGTTTTCCCAAAATACTTTTCATCTTGTCCGCAGTCGCTGGTGTAAAATGTTTGTTTCCATTTGTCAACAACCTTATCATTCCACTCGACATTGAGATAGTTTAGGTGGATTTGATACATCTCTGGAAGACAATTTTCGATGTTGTGCAAATCGCTTGATGGCGCAACCGCTTCGCCACCATATGGCAGGTGAGAGGTTTGGTTGCTCAGGAAAGCAATCTCCTTTTCTCTTTGCGTGTATGTGTCAAGGTCGGAGGAAGAGCCGAGGTAACCATCATTGAAAAGTCCCAATCTCCAAGCTTTTGAGCTCTTTTTGATTGTATAGTTTTTGATGTCGTTGATGGTTATGTCGAGATAGTCGTATATCATCTTTGGCGTACGTACAAGAATTGCAAGGTCCGTGGTGTTTGTCAAAAATGTGTCGATCAAAGGAGTTGTATGTGTTGCGTTTGCGATTGTACTTGAGTGCATTTCGCCCCAAGGTCCAATCATGCCGACTTCAACTGCGGTGATGGTTGTTTTGAATTTGTTTAGAATTGGACAAACCTGTCTGACATGTTCTTTCATTATGTCAAAATCTGGCTCCATGTTGGATTGTCCACCATAGTCGGGGTCATATGCAAAGCGAACAATGGCGTTTTTTCCTTTTTCTTGCAGAAGAGATAGAAGGCTCTCAAGTCCAGTCAGACTATTTTTTGTGAAAACCGAATCGATGTTTCCGTTTGTCTTTGCAGAGAATGCACTTATATCAATACGCAAGTGGTAAAGCTGTGTGCTGTCAGTGATTATGTTTTTGTTGTAAGTCACTCCGTTCTCGTCCATTTTGACGTAGATGGGACGATAAAAACCTTGGTCTGGATTGCTGATTTTCTCGATGCTTTCCGAATAATCAATATCTTGATGATATTCGACATAGTCGTTCGGCAAATTCAACACAACCAAAGCAATGGTTATATAAATAAGAAAAAGTGAAGCAACCAAAACTGGAATTTTATATTTCATAACCCCTCGATATTCAGCATTTTATCACACGACGCTCAAAATATCAAATTCATTTGAAAAAATGGAGTAGTTTATGTTATAAACATAAAAAGAGGAGTTTGTTTTATGAAATCTATTTTTATCAACAACAAGTGGCAAAATTCAAGGGGGAGGGAGTTTGTCTCTAAGAGTCCCAATGATGGAAAGGTTGTTTTCCAAGGAAACTATGTTGATTTGGTAGATTGTGACAAGGCTGTCGCTGCGGCGAGAAAAGCGCAAAAGGATTGGTACAATCTCGGCGTTGATGCTCGTGTTGACTATATAAGAAAATTTGTTGAAATTGTGAAAGAAAAGAAAGATGAGCTGTCTCACACCATTTCTGTTGAAGTTGGAAAACCAAAATGGGAAGCGGATGGAGAAATCAATAGTATAATTGGAAAAATTGAACCTTGCATTGACGCTTACAAAAGACGCTGCACTGACATTGTGATTGAAACAAAGACTGGCAAGGGAATCACAAGATTTAGACCGCTTGGCGTTTTGTGTGTCATCGGACCTTATAACTATCCAATGCATATGACAAATGGGCAAATCATGGCAGGGCTTGTTGCCGGAAATACGATTGTCTTGAAACCAAGTGACAAAGCACCTCTTTGCGCAACAAAAATTATGGAGTGTTGGCAAGAGGCTGGACTTCCAAATGGTGTAATCAACATGGTGCAAGGCGGAGCCAAAACAGTTGAGTGGCTTGTGAAAAACAAAGAAGTTAATGGGGTGTTTTTCACAGGAAGTTACAAAGTTGGGCAAATTATAAATGGACTGTGCTCTACCAATCAGTTGTGTGCTTTGGAAATGGGAGGAGATGGACCTGTTGTTGCTTGGGACAGCAGCAATATTAAAAACGCAGCAATCACAGTTGTTCAGGGGGCGTTCGGAACTGCTGGGCAAAAGTGCGTTTCAACAAGAAGATTGATTGTCCCTAAAAATAAATTCGGTGATGATCTTGTCAAAGAGGTTGTCGAACTTTCAAAAAAGATTGTTGTTGGGAAATTTGATGGGCATGAAACTCCTTTTATGGGACCGCTCAGGACGCCACAGATGGTTGACAATGCACTGCGAATCCAAGATTATATTTTGAAAAGCGGAGGCAAGGCATTGTTGAAAGCAGAAAGACTGCCACTTGGAGATTGTTTTGTCTCACCATGTGTCATCGATGTCACAAATGCGAAGTATACTCTTGATGAGGAAATCTTTGCACCATTTTTGAGAGTTGTGCGCGTGAAAACTTTTGAAGATGCAATCAAAGAAGCAAACAAGCCTGAATATGGACTTGCTGCAAGCATTTTGACAGAAGATAAAGCCTTATATGAAAAATTTTATGAAAATTCAAAATTTGGGCTTATCAATTGGAATAAGCCAACAGTTGGCTCAAGTGCATGGGCTGGCTTTGGTGGATTGAAAAATAGTGGAAACTTTAGACCAAGTGGTTATCTTGCGAGCGACTTCTGCAGTTGTACGGTGGCAAGTGCGGAAAGTGAAAACTTGGATAGTGTCGCACTCCCAAAGGGAATAAAGGAATAGAATATTTTTAGCGAGTGATTTGATGAAAAAATCTTTAATTTCGAAACAACAAAAAAGTGAAAATCATATTTGCAATCGCAGTTGTTGTTGGAAAATAAAGAGTACGTGTTTGTTTGAATAATACTGACAAAAATAAAAATGGTCTAGTTTAGGCCATTTTCTTTTTCAACACTTTTTGAATCTTGTCTACAATCCGTTGTTGAGACGATGTGAATTTTATGCGTTCGGCAAGATAAGATATGATTGTGTCGGTTTGTCGATACATGCGTTCTCGTTTTTCTGGGGGTGAATGGTCGAGGTCTGAGATGTTGTCAAGGCGGTCCGCGAGTTTGATGCAGAGGGCATAGCTTGTCATATGTTCCATCTTGTGGCAGAGATAGTGATCTTTGCCTTCAATTCGGCAGGCACAGCTTGCAGTGGAAAGCTCCATAACTTGACTTGCAACCACCTCACCAAAAGTCTCCTCAAGCTCTTTGTATGAAGTATATGTATCTTCCAGTGTGTCATGCAAAAGTGCTGCACAAAGGAGGAGTGAGATGTTTGATGATCGTTTGTTTTCAAACACAATGCGTGCAACTCTGATTGGATGTATTATATAAGGTTCTCCACCATCACGTTTTTGTCCCTTGTGTTTTTCTTTTGCAAACAGATATGCTTTTTTGACAAGTTCTTTGGATGCTTCGTCATACTTTGGGCTTGAGTAAGCGTTTTTATACTCAGAAAAAAGTTTTTCCCATTCCAACTTTTCGTTTGTCATGACGTCCTCCAAAGTGATTTGATAGCATGAGTATAACACATGGTGATTGAAATGTGAAACAACTTTGATTTGTTTTTGAGAAAATTTTGTTTTGGTTTGGATGAAGAAAAGCAATATGATATACTTTTGTCATATAAGAGGAGGAGATATGGGAAAGATTGTTTTGGCATCAAACAACAAACATAAAGTTGACGAGTTTAGAAAGTTGTTTGGCAAATACGAGTTTTTGACTTTGAAAGATATCGGTTTTTTTGAGGATATTGCTGAGATCGGCATGACATTTGAGGAAAACTCTTTGATAAAGGCTCAGACGGTGTCTGATTTTTGCAAGAAAAAGGGTATAGTGGCAACTGTGGTTGCTGACGACAGCGGGCTTTGTGTAAATGCTTTGAATGGAGCGCCAGGAGTCTATTCTGCAAGATATGGCGGCGACCATGATGTTGATGCGGCAAGAAAACTTCTTCTCAAAGAAATGGAAGGAAAGAAAGATAGGAGTGCATATTTTCAATGTGTCATTGTCAAGATGTCTCCAGATGGAAATTATGTCTGTGCTGATGGCAAGTGCTTTGGAAAAATCACAGACAAACCGTATGGTGACGCTGGTTTTGCTTTTGATCCAATTTTCCTTTCAGATGATCTAAACAAAACCTTTGCGCAAGTTTCGATGGAAGAGAAGAATGCTGTCTCTCATAGGGCAAGGGCACTTGAAGATTTGAGAACAAAGTGGGACTTTTAAGAGGCTTGTATGAAGATTGAAAATGCAATAGATTTTTATTATAAAACAGCAAAACTCAAGGAAGTGCTGAGAAGTGGACCTGTGCAGTGGCAAGTTGAAAAAGATGTTATGGAGACAATCGCAAGTCACGTGTATGGGACACAAATGCTTGCCATAGGGCTTCAATCAGAAATGAAACTCGATTTGGATTTTTCAAAGGTTTTGCTTATGCTCGCTGTTCATGAAACGGAAGAAATCCTTATTGGAGATTTGACGCCACTTGACTTTGTTTCAAAAGAGCAAAAGAAAGAAATTGGTAAGACCGCAGTTTCAAAGATTTTCTCTACTTTGTCTGATGGAAAACAAAAGTACATTGACACAATAAACGAGTTTTGTGAAGGGAAGACCAAAGAGGCTCATTTTGCAAAAGCCTGTGACAAACTTGAGTGTGTGCTTGAGTTTAAGAAATATTGTGACGAAGGGCTTACCAGCCTTGACAAGGTTACAAGTGATATGCTTAGGCATCCAAAACTGAAAGAATTTTGTGATGAGGGGAAGTTGGCACTTGATGATATTTTCTATGTTTATCATATGAAAGAGTTTGAAGATTTGGGATTTACACAGTCGCTTTGGTTTGATTGCATAAAGAAGATTGAAACAAAAAAATAATGAGGGACTGACTCATTATTTTTCTTTTTTTGTTTAGGCAATGTCTTTGTAAAGTCCAGTGTTGTAATACTCGGCCAGAAGGCGGATGAGCTCTCCAGCCGTTGGACGATTGCCTTTTTCAAACAGATTTGCACTGAACATATGATTGAGTGTTTCAAAGCCTTTGTTCTTTTCGATGTTTGCAATTGCGTGTCGCATGCTTCTTTCGACACAGCATGTGCTTTTGACGCCAAAGTGCTCGCCAATTTTGACATAAAGGCTTGTGCAAAGCGAATTTATCAACTCTGGATTTTGGATGACAAGCTCAATGGCATAACTGAGATAGTTGAATCCAGAAAAATCGCATCTCATGCCAATTTTTAGCAGTGCCAATTTTGTTACCCTTCTGATATCTTCAATATTTTCCAAAGCGTTCTCCTCTTTTCTTTTATATCTTTATTCTAACATAAAATAAGAAAAAGGAAAAGAACTTTTTGCAATATTTTACAAAATTCTTCAAAAATGGCAAAATTTGCGATATGCGGTTTTTGCGAATAGATATATCTGGGGCGATTGTTGTTTTAAGTTATAAATTTATAACAACAAGCCTCTTATATAATGGCAAAATGGTTGTCAAGTTTTTGACAAAAAAATTTTAAGAAATTTTTTCAAAAAAATCTAGATGTTGTGGTTTCAAATTTGACAAAGCACTAGATATGTTGTAAAATTTCACTTGTAAACTTGTTGTTTGGAGGTGTAGTTATGCAAGTAGTGAAAAGAAATGGAGCGATTGTTGATTATGATCAATCAAAGATAAAGGTTGCGATTGAAAAAGCAAATGCTGAAGTTTCACACAAGGAAAGGGCTTCAAAAGAAGATATCAAAGAGATTTTGAAGTATATTGAAGGTCTTGGAAAAACCAGAATTTTGGTTGAAGATGTTCAAGATATAATAGAGAGAAAACTTGCAGAACTTGGACATTATGAACTTGCCAAGAAATATATAGTATATAGATACACAAGAGAGTTGGTTAGAAAGGCAAACACGACTGACCTTTCCATCAAAGAACTTATCAATGGTGAAAGTGAATATTGGAATACAGAAAACTCAAACAAAAATGCCAGAGTTGTCACAACTCAAAGAGACTATATAGCAGGCATCACAAGCACTGACATCACGAGAAGATTTTTGCTTGCTCCAGAGATTGTTGAGGCTCATGACGCGGGGGTTATTCACTTCCATGATGCTGACTATTTTGCCCAAAATGCTTTGCACAATTGTGATCTTATCAATCTTGAGGACATGCTCCAAAACGGAACAATGATCAATGATGTGATGATTGAAAGACCTCACAGATTTTTGACTGCAATGACAATTGCAACGCAGATTATCACAGCAGTGAACTCAAGTCAGTATGGTGGTGTGACTGTGACGATGACACATCTTGCCCCATTTGTAAGAGACAGCTACAATTATTATTTGAAAAGATATCGTGCAAGAAATCTCTCTGAGGACTTGTGTAAAAAGTTTGCAGAAGAAGACATGCGCAAGGAAGTTAAAGACGGAGTTCAGACTTTCCAATATCAAGTAAACTCAATGACAACAACAAATGGTCAAGCACCATTCCTTTCAGTTTGTATGTATTTGGGAGAAACTGAGGAGTACAAAAAAGAATTGGCTCTCATCATTGAAGAGGTTTTGAAACAAAGAATTGAGGGGATGAAGAATGAAAATGGTGTTTACATCACCCCAGCATTCCCAAAACTTTTGTATGTTTTGGAAGAAGACAACATCCACGAAAACAGCCAGTATTATTATTTGACAAAACTTGCAGCGGAATGTACTGCAAAGAGGCTTGTCCCAGATTATATCTCTGAAAAGGTTATGAAAGCCACAAAAATCGACCAAAATGGCAATGGACAATGCTATCCATGTATGGGATGTAGATCATTCTTGACTCCTTACGTGGACAAGGATGGGAAGCCAAAATATTATGGCAGATTCAACCAAGGGGTTGTCACAATCAATCTTGTTGATGTTGCTCTTTCAGCGGACAAAGATTTTGATTTGTTCTGGAAGATTTTTGATGACAGGCTTGAGCTTTGCCACAAGGCTCTTCAAACAAGACACAAGCGTCTCAGTGGAGCAACAAGCGACGTCGCACCAATCCTTTGGCAACAAGGTGCTCTTGCTCGTCTTAAGAAGGGTGAAAGCATTCACGAACTTTTGCACGGTGGTTATTCAACAATTTCTCTTGGATATGCTGGCTTGTATGAGTGTGTTAAGGCAATGACAGACCGCAGCCATACAGATGGTGGCGTCGGAAAAGAATTTGGTTTGAAAGTTATGCAACATATGGTTGACAAGTGCAATGAGTGGAAAGCTGCCGAAAACATTGATTACAGCGTTTATGGAACTCCAATCGAAAGCACAACATACAAGTTTGCAAAGAATTTGAGAAAGAGATTTGGCACAATCAAAGGTATTACGGACAGAGATTACATCACAAACTCTTATCATGTGCCAGTTTTTGAAGAAATTGATGCTTTTACAAAACTCAAACTTGAGAGCGAATTCCAAGTGCTCAGCCCAGGCGGAGCAATCTCTTATGTTGAGACTCCAAACCTTACTGGAAACTTGGATGCCGTTTTGGAAGTTATCAAATTTATCTATGACAATATCATGTATGCAGAACTCAATACAAAGAGCGATTATTGCCAAGTATGTGGGTATAATGGAGAAATCAAAATTGATGACAATTTGGAATGGTATTGCCCAAATTGTGGAAATCGTGACCACGACAAGATGAATGTGGCAAGAAGAACGTGCGGTTATATTGGTACAAACTTCTGGAACAAGGGTAGGACTCAAGAGATTAAAGAACGCGTGATTCACCTTGACAACAAGGATGACTAGTAAACATTTTTTAGAGAGAATAAGATGAGATACAATAAGATTCGAAAGATGGATGTTGCAAACGGACCTGGAGTCAGAGTGTCAATATTTATGCAGGGCTGTTGTTTCAACTGCAAAAATTGCTTCAATCCAGAAACACATGATTTTGCGGGTGGGAAAGAATTTACCAAAGAGGCAATCGACCATATCTTGGAGATTGCCGACAAAGAATACATAGCAGGATTGGCAATCCTTGGTGGAGAGCCAATGCATCCAAAAAACATACAAGGCAGTGGAGAGCTTGCAAAAGCGTTTAAGGAAAGGTTTCCAAACAAAACTGTTTGGGTGTGGACTGGATTTGTGTTTGACAATTTGAAAGACAAAGAAGAACTTGCCTATATCGATGTTTTGGTCGATGGGCAGTTTGTTGAAGAATTGAAAAATCCAATGCTGAAATTTAGAGGCTCTGCAAATCAAAGGCTCATTGATGTGCAAAGATCACTGAAAGAAGGCAATGTTTGCATATTGTCTGATGATGAAGTGTAGAAAAAGGAACAAAAAGATGAATTATTTTGAAAATGAAGATAGTGTATATTTTGCAAAAATAAGAACAGGTGCGACAATCCCAACAAAAAGAGATGAGGATGCTGGGTATGACCTTTATGCTTGCTTCGATGAAGATTTTTTTGTGATTGAATCGGGAGATACAAAACTTATTCCAACTGGACTTGCGATTGCTTATTCCAAAAAATATTATGCTCAAGTAGAAGAGCGAAGTAGCATGGCAAAGATTGGTATTAAGAAGTCTGGAGGAGTTATTGACTCTGGATATCGTGGTGAGTATATGATAATGACTTACAATACCAACAAAAAGCCATTCGTTGTTTCAAAGAAGCCCGCAGAAGATCTAGGGGACGAATTTGAAGTCAACGGAAAAAAGTACAAAACTTCAGAGGTATTGTTGTATCCATATTCAAAAGCAATTTGTGAACTTATTTTTCATCTAGTGCCAAAATTGGAAGAAAAAGAGATTTCATACCAAGAACTCAAGGAGATACCTTCTGAAAGAGGTGTTGGTGGATTTGGGTCTTCAAATAAATAAGCATGCTGGATGCATTTTAATAAATAATTAAATTACATAAAAAAGAGGAGAAAATAACTCCTCTTTTTTATTGCTACCAAAATATAAAAAATAATTATTTAATAATTTATTTCTTTTTATTTAATTAAAAAATAAATAATAAAATAAATTAAAAATATATTTTCAAAAAAAATTAAATTCTATGTGAAAATATAAAAAATGGGGGTACGAATGAAATTTTCTTTGAAATATTTTCATATTTTATAAATAATTTGAATCGAAATAAATGATTTATAATTAAAACAAAATAATTAAAAATAAATCAAAAAAATATTTAATTTAATATTTAGAAATAAAAATAAATAAATTAAAATAGAAAAATAGTAAATAAAATATTAAATAATTATTTTTGAATAATATTTATTTATCAAAAATTATAAACATAAATCCAAAACCATCATAAAAATAAATCCAATAATAAATGCCCATGTCCCAATTGAGGATTTTTTGTTTTCATGCAATTCTGGCATAAGTTCTTCAATAATGACATAAATCATTGCGCCTGCTGAGAATGAAAGAAGCCATGGAAGAAGAGATGTTATGCTTTTTGCAAGAAAGAATCCTGCAATGGCGAAAAGTGGTTCGACAATCCCACTCATTGCACCAAAGAAGAATGCTTTTTTGCTTCCAAATGCTTTTTGAAGAGGGAGCGCGGTCGCCAATCCTTCTGGAAAGTTTTGGAGAGCGATGCCTAGTGCGAGCATAAATGGAGAAAGATAGGCACTTCCAAGTGCTGCTGCGGTGCCGACGGCAAATCCGACAGACATTCCTTCAGGTATATTATGTATTGTGATTGCTGTAAACAGTTTGAAAGGACGTTGATGGTCGGATTTGATAAATTTTTTGCTTATGAAGTCTAAAAGGATCATAAAAACGCCACCGAGCAAGAAGCCTACGCCGACAGGGATTATGCTTAAGTTTCCCCAAGAGGTCTCTGCGTTTTCGATTGATGGCAGAAGAAGTGACCAAATTGAGGCTGAAAGCATGATGCCGGAAGCTGCGCCTATTGTGATTTTGTTTAGGGTTTGGGATGGTTTTGAGAAGAAAAATACACATGCTGCACCCAGTGCGGTGAGGAAAAATGGCAATGTGAAAGAGAGGATGAGAGTTGTTGTTAAGTTCATTTTCTTTTGTTTGGTCTCCTGTTATTCAGTGTATGGAGAAAAAATTTTTTTGACACGACTGGAATTGTGGGGTGAAATTTTGTAGGTATGGAATTTCTCTTAAAAGAAAGGATGGGCTTGAAAAACATGCAAAATCGCAAGTTTTTGTGCAAAAAGAGGCATTTTTTGGTGTTTGTTTCATGAATTTTTCTGTTAGGGTTTTCAAAACAAGTTGATAACAATAAAAATTGCAAAAAATACGTAAAAACATGCATTTTTGCATGTTTTTTGAGGGGCTTCTTCGTCCGATTTTATCGGAGATGTAGCGATTTTTGAAATTTGATTGAAACATGAGGATTAAATTGACATTTTTAGTTAATTATATTATTATATATACGTAAGAAAAATTGCAAATTTGGCAAACGAAAATCTTACATAACAATTCTGATAGTTTCGTGCTTACAATTCTCTCAAGATGCTTTGGGAGTTTTTGGCGTTTTATGGTTTTCGGGAAATTTGCAGGACAAAATCCAAAAGGAGAATTCTGGTATGGATAGATTAAAAAATAAATTTTTGCTTTTCCTGATGTTGGGAATGTTTATGTTGACTGCGGGTCTTGGCGTCAGCAAGTTTTCTGCTGTGAGCATCACTCCAACAAGTGCAATTGAAAAAATCACAGAAGATGACGATGAGAGAGATCAAGGAATTTCTTCTCAAGCGGTGACTTATGAGCCTATTGTCGATAAAGATTGTTCTAAAGACACTATTGACAAGCCATCGGGCGCGATTTCACAAGATACTATCTATACATACATAGATTGCAACTTTGGGACTGCTCAGTATTCATATAATCCAACTGTAACTATAAATTCTGGTGTGACCCTTAATATCATATTTGACGGGTGTTATTTTTCTCAGCCAAGTAATGTTATAAATCTTTCATCTGTAACAGTTGGAAGTGGGGCAACTCTCAATGTTACATTGCAAGATTGCGAAACGAGCTCGGGGACTTCCTTCTTTACGACGGCAAACAATGCGGGCGGAAAGGCCAACTACTACTTTAACAACTGTGTTTTGAGGAATGCTGGTAGTGTAGGGATTTCCAGTAGTTCTACCGCAGGGGAAAATAACTTGATAATGACTGACGTACTGATTATTCCAACTTCGTCAACTTCTGGAAGTTTTGTGTCAGGAAGCTTAAATTACAATTTTAAGAATGTTCATGTGAGAACAGGTTTCTTCCCAACAGGGACTCAAGGCTGTGCATTTTATGATTTTCAAGGGCAGGATTATTATGGAATATTGCCTCCAGAGTATCAAGATATTAGAGCATTTACCAGCAACAAAAGTAATTTTTGGACGACAAGTTGGGATTTTGAAAATAAGTGGGTCTATTATTTGACAAGTTCGACCAGTGCTGGAGTTTATCCGATGACTCGCACACGTGCAAAAGCCGCAGGCTGGACAAGGGATTCAATTTATGTTGCAGTTTATGCAAATGACGGCTCTATGACTGGTGCGGACGCTCGGGAAAAGCTTTA
Source organism: uncultured Christensenella sp. (assembly GCA_910586385.1). GTDB lineage: Bacteria > Bacillota > Clostridia > Christensenellales > UBA1242 > Caccovivens. The sequence continues at coordinate 273,139 of CAJUGX010000001.1, forward strand.
TTTCCCAACCCCTGTTGATGGCAAAGTTACACTTTCTGGCAGTCACTTCTCAAGACCTGGTTATACAAACAAGTGGGCTTATTCTCCTGATGGCGAGGGGGCGGATAGCCTTACCTTTACGAAGAATGGTGCGGCTTATGCAATCTGGTCGCCACAACAATACACAATCACCTACAATGCAAATGGTGGCAATGTTTCATACAACGGCAATCCTGTAAGTGGAAATTTCGCAACAAAGTCATACGACATTGAAGAGGAATTTGATCTTTTGGGGACAACTGAGGTAAAGAGAGTCGGTTATACGCTCAAAAGCTGGCAACCAGCAACGGCAGCGGGCTCAAGCCACAACTGGGAAGGCAAGAATGCTGGAGAATCAGTTTCTGGCATGTGGGGGAATGTGACGCTCAATGCTTATTGGGAGGCAAATACATATCAAATCACTCTTGATGCAAACAAGGGGGAATTGATTGGTACAGGCGGAGACGGTGTTGCTCCAAATCCAATCTATCAAAAATATGACAATGGCTGGTATTCAAAAAATGAAAGTGGCGAATATCTTTCTTTGTCAAAACTGACGACAGTCCCAACTCGTGATGGATACGAGTTTTTGGGATTCTACACAACGCAAAAAGATGGTGGGGACAGAGTCACCGACAATCTTGGAAACATCGTTTGCTCAACTTCACTTTATGTTGAGGATGGGACGGCGTACGCTCGTTGGAAAGGTATAGATGTCACCATTGCTCTTGATGCAAATGGTGGAACTCTTGGCTCTACCCAAGCTGTTACTGTTGAATTTGACACCAATATCTTGACTCCAAGCACAATTGCACATCCAACAAAGACAGGGTATTCATTTGCGGGATGGTCAAAAACTCAAGATGGGACTGACACTGTAATCAGCAACATTTCAGCGTTGGTGAATGGGACAAGTTATGTCGTTGACGGAAAGTGGGTAAGCCTTGACAATGTGACGGTCTATGCAATGTGGACAGTCAACAGTTATGACTTGACAATCGAAGGAAATGGCGGTTGGTTTGATGGTGACTCAACTGTCACAAGCAAAGTTGAAAATATCCCATATCTTTCGACATACACTCTTCCAACACCAACGAAGACGGGATATCATTTGATTGGTTGGGATGTGACTGAGGGGGCAAGTGCGGGAACAAGTGTTTCTGGCGGTGTTGTGACAATGGGTTATGTAAACAGCACGGTTGTTGCTCAATGGGCACCGGATGTTTATTCTGTGACACTCGATCCAACACTCTATTCAAATGAAAGTGATTCAAAGGATCCTTCTGCTGGTGAAAATGGTGCTACGCAAAACATCTTCTTGAAATATGCAACAAGTTGGCACAAGCTCTCAAGTGCAAGCGATGACAGTGTAATCTCAACAATCGTTGCTCCAACCAAGGAAGGTTATACATTTGCTGGATACTATAAACAAAAAACGGGTGGAGATCAAATCATTGATGGTGACGGAAATATCTTGAGCGGAAAGACAACAATTTTCAGTGGAGAAAATGGAAGCACATTTATTTTGTATGCTCACTGGACGGTTAAGACATATGATTTTACAATCAAGTATGAAAAGAGTTCTTCAAAATCACCAGCGCCAAAGATTATGCTTTCTGGAAGCGTTGGCACGATCACATTTGATTCAGCTGTTGATATTTTGCAAGTTGGTGAAGAGTTGACAAGACAGGTTGAATTTGGAAGTACAATTTCAATCACAATCACAATCGAAACAATTGATGGAAGAACATTCTTGATTCAGAAGAATGGTGAACCACTCATCACTGATGAGGACAGGGTTTCAATTTCTGGAACGATGGGCGTAAACAGTCAATCATTTGACATCTATGTGACAGAAATATTCACATTGACATTCAACGGAAATGGTGCAGAAAGCGGAGTGCCAGAAGCGCACACATTTTTGTATGGAAAATCCGTTGACCTCGCTGGACTTTCAACTCCTGCGAGAGAACACTTTACATTTGCTGGATGGAACACTGAAATCAACGGAAGTGGAAATGATTATTTGACAACTGGAGAAAACAATATCTATGGTGTCAATGAAAATCAAACACTCTACGCTCAATGGACAGGTGTTGAATATACAATTACTTTGGATTCAAGCAATGGCTCATATGAGGTTTCAAGCGAGATTTCAAGTATTATTGAAAAATACGAGGACGGATATTATAGAACTTCTGGTGGAGAGAAAATCACTGGAGGACTTAAGCCAGTTTCTACAGGATATGTTTTTGCTGGATACTATTTGAAAAATGCTGATGGGACTTTTGGTGAGCAAGTTGTGGATGCTGACGGAAAAATCACCGGAAGAGCAGTGGGTGCAACAATATTTACAGAAGATACAACAATCTATGCTAAGTGGGAGCCAGGGCAATTCAAAGTTGGCTTCAACACAAGCGGAAGGGGTTCGTTTACTGTTGGTGGTGGGACAACCAAAACGCTTGATGCGACTTTCAATGCTCCAATCTCTTTCAACCTTTATCTTGAAGTGACGGAAGTTGAGGGGTATGAGCTTCTTGGTTGGTACACAGCAACGACTGGCGGTGACAAAATTTTGAACGCAGACGGAAGTTCTGCAGGGGCATCAGCTTATATTGATGCAAGCGGAAATTGGATTTATGCTGTTGGCGAAGGGGAAAATTTGGAGTTCTTTGCACAATGGCAAATCAAGACTTATGAATTTGTAATCAATTACAAGGGATTTGGCGGAGATATCTCAACTGCTTTGAATATTTCAACTGTTGGCGGTGGCACTGTCTCTGACCCATCAATCACTTTCAATGGGGGAAGCGGAAAGGCAACAATTTCTGCAAATTACAATCCAAGTGCAGAAATCACAATCACAGTTGAGTCTGCTGCAAGTGCAAACTACTTTGTTGCTGGAAGTGTAATTTCTGGAATTGGTTCACTTGGAAACAAGTTGAGCATCCAATGGACTCCATCTTCAAGCAGTTCGCAAGATATTTATGTTTTGCAAAAGTACACAATCACTTATGATTTGAATGGTGGAAATGGAACTGCTCCAGAAGGCACAGCAAAGGCGTATGGTCTTGCGGCTGTTGTCACAGACGGCAAACCAGTGCGCACGGGTTATGTCTTTGCAAATTGGAATGATGCTCAAGATGGCTCTGGAACAATCTATGATTTTGAAGACGATACAAAGAAACTTTACACTGCTGACGCAGACATAACTTTGTATGCTCAATGGACTGCAAACACATATACTGTTGTTTACAATTCAAATAAGCCTGACAAGGCAAGTGCTGAAATTGAGGGAAGTACTTCAAATTCAACACATACATATGGAATAAGCAAAAACCTCAACACAAATGGCTACGCTCTTGCGGGTTGGACATTTGTGAGGTGGAATACACAAGCTGACGGCAGAGGAGATGATTATGCTGATGGTGCAGAGGTGAGCAACCTCACCACAACTCCAAATGGAGAAGTTGTGCTCTTTGCTGTTTGGCAAGCAAACAGATACACAATCGTTTATGACAAAAACAAACCTGAAACTGCAAGTGCGGCAGAGGGCGTTACGGGAACAATGAATGCTTCAACTCATACTTATGATGAGGAAAGCACTTTGAGCAAAAATGCTTACACTTTGACAGGTTGGCGTTTTGTGGGTTGGAAGGATGCTGAAGGAGAAGCATACGACGATGAGCAAGCAATCAACAACCTCACAACTGAAAATGGTGCGAGTGTGACTCTCTATGCTCAGTGGGAAGCAGAGCAAGTTTTGGTAACTTTTGATCCAAATGCTGACGGAGCAACTGTGACTCCAGAAACCAAAGTTTATGATTATGACGAGCTTTATGGGCAGTTGCCAGAAGCAGAGCGCTATGGTTACAACTTTGATGGTTGGTTTAGAGGAAGCGATGCTGCCGACACAAACAAGGTGACTGAGACTTCACCAGTTGTTGGTGTCAAGAATGCGGACGGAGATTATGAAGTGACACTCTATGCTCACTGGACTGCAAAAGTTTCTACAATCGCTTTTGATGGAAATGGCGGAAGTGCGGTAAACAGTATCTATGCGAAATATGGCGAGCACAGACTTTATTCTACCTATATAAATGGACAAGTGAGTGGCGAAGTGTCAGAACTTGCAATCACTGCAAGTCGTGAGGGTTATGACTTTGATGGATGGACAATGACACAAAATGGTGCCGACTTGGTTTTGACAAAAGAAGCTGTGCTTAGAGCTGGAAATGATTATGTTGCTTTGATTGACGATATTGCTGTTTGGAATCATGAAGGGGATGTGACCCTTTATGCCAAGTGGATTATTCACGAACTTTCAATCACAGCAAACCTTCATGATGGAAATGGCTTCTCATTTGCTGAAACAACAGAGGCTGGTTGGGTGATTCAAGCATCCGGCTCAACAGCAACAAAGAAAGTAAACTATGGTGCAGAGTATGGTGCTTTGCCTGTGGTTTATAGAAATGGTTACAAACATATCGGTTGGTCAAAATCTTTTGGCTCAACAACAGTTGACATCACTCCTTCTACAATCATGGGAAATCTTGACCAAGTGATTTATCCAGTTTGGGAAGCGGAAGTCTACACAGTCAGATATCTTGATTCTGATGAGACAACTGAAATTGCTGACTTAAGTCCTACAAGTTATCAAGTGACGACAGTCAATGCTCTTCCAACAACAACAAAGAGTGGTTATGTTTTCCAAGGTTGGAAGCCATTCGTTTCAATTGGATCATGGGATTCTGAGACAATTTATACAACAGCAGACACATTTGTTGGCAAGTATGGAAATATTGTGCTTGTTGCACAATGGGCTCCAGAAGTGTATGCGGTGACATTGGCTCACAATGGTGGTTCTTTCAGTGGAACAACTGCAAACTTCTCTTTCTATTATAAATATCAACAAGCAGACGGCTATTTCACATCTTCTGATTGCTTAACTGCATATGAGGCAACTGGGCTCAAACCTACAAGAGTGGGTTATGACTTCCAAGGATATTTTGATGGAAACACTTGCTATATCGATATTGATGGAAACATCACAACTGATTTCTACGAATTTTTGAATGGAAAAACTGTGACGGCAAGGTGGCAAGCAAAGACTTATCATGTCACTCTCAATCCAAATACAGGAGTTGTTTCTGAAGATACAACAGAGTATGTGACTGCAACTTATGATTCAAATGACTTGAGTCCACAGACAATTGTTGTTCCAACAAAGACAGGCTACACATTTGCTGGCTGGACAAAGACTTTGGATGGCAATGATTTTGTCATCTCAACAACGGCTGACCTTGTCGGCTCAACATCTTATGTTGCTTCGGTGAATGGAAATGTCGTTTGGCGTAACGATGGCGATGTAACTCTTTATGCAAAATGGACGGCAACTCAGACGACTATTTTGCTCAATTCAAATGGTGCAACCACAGCTGGTACTGCAAGCGTTGTTGCGACCTATGACAGCGGAAAACTTTCAAATGACATCAGCAATCCACAAAGGACGGGTTATGAGTTTGTTGGCTGGACTGTTCAAAATGCCATCAATCCAATCATTGACACAAATGGAAAACTTGTTTCTGACATGACTGGATATACAAGTGCAACTGGCGAATGGATTTTCGACAATCAAGCCAACAACACAAGCACCGTCACACTTTATGCGAAGTGGGTGGCAAAGAGATACAAAATTTCATTTATGAATGGTGACCAAGGTGTGCTTACGAGTTCGGGTGATACAGTGTATGCTGAGTACGACAGCAACTATTTGTATAAGGCTGAAACTGGCGAAGAAAAAGCAAACCCACCAAAGATTTCTGTTGAGGGATACACATTTGGTGGTTGGTACACAGAAAACCAAACTTTTGAAAATCAAATTATTGATGAAAACGGTATTTTGTGCACTGGCACAGTGACTGGTTATATCACAAATGGAATGTGGAAGAGTGACGCAGAGCAAACACTCTATGCAAAATTTGATGCGAGTGTCTATACAATCACTTACGATGGAAATGGCGGAACTTGGAAAACTGTTGGTGGTGAAGCTGTTTCTACAACAAGCAACTATACTATTGTTGAAACATTCAACCTCTATGGCTATGACCAAATCTCAAGAGAGGGTTATACACTCTCTTGGAGAGTGACTGCATACAGTGGTGATGCTCACAGCACTTGGGTAAATGCAACAGATACCTTTGCTCCAAGTCAACAATTGGGTGCTGGACTCTACGGGAATGTTACAATGCGAGCAGAGTGGACACCAAAGACAACTGCAATCACGCTTGTTTTGAACAATGCTGGTGGCGATGGACAAGTTGCAAACAGTGCAACCGCAACTTATGGAGAAGTTGTTGACGACATAACTGGCGACACAAGTGCTCGTCCAGAAGGTATCGCAACAGTGGCTTGGAAGAAAGGTTATACATTCCAAGGATACTACACTGCTGAAGTTGATGGAATCAGAGTGTTTGACGAAACAGGAAAAATCATCGCAAATGCAATCAATTATACTGATGCAAACAAGAAATGGATTTATGTTGCAGATGCAAGTTTGAATGAGTCATCTGACCTTCTCAACCTCTATGCACAATTTACCGCAAATGTTTATTCATTCAGCTTGGAAGTGGGTATCGGCGTTGACTACATTTTGATAAGTGGGGCGTGTGATGAAAATGGCATAGCGCTCACTTCAAACTACAAAGTTTCACAAACGTGCTCAATCTATGCAAGATATGGCGCGAGCGTAACGCTTCAAGCGTATGCAAAAGAAGGCTATGCAATCAAAAACTTTACAATGGGATTGACAGAGGCAACCGCATCTGTTGGAGAAATCAAAACCTCTGGAGATTTGAGTTTTGCTGAATACAACTTTGTCTTCAAAGACGGTGATTCAATCAATGTTGCAAACAATGCTTCAAAGCTTCCTGCAACATACATCAAGGCAAACACGGACCCAGCAAAAGCGAAGTATGAAATTTATTACAAGCTTCAAAATTCTGCAAGTGGATATGCAAACGAGATGCTTGTCAATGGCACATTTGAGGCGCTTTCTGGGACTTCTATTTCAGAAGCAGATGTTGTCAAAAATGTTTCGGAAGCCTTGACAATTGGATACACTTATGTTGGAAATGACTTCACAACAACAAGCAAGCCAAACGCTGGCAATGGTGGTGAGCGTGATGATGCTTTGAGCTTTGTTGTGCAAGGTGACGGCAGTTTGAAGATTTATCTCTATTATGATGCTGTGCCTTATACGATCACTTATGATACAACTGGCGGAACCATTGGCGCTGGTGCAAAGACAACATACTATTTCTACGAACAATTCACTTTGCCTGGACTTGCTGGCGAGGGAAACAAAATCACTTGTACAATGGAGAAGGCTGGCTTCAAGTTTGCTGGCTGGAAAGTTTCTGAAGATGCTGGAAATTGGAGCACATCAGAAATCTTCAATGCAGACAACTCAGCTCCATCAAACAAGTATGGAAATGTAACTCTTGTTGCACAATGGACCGACAATGCTTACAATTTGGAATTTGTTGATGTCTTCAACGATTTCGAAGTGAGAGTTTTGGGCAGTGATGGATCACTTAAAGAAGTGGTTACAATCACAAAAACAAACAACATTATCAAAGATGTGCTCTTTACTGACATTGTCACAACGTCAACAAGAGCATTGACACAAAATGTAAATGGGGACGCAATCTCTCCAGTTGCAAACGCAACCAACCCAACAAGGGGTGGATATTTGTGGGGCAAGAACGCAAATGAAAATGGAGACTATGAAATTTTCAATTTGCAACTTACATACGAAAATGGTTTCAGATTTGACGGAGCAAGCTGGTCTGCTGGCACGGCAACAGGTTCGACAAGAGCATTTGCTTTCTCTGGACTTGAAGCAACTGCGGGCGCAACCGCAAAAATTACTCTTCTTTGGAGAGCAAGGACATATACAGTGACTCTTGATCCAAACGGTACTGGTGCAACAGTTTCTCCAGAGACTGTGGTCGTAACATTTGGCGAAGGGTATGGAGAACTTCCTGAAGCAACTCGTCCAGGTTATACATTTGACGGATGGTACAAGGAAGCAAGTTTTGCAAACAAAGTTGAAGCATCTACAAAGGTTTCAACACCAGATGACCACATGCTTTTTGCAAAATGGAAAGAAAACCAATACACCATTTTGCTCAACGGAAATGGTGGAACTGTTTCGGATGCAAACGACTTTACAAACTTGACCGGACAAAGAGGTGCAGACAACACATGGCGTCTTTCTGCAACATATTCAAAAGAAGGCACTTTCAGTGCAACGCTCAACAGAACTGGTTTCACATTTGTTGGATGGACACTCTCTGATGGGACATCAACAACAGGAATCACCGCGCAAGGGGCAATCACTGGAAACAATGGGCAATTTACCGTAACTGGTACAAAAGTCCTCAACTTGACAACAGAGCCAAACGCAAATGTCTATCTCTACGCCAAGTGGGAGGCCGACTATGTTGTGATTACACTCAATCCAAATGGCGGAAATGTGAATCCAACAACTTTGTATGCAAAGTATGGTGCAAAATATAGTGAAGTTGCCACAAGCAAAGGATCAGTTGGTCTTGGAGATATTCCAGTTGCAACAAGAAATGGTTATGCTTTTGCTGGCTGGTATGATGCGGCTGAAAATGGCACAAGAGTGACAAGAGAAGACAATGTCTCTGGTACTTATGATTTAGAATCTTTGACATACAAGACAACACTCTATGCTCACTGGACTGCAAACAAATACAAGATCACTCTTGACAAGCAAGGTGGTCAAAATGGAATGGATGCATTCTGGTACTATTTTGAAACAGAAAAATATTATTCTGATGAAGCCGCATTCAGTCAACTTGCTGGCGGAATCATCACACTTCCATCTCGTGCGGGTTATACATTCGGCGGATATTATGCTGCGACAAACGGTGCTGGCGTGCAATACGTTGATGAAAGTGGAAAAATTGTAAACAATCTTTACAGCAGAATCTATTCTGACACAACAATCTTTGCAAAGTGGACAGCAAACTCTTATATGCTTACTTACGATGTGACTGGCGGAGACGGGCTTACTGCAATTTCAAAGGTTTATGGAAGTGCTTTCACAGCATCAGAACTTCCAACTCCAACAAAGAGAGGGTTTGACTTTGTTGGTTGGTATGGTGATGAAGCACTTTCCAAGAGCGTCTCAGTTGGCACAACATTTGATGTTGGACATGCAACATTTGTGGATGCCGACACTGCTGAGACAGTTGCATACATTTATGCAAAATGGACACCAAGTCCAAACACACCTTATACAGTTTATTATTATCAACAAAAACTCGGCAACTTTGACGAGGAACTTACCACTGCAAACTGCGTCTTGGTTGACACAGTCAATGGCAAGGGGGTTACTGGGGCGGAAGTGACGCCTACAGTGACTGCTTACACTGGCTTTGTTTCACCAGAAGCGATTACAAAAGAAATCACTGCAGATGGCAGCATGACAATCTCATATTATTACGCACGTTTGACAAAGACTTTGACTCTCCACAAAGGCACAGGAATTGATGAAGTTTCTGCTTCCGGTATTGGCGTCAATGGAAATCAAGTTCAATATGGTGCGACGGTGACATTATCTGCAAAAGCGAGTGCAGGTTACTCTTTCAGCGGATGGAGTGTGCTCAACAATGTTGTGACAATCTCAAACAACTCATATCTCCACAACGTTGTAGTTGATGTTGAAATCACGGCAAACGCAACGCCAGGGCTTACTGATTATACAATTGAAATCTATCAGATGAACACTTCTGGTGAGTATGAAGACACTGCAACAAAATCAGTTGTAAGATCTGCAACGACAGACGCAACCGTAAGAGTTGACGCGTCTACATACCGAGACACAGGATTCACATTTGATGATGAAAACACTGGAAATATCTTGCAAAACAGCATCAACGGAAATGGAAATACAGTCTTTAAGATTTATTACTCAAGAAATAAATACAAGTTTGACTTGAATGGTAGATTTGGTGGCATCGCAACTGATGACATAAATCCAAACACTGTGAAAGTTGGTGTAAACGGGACAACAAGTGGTGCTGTGACAAGCTTCTCTCAAGATGTCTACTTCGGTTCAACAATTGTGATTTCCGATTTGAGCCTTGATGCTGCTTACAAGTATGCTGGATATCTTTTGACAGATGGACAACTTCAAAGCGTTGAAACATTTGCAGATATCACATTCGTGATGATTGCAAAGGATATGACAATCAGACTCTACTTCGAGGGAAGACAATACGCAATCACATATGATGTTGAAAATGGAAACAATGCTGCATCAAACCCAATTTCATACACGGCAAATCCAAAGGCGCAAACTTTTGCACTTGAAGATGCTCAGAGGGATGGTTATAAATTTGATGGCTGGACAGTGGCTTGGACAGATGAAAATCATTCAGGCACTCTTCCAACAATTGACGGCACGGCACTCGAATTTGCTGCTGACACATATGGAAACATCACTGTGACTGCAAGGTGGGTGGCAATTGAATACACAATCACATATGTGCTTGATGGTGGAACAATTGCAAGTGGAAAGATTGAAACTTATACAATTGAAAGTGTGGATGTTTTGCCAGCAGCAACAAAGGATGGCTTCTCATTCAAAAACTGGAAAGCAACAGAAGTTTCTGGAAACTGGCAAGTTGGCTCGGTGATAAATGCGGGTGGTGCTTTGACAGGAAAATTTGGTAATGTTACTCTCACGGCAACATGGCAAACAGATGCAGTTGAAGTGACTCTCGATCCAAACGTTGGCACAGGCTCAACTGCTGTAACTATAAACCCTGCAAACGGAAAAGTTTATATCGCATACAAAGACACAAACTTCTATGAAGGTTGGACTGGAGCGACATTGCCAAACGCAACAACTGGCGATATTGTGAAACCAACTGCAAGCAGAAATGGCTATATCTTTGGTGGTTGGTACACATTGGCAGAAGGCGGTGTGCAAGTCTTGACAAGTGCAGGTGTGCTCAATGCAAATGTTGCGACTCTCACTGATGCAAATGGAAACTGGATTTCAACTTCAGGAGTGACACTCTTTGCTCATTGGACAAAGGTTTCAAACATCGAAGTGACTTTTGACCTCAACATTGCTGACATGACTGACGAAGTGGCAAGTGTAAACCCAGCAACAAAGACAGTCGTGTTTGATGAGGCTTATGGAACTCTCGCAACAGCAACTCGCGTTGGCTATACATTTGAGGGTTGGTACAAAGATACAGAGCTCAAGGTGAAGATTGACGAGACATCATTTGTTTCTGATCATGAAAATCACAATCTCTATGCAAAGTGGAAAGTCAATGAGTACACCTTGACAATTGATACAAATAGCGGCTCATACGACGGCAACGAAGGTGAGATCGAAATCAAAGGAAATTTCAAATCATCCATCAACTTGCTTATCCCAGAACGCTCTGGTTATGGCTTTGATGGATGGACGCTCACTGGTGTCGGCAGTCTTGAAGAGACAACTGGCGAAGATGGGCAAACAATTTATGTATTTACATATGGTGCAGGAGATGCGACTCTCAAGGCAAACTGGACATCAAGGACTTATGTGTTGACATTGAGTCAAGAAGGCGAAGATGTGACAGAGGGCACAAAGAGTGTTTCAGTTGTTTATGGAAGCAACCTCATTTCTCCAGCAATCAAAAATCCAACTCGCACAGGTTATGTGTTTGAAGGTTGGGTAAATGAAGATGGTGACATCATCATCACTGCATTAGGCAAATTTGCAGATACTGATGTTGCTGACTTTATCGCTGGCGGAAAGTGGATTGGTTTTGAAGGCACAACGCTTTTTGCAAAGTGGAAACAAAATAATTACACAATCACTTATGTTGCTGGAGATGCAGAACTTTATGGAAATGCAACAGGTTCAACTGAAAACACATCTGCAACTTATGATGAAGATGTTGTGCTTCGTGCAAACGGATTCTCGCTCAAGGGTTATACATTTGCTGGATGGAAAGATGCAAGTGGAAACATTTATGATGAAGATGCAAAGCTCTCAAAACCAAACTTCACAAGTGAAGTGAATGGCACTTATGTTTTGACAGCAACTTGGACGGCAAACAAACATACAATCCTTGTGACTGGAGCAAACTCTGCGACAGATACAATCGAAGTTGTGTTTGGTCGTGACTATGCTGACGAATTGCAGACACTTGTTTCAAATGTTGAAAAATATCAGAAGATAGGTTACGACTTGACAGGCTTTGCAGAAGCAAACAATCTCTTTGTGATTGATGCAAACGGAAAGTTGATTGCCGGTGTTTCAACGGCTGGTGGAGTGACAATCACTGACGGAACAACTTGGGCTTATGACGAAGATATTTCACTTGTGGCTCAGTACTCTGCAAAAGAATACACGCTCAACTTCAACATTGAAAATACAAAACCTGAAAACTCAGAACCTGAAATCAACTTTGCAAGCAAGAAGGTTTATTATGATCAAGTTTTGGGCACGGGGAATTGGCAAAGTGCAAGAGCTGATGGTTATTACTTCAATGGCTGGGTACTTGAAGACAATGTGAGACCAATAAGTCTTGAAGAGTTTGAGAAAAATGGTGGGGCTATCTCACAAATCACTGATGAAAACAAAGCGGAATACGTGTTTACTCGTGGTGAGGGAGAACATAAAGTTGAATATATTTATGTTCAAACAACTTTCGATGTTGATGCGGGAATTGCCGTTCCAAATTATGCAACATTGTTGAAGATTGCTGATGTTCACTTTGTCGATGTGGACACAATGCTTGACAAAGATGCTTATTTCTGGACGGCGCTCAACTCAAGTGAGCAAAAACAATTTACAGTCTATGCAACATGGATTGGAAGAACAGATATCGAACACAAGATTTTCTTCTTGCAAGAAGAGATTGATCAAACTGTTTCTGCCGATGACTTCTTCGATGCAACAGAAATTGAAGGTGATGTTTATCACAAAGATTTGGATGAAGGCAAACTTGTAAACTACAAGGGCAAGATTTACAAGGTTGCACAAGTTGTGACAAGAAATGATGCTTTGATTGCTGACAGTGTTGAAAATTACATCAAAAACAAATACGGATTTGACGGCTTCAGTTTTGTTGGATATGAATATCAAGGCGACACAATTCAACCTGCTGTTGACGGAAAGAGGACAAATATCTATGGCTTCTATACTCGTCAATCATTCACATTGACTTTGGCAACAAGCAAGGGTGTGACAAGTGTTTCTGCGAATGGAAAAGGCGTGACTGCTGTGGCTGGACAAGAAAACACGTACACTGTTGCCTTTGGTGCGACGGTGACACTTGCTGCAACATTGAAAGTTGGATATGCATTTGACGAATGGGCTGCTGTGGCTGGATTTGCTGATGTTGAGACAACAAACATCTCTGAAGTTGGTACAACAAGAATTGACAGCTTCAAAATGCCAGCGCTCGCCGTAAGTCTTAGAGCAACGGCAAGTGCAAAGACAAACATACAATATACAATTGAGTATTATAGGCAAAACATTGCGGGAGACGACTTTGTTTTGGCTGACACTGACACAAGAGAAGACGGTGAGACAGATACCGAACTTGACTTGTCAGACATCAGAGACGACCTTGCAGGATTTACTTACAGTCACTACTTCGTTTCATCTTCAGCAATCACTGAAGAGACAAAGTGGGGTTCGCTTAATGTTGAGGGTGACGGAAGTCTTGTTGTCAAGATTTATTACACGAGAAATTCTTATACACTCACAATCAACTATCTCTATGCAGGCACATCAGATTCAATCAGAAGCTCAGTTGTTGAGACTTTGAAATTTGAAGAGGATTATTCACACGATTCACCAATCATCACGGGATTTGAAATCGCCGATGATGACAAAGTGATAAGTGGTCAAATGACTTCTAGCGATTTGACAATCAATGTTTTCTACACAGCGATTGAATATACAATCACTTATAATACAGATGGTGGCACAATTTCTGGAACTGACCACACAACAACATTCACAATTGAGGATCAAATCAAGTTTGCGACTGTGACAAAACAAGGTTGGTCTTTCTTGGGGTGGAAAGTGACAAGTGGTTTTGAAGATGCGGCTGCTGGAAATTGGACGGAAACAACTTTCACAGAAAAGACTCTTGATTCTGGAATGTGGGGAGATGTCACTCTCACAGCTCAGTGGGAAGCGAGAGGGGATATCGCTTACAAAATCAATATCTACTTGATGAATGTGTACGGCAATTATGAAGGCGTGACTCCAATTGAAATCTCCAGAACGGACGGAATTACAGAACAAAAACTCGACATTTCAAATGACGTCGCTGCTGTTTTGGAAGTAAACAATGTCGAATATGCTTATGACGGATTTGTCGTTGACACTGATGAATCAACGCTTTCAAATGTTGTGGTTGCGGCAAACGGAAGCACGGAGTTTGATGTTTATTTCTCAAGAAACACATACACTCTTGAAATTGAAAAACAATATGGAATTTCAAGTGTCAAAGTTGCAATCAATGGCGGGGCAGAGACTGAATACACAACTGCACTCGAAGTATACTACAAAGCAAAAATCAAGATTGTGGTTGAGATGGCTGAAGGCTCTTCATGGCAAGGTTATGACGTTTCAGGGACAACTCCAATTGGACTCTCTGTGACAAATGCTGATGAAAACTTGTCACAAGAAGTTGAAATGGGATTGGGTGATGCCAAACTTGTTGCAAAAGCAAGCACAAACACTTATGACCTTACTATTGATGCAAATGGTGGACGTTATCAAGATGAAGAAACGCTTATTGTAAAACAAATGTATCACAGCACTTATGTGTTTGATACGCCAATTCGTGAGGGATACACATTCACTGGCTGGACTTTGGGTGAAGGTGCAAAGGGAAGTATTGCTGAAAGCACTGACACAAATGGACAAAAGATTTACACTTACACCTATGGTGCTGGCGATGACACAGTGACAGCAAATTGGGATGTAAACAGATATGGACTTATCCTCAACTTCAACGATGCAAACTTTGCAAAGGGCTCAACAAAAGCAAATGTTGAGAAGATAAAAACAAACGAAAATGCATCACTTGAAATCGTTGACGGAAAATTGACACTCTATGTTGACTATGGCAACAACTATTCAAAACTTTACACAACAGAAAAGGGAGCAGACTTCGTCTCATTTGCAGCGTTTGACTTGCCTCTTGGACAAACAAATGTCGAAAGAGATGGCTACACTTTGACTGGTTGGACAAGTGCTTCTGAAAACGGCACAAAGGTGACCGTGAATGATGTTTGTGGCAGTGTTGTTGACAGAGAAATATTTGCACAATGGCAAGCAAACACATACACTCTTACAATTTCAAAACCTCTTGACAAACTTGATGTCGGGGTTGAAAACGCAACTGCGACAGGCGAAAATACTTATGAAGTTGTCTTCGATGAAACAATCTCTCTTTCTGCATCTGTGACAAGCGGATACCACTTTGTTTCTTACTCAGTGGCAGGCGTTGTGCTTTCAGACGAAGAAGACTATGATTATGCTTACAAAACTGCACAAGACGTTGAAATCGTTGCAACAGTCGTTGCAAACACTTACACAATCGTGTATGACGCAAACACTGGTGTTGGTGCGGTTGAAGACACTGAGGCGACCTTTGACAAACCTACAAAACTTTCAAGTGGCGCTGGGTTTGAAAAAGTTGGCTACACACTTGCTGGTTGGCTGTTTGAAAAGACTGGCACAACATATTCTCTTGGAGACACAATCTCTGACAACTTGACTGATGTCAATGGTGGAAGAGTCGTGCTTAAAGCCGTATGGGAAGCAAACGTATACAAAGTTAAGTTTGACACCAATGGTGGAAGTGCCGTTGCCGACATGAACGCAACTTATGATGTGGCAGAAGAAATCGCTGGCACAACAACAAAACAAGGTTGGGATTTTGTTGGTTGGTCAACAATGAGCGGACAAACTCTTGTTGGTGTTGAAACGATTGAAGCAGAGGGTATCACTGATGTGACAGAATATCTGCTTGAAAATGGCAAGGGTGCCGGGATTTACCTCTATGGCGAAACATTCTATGCATTCAACTTGAAGTCAAAAACAGATGACACAATCACTTTGTATGCAATTTGGAAAGAAGGTAAGGCTTCTTATACAAGAGAATACTATCTCGAAAACTTTGATGGAACTTACACTCTTGACACTGAGACAACTGAATTTGGAAGTGATTTTGAGACATATTCAGAGACAGTTGACAGCAAGACAAATGAAGATGCGACAATCGACACAAGTGTTGAGTTCGCTGGATTCACGCTTGACTTGTCAGTTCAAGGGACATTGACTGGGGCGAAAGTCCTTGCAGATGGTTCTCTTGCTTTGAAACTTTTCTACAGAAGAAATGTTTATGCGGTTGACTTCAAATTGCCAGAACTTGGCGTGACAAGTGCGACTGCAACAAGTGCTGAGGGTGCTGGTGCAAATGCAAACACATTCAAATACAATGCAAGCGTAACAATCAATGTGGCTGTTACAAAGGGTTATCAATTTGATGAAATTGTGTTTGGTGAAGACCATATCACTTCAACAACTTACACATTCAACATCACAGGAGACTCAGAATTTGAAGTTAAGGTTTCCCCACTCAAATTTGACTATTATGTAAGATTTGAGTTTGAATCTCTTGACGGTAGCAAATTTGAGCAAAGAGATGTTGAGGACATCAAACTCAATGACTTTGTTGATACAGTAATTACATATGACATGATTGCAAGCGCAATCGCAGATGCTGAAGAAGATATCAAAGGATTCACTTACAAAGAGTTTGACCAAGGAAAGAAAGTCTTGGCTGTTGTTGATGCTGGTGACGAAGCGCAAATTGTTGTCGTAAGATACAGCAGAAATTCTTACAATTTGACACTCAAACTTGTGACTGGCGTTGAGAGACTCACTGCAACTGCCGATGGATTTATGGTCATCCAAGATACGGAAAATGTTGTGGAAGGACAAACAACTTACATCGTAAGATATGAAGCAGAGGTTGCTTTGACACTCGTTGTAGAAGCTGGTTATGCTTTCAGAGATTGGTCAAGTGAGATTGTTGTTGGTGACCCTGCCGAAGAAGGCAACACTCACACCGGATTCAAGGTTTCAAGTATGCCTGCAGAAGACACAATAATATTCACTGGCATAACGACTTTGGAAGTTCCATTCACAGTTGTGTACAATGTTCAGAATATGGCCGGAGATGGTTATATCGAACATTCTAGAGAAATAAAGAAAGCTTACACAAGGACAGAGATTTCTGATGTTGAAGAGCTTGGGCTTAAAGATATTGAAGGATTCACTTACTCAACATTTACTCCTGGAGTGATTGTTGCCGGAGATGGCTCATCAGTGCTTGATGTTTATTACATCAGAAACACAATCAATGTGAAGATTGCTCTTGGCGAAGGTGTTTCAAAGGTAACGGTGAACGTAAATGAAACTGGATACACATTCTCTCAAGAGTTTGTTGAAGCAGGTGAGTTTACACTCAAGTATGGCGCAACTGCAATCCTTTCAAGCGAAAGAGTGAGCGGTGGATATACTTTGACCGGATTTGCTGGTGGCGTATCTCAAGATGCGACAGATGGACACTATTATATAGTTGGTGGAACTTCTGATTTGAACATCACAGCAACAGCTCGAAACAACACATATTCGATCATCTTCGATGCAAATGGTGGAAAACTTCCAGACGGAGCAAGTTTGGTTTATAGGCAAGACAATGTCACATACAACAGAACAGTGACTCTTCTTGCAAACAGATTTGAAAGAGTTGGATACATCTTCAATTCTTGGAACGATGCTTCTGATGGAAACGGAAAATCTTATGGCAACCTTGCATCATTCAATTATGAAACTATTGGAAATTTGACACTCTATGCAACATGGATTCCAATCACTTACAATGTGACTTATTCACCAAATGGTGGACAAGGCTCAATGACAGGGCATACGGATGTTGAGTATGGTGAAGAAATCACACTTCGCACAAACACATTTGTTCGCACTGGATTTACATTCAACGGGTGGGCATATCAAGACGATGCTGGCAATGAAGTCAAGATTGCTCTTGGTACAACAACTGTCAAGAACTTGACTGCAAAGGCTTCAACAACAGTTATCTTGAATGCTCAATGGACAGAAAATGAATACAAAGTATTCTACAATTCAAACTACTCTTCAGTAAGTGAAGAGACAGACAAGACATCGGCTGCAGAGACATATCTCTATACAAAAGTATTCAAACTTAAAAATGCAGGCAACTTCAATTTTGCAATTGTGGGCTATACATTTGTTGGCTGGACAAGAGACAAAAATGACACAACAAATGTGCTTCGTGCAGAGACAGAAGTTTCTAGCCTTGCAACTGGTGAAGCTGGCGATGACACAGTTGTGTTCTACGCAGTATGGCAACCAGTGCACTACTTCATCGCATTTGACCGCAACACTGGAAGCGGCGACATGAGTCAGATTGATGCAATCTATAACGAAGATGTTGTGCTTCCTGCAAACACATTTGAAAAGACTGGATATGAGTTTATCGGTTGGGCTCGCACTGCTTCTGGCAATGTTGAGTTTGAAGATGGTGACACAGTGAGAAATCTTGCTTCAACAACTGATGCGGTGGCAACACTCTATGCAAAGTGGAAAGCAATCGTTTACAAGATTTCAGTTGATGCAAATGGTGGCTCATTTGTTGACCTTGAATTGACAGGCGGAAAGTATGTTTATGATTATACCATTGAAGATGACATCACTCTTGTTGGTGCAGAAAACTTGCAGAGAAGAGGATACACAATCTCTGGTTATTCAATCAGAAACAACACTGCAGGAAACTGGGCGGACAGATTTGTAGGAAACATTGTGTTTGATGATTTGCAAGATGACATGCTTTCAGCAGGGCTCTATGGAGATGTTGAACTTGTTGCTGTTTGGTCAATCAACAGTTATCTTCTTACAATCAACTATGAGTATAAAGACGGTGCTGAGGCTCTTCCAACATACACAGCATATGTAAACTATCAAGCAGAGTTTGCTGTGACATCTCAAGAGATTGCTGGTTATACACCAGATGTCGCAGTTGTTTCTGGCAGGATGGATATCGAACCTCAAACATTTACAGTTGTTTACTCACCAAATACATATGTTGTTGAGTTTAACCTCAACGATGATTTGGGTACGTCAAGAGCAGAACTCAAGGTTGACGGACAAAATGTGACATCTGTCAAAGTTGTGTTTGATGACACTTATGCAAACGCAAAACTTGATGGGGTGACAGATCCAGTTGGGCTTGTTGAACCTTCAAGAGATGGCTACAAATTTGATGGATGGTTTACTTCAACCACATATGAAACTCAAGTTTCAAATGGCGACACAGTAAAAATCTTGAAGACCACAACACTCTACGCAAAGTGGACTGCTGTTGAAACAACATTCTATGTTGACTTCAAATTTGAGACCCTTGATGGAAGTGATTTTGTTGTAGATGAAGATTTGCAAGCGTCACTTCTTGGAAGAGGAATGGCTGACACAATGATCACTGAAGATATGGTGAAGGCACTCACTGGTGGAGAATATCCAACCATCCCTGCTTACAACTTCAGAAATATTCAACTCGTAAATATTGATGCTCATGGAACAGCAAGAGCAACAGTGTTCTACACAAGAAAATATTTCCAATTGACAATTTCAAAGAGTTTTGGAATTGACAATGTGATTGTGACAAGTGAAAATGTTTTGACTGCTGGACAAGCAACAGACTTCTATCTTGCACAACTTGAAGACAATTTGTATTCAGTTAGATTTGGTGCAACAATCAAGATTGAAGCAAGAATCAACAATGCTGGATATCAACTTGATGGCTTTGTTGCAACTGGTGCAACACTTGCCCAAAGCGGAGTTGTTGCGACATTTGATGTTGAAGATTCTGACATTGTTGTCAATGCAACTGCTTCTGCAAAACACTATTCGATTACTTATCATGGAAATGGTGGACAGACAACGCTTGCTGAAGGGACTTATGTTCAACAAGACTTGCCTGGAGAATACACCGTTGTCTATATGAAAGACGTGAGATTGACAGCAAACAGATTTGCACGCACGGGTTACACATTCTCAGGTTGGGCAATCAGCCAAGCAAACGCTGACGCAAAAATTGTTGATTTTGTAAATGTTGACACATACAAGATGACAGAATATGTTGCAAATGTTGATCTCTATGCGGTTTGGGAACCAATGCCATATCGTCTTATCCTTGAAGGAACTGCCGGCATTGACCTTAGCAAAGTGACAATCGTCGTTGGTGGCAGAGCGAGTGCTTATGTTGAAGGCATGCTCATTGACTTTGACAGCAGCGTGAGAATTTATCACACATACACAAGTGTAGAAAACGGAACTGTTTCTGCTCTTGCAGGCGGTTATGACTTTGTAAACTTCACCGCCCAAGGAAGTGTTGTTGAAAGCGACAAGACTTATTATGGATTCACTCTCAAGGGAGAGACAATTGTTTCTCTCAATGCAATTGCTAGACATGACACCAAGTTTGAGGTAAGATATTCTCTTCAAAATCTGGATGGCACAAGCTACAGCGAAGTGGAAGATGACAGATATATTGCAGAGGGTGAGACCGACAAACTTGTAGATTATGAATATCTCAATGATGTGCTTAAACTTGTAAACACATATGAAGGCTATACATACTCTGCAATCACTGATGGACAAAACCCAGGTGCAGTTGCCATCAGATATCACAACGATGACAAAAACTATACAGTTGTTGAAGTCAGATATGTAAGACTCGCTTATGATTTGACTTTGGGCACATCACTCGGTGTTCAAGATTTCTATCCAGAAAGCACTGGAAGTGGAAACATGATTGAATACAATGGTGTTTACAAACTTACTTATGGGACTCCAATTAACCTTGTTTTGAACATGTACGCAGGCTACAGCTTTGATGAATTTGCTGTGAGTGTAAGTATGACAAGTGGCTCAGTTGCTCTTACCAATGACGGAAAGACTTCTTGGGATTTGACAAAGGGTGAGAATGGATTCTATTATGGAGACAAACTCGTCATCGAACTTGTGAAGGATGCTGGGGTTTGGAAACTTGCCAAGATGCCTGCATACGCAGTGACAATCAGCACAACATCTCATGCAAACCATTACAAGATTTCTTACAACAGAAACCTTGATGGAAAGGACACAGAAAGTGTAACTGACAATGTGACATTCAATACTGCATACGACATCAAGTATATCGACACATTTGGATGGAGCAAACTTGGATACACATTCCTCGGTTGGGCAACAACAAAGGCAAATGCTGACAACTTGATTGTTCAATACTCATTTGACAGCAAAGCTGATTTGCATTTTGATGCTTATGAGACTGTTGGAGACACCATTCTCTGGGCGGTTTGGGATGCGGCTGATGTTGACTACAAAATTGAATACTACTTTGAAAATGTTGACGGGTCATACTCAAAGGATGGCAGTTTCACTGCAGACCTTGCAGGAAAGGCGGACAGCACAGCGTACTATGTACTTCTTGATGGAAGTGACACTGTTGGATATGAGTTTGATGAGACTCATGAGGACGGAGTTCTTTCAGGAAACATTGCGGCAGACGGAAGTCTTGTACTTAAAGTGTTCTACTCAAGATTGTGGTTTGATTTTAGATTGAGTTTTGATGTTGGATTTGATGAAATCTCAATCAATGTTGCGAGCAGAAGCATCAAAAATCTTGAAACGGACGAAACAAACCGTCTTATCACCGCACGCATCAAGCAAGGTGCGACAGTGACAATCTCAAAGACATTGCTTGATGGTTATACTTTTGTGGAATACACGGCGACTCCAACGACATTGACTTTGACAGGCGACAGTTTTGCAATGCCAATTTCAAATGTTTCAGTTGTTGCAAAGACAGAACCAGTTGAATACACTCTTACATTCAAGACGGACTTTGGTGGATATGAAGATGCTTCTGGAAATACTCAAACAACTCACGATCAAAAGTTTGTATATTTGACAGAAAACAATCTCTGGAAAAACCAATTCGAAAGAGATGGATACACATTCCTCGGTTGGACAACAACAAGCGGAAAGGTTGAGTATGAGGATGGAGAATTGTTTGAATATAACGTTGCAAGCGATTTGACATTCACTGCTGTTTGGGAAAAGAACAAAGACACAAGCTTCAAGATCAACTTCTATTTGCAAGCAATTGATGGAAGTAGAACTCTTTATCAGACAATCGTTCTTAGTGGTGCAACTGATGATGTAGTCACAGATGAGATGATTGAACAAGCTTATGCTCTTCTTGACATAAACCGCGAGGGATACAAGTATGTCGGGATGAGAGAAACAAATCCTACAATCGCCGGGAATGGAAGCACGGTTGTTTCTGCGGATTATGATCTGCAAGAATTTGAAGTTTCATTTGACTTCACTGATGAAAGCGGTGTTGTGGTTGGAGTTTCAAAAGTTCAATTCTCTCAAGAGACACTCTCTGGAAACTCTTCAAAAGTTGTCACCTCTGGCGACACTGCAAAAGTTTTGTACACAGCAGAAGTTTCAATGAAGATTGAGTTTGTGGCTGGCTACAAACTCAAGCAAGTGAAGATTGCTGGAAAGGACTATTCAAACACAATTTTGACTGCTGATGAAAACGGAAACATCACATTTGAGATGCCTGCAGAAGGTGTTGAAATCAAAGTGAGTGTTGAGACAGAAACTTATCAGTTGAAATTCTACAAAAACTTCAAACAAGATGCGACTTACACGACTCAAGATGTAAGATATCTTGAAGAAGATGTTGAATTGATTGGAAACTATGTTGAAATCGGATACGCACTTCTTGGTTGGGCAACAAGACCAAATGGAGAAGTTGAGTATGCCCTTGGCGGAACAATCAATCAATTTACACTTACAGATGACCTTGATTTGTATGCTGTTTGGAAGCAAAATGAGTATACAATTGCGTTCAGCAACAATGAAGGCTCTGGTACAATTTCGGATGTGACAATCAGGTATGACGAAATCACAAATCTTCCAGATGCAAATGGCTTTGCAAAGACGGGATACGAATTTGTTGGTTGGTCAAGAAATGCCGAAGAGTCACAAACAATCATCATCAACAACCAATCAGAAATCGCTGCAAGTGGAATTTACTTCAACAGAGCGACTGGCAAGTATGTTGTTTACAATCTTGCAACAGGTGCATCAGATGATAATTACATAGTTTTGTATGCAATCTGGGCTCCAATAACGTATACTGTCACACTCGCTTATTCAGAGACAAGCACAACAGAAGCATCTCTTGGACAATTCACTTATGATCAATCATACGTAGTGCAAGAATTCAACACTCTTGGCTGGGTAAACAAGGGTTATGCGTTTATCGGTTGGTACTATTATGATGATGCAGGTCAAAGACAAGTGATTTCAGTGGAAGCAAATGCTCCATGTTCAGTTTCAAATTTGACGGCAACAAAAGACAAAAATGTAAAACTCTATGCAATCTGGGGAATCGGAAGTGCAGAGTTTACAATCAGAATCTCGCTTGAAGGATTGGACGGAGAATATGATGTCGACTACATTGATGTCGAAGGTCTTGAAATCAAAACTGAGACATTGGTGACAAGCGAATATGTTTACAACCAATATCTTTCAACAAGCAAAGATGGAGAGATTGAAGGTTTTGAATATCTTGCATCATATCAAGACAGCAAAAATGTCCTCGGAGATGGCTCAACAATCATCTATGTGAGATATGCAAGAAGATATTTCAATCTGACCGTAAATCTTACAAACAGTGTTTCAAAAGTTGTTATTTCAACAGCAAACAATACTCACACACTTAATTCAAATCTTTCAAGTGACACTAGAATTGTTTGGTCTGTCAAATTTGGTGATGAGGTGACTCTTGCTATCACAGAAAGTGCTGGTTATAGAGCTCCATATATTGAACTCGTGACTGACGACAGCGTTCAAGGTGTCCAAATCAATGGATTGTCATTCTTGATGAAGGGAAGTACGGCAGTGTCAGGTGGGAAGAAAGACTTGGCGGGAGACATCACAATGAGTGCGATGGCGGCACCAAGAGAAGACACAGTTTACAACATCAATGTTTACAAGCAAACGCTTGATCTTGATTTTGAAAACACACCATCTTACACAATGACCGGCGTTGGAAGAACAAGTGACTTGATCAATCCAGAAACAGTAAGGACTTTGGTTTCTGGAAACATCTCATTCGACTTTGCTGGCTTTACATTCGGTTCAGTTTCTTTGGATGACATCGTGATCAAGGGAGACGGAACTTCAGCAGTAAGCGTTTACTATACAAGAAACAGTTATGCCGTGTCTGCAGAGACAACAAGCAGAAAGGGAATCTCACTTCTCTTTGAAAATGGAAACTTCTTGTATGGACAATCAGTACTCATCAGATTCAGACTCAACAAAGGTTATTCTTTGGACAAAGACTCTGACATCATGATTGTTGATGCGGACGGAAATCTTGTTCATGGGCTGAAGTACACTGTAATCGATGCAACAACTCCATCTGGCATTGTGGATTACACAATCAACTTGACAGTGCCATCGCAAGCAGTGACAGTAAGACTTCTTCCACAAAAGAATCAAAACACAGAGTACACCATTGTTTATATGTTCCAGACACTCGACATGGGTGACAGCTATGAAAGACTTTCACAATATCAAGATGTCAAGAAGACAGGTGCGACAGAGCACATCTTGACAGAGGCTGATATTGACTTGGCAGGGATTTCTGCTCCTGGATTTGTAGCTTACAGAACAACACTTGAAGATGGTGAAATCGAAATTGCAGGTGATGGTTCAACTGTTGTGACAGTTTACTTCAACAGACTCCGAAAGAATGTCAAAGTTACATTCATTGACGAAAATGGCGGATATGTTGCAGGCTCATTCACACTCCTTGCTCAAAACAAGACGGCGGAAGTTGTTTCTACAATGGTTTGGTCAGTTGGATATGGTCAGACAATAACCACAAACTTCAACATAATGCAAGGATTTGAGTTTAAGGGTTACAAGATCAATGGACATGATCAAACAATCAACGTGACCGGAAGACTTATGACCTATACAATCGGCACGGCTGATGACGCTGGCGATGAAGAAGTTGAAATCACAATCACGATTGAGGCAATGACGGACATCGCTTATACACTTGTTTACTATGTTCAATCAATAACAAACGGAAGCATTGGATACAATCCAGTACTTTCAGTTGTACGCAATGGAACGGCAAATGCATACTTGTCACCAGAGTTTATCAGAACAAACTACATCGATGGAATCTCATCTTTGAATGGTTACAAAGAAGATGACTTCAAGGGTGTGTTGTTTGGATATTACGCGGCGTCAATGTATGGTCAGGATGTCGACAACTCAAGCATCTACATTGCTGGAGACAGAAGCACAACAATCAGATTCTATTTCGTACTCAGACTTATCACCATCTCAATCAACTACAATGATGAACAAATTTCAAGCGTACATGGTGAAGGTAGTTATGCGTATGGTGAGGAAGTAACTATTTCAGCAATTCCAAAGATAGGATACAGATTCGTATCTTGGGAAATTGTCAAGGGTGGAGATGAGGAAAACAAACTTATCGTCACAACAAATGAGTACAAACTCATCATTGACGACAATGTTGATATTAGGCTCATTGTAGAATCAGATGTTGCAGATACGACATTTACCGTCGAATACTATTTTGAGACATTGGGACAGACAGACTACGGCGAACCTCTCATCGTTGAAGAAGTTGACGGTGTAACTGAAGCAGAAATCAACTTTGATGCGTTGAAGAGAGATTTCGATGGCTATGATTATGACCGATATACTTGCAACAATAATGACGGAATTATCTTTGGTGATGGCACAACAGTTGTAAGACTCTATTACTTGCTCAAACTTGTTGAGTTTGAAGTGTCTGCTGGCGAGGGTGTGCTTACATTTGAGGTTGAGGCGGCAAACAACGAATCTCCACTTGACCTTTTGGACATCAACCCAGACACAGGAGCATTGAGATACAGAACAAAACATACAGCAAAGATAAGTTTGACTGTGACCATCGAAAAGGGAGTAGAATTCCAAGGGTGGCTGAGAAACGGAAGACTTGTACAAGGTTCTTCAAACAAGCCAACCAATTGTGTTATTGATATCTATCATGACACGAAGACCGTTGTCAGCAGTGTTGTTCCAAAACAAATCGTCATCATTTACGATTCAAACAATGGCACTGGCAAGACATGGGGACCATTTATCGTAAGCTATGGTGATGAGGGATACACCATCGACAAATACAAAGGAAAGCCAACTGGCAAGAATAAATTCTTGGGTTGGTCAACCAGCAAGAATGGAGATGTCCTTTACTTCGCTGGTGACGAAGTTGCCATTGACGATGCATTCTTGGAAGGCACAAACGGTTCTACAATCACTCTCTATGCGGTTTGGAGAACGAAAGGTGTTTCTAAAAACTGGTGGATTTGGCTTCTTGTTGCACTCTTGATTTTGCTTTTGATCATTCTTGTGATTGTTTGGATACTCTATAAGAGAAGAAGACGCAGAGCAAAAATGATGGCAAAACAATAAAAGAAAAAGGATAGAGAAATCTGTCCTTTTCTTTTTATTTCAGTGTGATTTGTTTTGACTTTTGGACAAAATATTATAAAGTAGTGATAGGAGGGATTTTATGAATAAAATAAATGTTGTTCAGTATGGTTGTGGAAAAATGTCAAAGTACACGATGCGCTATGTCCATGAAAAAGGGGCAAAAATTGTTGGTGCCTTTGATATCAACGAAAAGATTCTTGGCAAAGATATCGGAGAGATTATCGAAGACGGAAAGAAGTATAAAGTGAAAGTCCAAAATGCGGCTGACTTTGAAAAGTTTTTGATGTCAAATGAAGTGGATGTTGTTATTGTGACAACAATGAGTCTTCTTTCTGATTGCGAAGACGTGCTTCTCACTTGCGCAAAATGCGGTGTGAACGCAATCACAACTTGTGAAGAGGCTTTTTTCCCACAAAACAGCAATCCAAAATTGTTTGAGAAAATCAACGAACTCGCAATCCAAAACGAATGTACAATTTGTGGAAGCGGTTATCAAGATGTTTTCTGGGGAAACCTCATCAGTGTGATTGCTGGGGCAACTCACAAAATTACAAAAATCAAGGGGAAGAGCAGTTATAATGTTGAAGACTATGGTATTGCTCTTGCAAAGGCGCATGGTGCTGGACTTTCCGCAGAAGAATTTGAAAAAGAAATTGCCGCTGCTGACAATATCTCAGAAGCAGAGAGAAAGAAAATCATCAAGTCTGGCAAATTTGCACCAAGTTATATGTGGAATGTCAATGGCTGGCTTGCAAGCAAACTGGGACTCACTGTGATTCACCAAACTCAAAAATGTGTTCCACAAATTGCAAAGAAGGCAATCAAGAGCACAACTCTTGGCATGACTATTCCAAAAGGTGCTTGCACCGGAATGAGTGCTGTTGTGACAACACAAACAAAAGAGGGGATTGTTATCGAATCTGAGTGTATCGGAAAGGTCTATGATTCAACAGAGTTTGACTGCAATGACTGGACTGTTGAAGGCGAACCAAACACAAGAGTGGTTGTTGAAAGACCAGCAACTGTTGAGCTTACTTGTGCCAGCGTTGTAAACAGAATCCCAGATGTTTTGATGGCCCCTGCTGGATATTTCACAACAGAATATATGCCAGAAAACTTCTACAAAACTCAAAGTTTGGACAAGTATGTCCTTGAATATGTGGACGACTGCTGCGGCGGAGATGACTGCTGTTGCCATCATCATGAATAGAATTTCGATATAAAAAATAAAAATTGTTCGGAAAGTCATGTCCGAACAATTTTGTTGCAAAGGAGAAAAGTATGAAAAAAGGAATGTTGATTTCATTTGAAGGTGGTGAGGCGGCTGGAAAGACGACTCAAATCAAAAGGCTTCTCAGGTATTTGAAGAAAGAAGGTTTTGATGTTGTTGGGACAAAAGAGCCAGGCGGAACTTTGGTTGGGGAGGCAATCAGAAACATCTTGCTTCACACAAACTTTGAGATTTCATCAAGAGCAGAAGCTCTGCTTTTCAATGCCAGCAGATGTCAACTCGTTGCTGATGTTGTAAGGCCTTCTCTCAAAAAAGGGAAGATTGTCGTCATGGACAGATATTATGACTCTACTTATGCCTATGAGGGATTTGGTGGCGAGCTTAAACAAGAAGACCTCAGACCAATCATTGATTTTGCAATTGATGGGGCTGTCCCAGATGTGACATTTTTGCTGGATATAAGTTTTGATGCCGCAATGAAGAGAAAAGCTGCTGATGAAAAACTTAAAAATTTGGATAGATTTGAAAACAAGGCAAAGGCTTATCATGAAAAAGTTCGAAAAGGCTTTCTTACACTTGCAAAACAAAACCCAGAGAGATTTGTTGTAATCGACGCGTCAAAAACTGAAGATGAAGTTTCGGAAGTTATCAAAAAAGAAGTTGAAAAGAGATACAAACTTCTCCAAGGGAAATAAAAAAGAAAAACACGCATCATTGTGTGTTTTTTTGTTGAAAAATTATTTCTTTTGAAATTTTCCGTCTTTTTTGTGAACAACAAAACTGAGATCTTGGGACTCAGAGAGTTCTTTCACTCTTGTCATTGCTTCTTCTTTTGTAGGGAAAGATGCAATGTTTCTTTTTGCGGCGTCTTTCTTGATGATCCAACTTCTTGCTTCTTTGTCAAAAACCACACGATAGACTGATTTCTTTGCTGTTGGCTTTTCAGTTGAAGTCGACTTCTTTGCGGCAGCTGGCTTGCTTGCTGTCTTTGTGCTGGTAGATTTGTTTGCAGTGGTTGATTTTTCCACTGACTTCTTTGCTGCTGGGGCGCTCTTTGTTTCTGATGTTTTCTTGGCAGTGGTTGTCTTTGTGGTGGTTGTTTTTGCAGGAGCAACCTTTTCTTCTTTCTTTTTTTCAGAAACTTTTGCAGTTTGTTTTGCCTCTGCTTTCTTTTTATCTTCTTTTTTCTTTTTTCCAAATAACCACATATCTTCTTCTCCTATGTTTCTCTCTTGATTGTATTTTAATCTTTTTGAAAAAATAAATCAAACAAATTTTTTATGGTTGATTAAAATTTTTGTGTTTTTGATTTTTTCATCAAAAAAAGAAGGTCAGACCTTCTTTTTCATTTTTGTTTTGACCTTCAGATAGAAGTTATCAAATTTTTCTGCACATTTTTTTCCTGATCCTGAAAATCTTGAAAGAAGCCAAATTGGCACCATTATGAAGAAAGATGCAAGGAAGTCAACCCAGAAGTGTTGACGTGTGAAGACTGTTGCAAGCACAATCAATATCCCGATTATACAGCCAAAGATTCTGTACCAAAGTTTAAGTTCTTTTCCATCAACGCAACCGATGAAGATTGCGATTGCCATGAAGCAGTGCTGAGATGGGAAACAGTTTGTTGGGTTGGTGGAGTTCCAAGTCCAAACCACAAATTTGTCGGTAAAGTTTTCTGGAGTGAAATCTGGTTTGATGAATCTGGTTTGAAAGAAGAAATAGATGATGCCAGAAATTGCGAAACTGAGACAAAGGGTTATGAAGATGTCATAGAGTCTCATTTTGTTTTTGTATGCCAAATAGAAGAATGTGATTATACCAACAGGGAAAGTGAAATAATACACATAGATAAATTCTGCCACGAGAGGAATCTTGTCATCAAGAGGGGTGTGAGCCCAAGGTGTCCCATAGTGAAAATCACCTGGCTCTGCCGCACTTGTTAAAATTTGGTTTCCAAGATAAGAGACTCCCAGCACCAGCAAAAACAAAACAAATGGAAATATTGCATATGCGATTTTGGAAAAGAATTTTTTCATGTTTGTCCTTAAACATATTTCAAGCAAAATATGTTGTCCTCAATAAATTATATAAGTTTATTTTATCACATAAATTGAATAATATAAAAACAAATTTTTGACAATTGTATTCAAAAAAGTAATAATTTCTCTCGTTTTTAAGAAAAGTAAGGGAGACAGAGGATACTATTTGTCTTTCGTCACCATTTTTGCACAGTCGTCTCTTGCCATGAGATAGACTTCTGCACTTATTTCTTTTTTAGAGAGTGCTTCAAGCGTCCCGTCGCTTAAATCAGATTGAACTTTTCCAACAGAAAGAGTGGAAATCTCTTTGACATTGAAGAGCTTGTCATAAGCGGATTTGCTCATCACTATACCCAAACTGAGGTCATATATGTTGCCTTGATGCTCCAAATAACTATGCAGAACTCCGGCAACGCCGGTTTGTTCTTCTGGGAGAATGCCTGTTTCGCTTACGTGGATGAGGGTATCCGACCAAAATCCAACAGAACTTGCATTTATGCAGTTGTTGTAGCAGTCGCCAAACTTTGCCCCAAAAGCGGCAAGCACAACTTTTGGTATCTCTTCAAAAATAAAAATTGAATCCTCTTTTCTGACTTGATAAAGTGGTTTGCCATAGAGAGTTATGCTTGAAAGTTTTGCTCCGTGAGCTTGGTTTAGAAATATTCCGTTTTGCCTGAGTCCTTGTGCGTACTCAACGATAAGTGCAGCACAACTTTGCGAAGGGGTGTATTCGTTTGTGAAAATTTCTTTTGCATCTAATTCTTTATGTTTCTTGAAAACCGCGATTGCGTTTTCCAATGAAATTGTACTCATTTTGTTCTCCTTTAAGTAAAAGGATTGATATTATGAAAAACGTTGTTTGCCAAGAGTTATTTTTTTGAAGAGGAGTCCAAAATTTCAGTTTTGTAATATTGCAAACTCTCTTCGATGATTTCGAGGGCGCGTTTATGGTCGCCAAGTTCTTTGACTTCAACAGGTTTGTTTTCGAGTTCTTTGTACACAGCAAGAAAGTGCATAAGTTCTTGGAAAATGTGAGAAGGCAGCTCTGAGATGTCTTTGTACCCATTATACTGAGGGTCGCCATAAGGGATGGCAATGATTTTTTCATCCCGCTGTTCTCTGTCTGTCATGATGACAACACCGATTGGAAAGCATCTTACAAGGCAAAGCCTTTCAAGTGGAGTGGAGCAAAGCACAAAAACGTCAAGAGGGTCTTTGTCCCTGCAATATGTAAGTGGAATAAAACCATAGTCCATTGGGTAGTGAGTGCTTGTGTAAAGGACTCTGTCCATGATGAGACAGCCGGTTTCCTTGTCGAGCTCATACTTTGTTTTGTCGCCTTGTTGTATTTCAATGCAGGCAAGAAAGTCGTTTGGACGAACTCTTTCTTCTCTTATGTCTTTCCAAATATTCATAATAAAGCTCCTTGAGAATTTTTGTTGAGATGTTGACTCAACTTGTGAATTATAACATATTGTTCTCAAAAAAGCAAATTTTTATTGTTTGGAAGGTTTTTGTATGGTATAATGTGAGAAATTAGAGGTGGCAGATGACGGAAAATTTTGACGCGATAATCGTTGGTGGCGGAGCAAGTGGGATGATGTGTGCTTGCAGTGCAAAAGGAAAAAAGATTGCCATTGTTGACAGTGCGACAAAGCCTGCAAAGAAGATTATGGTCACTGGCAACGGCAGATGCAATTTGACAAACCTGGAAATTACGTCAGATGCTTACAATCAAAACATTGACCGCTTTTTGAGCAGATTTGGCTGGAACGAAACTTCAAAATTTTTCTCAGAACTTGGACTTGTGACTTATGCTGATGATGAAGGGAGAGTTTATCCTCTTTCAAATTCGGCAAAGAGCGTTGTGGATGTCTTGGAGTATGGAGCAAAAGGTTTGACCTTCTTTTTGGGAGAGAAGGTTGAAAAAATTGAAAAAGGAAACGGGCAATTTTGTGTTGTTGTCAATGGGAAAACCTTGATGGCAAAAAAACTTGTTATTGCAACAGGTGGAAATTCAATTGAGATTTTGGATATGCTTGGAGTGAGATACAAGAAGTTTGTGCCAAGTCTTGTTTCGCTTCAAAGCAAGGGGACTCGTGATTTGAATGGTGTGAGAGTTTCAAATGTGCTTGTGACTGCGACAAATTCTTTTGGAGAGACAAAGAGCGAAAGAGGAGAAGTCTTGTTTAGAGAAAACGGGTTGAGCGGGATTGTGGTTTTCAATTTGTCGACGCTGTTTTCTAGGCGAGACAATTTCACTGGGAGTATGTTGATTGACCTTTTGCCGGATATAAGCAAAAAGGACGTTGAAAATCTCATCAAAAAGAGAACTGCTTTGGGGACTTCGCTTGACAAGATTTTTGTAGGACTGTTTTCAAACGCTGTGGCGAATGAGATTTTCAAACAGACAAAAATCAACACAAACACGTCATGTGTGACTCTGAAAGAAAAAGATATTTCACTTTTGGCAAATGCAATCAAAGGGCTGAGGTTTGAAGTTTGTGGACATCTCGACAACAACCAAGTTCATTCTGGTGGTGTGTCACTTGAAGACTTGGATGAAAATCTTATGCACAAAAATGTTAGAGGGCTTTATTTTGTAGGAGAAGTTTGTGATGTCGATGGTGTTTGCGGTGGCTATAATTTGCAATGGGCTTGGACAAGCGGACATATTGTGGGGGAGAGAATATGATAAAACTCGAACAAATCTCTCTTCCAATCAAGTTTTTGGATGGCGATGTGCTTTCTCAGATTGCCAAGAATTTGAAGATTTCTGTCAAAGATATCAAAGAATATGAGATTTTGAAACTCTCTGTTGACGCTAGGAAAAAGCCAAATATAAAGTTTGTGGCAAGCCTTGGCGTGACATTGGGAGAAAAACTTGAGAAAAAATTCAAATCGCTTAGGTTTGAAAAAGTTTCGCATTTGCTTGAATATGAAAAGAAATCCGCTGACAAAAAAATTGTCATTGTGGGGTTTGGCCCAAGTGGAATGTTTGCTGGACTTGCCCTTGCGAAGATGGGGTTGAAGCCACTCATCATTGAGCAAGGAAAAATGGTAGACGAAAGAGAAAAAGACGTTGAAGAATTTTGGCAAAACCGCAAACTCAACAAATACTCAAATGTTCAGTTTGGAGAGGGTGGGGCTGGGACTTTCAGTGACGGAAAACTCAACACAAATCTCAACAATTCATATTGCAAGAGTGTGATTGAAGAACTTGTGTCTTTTGGTGCTCCAAAAGAAATTGCCTATCTCAACAAACCACACATTGGAAGCGATAAACTTAAAGAGGTTGTCAAAAATATGAGAGAGTATATCAAAACTCTTGGCGGACAATTTATGTTTTCAACCAAACTTTCCAACATAAAAATTGATGGCGACCGTGTGACGGAGATTGATGTTTTGGATGTAGAAACTGGAAAGTCGACAGCTATTAAGGTTGATAAACTGCTTCTTTGCGTTGGGCACAGTGCGAGAGATGTGTTTTCCCTTTTGAAAGACAAAGGTGTGACTCTCAAACAAAAACCTTTTGCAATGGGAGTAAGGATTGAACAAAAGCAGAGTGACATCAACTTGAGTCAATATGGTGCAGAGAAAATAGATGGTCTTGCAAATGCGGATTATAAACTCGCTGTGCATCTTCCAAATGGGCGGGCGGTCTTCACTTTTTGCATGTGTCCAGGTGGAGAGATTGTCGCGTCAAGCACAGATGAAGGCGAGATTGTCACAAACGGAATGAGTCTTTTTGCAAGAGACAAGGAAAATGCAAACAGTGCTGTGCTTGTCAACATTTTGCCAGAGGACTTTGGCTCGGATGATCCACTTGCAGGGATTTGGTATCAAGCGAAATATGAAAGACTCGCTTTCGAGCTTGGTGGAAACAATTTCAATGCGCCAGCAGAAAGCGTGGGAAGTTTTGTCTATGGCAGGGGAACGAAAACTGACATAAATTTTTCTTATAGACCAGGACTTACATTCTCGAAAATTGAAAAATGTTTGCCTGAGATTGTCAGCCAAAGTTTGAAAATGGGCTTGCCTCTTTTGAATGAGAAACTGAAAAATTTTGCTCGTGATGAAAACCTGTTGGTCGCAATTGAGAGCCGTTCGAGTTGTCCTCTCACAATTGTGCGAGATGAAAATTTTGAAAGCAACATCAAGGGGATTTATCCAGTTGGGGAAGGTGCAGGCTTTGCTGGTGGAATTGTCTCAAGTGCCCAAGATGGCATTAAAGTTGCTGAAAGTATTTTCAGAAATTTGTAAGTTTTGTTTTGTCAGAAACGGCTGACTTTGTATAATTTTCTTGTAGGGAGCATTCAAATGAAAAAAGTTTTGATTATTTCTTCAAGTCCAAGGGTAAATGGAAATTCTGATCTTCTTTGTCAAGCGTTTGAGAAAGGGGCGAAAGAGGCTGGGCACAGTGTGGAGACTGTCCATCTAAACAAGCTTCACATTGGATTTTGTCAAGGGTGTTATTCTTGTCACCACACAGGCAAATGTTTTCAAAAGGATGACATGACCGAACTCGCTTTCAATGTCAAAGATGCGGATGTGATAGTTTTTGCTTCACCGGTTTATTTTTACAGCATGTCAGGGCAACTCAAAACTTTCATCGACAGACTTGTGCCAGTTTATGAAGATGTTCGTGCCGATGTTTACATAATGGTCACCGCATATGATGATGACAAAGCATTACTCAAGAAGGCTGTCGATGCGATAAGAGGATTGACTGTGGACTGCTTTGAGAATTGTGAAGAAAAAGGTGTCATCATGGCAGGCGGCGTAGATGACCGCGGAGAAATTGTTGGGAAACCTGAGATTGAACAGGCTTATCAGTTTGGGAGAAATTGTTAAACAGGTGTTGCCTGTTTTCTTCTTTCTCAGGATGAATGAGAACAAAAAAAAGAATGGCTTCTGATAACCATTCTTTTTTTCTTTTTGGATGTTGGATTATTGTGCGTCCTTCTTTCCAAGATTTACGTTTGCAAGGATAACACCAACAAGTGATACTACTGCAAAAACAAATGGCAAGATAAGACCTGCACCAACAGATGCACCACTACCCAATGCAACGATCATCATTACCATTGCAAGAAGAGAAGCAGCAACTGTAAGTCCAGCAAGAACATAGTTTACGATTGCAACAAACTTAACCTTCAAAATGCCAAGTTGGTTGAGAAGTCCAAGGACACATCCAACGGCAAGCAAGCATCCCAAAACAAGAGTGATGATTGCAAAGACCATTGATGTTTTTGCATCTCCAGTCAAAACATCAACATTCTTGAGAAGGTCATAAACGCTTCCAGCGCCAATAGTCACGCTAGATACTTTCATAACTGCATAATCAAGAGCGAACCAAGCAAGATTCAAAATTGAAAGAAGTGCAGCAGCGCCATAGCAAACTATTCCTTTGATTTTCTGCATACCCAAAATCCTCCTTTTGTTAAGATACAAATATTGTAACACTTGACGGGGGGGGAGTCAAGCGATTGACTGTATTTGATATGCAAAGGTGACAAAATTGGTGCATGGTATCGAAAAAATCCCACAAAAAAGTTGTGGGATTTTGATTGATTTTTCTGATTTGATTTTAGAACTTCGCGATGTATCTATAAAGCACATCAATCCATTCTGTTCTTGGGTGGAAAAGACCTTGCTTTGCCATTTCTTTGATTTCATATATTGTGGCGTATTTCACTTCGCTCACTTCTTCTGGCTGCTCATGGAACTCTTCAAGTGGGGTATCCAAGTTGTAGATGAAGAAGTCGTAAAACTGATTTTCAATGAAAGTGTCAGAAAGTGGAAGTTGGTTTCGGAAACTGCTCATAAATCTGAAATCTCTTACTTGAGTTTTCTTTGGAATCATATATCCAATTTCTTCCATGACTTCAACTGCGGCACAACTTATGCTGTCTGCACCAAAAGGGATGTGACCGGCGACTGACAAGTCCCAAAGTCCAGGAAACTTTTCTTTTGTGCTTGCACGCTTTTGGATGAGGATTTTGTTGTCATCGTTGATGATTGCCACAATGATTGCTCTGTGCCAAAGCCCTTTTTCGTGGACTTCTTTTCTTGTTGCTGGACGTCCGGTGCTTACACCGTTTTCGTTTACAACTTCCAAAAGTTCTCCACCTTGGTTGTAAGATGTATAAACTTGGGTGGTTGAGCCTACGAGTTCGTTTGGTGTGTTTTCCATATCTAACATTTTCTCCATATTTGACTTTATTGTTTATATATTACTAGCAAACAAAATAAATGTCAAGCGAATTCCACTTTCAAAGAGTTTACGAATTTTCTGCCACGTCCTTTTCTCTTTTTTGTTTGTTGTAAAGGGCGCTGTATTTTTTGTTGTGTTTCAACAGGTGTTCATGAGTCCCAAAGTCAGCGA
This sequence comes from uncultured Christensenella sp., assembly GCA_910586385.1. Classification (GTDB taxonomy): domain Bacteria; phylum Bacillota; class Clostridia; order Christensenellales; family UBA1242; genus Caccovivens. The sequence goes on from CAJUGX010000001.1 coordinate 309,594, forward strand.
TTTTCCCCTTGTCCAAAAAGTAAATCACATCGCAGTTTTCGATTGTGGAAAGTCTGTGGGCGATTGTGATGATTGTTTTGTTTCCCTTTATGTTTTCAATTGAGTCCATGACAAGTTGTTGAGAGATGTTGTCAAGCGCACTTGTAGCCTCGTCGAAAATCATAATTTTTGAGTTTTTGAGAAGGGCGCGTGCAATACAAATTCTTTGTTTTTGTCCACCACTCAGTCTTGTCCCACCTTCACCCAAGAAGCTGTCCAACCCGTCAGGAAGTTCCATAACAAATTCGGATACGTTTGCAAATTTCAACGCTTCATAAATTTGCTCATCTGTGACAAATTTGTTGACCAATTGCATATTTTCTCTTATCGTCATGTTGAAAAGGTAAGGACTTTGATTGACCATAGACACATTTTTGCCAAAGTTTTGTGACAGAGTTTTTGAGTCGACTCCATCAAACAAAATTTTGCCAGCAGTTGCTTCGTACAGTTTGCAGATGAGACTGACCACAGTGCTTTTCCCGCAACCACTTTCACCGACGAATGCGACGTGTGTGTTTGGTTTGATTTTGAAACTGACATTATCCAAAACGGGTTCGCCTTCGACATATTCAAAAGAGACATTTTTGAATTCGATGTTTCCATCAAATGCTGGCAAATCATCATCTCCAAATTTGTCGTGGACATAAGATTGTTCGCTTACGAGTTGGAAAACACGACTGGCGTTGACCTCGACTTCTTTGAAATAGTCTTGCAATTCTCCAAGTCGAACGGCAAATTCCATAACGCTGTTTTTGTAAACATAAACAGAATAAAACACAGCCAAATCCAAACTGCCGATTTTTATGAGATAGATGCACAAGAAAATGAAGAGGAGATTGCAGATGACTTTCACGATGTTTGCCATGCTGTAAAGAAACACCCCAACATACCATTCTTTGTTGTCGGATTTCATATAGTCCGTTTGCAAATCGTTGACTCTTGAAACAAGGTTGTCTGACAGTCCAAGGGTCTTGATGTCTTTGATGCCTCTGATTGATTCTCCAACAACTGAGTTGATGTTTTCAGCACGTCTAAGCACGCCAGGTTTAAGTTTTGCGAAGTAGTGCATTCTTATCAAATAAACCAAATATCTGATTATGATGAATGCAACCAAGAAAAGTCCAATCCAATAGTTTACGATAAACACAAACACGATGAATCCAATTTTGGACATGAAATCAATTGTTGTCTCGCTTATCCTCTTGAAGGAGTTTGCGAGTGAGTCGAGGTCGGAAGTCAGTCTTGTGATAAATGCTCCATTGCCAAGTTTTTCATATTCTCCGATGTTGATGTTGAAACTGTTTTTTATGATTTCAAGCTTCACATCCCTTTTTACATAGTTTTCCAATTTTTTGAAAAAAGGAACGCGGCAGAAATGAATGATGATATCCAAAAGCTCAATGCCAGCGAGAATCAAGGCATACTTGCCTGCCAATGAGAAGTTTTGGGTTGTTGTCAGATATGAAATGACTTTTCCCAAAACCAAAGGGGCAAAGAAATTTATCACGCCAGTCAAAATAAGCAATGCCCAAAACCCGAAACAGAGCCATTTGTATTTTTTGTAATAATGAAGATATTTTTTTAAGTTTTTGAAGCCCTTGATGGCTTTTTTGTCCGCTGCGTCTTTCATACATCCTCTGTAATTTGAAAATTTTTATCATAAGTGTTATATCACAAAATCTCGTGAATTTAGAAACGAAAATAATAAGTTACAAAACTTTCTATTTTTCAATATCTTTCTGTGAAAATTTTTCAAAAACAACACATAACGCCACAAAACAAAACTGTCCAGAATTAAATTATATTAAGTGTCCTTTTGCAATTTTTCGTCACGGATTTGTCACATAGGTAAATTTATCAAAAAAATTGCCTTGTTTTTGTTCTTTTACTTTTCTCAAAACTCGAACCTCAACAAAGCAAAAGTTTCAATAAAACAAAATCTCTATTCACTTTATATTTAGAAACGAATAGGCATTTTTACAAATTGAAAAATAGCCCATATGGGCTATCTGGTGCGCCGCAAGGGATTCGAACCCCTGACCTTTCGTTCCGTAGATACGCAACTAGCATTTTTTAACTTTTTTATGTTGCATAAGTTGTACAAGTTTTGCATGGCTAATCATATCTTTTATAAATTGCATATATTCGACTTTATAAGCAACTTTTACCGCTTTCTCAGAAAGTGGCTTATTTTTTTTACAAAGATTTATACAAGAAACTTAAAGGTCTTATCTGCGCTTGCTCCTTTCATTAAGTATTATAGCATAAACCAATAGATATATCAACAAAATCATAAACAAAACAAAATTATTATCTATGCTCTTTGTGGGTAGTAACTTTTAATTTAAGTTGCGATTATATCTCTTTGAGAGAAAATCTTTTTTAGTGTCGCATTGCAGATACTGTATCTATATATATAAAAATTTTTTCCCACCATTCTGCCCTTTTGCAAGTGCTGGGCAAAGATTTATATAGAAAGGAGGATTTATATGATAGATACAAGTTGATATACCTACATCGTAAAGTAAAATATAAAACATAGTAACTAAAAATAAAATGAAAAAAGGAGAAAGAAAATGATAAACAACGATAAAACTAATATATTAGTGAATTATGAATTTCCCGATCAATTCAACAATAGATTAGTAGAATTAGTAAGAAATAATTCAGAAGCCTTGTTTAGACAATTTGAAGAATCTAGCAACGAATGTAAAATAACGCCAAAATTTAGAATAATTGATAAAGATATTAATTGCATAGAATTGGTAAAATCTAATTTTATTAAATATGTCAACATTGGAAATCGTTATACACTTTGTGAATTCTATGAAGATACTAATAAACAAAAATTCACGGGCGATTTTTTGAAAGAAGCTATACCAACAATAGAACTAAAACAAACTGAAACTAAGATTATAAAAGAATCAGGAGAGTATTGTGATAAAGCTATTGGCTTATTAGCCATATTTAATTTAAATGTTTGTCATAACTGCAAAGTAGACAATATTAACCTTAGTGCTTTTATTGTAGCCAATTAAAGTTACAAAAGAGATTAGAAGATTGTATGTAAGCAATCTTCTATAATCTTGTTTTAATAATCACATAAACTCTAGAAATTTAGTATTAATAATCTCTTCACAATAACGATAAAACAACTCGTTAATAATCTTTTATACTAAATTTTCTATATATAATAAAACAAAAATTTTAACTAAGATAAGGAGAAATCAAATGAGCAAATACGAAGATAAAAGAAATGTAGTGTATGTTTATGAAAATAGGATTGTAATTAAACTACATGATTATAATCCACGAAATGATTGAAGATTTATTGAGAATCTTCCACCCGTTCCACAAAGAATTAGAAATGATGAGTTTCCTTTTATTACAATAAAACAATATATAAGGCAAATGAAAAGAAGCAGAAAGAAACTTTATAATTTTGTGTTAGATGAAAACAAATGTAAATTTATAACCCTTTCAACTAGAGATGAAATTGATTGAGATAGTTTTAAATATGAAATAGAAAAGTTTAGATCAAACTTAAAATATAAATATGGCGCTTATGAATATATTTGCGCTGTTGAGTGCTTTTGTAAAGGAATGAATAGATACCATGCACACTTAATTTTAATATTTCCTAATGAAAGACCAAGTTTTGAGAGAGATTGGCTCAAGGATCATTGGAAGTTGGGCTATGTTCATGTAGAGAATAGTTGGAAAAATAAAACTTATGGACTTGTAGAATATATTACATTGATAGATAAAGAAAACAATATGCACCCACAATATAAAGGCTTTACGAAATTTCCACAATTTGCAAGACTCATAACAACAAGTTTAAAAATAAAAAAAGACTTCAATTATAAAATGTATTGGACTAAAGAGCAACTGGAGAGTTTTATATTAGAAGTCAAAAAATGTGGTGGCAATATCTTCTATGATGGACATTATTTTACTAAAGATAAATATTGTTTAGATACCATATTTATACATAATGCAGATGAAATAATTTCAAAAATATAAAAAACAAGGTAGATTTTTCTTAATCTACCTTTTTGATTGGCTAAATTTATTGTAATGAAATAATTCTACTTAATTAAAAGAGAACTACAAATATTTGAAGAAAGTCATAAAATATTTGCTTGCGGAACAAAAGGACACTGCCTTGAAAGTGATATTGTAGAATTATAAAGCAGTGATTGTTGGGACTATTAAAGATAGGGTTTCTACTTGAGAAGATCTTCAAAAAGAGCTATAAAGTGATCTCTGTTTTCATCTAACAATTCATGAAAGATTTTTAAGATTTTCATATCTGATTCATAGTGTTGTCGATCATGATAGAAAAATTGTTCTGCTGTTACTCCACAAGCTTTTATTATCATCATAAAAACTTCAAAGCTAGGTAAGTGTGAATTTTGCATTTCAAGTCTGTTTATGTAACCATCTGCCATTTCTAATCTTAATGATAGTTGACGAGCTGATAACTTTGCATCTTGTCTAAAAGTGGCGATTTTAATTTTAAAATCTCTTTTCTCTTTTTCAGTCATAGAATATTCATTTTTAGTCGGTGTTTTGTTCATAATTATACCTCCTATTCAATTATAAATTTAAATAGGGTTTACCTAATCTCTATGATAAAAGTAAATTTTCATATAAAGATACAAAATATCTCTTTGAATGAAATTGTGTTGTTATTTATTGCTTTGTATGTTATAATTTTCTCATGAAAGATGAAAAAGCAGATACAATATTACAATTTTTAAAGGCACGAATAAAAACACAAGAAGATTTAGATAATCTTGTTAATATGCTATGTATGAAAGATAAAAGCAAACAAGAAAAGATTGATTATATTTGTGAGAGCAATCAAATATCTATCACAACTTTGAAAAGATTATTTGATTTAACTTACCCACAAGCAGAAATGATTATAAAAGAATTGTTAAATATTCATGCAATCTCAATGGAGAATAATATTTATAATATTATTTCAACTACTATTCTAAAAGACTATTTGAGTAAAAAAATATAAAAATATGGCTTTGTAAGCAATATTTTATTTGCGTAAAGGTAAATTTATTTGATAAATATCTCTTTGTATGTTATAATAATCAAGATTACAAGGAGATATTATTTATGGAAAATCAAGAGCTTGAAATAGTAAAAAAAGAATTAGAAATTTTAGTTGAATGCCTTCCGAAAAAGTATTGTTATCAATATGGTCTTGATCCTAAAACCGTAAGTACTAGCAACATTAATACAATAGACTCGTGTGCAAATAAATTATTTGAACCTACGCCTACAACTCTAAAAATATATAATATTTTTGCTACACCTTGGTATCCAAAACCAAAAGAAGAACAAGAAAAAGCAGCTATTGAATATGCTAAAAAATACACTCCAAATAAGAAAATTTCAAAAAAGTTAGACTATCTTGAATATAAGGCTGAAGAAGAAATTCAATATGCAGAACTTGAACTTGAACAAAAAATGAGAGATAAACCCATTGAACCAATTAAAATGAGTAATTTAAAATTTACACTTATGCCGTGGCTAAAAATAAAATATAATCGGGAATACAGTAAATGGGAAAACGATTTAAAAATTTGGCAAAGTGAATTGGATAGTATTGAAAAAAAATTAAAACAAATTAAAAAACGCCTTAAATATTCAAAATTGAAAAACGAAACTGAAAAGCAAGGTAAGGCTGAATGGTATAGGTTGAATGATTTGGCTGAAAAAGAGTTACCTATTATTGAAGAAAAATTACAAACAATCACTCATTTACCTAAAAAATATAGGACATATTATCATGCTACAAGATTATTTGATATTGTCGATTGTCAAAGAGCTGATACGCCTAAGGAAGCCTATAATATGCTTGAAAAAGAAATAAACGAAGAAAATTTTAGAAAGCGAATGGAAGATATAGAGGAAAGTAAACAAGAAGCATTAGAAGACGCTGAAATTAAAAGAAATAGAATGTTAGAAAAAGAAATTGAAGAAAGAAAGGTTGAATTGGAAAGACATCATAAAGAAATGGAAAGTCAAGCACGTGCACAGACACAAGCATTGGAAGAACAAGCTGAAGCCGCATTAAGACAACAAAGCACAAAGAAGAATTACGATTCAACAAGATGTCTTGGTTGTATGTTTAGAAATTATTGTGATCGTACAAAGTGTAACTTTAGACCTGGCGCCCCAGTTTAATTAAGTGGGTACGCTTATGATAACAATAAATGATTTAAAAGACCTTGAACAACACAAGGCGCAAACAAAGGTAATAAATAATGAAGATATAAACAATCTAATCACTTATGAATTTAAAGAAAATGACAAACTTGCTTGTGTTACTTTCAATTGTGAAATACCCTTTGGAATTTCTGATTTAGGCAAACTTATATCAAATGGAAACGAAAAAGATTTACTTGATTTAAACTTTCCAAGTATAGATTGTTATAAGTTTGTGGCAAAAGAGATTTATGCAAATAAAAAGTTGAGAATTGGTTGTTTACAAGCCGAAAAGTTTATCTTCAAAGATAGTTGCCAAGTGTTTGAAGATTTGCAAGTAAAAGACAAAATTTTAGGATCCAGTTTAGAGTGTGAATTTATTGAGATAACTTGTAAAGAGATTGATTGCGATAGCCTAATTGCCGACAATATTATTTGCTCCAAATTGCATGCAAAAATCTTAATTACAACGCATAGTCAATTTGAAAACATAACAGCAGAAAATGTGAATTACTATAATGATATTATTTGATTGCTAATTATATTGTTTAGTATTAAGGAACTTTAACATGATTAAATTAAATAGTTATAACGATTTAAAAGAATATATAAAATACTCAACTGAGCCACTGGAAGACATAAAAAATAAAGAGATTGCTATTATTTCACTTGAATTTATAAAAGATAATAAGCCCTTAGATATAACCTTTGATTTCAATTTTAAATGCAGTGAAATTATATCTCAACTAGACATAAGCCTTACTAAAAAAACTCTGCGTACGCAATATGAGATTAAAGCAAAAGACCTATATTTCAATTATGAAATGAATGACAATGTTGATATATACGCAGAAAACCTATATTGTAATAAGCAGTGTAAATTTAGAACAGTTGAAGTAGTTAAAAGTATTGAATGTAAAGAGTTGTTCTTTAGTGGTGGTATCAAATGTAAAAATATCATTGGTGAAAATATTTCAACATTAACACTTGAATGTGAAAACATAAAAGCTGATAGCTTAATTTGTTTTCACCAAACGAAAATAAAAAACATTACAGCTGATTCCATAACGACCACTCCTAATTTTAAGAAGTAAAACTTGTGGTTGAAATGATTAACTTGTTTTAATAATCACATAAACTCTAGAGTTAGTATTAATAATTTTTTAATATAACCGACTTATATATCTTTGTTGGTTATATTTTTATTTAATAAATCAGTTTATTTGACTTTATATCTCTTTGTATGATACACTCACTATAAATAAGTGAGATGATATGGCGAATAAACAAGTTGAAGACAACTGGACAAGAGAAATATTAAAGGCAGATATTGAAAAAATATTAAGTGATAATTATAAAGTAAGTTGCAAACAACATTTACTTTATGATCTTAATATTAAGTCTTACATTGAGATAAATGGGAAGAAAGAAGCTGTCTTTTATTCTAATGTCATCACGCCTAAAAAAGGTAGCTATGAAACTGATTTATTGATAAGTGAAAAGATTTCTGACACTGAATTTATTCCTTTAATAGTTATTGAATCTAAGTGGGAAAAGATAACAACTCATGACTTATTAACTTACAATAAAAAAGCAAACGATCATAAGCGTATACATAAGAATTTAATTTATGGAGTTGTTATTGCTAATTGTCAGAAAGGCGGAGTAACTTTGCAAAAGGTGTTTAATCATCAAAGTGAGAATTTTGATTTTGTGTTTTGCTTTAAAGGATCAGAGCCAACACAAGAAGAATGGAATTGTTTTGAAAGCCTAATAAAAAGAAAAATAGATGAATCAAAAAACTTACATAATATTCTTGCAACAGACAAGAAAGGCAAAGATAATTTTATGTTTATAGAAAGACAAACACTAACAAAATGACAACGATTTTTAAGTCGTTGTTTTTTATTTTTACCAAACTTCGCCCATAGGTAAATTTATTTGATTTAAATTGGGTTTTGTATTATAATTGATTTTGTATATAAAGGAGTGCATAAATGAAAACAAAACAAGAATTTGAAAAGTGTTTACAAGATTATATCTGCAATACTCTATTATATGAGATTCCTTATGTTGCAAGGTTAGATAAATTATATAATACTAACCTAAAACGATTACCATATAAAGAAAGATTAGAAAAATTTAAATTTACTTTTGCTCCAGAGGGTAAGAAAATGGTGCTTGAGTATTTTACACTTTGTTATATTTCTCATGGTGTTAAAAATAGTGGCAAGATAGATGATGCAGACTATAACAAATTAATTCCCCTTATTGAGCAAATGTTTGTTGATGAAGAATAGATATGCTTAACATTATAGTTAAGTTAAGACAATGATCAATAGCGATCGTTGTCTTTTTTATTATCTATTTGTTATTTCGCTTTTAACAAGAGTTTGACAGTAATCAACAGATTTACACGCTTAAATATGTTTCGCTTGTTTAACGCGCGATAATGCAAGTATTTTGCTATGGTTTGAGTTTAATAAGATAATCTATGTTGTAGTGAAATCGTTGTAAAGGTAAATTAAGGTGCCTTAAAAAGAAAAATCAATTAAAATATTATCATACTCTTTGAGAGTAGTAACTTTAAGGTTAGACACTATAAATATTTCTTTGAAAGAAAATTTCTTTTCGTGTCGATTTACAGGTACTGTATATATATGTGCGCGACAAAAAATTTTTACCCATACTCTGCCCTTTTGCAGATTGAGTAAAGATTTTAAATAAGGAGGTACATATATATGACAAATTCAAGTTAAATACAAAATCAATCAACACAAAATCTTATTTATTTAAAAATTTAAAAACAAATTCGCCTACAAGGGCAAAACATTATTTTATATTAAGGAGAAAAAGAAATATGAATACACAAATTAAAACAAAAAAAGAAACACAACAACCTAATAAATTAGAAATTTTACTAGAAGACTTTGACTATATAAAAGTTATTACAAACAAAAAACCAATCATTGAATGTATGGATATATATGATTCCATCGATGAATTATTTGATGAAGATGAAATAAATGACGATTTAAGAGAAATGTTATTTACAATGTATGGTTACCAAGATCAAGATGAAATTCACATAATAAACTCTATCTTTAAAAAGGGTTTTGACTATATATATTCAGACCCATGCGAAACTCTTCCAGAAATACTAAAATTTCTAAATAGGAGTTTAAGAAAAATATTGTCTAGGACAAGCTCAAGAGAAGAATACGAATATAGAACTGATAAAGGTTTCTATTTCAGTGAAAATTTAGTTAATAAAGGAGATAAATAATATGAAAAATAAAAAAAAGTTACAAGGAGATATTTGCACAATAAATATTTTAAATAGAAACAATAAAATTGAAACAGTCGATGTTTGCAACCCTAACTTGTTTATACCTATAGCAACAATAAATACTATAAATCAATATATTGGCGAATATATAAAAGAAGATTGGAATGAATCTTTGGATGAGTTTCAAGAATATTTAAATAAAGCTCATGATATAATTTCAAACATTTCAAAACAACACCCAGATTCTTTATATCATTTTATCAATGAAGTAAAGGAATAAATTAATGGTTATACTTAGAACTGTACAACAGTGTTTAGCAGAAATAAAAAAGCTAGACCCAAACACAGCAGTGAGCGAGCATGTTATTCGCTCACTGTGTAAGTATAACAAGATTGATTGACACAAGATTGGGTGCAAGTGGATGATCAGTCTTGAAAGCTTGTTTAATTACCTTAATAATAACTTTGGAGAAAGAATAGATGAAGAGAAACAATAAAGATATAATGTGTGTTGAAGAAACTTATAACAAAAGAAACGAATTATCTTTTGTGCTGCGTTGTAGTGGTAAGGATCCATTCACTAAAAAATATAAAGTATATGTTAAGACTGTTAAAGTACCTTTAGATTTAAAAGGCAAAAAGGAAATTGAACAATTTAGGTTACAATGTCAAATTGACTGGAAAAATGAAGTTGATAAAAAATCTAAAGGGTTACTCTTATATAAAGATGATAAAACTTGTTTCTATGATTATGCTGAAAAGTGGGTTGAAGATATTATACGATATAACAAAGAAGCATATCATCACTATTCTACTTGTAAAGGAAATTTAAAAATATTCAAAGAAAAGTTTGGTTTATATACATTACAAGAGATGACACTCCCAGTCATTCAACATTTTTGCGACTGGCTTTGTGAAAGAACATACAAAAAAGAAATAATAAGAGTAAAGAAAAGCATAAAAGAAATAATACAAGAGAAACATTTAACTTTTAAACAAACTTATACTGGTTGCGGGATTGCTAATGCGACATTATGTGTCGCATTAGAAGTCGGCAAAACAATCAATAAAACAACTGCGAAAAAGATTTGTGATTTTTTAGATATAAATTTTAATACATACTTTGAATTGACAAGTGAAGATGTCCCTTATTCTAAAAGTTCAAACAAAAGTTTAAAAGGTATGTTGCATAGTGTTTTATCTCAAGCTGTTAAAGAAGGACTAATACCGATTAACTATGCTACAAATGAATATACAAAGCCAGTTACTGGGACTGTCGGCAAAAAAGAGATATTTGATTCTCTTGATGAAATAAGAGAATTTAGAAATATTATAAATGATGAACAAGATATACGAAAGAAAACCGCATTTTTCATTTCACTCAACACTGGCGTAAGAAGTGCCGAGCTTGCTGGGCTTGAATGGAAAGATATAGATTTTGAAACTGGAATTTTATCAATCAATAGAAATACAATGTATGTAAGCGGTTTTGGAACAGTAACAAAAGGCACAAAAAACAAATCATCTACAAGAACGATTAAAATGCCTATGGGATTAATATCTATTTTAAAGGAATATAAAACTTGGTGGGAACAAGAAAAGATATACCATGGCGACTTATGGGCAAATACCGATAGGCTATTTGTTCAACATTGTGGTAAAGATATGGCAAACTCTACTATAAGCAAATGGTTAAGCAAGTTTGAAGAATTGAAAAATATAAAACATGTTACATTACATGGACTAAGACATACAAATATTACAATGCTAATCACAAATGGAACTGACGTTAAGACTGTTTCGGCAAGAGTTGGACATAACAATCCGCAAACGACATTAAAAATTTATTCACACTATACAAAAGAATCAGACAGTAAAGCAAGCGAACTGATAGACAATTTAATATTTGGTTAAAATAAAAAAGCACATGAAGTGCTTTTTTTGGTGCGCCGCAAGGGATTCGAACCCCTGACCTTTAGTTCCGTAGACTAACGCTCTATCCAGCTGAGCTAGCGGCGCAAATATTAAGTTTTTTAGTAGGTTTTTTACAATTTTTTTACAACAAACTTGAAAACCTACTGAAAAGTGCTTGAAAACCCTTATAAATAAAGGGGTTTTGTTGGATAGACCAAGTAGTCCGTAGACGAACGCTCTATCCAGCTGAGCTAGCGGCGCATATTTGGTTTTTGCGTTGTTATTATAGCAGTCTCAATGGAAAATGTAAAGGGATTTTACAAATTGATATTGAAAAAACGTTTAGGGTGTGATAGAATATTTCTATGGAAAATGTTCAAGAAAAGATGAAGAGTCTCATAAATTATGGGCAAAAAGTGTATGCGGTTGATTTCAAAGGACAATTGTTTTTCATTGTTGAAAGTGGAAGATTGCAAGGTGGAGACAGAGAGTGCCAGAAGGATTTTTTCTTGTTTGACGGAAAATCTCAAATTGGATATCTTTATCTTGCGGAAATGATGTTGGGGAAAGCAGAACAAGAATTTGAGAAACAAGACGGCGTGCTTGTTGTGCCCGACGATTTCTTTTTCTTGACCGAGATTGAAATCTCAAGCATAGAAAATCGTCGCAAGGGATTGGCAAGTATGCTTCTAAACTGGGCGACAAAAGAAATGCAAAAAATTGCAATGAACAAGGGATATGATATGCCACTTCTTTTCATAAGACAAAACAGCTTGGAAACTTTTGGCTTTTATGAAAAATGGGGCGCAGTTGGGAATCAGTCTGTTATGGACAACAACATTGGTTCAAGCAGTTATATGATTATCAACAAGCCAGAGCAAAAACCTGAGTACGATGTTAAGGTTGTTGCCGAATATGAAAAACCAATAGTAAAAGAAGATAGGTCTCGCTGAAACCTATCTTTTTTTGTTTATGTTGAAGAGTAAAATGGAAAATGCGGGCGTCACAGACGCTTTTTTATCTCGTGGGCAAGTGCTTCATGGATGCCCTTGACATGGCAGAGTTCTTCAATGCTGGCATGTCGGATGTTTTCGGTTGTGCTAAATGCTGAAAGCAAAGCGTTGATTTTTACTTTGCCTAGTCCTGGGATGTCATCAAGCTCGGTCTTTGTTTGATCTTTTGTGCGCAGTTGTCTGTGGAAAGTGATTGCAAAGCGGTGAGATTCGTCTCTGATGCGTTGAAGTAGTTTGAGCTCGGCGCTGCCATATTTCAAAATGACAGGGATGTTCGATTTGGTTGTGTAGACTTCTTCCAATCTCTTGGCGAGCGAAATCATTTCAATTTTATCTTCAAGTCCAAAGGATTTCAAAATCTCAAAGCAAGATGACAGTTGCCCTTTTCCACCATCGATAACAAGCAGATTTGGTTTTTCTGAAAAACTTTCTCCGTTTTGATCGACATATCTTTGAAGTCGGCGAGTCAGCGTTTCTTTGAGACTTTCAAAGTCGTTGTTGCCTTGCACAGTTTTGATTTTGTATTTTCTATATTGTTTTTTGTCTGCCTTTCCATTGACAAAGACCACCATTGATGCGACCTTGTTGCTTCCGCTTATGTGGGAGATGTCATAACATTCCATTCGAAAAGGAAGTTCTTTCAATCCCAATTTTTCTTGAAGTTGTTTGACTGCTCCAAGTCCACTGCTGTATGCAAGTTTTTCTTTTTCAAGATGTTTTGAAAGATACTCCACCGCATTCTCTTTTGCCATGCTCAGAAGTCTCAGGTTTATGCCATGTGGGTTTGAGATTATTTTTATGTTTTTTCCAAGATAGTCACAAAGAAGGCTTTCGTCGATGGGGTGACTTAGGATGATTTCATGTGGCACAAGAGTCGTCTGATAATACTGTGATACAAAATTGAAAAGTGTCTCAGACTCTTCGAGTTCTGCATCGCTTTGGACAAAGTTTGCCACGCCAAGGATTTTGCCTGCACGCACAACGACGACAGTTATCACTCCATTGAGACCATCGCTGTGATAAGCAAAAATGTCTTTGTCTACATCCTTTGGCAAATTTGCGACAACTCTTTGTTTGAGTTTTGAAATCATCTTCAAACACTCTCGAAGCTCAATTGCTCTTTCAAAGTTTTGCAAATTGGAAGCGGTTTCCATCTTCTGAGATATTATCTCTTCAATCTCGTCGTCGTTTCCGTTGAGGAAGCGGACAACTTTCTTGATTTCTTCTGCATAATCTTCTTTGGTTACTCTGCCCGTGCAGGGTGCAAGACAAAGTCCAAGAGAATAGTTTAAGCATTCTCTCTTTGCAGTTGGAGTGGTTGAAAGTTTTGATTTGCAAGTTCGGATTTTGAAAGCAAAGCTTATGGTTTTCAAAATTTCGCGTGGGTCAATGCCGGCGATGTAAGGACCAAAGTATTTTGCACCATCATCTTTCTTGACCTTTCTCACAACCTCAAGCCTTGGAAAATCCTCTTTCATGTCAATCTTGATGTACGGAAACATCTTCCCATCTTTGAGCAGAATGTTGTAGAAAGGTTGATGCTTGTGAATAAGGTTGCTCTCGAGGGCGAGGGCATCAAGTTCGCTCATGGCGATGAAATAGTCAAAGTCGTCGATGTTGTCAACCATCGCTTGGACCTTGCTTGGTTTTGGAGAAGAGTGGAAATATTGGCTGACTCGGTTCTTCAAGTTTTTCGCTTTTCCAATATAAATTATCTCTCCATTTTTGTCTCGCATGACATACACACCGGGTTTGGTGGTAAGTGTCCTGAGTTTGGCACTTATTCGCTCGTTCATATTTCTATTATATAGTCTTTAGACAAAATTACAAATTGATTTTGAGAAGTTTTGCAACACCTATCAGCGGAGTGCTCATTTTTATTGGTGGATAAAATGGAAGATCCCCCAAATTTTCTTATTATTTTAGATCCAACTTAAGACTTTTTTGAGAAAAATGTTGAAATTTGTATTTTTATTTGTTATAATGTGAAAAATAAATAAAGGAGGGCGCAGAATGTCAACTTCAATGGTGTTGGGATTATTCGACTGGATTGGGGACTTCTTTAAGTCGCTTTTTGATCTTATCCCAAAGATCATGTATCTTTTGTATGCTTCAATGGCATGCGTTTTGGATGTTCTGCAACTCTTCTTCAGAAAACTTGCAGGTCTTGATGTTTATTACGTAGACGGAAAGGCCATCCAAGGCGACATCGTTACAAACTTCATCACAGGTATTTTGGGTATAAACAAAGACAATCTCACATACTCCGCGCTTTCAACAGTTTTCTGGTCAATGGTGGTCTTTGGAGTCATCATTTGTTTTGCTTGTACCATTTTTGCAATTATCAAAAGTCACTACAACTATGACGAAAAAGCAGCAAAGGGGCCAATGCAATATGTTTACACTGCTGGAAAGGCAATCCTCAACATGGTAGTTGTTCCTATCGTCGTTGTCCTCGGACTTTATGTTTCAGAAGCGTTGTTGACTGCTGTTGACACAATCACTTCAACAAACAGCGGGACTGTCGAAGCCCTGTATGGAACAGACACCGTCAATACTTATCTTTGCAAGACTGATACAAGGACCGGCAAGTCTACCATGATTTACTATGACATCTTCGGCGTACATAGTGGTGTTGTGTATGGTCTTGGTGGTGGTCAGGTAAACAACGAGAAAGGCAAGTTTGCGCTTATTGCCGCTGCAAGTCAGCCATTCTCTGGTTCACTCTTCAAGGTTGCTGCTTACAATGGAAATCGTGCTCGTTTGGGGCAAATGGATCCAACAAAGGGTGGATATACTGGTGCGGCTGGATCAAACCTTCCACTTTTTGTAAAAGCAGGAAACGATAAAGATGTTTTGGCTGACATGATTGATACGGCTTTTGCTTGCAATTTGCACGCAAAGGAATGGTTTGACTTAGATTATACTTTTGGAAGCATTGTTTCATTTAGATACTTCACAAATTATTTGACAATTGGTGCGAACTCATTCTCCAAGTTTAATGTTGGTTTGGTTTGGTACTATTATGACTTATGGCAATTCAACTTCATCGTTGGATTCGCTGGAATCATTGTGTGTCTCTCAATTTTCATCAACATAATTCTTGGACTTATCACAAGACTCTTCATGTGTATTGTATTGTTCTTGGTGGCGCCTCCACTCTTTGGACTTGCTCCACTGGATGGTGGAAAGGCCGGCAAGGGCTGGAGAGAAAACTTCATGAAGCAAGCACTCATGGCGTACGGGGCTGTCGTCGGGATGAACTTAGTCTTGATGATTTTGCCTTACATGAACGAGATTGACTTCTTCAATATCCCTATTGCGGATTACTTTGCTCAAACACTTGTTATCATTGTTGGGCTTATCACAATCAAAGCGGTTATCGCGACCTTGTCCGGACTTATTGGTGCTGCAGATGCGAATGAAACCGGTGGAAAGATCAAGGACGAAGTTGCTGATGTTGCCGGAAAGGCGACCAAGATGACTGTCGGCGCTGCCAAAATTGGTGGTAAGATCGGCGGAAAAGTTGGTTTGGCTGTTGGAAGCGACCTCATGAAAGGTGCTGGCAAACTTGGTGGACTTGTTGGAAAGATTGGTTTCAAAGAAAGAGATGCTTCCGGAAATGTTGTTACTGGACCAGATGGAAAACCAATTAGACATACACTTGGTGGACTTGCACATGGCATTGCAAAGGGTACAAAAACTGGAGCTGTAGGACTCAAGAATTTTGTGGTTGGTAAAGATAAAGATCACAGAACAGGGCTTGGAGCATTTGTACTTGGAGGGAAAACCAAGAGTGGAAAGGAAATGGCTGGTCTTGGAAGAGGCAAGGCTTCTCAATGGATCGAGAAACATACGGCCGTTGGTGGATTAATCAAGCAAGGAAAGCAAGCTCTTGGTGCATCTGTTAAAGACAAGCTTTATGGAAAGGTTCTTACAGATGATGAGGGAAATGCTAAGTTGGATAAGAACGGAAGAGCTCTTAGAGCAGGTGGTTTGTTCGGGAAACAATCTGTTAAAGATGGTGCTATTGAAATGAAAAACGGTAAAGAGGTGACAAAAGGCGGTCTTCTCAACGGAGTTAAGAATCTTACTGTTGGTGGAAATCCTGTACTCAATCTAGCAGGGAGCTTGAGACTTTCTAGCGAAAATGTTCACATTGCTACACAAAGAGGCGCTAACGGTGAAGTTAAGAAAGCTGGTGTTGGAAGTGATGCGATGTCACTCTTCCACGACGGATTGCTCAAGCCAGACAGCGGACTTGGCAAGTTCTTGGATTCTTCCGAAATCAAGAAGAAGCCAGACCACGACAAGGCTACAGCCGAAAATACTGCTGCAATGTTGAAGTCTAGCCAAGAGCAGAAGCAAGAAATGGCAGAAATGACAAAAGCAATTAAAGAGCTTACTTCAAAACTTGGACCAAAACCATAATTTGAGGTGACGACAGATGTCAATCCTTAAAAGACTTGGTGAGATGTTAAAAATTGGATTTATGTCAGACTCGGCAATGAAGAAATTTTTGCACGAGTCTGGCATCAATCCAGAAAGAGACTATCACAAAGAGATTGCTGAAAACACGAAACTTTTGCAGATTGAAAGTGAGAAAAACGCTGAAGAGATGAAAAAGTTGAGAAAAGCACTGGCAGAACTTGCTGAAGCAATTAAAGAAAAATAAAAAGGCTGAGAGAAATCTCAGCCTTTTTTTGTGTAACAAGAGGGAATATTCTTGTTAAAGTAAACAAAAAAACAACAAGCAGTTTCCCTTTTTTGTGGGGATAAGAGGGCCCAATGCATGACGATGGTAAACTTATTTGGGAGGGGCTCAAATCTGCGGAACATTTTGCAAGACGAAGAGTCGAAACCGACAGGTGGTTCGCTTGATGGATATCAAGGCAAAACAAAGTTTTGCGTCTAACGCCAACTGGTCGAAAAAATAAAAAAACGAAGCGTGTTGCTCCGTTCTGCGGTTTGGTGGTGATAGGTGGGCTCGAACCACCGACCTTATGGGTATGAACCATACGCTCTAGCCAGCTGAGCTATATCACCAAACGTAATCGTATTATACAACAACAAAATCTTTTTTGTCAATTGATTTGGTGAAAAAAAATATTGTTGTGCATTTTGATACGCCGTCGGGTTTTAGAGTTTCAAAATCTCTCTGAAAGCATATATGAGCCCATCGTCGTTTATATCTTTTGTGACAAAAGTTGTCAATTCTTTTATTTCTGGTTTTGAATTTCCCATTGCGATTGAAATTTCTGCTTCTTGAAGCATTTCAAGGTCATTCATGGAATCCCCAATAGAAACTGTGGTCATGTCGGGAAATTTGTTTTTGAAATATCTTACACACTTGTCTTTTGCGACATCTTTTGGTGTGACATCTGTGTAATTTTTTGGCATCAAAAAATAATTGAATTCTGGAAAACCTTGTGATATTTCTGCTGAGATATGTCCAACAACAAGAAGTTGTTTTATCTTATCATTTGCCAAATCATCCCAATATTCTTGTTTGGAAACGAAACACACATCTTTCTTTTTGTTGAAAAATTCACAATCGGTGAAATATGTTTTTTCTTCATACTCGCATTTATATGAAAAAGGCATCTTTTCTTTTTCAATTGCTTGAAGAAGTTCCGTCAAAGCGGCATTGTTTGGATTTTCGGTGATGCAAAAAAGTTCTTTTTCGGGCAATTTGTAAATGCAGCTTCCGAAGAGTGCTCCGATATATTGAAAGCAATCAATTCCTTTCACGGACAGGGTGTTTTTCAATGCTCTGCCGGTGACAATGATGAAGATATGTCCAAGTTTTTTAAGTCTTTCAATTTCGTCAACAATCGCAGGTTTTATCTCAGTCGCTCCATGATTGACAAGCGTTCCATCTACATCTATGAAAAACAAACAGCTCTTCTTCATTTCTTCTCCTTAACAATCGACATTATATCACAAGGTGTGCCTTTTTCCAAACATTTAATTTTATGTATCATTTGTGATTGCTTGCTTAAAAATCAAAAATGTTTTAGAATATTGACATAAGGAGAAATTTTATGATTGAGGAACGAATTAAAAAAGCAAACATTGAAGCTATGAAAAACAAGGATGTGGTTGCAAGAGGTTTTTACAGCGTGCTTATGAACAAAGTTTTGCTTGAAAAGATTGCCAAGGGTGATAGAAGCCAAATGTTGTCAGATGCTGACATGTCAAACATTTTGCAAAAGACAATCAAAGAGCTCAATGACGAAAAGTCAAATTATGAGAAAGTTGGAAATGCAGAAGAGGTTGCAAGAATTTCAAGACAAATTGAGATTGCATCATCATACTTGCCAAAGATGTTGTCAAGGGAAGAAATCAAGGCAATCATCGATTCTCTTGATGACAAGAGTGTGCCAAGTGTTATGAAGCACTTCAAAGCAAATTTCAATGGGCAAGTTGACATGAGACTTGTACAAGAAGTTTTGAAGGGGTAATATGAAAGTATACTCGATCAGTGATTTGCATTTGTCGGTAAACAATCCAAAACCGATGGATATTTTTGGTCCAACTTGGGAAGGATATCTCGACAAGATTTTTGCACAGTGGAAAGAGATTGTTTCGGAGGATGATTTGGTTTTGCTTGCAGGCGATTTTTCTTGGGCAATGAAACTTGAAGATGCTGTCTCAGATTTTGCACTTTTGAAAGATTTGCCAGGAAAAAAAATTATCATTCGTGGCAATCATGATTATTGGTGGAAGAGCATAAGTGCGGTGAGAGAAATTTTGCCAGGTGGATTTTATGCAGTACAAAACGATGCGATGAAATTTGGGGATTACATTGTTTGTGGGACTCGCCTCTGGAACTTGCCAGACAAAAACAAGACAATGACTCCAGAGAATGAGAAGATTTATAAAAGAGAACTTCTTCGTCTTGAGATGACGCTTCAAAATGCGGTGAAGTTGAAAGCTGCTGATGAAAAAATAATTTGTATGCTCCATTATCCACCTTATACATTTAAGGAAGAGGACAATGAGGTTACTGCGCTTTTGGAGAAGTATGGAGTGTACAAAGTTGTGTATGGACACATCCATGCATATTGCAAGCAGAGTTTGATTCTTGAGAAGAATGGCATTACTTATTATATGACTTCGTGTGATATAGTTGGAAACCGTATTGTTTATGTGGATTGACCTCAATGAAATTTTATTGACATTCTTGGCAATAATATGGTAATATATCGAATGACTTGGAGATTTAGATGAAAAAGACAACAAAACTTTTGTGTGGGCTTCTTGGAGTAGGACTTTTGCTTACTGGATGTGCCACAGTTGGTGCAATCAAGAACAACGATTCAGAATTGATTTACAATGGAAATTCGGCTGTCATGATAAATGATAGTTATCTTTATTATGGCAATTCTTTTGCCGATTCTTCCGCTTTTGAGAATGATAATGACTATAAAAATTCCGCAAAGCTTTCTTACCTTGCAAGACTTGAAGCTGGGGCAACACTTTCAGCAAAAAATGAAGATTTCTCTCCAAAAAATGTTGAAACTGTGACAAAGGAAGTTTCTGTGCATAACAAGAGTTTTATGTTTGCTCTTGGGGATTATATCTACTATCTCACACCAAACAGAAAGAAGTTTGAAAATGAAGATGGCAAACTCGTTCAACAATACGGGTACTCAACTCTCTACCGCAGCAAACTCAATGGCGACAAGAAGAAATCTCTTTACACAACTTCTGCTGAGGTTTCTCAAATTGAAGTTTTGAAATATGGCAAAAAGTATTATCTTGTTATGCTCGCCGGCACGGATCTTATCCGTTTCGAACTTGGCAGCAAGGTCAAGCGTACAACAATTGCGAAAGATGTGACAAGCGTTGCACTTCCAGAGACTTATGAGAAGAAAAGAGTCGGGAGCACCGACAAATGGAACGGAAACATTTATTATACAAAAGCACTCAAAGACGAGGACAACTCTTCAGTGAGCGGTTCGCAAGTTATGAAACTTGCTATTTCAACTGGAGATGAGGTTGAAGTCGGTGGTGGACAAGGAATCAATATTTCACTTGTTGGAAGAGAAGAGGATGTCGTTTTCTACACCTACGATGGTGAGACATACAAACTTGACACAAACGAAAATGATGGAAACATCAGATTTTCGATTTCAGTTGACAGATATTCAAGCAGTGAAATCTCAGATGTTTACACACTTTATTCAAATGATGTTTTGGGATACATCTACACTGCAAACAGTGCACTCATTTGTCATCAGAATGGTGCAAGTGAAAAGTCTGTAACATTGAAGTATAACAGCACAGATGTTGAAAATTACAAGGTTCTGTTTGTGACAGGAAGGACAATTTATCTTTCAACAACAAGTGCAATCTACACAGCAGATTTGTCACAAATCTTGAATGGAAACGGCAAAGAAGTAAATTGCACAGCTCTTGTCAAGATGAATGACAACACAATTTATGATGGCAATCGTTATGCTTTTGATGGGAATTATCTCTATTATTACGCACAACTTCAAGAAATTGAAACTGACGAAGAGGATGAAGAGGAAGAATCTGAGGCAAAGACTGACGACAATTATTATTTGTACAGAACAAAAGTTGGCACAAATGCGGACGAACTGGAGGGCAGTTCTGCAAAAGCCTATGAGCTTTTAAGTCTCACAAAAAATTCTGACAGACATACAAAATAATTTGAAAGGCTGGAAAATCCAGTCTTTTTCTTTTTTCTGCTGCGGGGCCGAGGGTTTTATGTTGAAAGAATAGAAAATCGAGAGTCCCTGCCGGAAATGTTTGAAAAACACTTGATATTGTCAAGCGGGGGGGGGTAGTGTAATTTCCATTGGTGGACAAGATTCAAACGTTGTTGCTTTTTCATCAAATTGCA
>CAJUGX010000002.1 GCA_910586385.1 uncultured Christensenella sp.
GGTCACGAGTTCGAATCTCGTCGTAAGCTCCATAAAAAAGTGCCTAAAACTCTTTGTTTTTGGCACTTTTATTATTTTTTTATAACAATCCAAAATCACCCCAAAAATATTAGGTGCAAAATCGACACATATTAGGTCCGTAAAAATCATAAAAAAAGACCGACTTTCAAAGCAAACTCTCGCTCACTTCAAAAATCGGTCCAAAACTGCCTAAATCTCCTCAAAACTATCCCCGTAGGTGCAAATAGGTGCATGATTTCGTCTACATTTATCACTCCCAACCAGTCAACTGAAATAGTTTGGATTGCGTTTCTCCATATTCGCCTGTCAACTTAAAATAAACTTCTTTACAATCCAAACCTTTTATTGAAAATGTATTTGTAAAATTTCGCCCAAAGTTATACTTAGTTTTAATCAATCCATTTTCATCGTACAGTTCAATTTTATTTGTTTTATCACATTTAACTGTAATAGCCCCATTGTAATTGTTCACATCCACATTCAAAATTCTTGGCATTAAATTGCAAGCATTTCTAAGATTAAATAATTCTTGTTCACTGTAAGGATTTTCAATCTTTTTTCTATAACTATCTTTTAGTTCAATACCTTCCCCACCAAACATTTTCAAATCTACCACCATCTTCCAATAATAAACAGAATTCCTCTCTTCAAACAAGATCTGAGCTTCCGTAAGATGAGTTGCAAAATCAAGCTCACTTGCATTATTAACTTTCATAAAGTGTTTTTTAGCATTTTTGCCATAGCCAAGTCTTTGAGAATTGCGCAGGTGTATTACACCATGACACCTGCTACAAATTCCAATTATATTTTTTAGAGTTTGTGTCTTTTTGTTAACATTAAAATCCCAAACTTCATGTGCGTCAAGATCATCCGTTTGATAGCCACAAATTTCGCATCTATGATTTGCCCTTTCATAACACTTATTTCTTAAAATATCCCAATCTTTTTTAGGCAAAGTTTTACTTAAATCATTATCCCACGCGCCTTTAGGCAATAAGTCAATCTTTAATTTATAATCTCTCATATTGCCTCCTAATTGGTTGGGTATAACTCGCCAGCTAAATACCTTCTTGTAAACTCATCCGATCCCAATTTAGCAATCAATTCTTCTTTGTTAAAAGGGCTTATTGCTTTAATGTTGCCTTTCATTTCTGGGAATGGATCTCCATAACATATGATTGCTGATGGTTTAATCACTTCCAACATTTTGTTATAACTTTTCATGATTTCAGTTTTGTATCGTTCTCTCCTGTATGTTGAAATTGCTACAACAGAACCTTCTTCAATTCCATCAAAACAAAAATCATAACTCTCTTCCTCTGCACAGCAAACACTTGGAATGACAAGTTTCCCCATTTTTTGCCAATATGCACCGCACCAACGGTTTTTGAATGTACTGTAAATTTGAAGAGCTTTTGGCATATCCCAATACAAACTAAATTCGGGTGTTAAAAGTGCATAGTATTGATCCAATTTTTCCATTGCCACTTCTGGCTCGTCATATACCGCATCAAAGAGCCAATCATAAGTAAAAAAATGAATAGTTTTGTCTTTATTCTCTTCATCATTCACTTTTGCTTTCGTGTAATTCCAAAGATCAATCTTATCCAAATCAATCTCTTGTTTTCTGATAATTGGCATTCCATATTCGCCAACAGTCTTAAATTCATTTCTCACAAGTTTAAGTTTTTTCAATAATTTTTCTTCTTCATAGGACGTTTTTCTTCCTCGTTCATTTTGCTTTTTGACAATCTCTGAGGCTTCAGTCTATTTTCATCAAATCTTTTTTGATCTTCATCAAAATGAGGATTAATTTTTCTGTAATATTCTTCGTTTAGTTGTTTAAAATATTTTTCATAATACTCTCTTGCTAAATCTATCGCAAAAAACACCTTCACTCCATCTTGTTGAAGAATCTTATCTTTACAATCTTCCCAAAATTTTTTATATTGGTTTAGACTCATTTCGTTAGCTCCACCAATATAATCTGGTTCATCATTCTGCAAACAATCAGCTTCCCAACCACAATATTCACATATCGCAAAATCATGTTCAATCGCGCCTAAACCACATACTTTACATTTGTTTTGTAATTGCTCCACTAACTTCCCATTCTCTACTATTTTACTCATTATCATCTCCTCTTAATTCCAATGATCACCATACTTACCAAATTGATCATAAAAATAATCAACGCCACCTCTTGGCGGAAAGTATGTTACAATTTTCCCTTCTCTTGAAATAATCATAAATTCATTAGAAGATGTGCTATATTTATAAGTTGCATAATTTTTACTTGCATTTGCGGTAAATGATAAAACATCATCTCCTGTCGCATTTGCAAATTCTTGTGCATCCTTTGAATATCCATCTTTTCCTTCAAAATCGTCCTCATACCCCATTTGTTTTCCATGTTCACCAAAATGAATTCCTTCATTATATTCTGAGGTCCAGTACTCCGCATATTGACTTGGTCCTTTTTTCATTATAGCACCTCTTTTGCGAAAAACTTCATAATTTTATAAATCTTTTTCATAATATCTCCTATAAATTGCAAAAGGCTGAAGATAAACAATTGCTCTTCAACCTTTTTTCTTTTACAATTTAACATAAGAATTTATCAATTGCAAGTCTTACTGCCAATACTTTTCACATCTCAAAATCCTTTTGTTTTCGTTCTCTTCTTTCAAGTAAAAGCTGTTCTAATAGGTCATCAAACTCATCATCTGACATATCTGAAAGCAGTTTTTCTTTCTTTTCTTGCAACACTTCATCTCGCTCTCTTTTCTCAAGCACAAGTTGATCTTCTTTCAATTTTTCATTAAACTTTTCTGTTGTTTGCCTGACATATTCACAATCAACTGAATTATAAACTGTGATTGTAGTTTTCACGTCACGATGACCTAAAAGCTGTTGAATAACCTTTGGATCTTCATTCGCTTCAAAAAGCATATTTGAATTAGTTTTAATTTTTTGCGCGAATATATTTTGTTTCTCTAAGTAAATATGTTATTATTTTTTTTAAGGAGATTCTTTTCATGATAACAGAAAGTTTTGACAACAAGAGCGATGCAATAATAAATCCTAAGATAAATAAAAAAAGAGAAAAATGCGATGTCTGCATTGTCACTTTTTCAGATGAAATAGAAGATTTTGTTGTTGAAAATTTCAAGCCAAAACAAGTAGGCGATTTCAAGTGTGTCAGTGGTCCATATCCAATCTACACATTTACCTACAAAAAGAAAAAATTTGGTTTTTATAAGACTTTTCTAGGTGCTCCTGCATCCGTTGGCATACTTGAAGATGTAACTACATTTCTTGACACCAAAGAGTTTTTGGTGTTTGGTTCTGCCGGCACATTGAACAAAGAAGTCGCCTACAACAAAATCGTTGTCCCAACCCATGCTTATAGAGATGAAGGCACATCTTACCACTATGCAAAGGCAGCAGACTATATAAAAATCAAAAACTCTAAGTCTGTCGCAAACTTTATGAAGAAATATGATATCCCTTACGCTGAGGGAAAAATTTGGACAACTGACGCTTTCTATAGAGAGACAAAAAACAATTTCGAAAAACGAAAAGCAGATGGTTGCATCGCTGTGGATATGGAGTGTTCTGCAATGCAAGCGGCATGCGATTTCAGAGGCTTAGATTTGTTTTACTTCTTGGTAAGTGGAGACCTTCTAGATGCTCCAGAGTGGGATGACAGGAAACTTCGTGAAGCAAATCATAATATCGCAAATTTCAACATTGCACTTCGTTTGGCATCTGAACTATAAAATAAAGTAAGTCAATAAAAATTAAGGAGAAAAAGATATGAAAATAAAAAAATTCCCTCAAAGCTGCATTCTTATCGAAACCAAAGGCACAAGACTCTTGATTGATGCTGGCTCTGTGAAATATGACGAAAAGTTTTTGAAGGACTGGAAGACTGCTGATGCCGTTTTGATCACTCACAGACACAGTGACCACATAAACGCTCCTGTTGTAAAATCTCTTGGACTTCCCGTTTATTCAACGAGTGAAGTTGCCTCCCGCAACCCAGATCTTCAAATCAACATAATAAAGGAAAAAGACACCTTCAAAATCGGCAAAGTGAAAATTGAAGTTGTGAAAGCAATCCACGGATTTATGTTGCCAGAAGGAGACATTCTTGAAAATGTTGGTTTCATAATTGATGATGGCAAAACAAGACTTTACATCACAAGCGACACAATCCGATTTAACCACAACTATAAAGCAGATGTTATGTTTGCCGATGTCACTGCATTTGACGCATCAATGAATTTGTGGGGAGCGGCTCAAACATCACGAGATGTTGGTGCAAAGCTTTTGATTGTCGCCCACCAAGAAGGCGGAAAGATGCTCTATGACAAAAAGCAAATTGAAGATTATCTTACTCAAGAAAAAATCAATTTCATAATTCCAGAAATTGGGCAAGAGTTTGAAATCTGATCTAAAAAAACAAACCACCCTGGCAAAATGCCTAGAGTGGTTTTCTTTTACAAATTTTTCAATTCGTTTTTAAGTTTTTTGCTTAGTTCTGTCAAATCTTTGTAAGAGACGAATTTGCTCCCCTTGAAAGTACCTGTAATCATGTTGCTTATCTCAGTACCCTCCTCAAAAAAGAAAATGGCTTTCACTTTGTTTTCATTTGCAACACCCAATTCAATCCCCATGCCAGTAGAACGGACAGAAAGATCTCCAACGAGCAAATCACTTTCTCTCACTTTCTGCAAATCAAAGTTTGTCATCATATTGTCAATATCAATCTTTGAAGCATTTGGATTTTCCGCAATGCATTTCAGTCTATAATCCCAAATATCGTCCGGAGTTGTCAAACTCAAATCGTCAAAAACATCAGTCAAAACCTGCTTATAAACTTTATATTTGCTCAACTGTTGTTCGCTTGCAGAACTCACTGCTCCCACAATAAAAATTTTCATTTCTGCTTCCTCAACTTAAACTTTTGTTTTTTACAAAAAAATTATATCAAAAAAGTCAAGGTCTTCAAAATCTTTAACTAAAAATCTTCAAAATCTTGAAACCTTGACCTTCAAATTATTCTTTGTTTTTTTGAGGATTGCCAGAGGGCTGGAATTTCGTTTGCGCATGTTTGGCCATTTGCTTAACAAGTTGTGCTTTTCCATACCCTATAATTTGCGATACAAACTGTTTATATCCTTGCCCCACCTTTACACCAGATTTTTCCATGTCATCAAATGCTTTTTCAACATTCAAATTGCTGACAACTTCAATCACAATCCTCTTGGCTTTTGGAGATAATAATGCTTGCATCACAATGTCCTTCATGCAAGAATGGTAGTCAGTTTTGCAATTTGGAGTAATTGTCCAAATATAATCTCCATACTTTGCAAGTCGTCTATCAAATGCTTTTATCACCTTCTCGACATCAATCTTTCCATCCTCGTTCAAAATGCAAAACACATCTTTCTCTAAATCATAGTCACGCAACGCCTTGACATTAAAACTATACTCATTGTCAAAAACCGCCCCAAAACCCAAACGGTTCTCCTTTGTATTCAAAACAATCGGAATGTTTCCTATATGTCTATCAAGTTGCAATGTCAACAAATCCAAAATAATCAACTTGAAAAGTTTTGTTTTGATATCGTTGAGATCAACTTTCAAATCTGGATCATCTTTTTTCATCTGAGCAAGACCATCCACAAATGCTTTCAAGCTGAATCCACTCTCTGAATTGAAGTCATAACTTATCACTTCACAAAATTCTTCGTCTGCTTTAAGAAAGTTTTTGCTCACAATCGCATTGGGCATGTCAACATTTTTCATCACATCTTGAATCTCTTGATAGTTTGGCTCTTTCTTTGACTTAATCTGAGCCAAATATATCGCTGATTCAAGACCAATCTGTTTGCATAAAGTGGAAATCAAAAACTCATTTATCATTCTCAAATTTCTAACGACTTCTACATTTGAATATATCTGAGAAGCCGCAGTGAATCTGTAATTTTTGACAAACACTTTGTCTCCCCTCAAATCAGCATCCGTACAAACTGCTTTTCTTGCAAATTTGACTCTCGCAAAGCTCTTGAGTTTTGCCTTGTTTCTCTCATGCAATCTCCAAGATTCTCTATCAAAACCTTTCTTATACCTTTCAAATTCTTCTTGATAGGATATTTTCAAAACTTTCCACCTCTTTGTGAGATTTTAACACAACCCAATTGCAAAGTCAATATCCGTCTTCTCAAATCTGTGAGATAACTGGATAGTTAAAACTTTTTAAGCTTTTGTTTTTTTTGCAATTTCAAAAAATTAAAAACTTTTAAGTAATATGATTTGGACAAATTTCAAATATGTGTTATTATAATAAAAGTTATAAAAACAAAGGAGAATTTTATGAAAGTTGCTCTTACTGGTGCAACGGGAAACATGGGAAAAGAAGCCCTTGTCGAACTTGTAAAACTTGAAAAAGTTGAAAAGGTGAAAATCTTGATTTTGCCTGATGACAAGAAAAGAAAAAAAGAAATCATCAAACGCTGTGGCAAAAACAAAACAAAGGTTGAAGTTGTCTACGGAAACATGAAGGAAATTGAGGCATGCAGAAAACTCGTTGAAGATGTCGCATATGTCATCAACTTGGCAGCGGTCATTCCTCCAAAGTCTGACAAACACCCACAATGGGCAGTTGACTGCAATGAGACCGGCGTGAAGAATTTGATTCAAGCAATTGAAGAATTGGAAAACCAACCAAAGTTTATCCATACATCCACACTCGCTCTCTATGGAAACAGAAACCACATCCACCCTTGGGCACGAGTTGGAGACCCATTGCTTGTAAGTCCATATGACGTTTATTCTGCGACAAAACTTCGTGGTGAGTTTGCAGTGCTTGAGTCAAACATCAAAAACTGGGCAGTTTTGCGTCAATCAGCAATGCTTCATACAAACATGCTCAAAGACAACATGAGCGACGGACTTATGTTTCACACTTGCTTCAACGCACCTCTTGAATGGGTAACCGCCCACGACAGTGGAGTGCTCATCGCAAACATAATCAAAAAGGACAGCGAAAAACACCTTGGAGCAAAATTCTGGAAACAGTGTTTCAACATTGGCTCAACCAGCGCAAATCAAATCACTGGATATGACACACTCAACGATGGATTCAAGCTCATCGGTGGATCAGCTAAAGATTTCTTCAAACCTTACTTCAATGCGACAAGAAACTTCCATGGCGTTTGGTTTTACGATGGCAAACGCCTCAACGATTTGTTTGACTATGTAAGCCAAGATGTCACCGACTATTGGCAACAAATTGGAAAAATCTATTGGTACTACAAATTTGGAAAAATTGTTCCAAAAAGGCTCATCTCTCGCCTTGCAATCCAAAGATTGTTCAAAGATGACAACTCCCCTGCTTATTGGTATAAGCACAAAGACGAAGCAAGACTTATTGCATATTTTGGAAGCAAAGAGAATTATGAAAAACTTCCTAAAAAGTGGTGCTGTTTCAATCTGATGGTTGAAAACAAAGCACCAGACAGCTCTGAAGTTAATTATGCAAAACTCAAAGATATCAAAAATGCAAAGATGATTGACCTTGGATACAATTTCAACAAAAAGGACGGTGAGATTTCAAAAGAAGACTTGCTCTCTGTTGCAAAAATGCACGGCGGAAAACTTTTGACAAAGGATTTCAAGACTGGCGACCTTTACACAAAACTCAAATGGGAAACTCAAGACAAAGAACAGTTTGAAGCAACCGCCTTTTCAGTACTTCGTGCTGGACATTGGTTCAACAGCACATACAAAGATTATGTTTGGGACTTTGACAGACTCTGCAAGAAAGACAAAATCTTTGCTCAGGCTTGGTATGACTCTCACTCAGAAAACGAAAACAACGTCTACTCAATGGACGAAAATTTTAATGCACAAATAAGGACAAACAAATGAAAACGATTATCTGCTATTTCTCAGGGACAGGAAACACAAAAAAAGTTGTAGATAAATATATTGAAGAATTCAAAACAAATGGCTGGGAAGCGGTCGCCCAACCAATAGACAAGGATTGCGATGTTGATTTTTCGCAATATGACAGCGTTGGCATCGCCTACCCTATCCATGCCTTCAACGCCCCTTCAAATGTTGTTGACTTCTGCAAGAAGATGCCAAAACTTGAAGAGAAGAAACAACTCTACATCATCAAAACATCTGGTGAACCACTCAAGATAAACAACATCTCCTCGGCAAAAATCAAAAACATAACAAAAAGAAAAGGTTTTGTTTTGACCAATGAATATCATTATGTGATGCCATACAACATGATTTTCAGACATTCAAATGCAATGGCATATCGCATGTGGAACACTGCTCAAAAACTTATCCCTATTGATTGCAAAGAAGTCATCTCACAAAAGAAAGTCAAATTGTCATATTTCCCTATGCCAAACTCCATTGCTTGGATTATGAGAATCGAACACTGGGGCGGAAGATTTAATGGCAAAAAATACAAAGTCAACGACAAGTGTATTCATTGCATGCAGTGTGTCAAAAATTGCCCAACAAACAACATCACCGTTGACAAAGACGGCAATTTCCATTTTGGCAAAAATTGTTTGATGTGCATGCGTTGCTCATTTATGTGCCCTGTTGACGCCTTCAAGATTGGCTGGTTCAACAGTTGGAAAGTCAACGGCAGATACAATTTCAACGACCCAGAAAACACCGAGCAAAAGTCTCACAAAAACTTCTGCAAAAACTCTTACAAGAAGTATTTCAAAAGAAGCGAAGCAAAGATAAACGCAAACATGCAGTCCGAAAACAACCAATAAAAAAAGTCGTATCCATACTGATACGATTTTTCTTTTGCCTGATATCTCAAACTTCGATGATAGTTATCCCAGGATTACTCGTGTAAAAATCTCTGTCGCCATAGATTGACTTATCTTTCTGCAAAATCCTCTGAGTGTCAGCATCAAACAAATTCCACTTGTCGCCAAAGAAAAAATTTTGGATAAAACCAGAGCGTTTCCATTGTACAAGGCGTGGACGAAGCGCCAAAAGGATTGCTCCTCCCACTCCATGAGAGCCATAGCCATGCACAACTTTTATCGCCACTTGACCTTCACGCTTTGCATTTTCAATTTCAATCTCAATCATTGCGATGGCATGGTCAACGGTGTATTTTTCTCTTTCAAGATTCAAAGTTTTCATAATATCTTCATTATAGCACACCAACAAAACAAACCGCAACTTTCAAAAACATCTTTTGCAAAACTGCCCTTGCCGCTTGCATTGTTTTTTGTCAGGTGTTAAAATATATGCGATGAAACTTTCGAAATTGGAACAATACTACAACAAATTCAATGAAGACAAACGCCTCCTATCTCGTCATGGACAGGTGGAGTTTTTTGTCACGATGAAATATATAAAAGAGCACCTGGCAGGATTATCCAATCCAAAAATCGCGGACATCGGCGCTGGCACTGGAAGATACAGCGAGGCACTTTCAAAACTTGGTTGTGACGTGACCGCAGTCGAACTTGTAAAGAAAAATGTCAGAGTGATTGAAGAACGTTGCAGTTGTATAAAAGTTTTTCAAGGCAACGCACTCAATCTTAAAATGCTTGAAAATGGCAGTTTTGACATCACACTTCTCTTTGGTCCTATGTATCACCTATTCTCATTTGAAGACAAGCTCAAAGCACTTGAAGAAGCGAAAAGAATCACCAAACCAAATGGACTTATCTTTGTTGCTTACTGCATGAATGATTATTCCGTCATCACATTTGCATTCAAAGAAGGCAATCTGCAAAAAGTCCTTTCAGAAAAGAAACTGGATGACAATTTCAAAACCATCACAACGGAGGAAGACCTCTACAGTTATGACAATCTTGAAATCATAAACTCTCTCAAAGAAAAAAGTGGACTCTCTCGTATGAAGATTTTTTCTCCTGATGGCCCAACCGATTATATTCGCCAAACGATAAACAAACTTAGTGATGAGGACTTCCATATTTACATCAAATATGTCCAATCAATCGCGGAAAGACAAGACCTGCTTGGAGCGGGCTCACATCTGGTTGATATATTGAAAAAAGAGTAGGTTTTCTACTCTTTTTTGTTGCAAAATTGACCTTGTCTCAAATTTTTTTCTCTCAAAATTCTGTCAACACCATTGAGGACAAGTTTCTTGTGCGAGTTCCAAAGCGGTGCAATCAATTCATCTTTTGGAGCATCTCCACTTATTCTGTGTACAACGATATCGCTTCGCAAATGTGTCAAAACATAGACCACGCTGTCCAAATATTCTTGAAGTTCCAAAGGCTTATATTCTCCCCTCTCAAACATCTCACAGAGTTTTGTCCCTTTTGTGATATATGTTGAGTGGATTTTGATTCCAGAGATTTTTTGCCCATTCAAAAATTCAACTGTATTTTTCAGATTTTCAATATTTTCATTTGGGAGACCAACCATGACATGTGCAACCACATCAAGGTTGCACCTACTCAAAATGTCAACCGCCTTTTCAAACACCTCTGTGTCATACCCACGATTGATAATCCTCCCAGTCTCATCATCTGCAGTTTGAAGCCCCAACTCCACTTGCACATAAATCCTGTCATTGTAAGACTGCAAAAGCCTAGCCACATCTTCATCAATGCAATCTGGTCTTGTCGCAACAGCAAGCCCAACAATCTTGTCGCTTGCACTCACCGCTTCATCATATTTCTTTTTGAGATTTGGAAGACTGTCGTAAGTGTTTGTGAAGTTTTGAAAATAAACAACAAACTTCTCTGCTCTCTGCCCACGATAACTCTTCAAATGGTTTTCAATCTGCTCTTTTATGCTTGAACTTCCACGATGCTTTCCACTTCCACTCTCACCGCAAAAAATGCAGCCTCCCACACCACACTTCCCGTCACGATTTGGACATGTGAAATCTCCATCAACACAAATCTTCAAAACACGTTGTCCAAACTTTTGTTTAAGCCAAGCGTTTAGATGCACATATCTTTCTTGTTCCATAGAAAAATTATATCACAAATCTCACCTCATACAATAAAAAAGATGCAAATTTGCATCTTTTTATTTTTTCTGCTTTTCAATTTCTTTTGCAATAGCACTGACAACTTGATTTGGATTGTGCCACCAATCTCTGCTCCAAACTCTAAACATCTTCCAGCCCTTTGACTTGAGGAACTCGTTTCTAAACACATCCCTCTCCAAAGTTGATTTCGATGTCTTTGTGACAGCCTCATCCGTTTCAATTCCAAGCAAATATTTATCCTTCTTTCTGTCATAAACAGCGATTGAAATTTTGCTGTTTGAGTTTCCAAGATTGAGATCAGTCTTGTATCCAAGTTTTTCAAGTTTGCTCGCAATTTGATTTTCAAGTGGAAGAAGATTTGACAGTCTTGGCTTTGCAGTTTCAACCTCGCCGAAACTGTTCAAAATCGTCCTGACTTCTTCATTGTTTCCATTTGAAACCGCTCTTGTATAAGTCAAATAACTTCTCAAAAGTTTTGGTCCAACATGCTTTGAAGAATCAACTTTAAGTTCTTCCGGCTCAATGCTTGTTACCACATAAATCTTTTGTTTCGCACGAGTGATTGCAACATTAAGTCTGTTTTCTCCGCCCTCGTTTGAAAGCGAACCAAATGTTGCATTGACCTTTCCAAATTCGTTTCTTGCATAGCCAATTGAGAAGATGATAATATCTCTCTCATCCCCCTGAACATTTTCAAGGTTTTTGATAAACAAACTGACATCCTCACCGTTTTCAATACGATTCTTTTCTTTGATATAAAGATTTCTAAATTCAGCGTCATCGAAACATTGTTTGTCAATCAACTCTTCAATGCAGTTTTCTTGCTCAACATTGAAAGTAATCACACCGATTGTCTCGTTGTTTTTTCTTGTCTTAAGCAGACTCTTGATAAGATCCACAATCTTCTTTGCTTCTTCGGCATTTCTTCTGTCTCTCCACACACCAGGCACCAAAATTCTTTCAATAGGCTTGTGCTTGATGTTTTTTGAAACATTTGGTGCAATTTGAAGATCCCCATTGTAGAATGCTTTGTTTGAGAAGTCAATCAACTCCTCATTTTTGCTTCTGTAGTGATATGTAATGTTTGAACTTTCGTATCTTGAAACTGCCAAATCCAAAAGCGATTCCACTTCAAGAGCCGCCTGGGTTGTATAATCCAAATCGTCTTCAACGCCCGCACCCATGTATCTCTTCATGAATGTAGTTGTTGGACGCAACTGCTTGGCATCCCCAGCAACAACGATTCTGTTTCCACGGAAGATTGAAGGAATTGTATTTTCGATAAACACCTGTGATGCTTCATCAAAAAGCACAACATCGAAGAGATTTCTCTTGAGTGGCAAGATTGTTGAAACATTTTCTGGAGACAAAAGCCAGCATGGGAAAAGTTTGAACAAATAGTCCCCATACACCTCCATTGTTTTTCTGATTGACCAGAAATTTTGTTTTTTTGCAATCTGATAAACATAGTCCTTGCTCTGTGTGCTGCCATTCATCATTTTCTTATAGTCTTCGCTGAATGTCTGCATTGCAATCTTCTTGCTGATTTCATTTTGTTGTTTCTTGATGCTGACAATTCTTGCTCTTATGTTTTCAAAGTCAACAGTCGCAGAAAGGGTATCATGATTCTCTTCTTCATACTTGATGATTTCATGATAAATTCTCACTGGCAAAATTGAATTGAGAATATTGATATATTTTGGATATGTGCTTCCATTCTCATATGCAAAATCAAGCACATGTTTCTGATTTTCGTCCAAATTCTTGAGAATAAGGCAAGTGTCATTGAGCATGACATAATTTTCAACCGCCCAAAGAAGCAACCTCAAAATGCCATTGTTTCCATGCAAAATGCCGTCAACTGCAAGCAAGTATCCACTTTCTGTCAGAATGTTTTTAAGAAACTCATAGTCGGCAAGATATTTGTCAACAGCGGACAAAGTCTTCTCAACCTCAGCTTTTACGATTTTTTCTTTCTTCACCATATTGACTTTTGCAACTGGATAAAGTGGAAACATAATACAACTTGTGCTCAAAAACTTTTCAGAGCTTGGATATTCATATTTTGCAATAAGTTTTATGAGCGCCTTGCTGTTTTTGTCATTTTTCACTTGATCATAATAAGTCAAGACCTGTCTTGCATATTTATATTTCCCAACATCAAAAAGTGCCTTTCTTGATGCAAAAAGTCTCTTGAGTTTTGACTGTGCCTCAGCGACAGCATGGACACTCAACCCCTCTTTGAAAGCATCGATAAATGGATTTTTCTTTTTTTCCTCAACATAATTGAAATAGATTTCCGCTTTGTTTTTCTCTTGCAAAATGCCAAGAGCTGAAGACAACTCATCAAAGTTCAAAGACATGATTTGCTTATCTTTTTGCATCTCTTTATAGAGTGCATATTCAGTTGATTTCTTTCCAATCTTGTATGAATTGTAATACATTTGTTGGAGAGACAATCCAAATGGAGTGACTTTGTTTAAGCAGTCAGAGATTGCATTGAGATTTTCAATTTCCCCTTCAAGCCTCTTCTCAAGTTCAGCATATTCTTTTTGAAGTTTGTCATCAAAAGAAGATTTCAAAATTTCTTCATGAGCGGTGAAACATCTCTTGAAGAAGTCTCTCTTTTCCTTTTCAGCATCGACAATAAACATCGCCTTGCTGTTTAAGTTTGAAAGACGATTGAAAACAACTTCAAGTGCCGCCTTCTTTTGAGAAACAACAAGCACTTTCTTGTTCTTGCAAATCGCATCAGAAATCACATTGACAATCGTCTGAGACTTTCCTGTTCCTGGAGGTCCATAAATCACCATGTTTCCGCTTTCATTCACTTTTCTTACAACTTGCTCTTGTGCATAATCAACATTGTTTATCAAATAAAGATCATTGCATTTTGTCGCCTTTTTCTTGCCAGATCTTGCATTCAAAAGTTCGTTGATAGAATCATTTGTCAAGTGCTTCTTTTCAAGTGCTGAATAGTCAGCATAAATTGAATTTGCCAAACTGCATCTTGAAAGCAAACAAAGGTTTTTCACTTCAAGAGGAGCAACCATGCTTGGCTCACCATACTTTGTGAAGGCATGCAATTTCTTTTCTGGCTTGAAACCAAGTTTGATGCCAAACTCTCTCAGATACGAGATAAGCCCCTGCAAAGATCCAAATCTCGCTTTGATAGAATCAAACTCCATATCCATGTCTTCAAGATTGAGATGTTTGCTGTCCGCAATGGCAAGCATAAGTGCCTTGTTGAGTTGAATCCTCTCCCCATACTTGAGACAGATGTTGATGTTTGCATCATCCACAACATCAATGACAACAGGAAACATCAAAAGTGGTGCTCTGAGTGTATAATTCTTCACAGCCCCATAGACAAAAGGCCAGCAAACATAAAGTTCATAACGCCCGGTTTCTTTTTCAATCTCTTCAATTTCACGAAGGAGTGTCTTGAGATCTTTTCCTTCCTGCTCAAAGACTTTCTTTGCATAGTCTTTCTTTTGTCTGTCGTATTTTTGTTTTTCTTTCTCATCATCAAATTTCTTTGCTGGAAATTTCGCAGAAAGATTGCTTGATGCAACAATCAAGTCCTTTGTGCCTTTTCCATAAAGATTGAATGGGACTGCCTTCCCGCTGAGCAAGATGTCCAAAAATTCGTCCGTGAGTTCTGAGTCTCCCGACAAAACACGTCCAACATCATATCCATTTTTCTTGTTGAAGTTTTTCAGATAAAGACTTCTGTTTTTTCCGCTTATCTCAATCAATCTTTCTTTATAATACGTGTAAATACTTTTCATTTGCTTCCCTCAACAAACCACAAAATATGGCAAATTTTAATATTTTTTCTTTCTGTTTACAATGACTGCAACAGCAACAGCAATGGCCGCGACAACTGCAGACACACCAACAACAATCAGCGTTATTGTCATCTTGTTTGTTCCATCTTTTGAAGGAGATGCCGGTTTGAAACCAGGATTTTGCGACAACGTATAAAACCCTAAGTTGTTTGTTTCAATGACAACATAGCCATCTTCATAGGCAAATCCATAATCGATGTTTTCATTTGTATCAAGGACAAACCTAGAAACATTCACCTTCTTGCTCGCATCAAATGTCTCATCAAGTTTAATTTTCAGTTTCACATTTCCACCAAGTTGTCCAAGCGCTTGGTCTTCACCATCTTTGAGTGTGATTTCATAAACCACAAGTTGGTTTGGATTTGAAAGACGATTTTTCACTTGTACATACCTTGGATCTTCAGTTTGCAATTTTGAAACTGAAAGTGTGGTCCCGACCGGAACAAACTCCGCGGTTGTTTCTATAATCACCCAGCTTTCACTATCTTCCAAACGGATTGGATTTGCAACAAAGGTTGCAACAATTGTCACATTTTCTTCGATTTGAAAATTGTTTTCTTCGTCAAGTTCAACACCTTCCAAACTGGACAAAGTCCATCCATCTTGTGGCACAACTTCAACATTGACAACAGTGCCTTTCAAAAAGTCTTCTTCGTTTGGAGAAATAAGGACTTCTCCCTTTCCAACCACGCTCACACTGACCTTATATCTTTCTTCTGGCTGTTCAACGGGATCTGTCGAAGCTTCTTCTCCGCCGCCAGTCTCCCCTCCACCAGATTCTTCTGTCATATCAGCGAAAGCAACAATTTCGTTTTCAGTTGCAATCTGATCAGATACATCAGGCAAATAAAAACTGCCAGCAATCAAAACCGCAAACATAAGCAAAAAGCCAAACAAACAATTTTTGGTTTTCATATTTTTTCCTTTTTCCACTATACGTTTAGTATATATCAAACCAACTGAAAATCACAAACAAAATCAAAATAATATTAGTCAAATTTTGAAGCAAAAGCGCCAAACATGTCCCATTTTGCAAAAAAAAGATTAAACAATCAATCTTGTTTAATCTCTTTTTTCTTAATAAACATTTTTATGCATTCAACAATCATAAATACATCCATCATGCCTACACCAATCAACAATCCAATATTTTCGATACGGAGTTGAACAATAATCATTGCAATTGAAACCGTTGTCAAAATTGCCATGCAAAGAAGCAAGAATTTTGAGTACTTGATTTTCTTGAACTGCAAGTAGAAAAATGCCAATGCAGCAAGCACAACCAAAACTTCACTTGCGACACAACTTACCATCATAACGTCCATCAACATATAGGTTGGATAAGCACAGACAGCAAGTCCAACGAAAAGAAACAGATAATCCCATTTCTCAAATTTTGCAAGGTCAAGCTCCCTGTTTAGGCACTTCATAACCAATTTGAAAATCAAATATGCACATATGAACATTGCCACAAGGAAACTTCCGAAGCAACCTGCCACAAAAAGCCCATATGAGAAGAATGCAGTTGTACAAAGACAAATCCCATATCCGTGGATTGTTTCTTTTAAGCAGAAAACAACTCCAACCACAAACAAAACCGCACCAACTATATGAATCGTTTTAATTGATGCAAGCACCTTCTGAACATCGATAGGTTCGTCAACATTCTTTGCAAGAAGTCCGACAGTAAGCGCCAAAATGACAGAAATCAAACAAATTATGCAGTCTGAGAGTTTCCAATCTTTGAAAATATAACCAAAAACTTTTTTCATTTCTCACCATCCCCCTTATTGCATACATGTGCTCAAATAGGTCTTGTAGAAACAGTCATAAATCTCATGGCTATCCTCTGTTTCTTTGAAAACCATTCCCGTGTTCGACTTTGCACAAAACTCACCCAATTCCAAATTTATACTGCCAGTGATGGTTATGTATTCTTGTGTGTCTCCAAAGTAGAACATTGCATCCTTGCCGTGAGTCATTTTATCCAAATAAAGTTTTCCGATTCCCTTAAGAAGTTGATATTCCTTGTTTGCAGGCACGAGCGAACGATTTATCGCACATCCAAATTCATTTCCCTCTGTTGTGTTGTTTTTGAAAGCATCGTTGAGTCTGCTTGCAAATTTAAGAGAAAATTGATTTGCACTGAAGTGATAGTTGTTTATGTAGCATTTGATTTGACCTTTCGACTCATTGAGTTGTTCCACATATCTTGCATATGGATTTGCAACCACATCATAAGCATCTGTATGCTCTTGTGGCACTGGTGTGAAATAACACATGAAATATTCGTCCTCATAGTTGAGTTCGTTGTTTGCATGAGCATCCATAACAGCATTGACAAATTCTGGTCTAACTTTGTAGTTTTGGAAAGTCAATTCAAAATATCTCTTGTTTGCCTCATATATCTTGTCATGATTTGAAATTGTATAACCCGTGTGAGTCCAATCCTTACTCCCAACAGGAAGTCCAGTGTTTGCCATATAAGAGTCAACATTTGATGTCATTGCGTTGACAGCATTGTGATATTCTGTCCCGTCCCAATCAAGATAGTGGTTGATGAGCAACTGTTTGTTGTGCATTTGTTCTGAGCCCAGATAATTCAAATCCCACTCAGCCTTTCTGACTTGCAAAAAGTCTGAAACTTTCTTTGTCTCATCAAAGAAGCACTTATCATTCATATATTTCATAAACCAATCGTATGTTGTTCTCGCAGTGATATCTGCATCTCTGTGATAGATGAGTCTCACAGGGATTCCATATTTTGCCGCCTTGATGAAACTGTATGCAACCCTTTCACAATCTTTTGTATAGAGTTTGGACAGACTTGTCATCATTCCATACTTTCTTGATTTTGGATTGTAATAAGCCGCCGTGTCTGTCTCAAAACGATAGATAGCATAGTCGATTGTGACTTCTTCGTCTTGGTGAAGCAACTTATAGTTGATTGCCTGATTCACCAGTTCACACACCTTAAAGACTGGATGAGCATATCTGTCGCCGGAATTTCTCGCAAAAATCTCAACTTTAACATCCTTTCCATCAACGTTGACATATTTTGTCACTTGTGCAACTGTTGCCAGTCCATCAGCAGTGACATATGAGATGATTCCCGCAAGCGCAATCACAACAGTGATTGCAACAAAGCAAATTCTAAAAATCCATTTTTTCATTTCAATCACTCTCCTATGCAACTGCCTTGGCTTGGATGTACAAGTTTTGCCCGTTGACTTTTACTGTATACTCTGTGGAACCTTTCTTTGCAATTGTCAATTTCTCTGCGATCGCACTTGCATCTGCTCCGTTTGCAACTCTCAAAACATTGAATTGTTCTTGTTCATAATCCGCATATCTGTTTGGCGTGATTTGAATTGGAGTGTCAATGGTTTCAACAAAACTTACAAATCCATAGCTTGCTGTTGGGTTTGCAACGGTTGTGATTCCACCAACAACTTCAACGCCTTTTCCAAGTTCAAGCACTGCATACTGAATGCAAACTTGTGCTCCCTCTGATGAAGTGTTGTCATGTATATAAACATTTTTCAATGTTATTGTCGCGTAAACTCCCTTATCCTTGTCGCCAAGTGCATAAATTCCGCCACCTCTGGTTGCCCCTGAATTGTTGAAAATTTCACAATTTGACACTTCAACTGTTGAATTGTCACTTGCACAGATTGCACCACCATATTTTGCAGTGTTTTCGGTGAATGTCCCACCTCTCACAAATGCTCTGCCTTTTCCATAAAGATGGATTGCCCCACCTTTGCTTCCAGCAGTGTTTCCAGAAATCAAACCATCAAACACAAAAAGTGTACCTTTGCAGTTGACAACTCCGCCATTGTTTGTTGCCCTGTTTTGAGAGATTTCCCCTCCCTTGATAAACACAGAGCCTTTTTCTGCTATGAAAATTGCACCGCCACTTGATTCTCCAGTATTTCCATTGACTTTTCCACTTACCAAATAATAGTAAGCATAGAATGAATTGTTTACGTATACTCCGCCACCATAAGTTGCACTTGTGTTGTTCAAGATGTCACCGCCAGCTTGATTGAACACTCTCGCATTGTAAACTGCACCGCCAGACCCTTCAGCACTGTTGTTTGAGATTTCTCCACCATAAAGGTTAAATCTTCCTTGATTGTTGACACCTCCGCCATTTCCTGACGCTGAGTTGTCTGTGATTTGTCCACCATACATATTGAAGATTCCGTTGTAGTTGTACACTGCTGTTTCTTTGTTGTTTTTGATGACAACACCATCATACATATTTACAACACCACTATCTTCAACATAGATGATTGATCCAGTTGTGTCTTCGACATTTTGTCCATCAATAATGAAAGAATTTCCAACACCTTCAAATCCAAGATTCAAAGCAGTCTTAAAACCAATTTCAATCATATTCCCCTTGAAGTCAGCACCTCTTTTGAGAGAACTTCCATTCAAAGAAAGCAAACTGTGATTTCCTTCAACAATCTTAAGTGTGTTTGAGATTGTGATATCATTGCCAAGCATAACAGCCACATTGTCTCGTTTCAAAGCTTCAACAAGTTCTTGCTCAGAAGAAACAATTATTGCTTCTCCTACAAATCCCTCAAGTATATCCACAAACTCAAATCCAACTTCAACATCATAAGCTGGCATCACAAAACTATAAACATCATTTATGTCTTTTGAAATGACAACCTTTTGTGAAACCCTATCCAAATAATAAACAGCATTCAAACTGTATCTTGAGAGCATTGGATCCTTGTTTTGCTCAATTCTAAATTTTACAACATCTCCAACAGCCACGCTGCTGCTTTCAAATTCAACTTTTGAAATGATTTGAGGATAATCTTCATTCCCTTTCAATTTTGCAGTCACTGCATATTTTTCTCTATAACTTACAGAAATTGTTGCCCCGTCAAACATCACAAATTGTGGGTTTGCAAGATCAAGTTCTTTCGAGTAAGTCCCATTTCCCACAAAAATTGAGTCAAGTTTTTTACCTTCAACATTTTTGATTTGAAGTGTCACAACGTCCTCAAACTTTGCGGTCGCAGCGACTTGAACAAACTCCCCTGCACTTGCTTCAACAGAAATTGGAAGAACTTTTCTTTGTGCATCATAATTGATTTTCACACCACTTTCAGTTGGCATCACAAAAGAATATTTGTTTCCATTTTGTGAAACTGCAATTGCATTTCCGATTGTATCAGTCACTTTCAAATTTGAAACGCTGTATTCTTTGATAACATTCATTTCAACAGTTTCGCCATCTGTGGCACTTTTCTTAACTTCAACAGCATACTCACTTGCGATTGTTTCAATTTTATTTGCTGAGGCAACAAGCAAAATCTTGCCATCTACAATTTCTTGAGTCTTTGTCTCATCCGTGTATGTGATCTTGTTCAAAGCCCTATAGATGTTTGAATAAGGATCAGCAGCCTCATCAATTTCATTTCTCAAGAAGTTGTTTGCAGTGCTGCTTGTCTCAACTTTTGCACTGCTATAAAGTTTAATTGCAATACTGTTCTTAAGTTCACTTGCAATTGCGAAATATCCATAATCCGCCTTCACACTTGCAAATTCAGTAATCTGTCCGCTGACACTCAAATCTCCGCCAAGTCTAAGGGCACTATATTGCATGTCAACATTTTCAAGAGATCCACCAAGAAGTTCTACCACAGAATAAACTGGCGTTTTTGTGGTATCCCCTGTGCCATAAATGTCGTTTCCTCTATAAGAAGCAACGTTTGAAGAAAATTGTCCTCCTGTTACTGTCACAATGCTGTCATAGTCAGCACAGATTGCTCCACCTTGATAAGCAGAGTTTCCAGAGAGTTCTCCTCCGCTGATTTCGACACGTCCACCATCATACGCATAAATTGCCCCACCTTTCTTTGTTTTCGTTTGGGCAAGATAATTGCCATTCACAGTTCCGCCAGAAATTTTGAGTTTTGATTTTACGATAAAAGCACCACCATTGTTTTTTGCAGTGTTTGAAAAGACTTCTCCTCCTTGCATTTCAAACAATGTCCCATCTGGGAAAGAGCCATCAGATGCTTTTGTCAAAAAGATTGCCCCACCGCTTGATTGACTTGTATTATCACGGATTTTTCCACTCTTCATCAAAAAGCTTGCATCATCAATCGCATAGATTGCCCCACCATATGTAGTTGCAGTGTTTGAAGCAATATCAACACCATCCAAAACAACACGAGCAGAGTCTTTTGCATAAATCGCCCCACCAGTTTTGCTTACTGAATTGTTTGAAATCTCTCCTCCTGAGAGTTTTGCATCACAACTCTTAAAAAAGAATGCACCACCAGAGGTTGATTGATTTTGATGGATTTTTCCGCCTGTCATGTTCAACTTAGAATTATTGTACATAAAAATCATTCCACTTGGTGTGGATATGTTTTCAAAGATTTCTCCACTTTCAATGTTGAAGGTTGATTTTGATCTGTTGTAAACAATTCCATAAACATCAACACCAGGTTTAGAAGATTCTTCCAAAGTGTTGTTTGAGATTTTTCCACCACACAAATTGAGTGTGCCATAGTTGTCAATTGCAACACCATCAACTGCACCCTTAAAGTTTTTGACAGAAACATTTTCACCAAGAGTCAATGACCCATTGTTCAAAATTGCAGAGGCATTTCCTTCAAGATTCTGTCCATCAAAAGAAATTGCATTTCCTTCAAGGGAAGACAATTCAACATTTGCATTTTTTTCAATAACAATCATTGTCCCGTCAAAGCCATCTGCACGAGACAAAACAAAATTGCCATTGGAAGTGATTTTGACATTTCTTCCAATCTGCAATGTCGAAGAAAAATTGATATCTCCACCAACAATGATGTTGTCAGCATCGCCCATCAAAGCATTTGACAACCCGCTGAAATCAGACACCGTTACCGACTGCGCGTATGTCTTCTCATTTTTCAAAAGTCCCACGCAACATCCAATTCCAACAGAAAGCATAACTGCGCAAAGCCCGTACAAAATCATTCCCTTAAACTTTTTCACCACTTTCAAAACCCCGTAAAAATTTTGTTTTTATATTAGTATGTATAAACCCTGACTATTGAATTATAAATTAATTTACTTTCATTTGTCAAATTTATTCCAGCCATTGTGAAATACCCCAAATCTCATCCAGAAAGAGGAAAGCCAAGCAAAATTGCCTCAAAAACATTCGTTTTTGCATGTTTTTAGACTTTTTTGAAGTATCTCCTCACATTGCCACAAATCATTCTTTCAAAATTTTTTTGCAATCTATACTCCCAACATCCAGCAGCAACACCCGCAATGTTCATCCTAAAGCGCTCATCCAAAAACATCAAATCCTGAATTGGAATGATTGCAATTTTTGCTTTTGATGCCAAGACTTTTTTCACCGCTTCAATTTGAGTTTGCTTCAATCCTCTGTTTTGACATCCGAGAAATTTTTCAACCATATCCAACTGATCATCATTCAATTTTTTAAGAAATCCCATAAATGTGTTGTTGTCGTGTGTCTCAGTGTAATAGACCACATTGTCCTTCACATTGTCTGGCAGGTGTGGATTTTTCTCATCTGTGTCAAAGGCATATTGCAAAACATTCATTCCCGCAAGGTCAAATTTTTTCTGAACCTTTTTGCAGTGATTTGTCATTGTGCCAATATCTTCAACAATGATATTTTTCAGTGAGACATTTTTTCCAAGTGCCTCAAAAAAATTTTCTCCGCCACCTCTCTCAAATCGAGGTTGATCTTTGCCATTCTTTGGGATTTCAAAATGCTCATCATATGCCATAAAATGGTCAAGCCTCAATAGGTCATATCTCTCCAACAGAGTCTTCACTCTGTCAATCAAATAATCAAAGTTTTCTTCTGACAACTTTTCCCAGTCATAGACACAAGTCCCCCAATCTTGCATGACAATGTCCACATTGTCTGCCGGCGCCCCACCAGTCGCAGAAGGCAAAAAGTTTTTGTCAAGTTTGACATACTTGGGATGAGCGAAAACTTCCACACTCGCCCTGTCGCAATACGCTGGCACATCGCCAAAAATTTTTATGCCATTTTTGTTTGCATAGTCTTTCAAATTGTGCCACTGTTTCTGCAAAACATATTGGAAAAATATGTATTTTTGAAAAACTTCTTTGTTTTCAGCAACAAATCTTCTAGCATCTTTTGAGTCTAATTTCCAAAACTTTTTGTCAACAAAATGCCAATCATTTTCACCAAAAACTTCACGCAACGCCCTCCAATAAGCATACTCAAAAACATGCGCATCGTCTTTTTCAAACTTGTCCAAAAATTCTTTGGATTTCAAATTCTTGTATGCACATTCAAACAATTCAAATTTCTTTGGTTTGATTTTTGAAAACTCCACTTTCTTAGAGTTTTTATATTGCGTCAAACATGCAAGTTGCTTTTTCTCAAGAAG
This sequence comes from uncultured Christensenella sp., assembly GCA_910586385.1. Taxonomy (GTDB): domain Bacteria; phylum Bacillota; class Clostridia; order Christensenellales; family UBA1242; genus Caccovivens. Next base: position 23,331 of record CAJUGX010000002.1, read on the forward strand.
TCCAAAATCACAGAGTTCTTCCAAATCAACAAACATCTCATCAAAAGAAAAGACACTCATCGCCCCATAAGGGCAATTGAAATCATTTGCAAGATTGAGAGGCAAAACCTCCCAAACACTTGCACCAATCTTCTTCAGAAAATCAACAAATTTGTATGCTGACTTTCCAAAATCACCAAGTCCATATCGATTGTTTAAGCATGTGACATGGCACAAAACTCCAAACTCAGCCATCATAAACTCCTATTTTTTCTTAATGTAAAAATCGATGATTGAAGACAAAAATTCCCTGCGATAATCCATCTTCGCTCCAAACTCCCATTTCTTTTCTTTTTCACTCATCGGATGTTTGTCAGAAACCCTCAAAACAACAGTATAGTCAAGTCCATAATATTTGCACAAATTTACAAAAGCAGAAGCTTCCATGTCCACTCCAACACAACCCAACTTTCTCCACAAATCCTCTTTGAAGAATGTTTGCCTATAGACAGCATCCGTGGTGACGGTTGCAGCGTCTGAAACATTGTATTTTTTCATCAAACATTTTTGCAAGGCTTTCGCATCAGCTGAATGTACACTTGTCCAGTTCTTGAAACCATAATGGAGACTTGTCCCTTCTTCGCTCAAAATCTTCTTTGGCAAAATGATATCCCCAATCTGCGTGCCCTCTCCAAATCCACCTGCGAGTCCAACCAACACGAGTTTTTCCACTCCAAATGCTCTGAGCGTCTCCACTGTGTCAGCAATCACTGGTGCACCAACCCCTCCATGGAGAAAACACCAATCTTTCACTCCTTCAATTTGAAAAACTGGACTTGTGCCACAAAATCTTGGCAATTTTTCCAAAATTAAGTTTGTTTTATATATTTCTTGAAGCACAGCATCCCACTTTCCAAGACAAAAAATCATCGCATTTTTAGGAAGGTCAAACTTCTCTACTGGCTTGTGTGCACTTCTAATATGCTCTTGTCCTGTGATTACGCCTTCCGTTTCATCTTCTTTGAAAAACCATTTCATATTTCCCTCGCAAAATACCAAAAGACACAATCAAATCTGATTGCGTCTTGATTTTTAATTATTCCAATTCCAGTTTTCAAATTCTGGAGTGTCAAGTCCAGTCTCAACAATATACTTGTTGTGATGGTCAAGTTTCGCCTTGAATTCCTTCGCTATCTTTGTCTTTTCAGCTTTTGGAATGTCAATACAATCAAGCACATCCAAAACCAAATGATATCTGTCAATGTGATTTCTGACTCTCATATCAAAAGCTGTTGTGATTGTGCCTTCTTCGTTGTAACCTTCCACAACGAAGTTTTTGTTGTGTCTGTCATAAACAAGGCTCTTGATAAGTTCGCTGTACCCGTGGAAAGCAAACACAACAGGCTTGTCCTTTGTGAATATCTTATCAAACTCAGCATCAGAAAGTCCATATGGATTTTCTTTGTCGTTGCTGAGTTTCAAAAGTTCTACAACATTGACAAATCTAACATTGAGTTTTGGAAAATATTTCTTCAAATACCAAACAGCAGCAAGTGCCTCCTCGGTTGGAGCGTGTCCAGCACAAGCAATCACAACATCTGGTTTGCTGCGATTGTTCATCCCTGCCCATGTCCACTCTTCAACTCCGTTTTCAATGTTCTTCTTTGCTTCTTCCATAGAAAGCCATTGATAGGTTGGATGTTTTGACGCAACAATTGCGTTGACCAGATCTTTGCTCTTTGCACAGACATCATAGCAAGCAATCAAACTGTTTGCATCTGCTGGCAAGAAAATCCTCGTGATATAAGGCTTTTTGTCTGCCAAATGTCCCAAAATCCCCGGATCCTGATGTGTGTAACCATTGTGGTCTTGTTGCCAAACATCACTTGTCAAAATCAAGTTGAGAGAAGAAATCGGTTTTCTCCATTCAATTTCTCTGCAAGTTTTGAGCCATTTTGCATGCTGAGCAACCATGCTGTCAACAACGCGAATGAAAGATTCATAACTGTCAAACATTCCATGTCTTCCAGTCACAAGATACCCCTCAAGCCAACCTTCGCACATATGTTCAGAAAGGTATGAGTCCATAATGCGTCCATCCATAGCAAGTTTTTCATCTGTGTCAAGCCGATTTGCATTAAACACTCTGTTTTGCACATCAAATGCTCTGTAAAGGCGATTGCTCATAGCTTCGTCTGGGCTGAAGATACGATAGTTTGCGTTTTTCTCATTCAAGATGAAAAGTTCTTTGATATAACTGCCAAGTTCAAGCATATCTTGAGTCTTTGCAGTCCCATGCCCCTTAAATTTGAAAGCGACCTTTTCAAGTTTTGGAGTTTTGAGTTCTTTCAAAACCGCCCCACCATTTGTCACTGGGTTTGCAGAAATCCTCTTGTCTCCTTTTGGCAAGATTTCAGAAATCTCACTCTTGAGACGATAATTCTCATCAAAGAGTTCTTCTGGCTTATAACTTTCAAGCCATGCCTTCAAAATTGCAATATTCTCTTTCTTTGCCATAGTGACAGGGATTTGATGTGCTCTGAATGTCCCTTCAATTTGCTTTTCGTCAACGACCTTTGGTCCAGTCCACCCCTTTGGGGTTCTGAGCACAATCATTGGCCAATCATCAACTCTGTTTGTCTTGCCAAGTTCTCTTGCACGATGTTGAATATATTTGATTTCTTCAATACACTTGTCCATCTCTTTTGCCATAAGTTTATGCATTGTCATAGGGTCATCCCCGCTGACAAAGTGAGGCTTATAACCATATCCCTCAAACAGACTTGCAAGTTCGTCGTCAGAAAGACGAGAAAGGACAGTCGGATTTGAAATCTTATATCCATTCAAATGCAAAATAGGAAGCACTGCACCATCTGTTTGTGGATTGACAAATTTATAACTATGCCAAGAAGTTGCAAGTGGTCCAGTTTCGGATTCTCCATCACCAACCGCCACAGTTGCAATCAAATTTGGATTGTCAAAAATCGCCCCAAAAGCGTGAGCAAGACTGTATCCCAATTCTCCACCTTCATTGATTGAGCCAGGAGTTTCTGGCACAACATGAGAACCAATCCCACCTGGAAAAGAAAACTGCTTGCAAAGCCTTGCCATACCGTCTCTGTCTTGAGAGATGTTTGGATAAACTTCGCTGTAAGCCCCTTCCAAATAACTATTTGCGACAAAGAAATTCCCACCATGACCAGGGCCTGAAAGAAGCACCATGTCAAGGTCGTATTTTTTGATAACTCTGTTGCAGTGAGCATAGATAAAGTTTTGCCCAGGCACTGTGCCCCAATGTCCAACAAGTCTTGGCTTGATGTCTTCAACACACAACTCATGATCTCTCATAAGTGGGTTGTCAAGCAAATAAAGTTGTGCAACAGACAAATAGTTTGCGGCACGCCAATATGCGTCCAATTTCTCAAAATATTTTTTTGAATAATAGTTTTCTTTTTTCACTTTGCACCTCATTTTCTACATATATACTTAGTATACAACATCAAAAGAAAAAAACAAAAAATTTCGCGAATATTGTATCAAAAAAATCTTGAATTTTATAAAAGAAACATAAGGAGAAAACCATGAAAATTTACACACAAAACGACAACCTTCAGCATATCGCAAATTATAAACTTGCAGAAAACACCCGTGCAGACATTATCGGTGAACTTGAAGCAATCATACAATATGAAAGGCACATCGCCGAGTCCAACAACCCAATCGTAAACAACACCCTCACAGACATTGCAAATGAAGAAAAACTTCATGTCGGTCAACTCTTTGGACTTTTGTTTTACCTTGATCCAACAAGTCAAACCCAATTTGAAAAAGGCTTAAACGAATTTATGAATGACAAAAAAGAATAGGCAAAGTCATTGAGAACCCAACAAAAAAAAGCAGTCCAGTAAACCTACTTTTTTTCAACAATTCTTTTTTTGAATCATCCCACCAAAAACACCTCTTGAAAAACAAAATATACTGTGTTATAATAAACCTATGAAAGAAGATTTGAGACGTGTCGAACTTTTCTATGGCAAACATGCCTTTCTTGAATTTGTTTTTGATGATGATAAATCTTACATAATCAGAGCATACGACGATGACAAAAATGTTGTTGGATGCTGTTATTTTGATATCGAAAAGCTCTACCAAAGACAACTTACACAAGAGGAAAGACTTTCAAATTCCCCACACTTTGGAGGAATAGACAAGACTCCCGAAACATCAGAACTTTTTGTAACAAAAAAGGATTTGCACAAATACAACATCAGTGACAATGTTTTGACTTTCAGAACTCGAGGCTCTGTCAAAACTTTCCCTCTCAAATGGGCAAAATGCAAGCTTGAACTAATTCAAATAAAAAGAAAAGATTTCTTTATGGTCGGTTTGGGCACAGCAATGTACAAAATCATGGAAGATTTCGCAATCAAAAATGATTGCACTCAAATTTATGCTCACTTCCAACCAATAGGCGAATTTTCAAGTGGAAGTCGAAGATTTTACAATCATAATGGTTTCTCCATTGAATTTGATCCAATAGACCAAAAACACTATGCAACAAAACCTCTCCCTCAAAAAGAGAAGTCACCCGCCTCATCTCCAATCAAAAATGATGGTGGAAAAGGAAACTAGACATTCCGCTTTCTCACAAAACAAGAAAAGACTGCAAGCATTTTGCAGCCTTTTTTGTTATTTGCCCTCTGCCCTTTTTTCCGATGGCTTTGTTGAAATTTTATCTTCTGTTTTATTTTTTACTGCACCTCTCATCTGGTCAAGTTTTTCTTGTGCCCATCCATTCAGCATCGTTACCATAAAAGCAGCATCAGAATCCTTTTTGAATTCTCCAGACATGAAATACAATTTGATGTTCTCCGGAGAATTTTTAACCGCACTATTGATAAACTCTTGATCGTTTCTTATTTCTTCTGAAGCATAGTGCAATGCCCACCCCTTTGATTGTTTTGCTGCAACAGATACAACTTCTCTATCATTTTTCATTTCATCAGAGGCATGTTCTAATGCAAGCCCATATGACCCAACTGCTGCCATAACAATCTCTCTATCATTTTTAAGCTCTTTAGAGGTCAATCTTAGAGCCTCACCAGAAGCTTTAACAGTTTTCAAAACAAATTCTCTATCACCTTTCATTTTTTCTTTAAGTGAATCGGAAATGCAAAATAAAGAATCTCTGTTTTCTTTTATTGCTTGCAGAACAAAATCAACATCACTTCTGAGTTCTTCCGAAGCCCAACTCAAAGGACAATTACCCCAACCAGATATTGAAGTTTTCAGTGCCTCCAAAACAACTTCTTTGTCATTTTTCAACTCCTCTGAAGTAAATTGCAATGCACTTCCAAAATTGTATTTGAGTGCCTTCAAAACCATTTCTCTGTCAAGTCTCAATCTCTCTGAAGCATGAGCAAGTGGGCTGACTCCCAATGAAGGCACTGGATAACAATTTTGAGATATCGCCAGTCCCACAATCTCATCATCATCTTTCAATTCATCTGAAGCAAACTCTAAAGCACCGCCATTTCTTTTTATTGCAGCAGAAACTATTCCCCTGTCGTTTTTCAATTCATCTGAGACATATTTCAATGCATAACCACTGCTCTCAACAGCAAACATAACAATCTCTCTGTCGTTTTTAAGTTGGTCCGAAATATGTTGAATGTACGAACCATCACTTGCAAGTGCCTCCAATGCAACCTCTTTGTCGCCTTTAAGCCTATCAGAAGCAAACTTAATGTTGGACGCATAAGGTCCATTTTTCCAAGGTTTTCCATATTTCCCAAGTGCCGTCAAAACCACTTCTTTATCATCCCTAAGTTGCTCTGCTACATATCTTAAAATAAATGGATCCACTTTGAGTGCTTCCAAAACAAATGCCCTATCATTTTTAAGCCTATCAGAAGCATATTCAAAAGGGTCATTTTGGTTTTTTATTGCTTTCAAAATCACGTCTTTATCGTCCAGCAATTCTTTAGAAACAAACTCTAAAGTTCTGAATATTTGGAAGATATGATATTTTTCTATATTTTCTTCAATCTTATCAAGAGTTTTCAACACAAAATTTTTATCACCCTTGAGTCTTTGAGATGCATGCTCTAGAATTTGTGATGGACATTGACCATCGTATCCATCCAAAGCTGTCAAAATAACCTCTTCATCATTCTTAAGTTCATCAGATACAAATTTCACTGCCTTCCAGTCTTGTTTTACAGCTATTAGAGCAACTTCCTTATCGTTTTTTCTGAGTGAATCGGAAACATACTCTAATGCATCTGAAGTCACTTTAAGTGCCTCTAGAACAAAATCTTTATCACTAAAATATTTTGCCGGCATTTTGCCAAATTCATTGTTAAATTTCGCAAATATTTTATCAATTTTCTTTTTTTTCATATACCCCGCCCCCAATTTTTTTTATTATAACGCGGGGGGGGGATTTGTCAATACAAAATATAAAAAAGACTGCAGTAGCTTTGCAGTCTTTTTTTTGTTAAGAATTTATTTTCACAAAGTGTGTGCTTTGGCACTACTCTTCATCTTTCTTTGCTTTTTTAGCAGCAACCTTATCTGCTTTCTTTTCAGACTTTTCCTCTTCTTTCTCTTCCTTTGGGATGATACGTTTGAGGTCAACTCTGCCTTTTTCATCAATCTTGATGACTTCAACTTCAATGCTGTCGCCAATCTTGACAACATCTTCAACTTTGTCAACTCTCTTGTTTGAAAGTTTTGAAATGTGAACCATTCCTTCCTTTCCACCGCCAAGGTCAACAAAAGCACCGAAGGTCATAATTCTTACGACTTTTCCGTCATAAACATCCCCAACTTCAACATCTTCTGTGATAGAAAGTATGATTTTCTTTGCTTTTTCGTTCATTTCAGCGTCACAAGAAGCAATGAAAACAGTTCCATCATCTTCTATGTCAATCTTCACGCCAGTTTCATCAATAATCTTGTTGATAACTTTTCCGCCAGATCCAATAACATCTTTGATTTTCTCTGGATTGATTGTGAAAGTGATGATTTTTGGAGCATAAACTGAAAGTTCTTTTCTAGGTTCTGCGATGCAAGCGAGAAGTTTGTCCATGATGTACATTCTTCCGATTCTCGCTCTTTCAAGAGCCTCAGTCAAGATTGTCTTGTCAATACCCTTGATTTTGATATCCATTTGGATTGCAGTAACACCCTTTGATGTCCCTGTCACTTTGAAGTCCATGTCACCAAGGAAGTCTTCAAGCCCTTGAATATCAGAAAGGACAGCAACTTTTCCAGTTTTCTCATCTTTGATAAGTCCCATAGCAATTCCAGCAACTGGTGCTTTGATTGGCACACCACCATCCATAAGTGCAAGAGTTGATCCACAAACACTTGCCATTGAAGAAGACCCGTTTGAAGAAAGCACTTCACTTACGATTCTGAGAGCATAAGGGAAAACATCTTCTTTTGGAACAACTGGCTCAAGTGCTCTTTCTGCAAGTGCACCGTGACCGATTTCACGACGACCAGTGCTTCTGATCATTCCTGCTTCACCTGTTGCATAAGGTGGCATGTTGTAGTGATGAACGTATCTGTTTACTTCTTCATCATCAAGACCGTCAAGTTTTTGCACGTCAGAAACTGTGCCAAGAGTGAGTGCTGACAAAACTTGTGTCTCACCTCTTGTAAACACTGCAGAGCCGTGTACTCTTGGAAGCAAACCAACTTCACACCAGATTGGTCTGATTTCTTCAAGTTTTCTTCCGTCTGGACGAACGCCCTTGTTGATGATTTTTGCTCTGACTTTTTCTTTCTTAACTTTGTACAAAACATCGCTGATTTGTCTTTCGCAATCTGGATAGATTTCAGCAAAATGCTCAAGAATTTCTGCCTTTGCAACTTCTTCTCTTCTTTCTCTTTCGTGTCTGTCAAATTCTTCCAAAACATAATCATACTTGTCATCAGCATATTTTCTTACTGCTTCTTCCAAATCTTCTGGGATTGTATAGTATGTGATTTTTGGATTTACTGGAAGTCCAATTTCTTCTTTGATTTTCTTGAGTTCTTTGCAGATTTTCTTAATTTCTTCATGAGCAAACATGATTGCATCAAGAAATTGTTTTTCAGGCACTTCGTTTGCTCCACCTTCAATCATGAGTACTGCTTCATCTGTTCCGCTGACTGTGAGGTTGAGTTCACTTCTGTCTCTTTGCGCTTGGTCTGGATTGATGACAAACTCTCCGTCAACAAGTCCAACTTGCACTGCCCCTGTAGGTCCAAGGAATGGGATGTCAGAAATTGAAAGTGCAAATGAAGAACCTAGCATAGCGAGTGGTTCTGGACTTACATCTGGATCAATAGAAAGTGCTGTCGCAACAACAACTACGTCATGATAAAATCCTTTTGGGAAAAGTGGACGAAGTGGTCTGTCAATAAGTCTTGAAACGAGCACCGCTTTGTCACTTGGCTTTCCTTCACGCTTTTTGAATCCCCCTGGGATTTTTCCAACTGAATACATCTTTTCTTGATACTCAACTGAAAGTGGGAAGAAGTCAATGCCTGGTTTTGGCGCTTTTGACATTGTCACATTGACCATAACAACAGTGTCACCACATCTTACCATGCAAGTTCCGTTTGATTGAACGCAGTATTTGCCTGTTTCAAAAATCACATCTTTCCCGGCAATGTTAATCGTATATTTGTGTTCCATAAATTCTCCTTTTACTCAAACAAAAAGAGAGCGAAAAAATTGCTCCCCTTTCATCAACTATTTAATTTCTCTTATTCCAAGGTCAGCAATGAGTTTTCTGTAAGCTTCAATATCTTGATCTTTGAGATATTGCAAGAAGCCTTTTCTCTTTCCAACCATTTTGAGAAGACCGCGTCTTGAATGGTTGTCATTGTGATTGGATTTCAAATGTTCTGTCAAGTGGTTGATTCTTTCAGTAAGAAGAGCAACTTGAACTTGAACTGAACCTGTGTCATTTTCTGATTGCTTAAATTGTGCAATAATTTCAGATTTTGATTTCATTTTGATTCTCCTTCATTAAATTTTTTTACGGCTTAAGCGAAGCAACAGGTCAAAGGTCTCCTAAGGCTGCGCCAAAGTCTTCATCGACTTTGTGAGTATATCACACACCAAAGAAAATGTAAAGCATTTATAGAAAAAATTGCCATATTTTTGATTTTTTTACCTCCCCTCTTCTCATTTTCGATATTGACATCAGCACTACAAAATGATAAAATATAAGTGAAAATTTTTGAAAGAGAGGTAAGAAATGAAAGAGTACACATTCGACAGATACAAAGTAAACCAAAAACTCTATGACTATGCCATCTATGGACTCCCTAAAAAATCAACTTCTCTTGAAGAAGCACGATATATCTACAATCGCCTTTGCAAAAAATTGAGCTATTCAATGGACTACTATATATCAGATGTCTTTGATGGTTCTCCATGGGACCCGATAAAACAAAAAATTTCAAATTTGAATTATGTTGAGACAGTCGATGGAGAAATCAACAAAGATGTGGTTTGTTTCACTTTTGTTGCAATTTACACTTATATTCTCCGCGACAGGAACCTTATCAGCGATAAAGACTTTCACGAAAACTTCAACATAAGCGAAACAAACTTCAATTGCTTTGATCCAAATCATTCTCAAATCGAGTGCACAATAGACGGTGTGAAACTTAGGATTGATGCTTGCATGGGTATTGACATGGACTTAAGCACTGCAAAGTTTGGCTTCCATATCCTCAAAGGCTGGAGAGAAGGCTTTTTTGGAAACACTCCTGAAGCAAAGGCAAAACTAGATGCCATCATTCAAAAAGAGAAAACCAATGTTGAAGAAAAAATCCAAAAACAAAATCTCTACAAACACTTGAAGATGAGCAAAAATGATTACAAAAAGTTTTCTCTTTCTGAAAAAGTTTCTTTGTTTTTGGCTAGCATGGCAGAGATACCTGCCTATTCATTTGAATCACTGTCTTTTGTGGCTGAAACATACAAAAACATCTTCTCTTCATACGATCCTCACGGAAACACAAGGTATGTCGACTCAACATTTATATACGAAAATGGTGAAATCAAAGAATACCTCTTCGTAAACGATCAAGGCTACAAAAATGTTGAAGGTGAAGAAAATTTTGACTCTCTCAAAATCTTTGAAATCTCTATGAAAGACAAGTCCATCAAACCAATCACAAGAGAAGCTCTAATGCGAAAAACCATATCAAAACAGGGTATCGTCATCCCACCTAGCAATCTCGCAAAAAGAAACGGCTCTGAAATGATGAATGCTGGCACATCACTGTCACCAAATTACATCACAATCAAAGGAACTGGAAACAATGGAAAATAAACAACAAATCATCACCTCCCTCAAGCAAAAATGTGAAGCGGAGTTGAAAAATTGCAAAAATGACAAGAAAAAAATGTTGATTTTCACAACTATTTCATCTTTTTTGGATGACGGAGAAGATTTTTTCACTTCAACAGATGTAGAAATTGCACTCAATGTACTCATGGATTTAGGCTATAAAAAAGAAGAGGCAAAAGAGCTTTATTTGAAACTCATTTGCCAAAAATAACATTTTTATATTTTTTCAAAAAGTTAAGTTTTCATAAAAGCATGCCTTGCATGTTAGGAAAAGAACTTGACTTTTTTTTCTATCATTTCATCAATGCGACTGGTATAATCGCCGATAAATTTGCAATTTGGTTGACGTTCAATTCTGTTTTCAAGATTGAAGACTCTCTTTGAGATTGCCCCTGCTCCAACTGCAATGACAGACGCCACATCTTCCATGCTGTCAATGTTGAATATGCACACATTTTCATCTCTGAAATAACCTACATTTTCAAGCCCACCAACTTGATGTTTTTGCCTATAGAGATAGTATGGTTTATATCCATTTTCAAGCAATGTCTTTTGTGCGTACTCCACCATCTTTGGAACATCTGATTGATACTTTATTTCTTGCCCACGAATCTGTGCCGCATTCTTCACAGACAGTGTATGGACTGTTATGTTGTGAGGATAAAGTTCTAGTGTGGTACTCAGTGTCCTTTTGAAAATCCCAAGTCTCTCTCCGCTGAGTCCGGCAATCAAATCCATGTTTATGACAAAGTCATATTCCATTGCAAGCATATATGCATCAAGAACTTGCTTGTTTGTTGTCTTTCTTCCGATGCGCTTGAGTGTAGCCTCACAGAATGTCTGTGGATTGACGCATATTCTTGTCACTCCATGCTTTTTCAAAACATCAAGTTTTTCTCTTGTGATTGTGTCTGCCCTTCCGCATTCAACAGTAAACTCCGAAACTGGATAGTTGATTTTCGAAAGCAATCTGTCCATTTGCTCTGCCGTCAAAACGGTAGGAGTGCCTCCCCCTATGTAGATTGTCCTGACAATATAAGACTTGTCTGCAATCATGCTTTTGACCGCATCCAACTCCTTGAAAACACACTGCAAATATTCTTCCACTTTATCCTTGACTGTCCAAAGTTCATTTGAGATGAATGAGCAATAGTTGCACCTTGTCGGACAAATTGGAATGTTTATGAAAAGGTCAACCAGTTTGTCATTTTTGATTATGCAATTCTGATTTCCCAAAATCTGCACTGCAAGTTTTGCTTTGTCCATCGAAACACGATAATCTCTCACAAGGCTCTCTGTGATAAGGTGAGGCTTTATCTCACCTCTTTCAACAAGGTCTCTTGCAAACTTTGTTGGTCTCACCCCAGTCAGCGAGCCCCATGGAAGTGTTTTGCCAGACTTTTTCTTCAAGATGTCATAAAGTTGATTTTTGAAACTGCGCTTCAGAAAACTCTTTCTTCGCAGGTCATCAAACTCACTTGGGACAGAAAATACACTTAGAAAACTTTCACCACTCTCATTGACTTTTATCACACTTTCAACATCATTTCCATCCAACTTGAAAGAATGAGTGAGCGAAAAAGACGCATCTGTTTCTTCATAAAACAGATTGACCAAATCTTGCATATCTTTTTCAAAATCTTCGTTTTGACAAACGATTTTCATCACTCACTCCTAAAAACTTTTCTCACATACTTGACACGCTCAAAATCTTTGATGATGTCTTCGAGTTCTTTCTTGTTTGAAATCAAAACCACAATTTCAAAGACAAGGTCACCCTTTATCTCCTTATAACCAAAACCTTTGAGTTTACCTTTCAACTCTCTTGAGATTGTGTTGAGGGAATTGATTACAGCATTGACATTGTCAGCAATGACTTTGATGACTGCGACAAAACTTGAAACCGCATTTTCTTGCCATTCAGCATTGATAAGTCTCTCCTGCTCAAGATATTTGAGGTTTTGACAAGAACTTCTGTGTATTGTCACACCTCTTCCTCGAGAAATATAACCAACAATGTCGTCACCTGTTACCGGTGTGCAACATCCAGCATATCTCACCAAAAGACCGCTGTCACCATCAACAAGCACACCATCTTTGTTTTTCTTGACAACGATTATGTTTTCTTTGATTTGGAAAGATTTCTCTTTGTTGTAGAGATTGACTATTCTTCCAACAATCCCATTTGCAGAAAGACTTCCCGCACCAATTTCAGCATACAAAGCGTCAAGACTTTCCATCATCATAGTGTTTGCAATTCTAAGCAAATAGTCTTCTTTTTGTGCCTTTGTGAGACTGATATTGCTGTTTTTGACTGCCTGCTCCAAAACAAGTTTTCCAATTCGAATGTTCTCTTCTTTGAGTTCACTCTTGAAAAATGCCCTTATCTTTGACCTTGCTCCAGACGACTTAACCTTCAAAAGCCAGTCTCTTGATGGACCTTTGCTGTTTGGATTTGTCAAGATTTCACAGATATCACCATTTGAAAGCTCGGTTGTGATAGGCACAATCTTTCCGTTTATCTTTGCCCCGACACACTGATTTCCGACATCAGAGTGGATTGCATAAGCAAAGTCAAGCACAGTTGCTCCAACTGGAAACTCAAGCACTTTTCCTTTTGGCGTTTGCACAAAAAGAGATTCTGAGTACAAATCGCCTTTCAAAGTTTCAATAAATTCTTCTGATGACAAATCCTGTGCACTTTCCATCATCTGTCTAAACCAAGACATCTTCTGGTCAAACTTATTCTGCCCGCGCTTCTCTTTATAAATCCAGTGAGCAGCAATTCCATATTCTGAAAACTTGTGCATTTCAAAAGTACGAATTTGAATTTCAAGAGGTCGGTTGTTTTCAGCGATAATCGTTGTGTGCAAACTCTGATAACCATTTGGCTTTGGGTTTGCAATATAGTCTTTCACTCTCCCGCTCATTGGCTTATAAATCAAATGCACCTTTCCAAGCACACTATAACAATCTTCAACAGAGTTTACCAAAACTCTCATTGCTATGATGTCATAGATGTTTTCAAGCGATCCACTTTTCGCTTTGAGTTTTTTGTAAATACTTGCGAAGTGCTTTTGACGATATTGAATCTCCCCTTTGATTCCCAATTCCACAAGCACATTTTCAAGTTTCTCTTTGGTGATGAGGATTTGCTTTTCGTTGTCATCTTTTTTGAGATAGACGTTGTTTTTGAGCTCTTCAAAGGCCTTTGGCTCCAAAAGTTCGAAAGAAAAATCCTCAAACGCAAATTTGAAAGCAGAAAGCCCCAATCTCTCAGCAAGTGGAGCAAAGACATCACTTACGAGCTTGACATAATCCAAATCCTCTTGCGACATTGGAGGTTTGATAAGTTTCAAATCGTACAAAATTGTCGCAAACTTGACAATGACAATTCTTATGTCTTGGCAGATGGCAATAAACATCTTTCTTATGCTCTCTGCCTCTCCGCTTCTTGAAAGCGCACGCACATCTTTGATGATTATGAAAGTCTCAAAAAGCTTTCTCTCCTCGTTTGTCAAATCCCTTTCAGCCAATCGCTTTGCCATCTCTTGGTTCGTTTTGTAAGACTGAAAGAGAATATACGGAATCAAAACATCTGCCCCCATACTATACTCAAGCATAACATCAATGACAGCGTCCAGTCTTGGCAAATTTATATCGTCAACAAAACACTTGTCAAGCATATCTTGTTGCTTGGCAGAGAGTTTGAAGTTGTCTAGAATTTTTTGCACAATCTGTGCCTTTAGTTTATTATCTTTCATACTTCTCCTAAAGTGTTTTTCAAGAGCATCAACTTGTTGTAAAGCGATGACTCTTTGAGATTTTTCTTTTGCTCTTGAGCTTGTTCAACCACAAAAGTCTCACCTTTTTGGACAGAAATAAGTCCGAGTTGCTTAAACACCAGATATCCAGCATAAAAACTGTCGAAACCAATCTGCCCCTTTAATTTATTTTGGTAAATATCAAAAATAGAATAATATCTTGAAAAATTTCTTGCAGTAAGAGCCTTGAAGATTTTGCCAAAAGTCTCTCTTGAAAGATCAAGACTTGCAAATCTGTTTTTGTCCATCTCTCTTTCCATAGGTACAAAAATCTCAGCACCAGAAACCTCGTTGAGTTCTGCGATGAATCCCTCATCCAAAACTGGCGACAAAAAGACGATGCGATTGAAATTTTTCGCCCAATCAACTCCGGTCGGTGAAAGAAGCAGACTGTTGAAGCCTGTGCAATCATCATTGTAAATTCCGATATGGAAAATATTTTCCTTTGAGTATTCTTTTGAGAAATTGACAAAGTCATAAGCCGAGTACGCCACAAACGCCGTGCCAAACACTTGATTTTGTGTGCTTGCAACGAAATTCAAAAGTTCTCCTTGAGGATAATATGAAAACTTTGATGGTCTGTTGTCCTCAAAACTCATCTGTTCAAACTGAACAGGATAAGTGAACATGTGTGCATCCGACTTGATAAAACTTCCGCAATCAAAATCACTTACAACTCCATTTCTTCCATCATCCTGAAATTCAAAGATGAAAGTTTTGTATCGTGCAAACTTCAACTCGTCATACTTCTTTGAAAAATTGTAATAAACCAGATTGAGGTTGTCGAGTTTGATTTCACAATGCGCTGGGCAATATTTCATCGGATTGACTTCCACGCTTTCGGCACTGATTCGAAACTTTGGTCTTGCATTTCCACAACCAACAGGCTCCAAGAGTGAAAGTTCACTCAAAAATCTGTCAGTGATGTCCTCGCTCTTCAAATCCAAGTCATAATATTTGATAGGCATAAAAACCTTGTCATTGATTTTCTCAAAGACAAAAGCGTTTACCCTGTTTACAAATTCTTCATAGTGACTTCTCTTGAGTGTCACCCCGGCAGCCATTGTATGTCCCCCAAAGGTCTCCAAGATGTCTTGAAGTGAAGAGAGAAGTTCATGTATATTTATGTCATCAATGCTTCTGCCCGAACCATGCAAAACATCTTCCACTTGTGAAAACAAGAAAACAGGTCTGTGATACATCTCAACAAGTCTTGCACAAGCGATTCCCAAAATCCCTTGATCCCATTTTTTTGAAGCAAGACAAATCACCCTAGTTTTTGAGAGATCCATCTTTTTGATTGCCTTCTCACAATCTTCCATAACTCTTGCAGAAAGATCCCTTCTTTTGGTGTTGTGCTTTTTGATTTTGTCAAGATACTTTTTGACAACAACAGGATCCTCGGTCATGTAAAGCACAAGACTGTCAGCCGCATCCCCCATCCTTCCAGATGAATTGATTTTTGGAGCAATTTTCATTGCAATCGCTGTTGCAGAAGGGTTTGAAAGGGACACCTTGTTTTCTTTGAAAAGTGCTTTGAGCCCATAAGGCAATTTGTCAAAACTTGCAAGTCCACGCTTGACAATGTTTCTGTTTTCGCCAGTCAGCGAAACGATGTCCGCAATCGTTGCAATGGCAGCAATAGGCAAAAATTCTTCAGCCTTCTTTTGTCCAAGAAGCGCCTCACTTATCTTGTATGCAAGTCCCGTTCCACAGAGTTCTCTAAATGGGTAGTCCTGTCCCTCAATCTTCGCGTTAAGCACAATCGTGTCTGGCAAAACTTCTGGGATTTCATGATGATCAGTCACAATGACCTCGATTCCCTTTTCCTTTGCATACTCAACTTCTTTGAAACAAGAAATCCCACAGTCAACCGTGATGATGAGATCTGGCGCAAATTGTTTTTCGATTTTGTCAAGACAATCACACGTCAAACCATAACCGTCAACATAACGGTTTGGAAGATAAAAATCTGCATTGATACCAATTTTTTTGAGCGTTTTAAGCATAATTGCAGTTGCACTTATGCCATCCACATCATAATCTCCAAAGATGAGCACACGATCGCCCATTTGCTTTGCAAAATTCACTCTTTCACAAAGTTCTTTCATGTTTCTGATGAGAAAAGGATCAAGCAGTTCTCCCATAGAAAGATAATCTCGTATCTCCTCTTTGGTGGAGAGACCACGGGACAGAATCAAGTACATTGTAGAGGGCAAAACATCAAACTCTTTTGCGTACTGTTCAACGAGCGATGAGTCCTTGTTAAAAAATTTTCTAAAAATCATATTATATATCCTAAAGTCAATACTATTTCACTTTTATTATAACATTTCGCCAAGGACATTTGCAAACAAAATATCACACAAAGAAAAAGTAAGCAATCTTCCATGCTTACTTCTTTGTTCTTCTAAACTTTTCCACCCAAATTTTTCACTGAAGTTGTATCATTTTTGCCACCCTCTGAGACAGCTTTTTCTGGAATCCCAATAGTGGCAATCTTTTCTGCCTCAAAGTTGAATATTTTCGTTCTGTACTTTTCAAATGCTTGCACGCTGGCATCAATAAGCACATCAAACAAATCTTCCTTCTTGCAGTTTCCAGTCATGCTTACATTGTGCTCAGCCAAGATTCTGTCACGCTCCGCACGCATCTCTTTCATATAAGGATATCCATTCACCCAAACTTTTGCAAGGCGCTGTCCTTCTTTTCCATCATAGTCGATTTCATAAAGATTGAAAAACGCTTTTGTTGTCGCCCCAGTTGAAGCAATCATTCTCACAAGTTTTCTGTATTCGTTTTCAGGGATGTCATTTTTTGAAAGTTTGCCGCCTTTTGCTTCAGCAATCGGTCTGATTTTATCCAAGATTTCACTCATATCAGAAACCTTTCCACCAACACCAAAGTCATTTTCAACATCATCAAAACCAAGCAAGCAAACAATGTCATCGGTGCTCAAGGTCTCTCCTGAAACTGAAAATGCCATTCTTCCAATGTGTCTCAACTTCTCATAAAGTGGCTTATCAATTTTTGACATCCCAACAAAGTTTTCATGTGTTTTCAAATATCTTGAAAGCCCTTCTCTCACAAAGCCAAAATACTCAGTGTCAAGATAACATCCTTCCAAATCGCAATTTCCAACAAGCCCAACAAAGACAGGGATTGGCAAACCAAGTTTGTAAGCAGAAGTCTTTGTGAAGTTGTCCATTTTCACATCTCTTCTATAACCATCAACAAAGCCTTCACTGTTTTTGAAACGAGCAAGTTCCAACACTTTTCCATATTGATAAAACATTTCAGAGTAGTCGAATCCAAGTTCTCTCAAGTTTGTCTGGAAAGCGAAATCTCCAGTGACACCTCTGGCTCTCTACCCTCTGGCAAAAGAACCATACTCCGCTCTGAAAAATGGCAATTTTGTTTTTTGTATGTAAATATCTCCGCCAGCAGCCAAATATTTTGCAATGGCTTCCTGCGCATCGCTTCTTGTGTCTCTTGACATCTTTGCACCTCGAGGTTGACCAAGAGTGGCAAACTTTTCTTCAACGGTGAGCCTTCTCCCACTCACATCTCTCATCTTGAGACTGTGCACTTCTTGATATTCTTTGTCGGTTTTCTTCAAATCATTGACATCTCCGCCATCCTCAACATATTGGACAAGCATCTTTCTGACAATTTCAATTCTTTCTGAAAGAGGAAACTTTCTTTGCGTAAAAGGTATTCCATTCGCCTCAAATTTCTCAGCCAAAGTAAATCTTCTTCCATTTTCATCTCTCAATTCTAAAGAATGGACAAGGACATAAATTTGTCGTGCCACTTCATCATCAGATTTCTTTGAAATTTTGGCAGGATCTCCGCCTCTTGAGATGTAATCTTTGTAAATCTTTCTAACTTCTGCACTCGCACTCATTTTCATCCACCCCTATATCAATAAAATTATTATACCACAAGCAAACCACAAAATCAATACTTGCTTAATCGCAAGATTAAAAAAAGTGGATTTCTCCACTTTGTTATTTATACATTTCCAGTTAATTTTTGCAAAACTATTTGCCACTTTCTTTTGAAATGCACTCTTTTGGCAAGTTGCACATAGGAAAACTTGCTGCTCCTTTGTGTCCTCCGCCACCAAATCTTTCAGCCACTTTTGACACATCAAAACTATCATCTACCGCTCTCAACGAAACCGTGTTTCTATCCAATACAGGCATCATCAAAAATGCTATCCCCTTTTCATTCCCCGACGTTCTTATTACTCTCGCGATATCATTTTTATAAACATCAGAAATTTCAACAATTCCCGCCTTTGCACCATCGACATCAACCACACGGATTTGTTGGGCATACTTTTTAACTTGTTCATCAAAAGCGACTTTATATTTTTCTATAAGCACATTTTCCTCTTCATCAAATACAAATTTTTCAAATGGCGAATGATTTCCCAAAAGCCTCGTAATGTATTCTTCTCTGCCAACAGCCAATGCCAGTGTATTTAAATTATCAGCTTTTTGATTTCCAACATTTGTCCATTCCCATGTATCATATAACCTTGTCAATTCCACCCAAGTTTGATCATCCAAGGATTCTTTAAGAAGCCCTTGCTCACATAGATATTGATAAAATAAACTCGTTCCAGATTCTTTTCTACCATGTCTTTCAGAAATTATATTCACCCAAGGGAATTTGTCATAATTCCCAATGCGAGAAGAGTGGTGGTCAAAAATCTTAATTTTCTTTCTTAAAGTTGGCTCTTTGTCAACCATATTGCATAATGGAACTCCCAAACAATGATCAGTAACAAATATTTGATCATAATCTAAAAAGCCAGTCTTCCCCCAAACCTTGACAAATTTGTCATCCAAATCGAAATTATCTGCATATACTATGTCTATCTCCCCACCCCACACTGTTTGAGCAAGAACAGCACAACCATATCCATCGATATCAATACCATGTGTAAAAATGATTTTTTTCATAATAATCCTCTCCTCAATTATAAGATATCGCGGCAGAAAAATCAATATTAAAATGAAAAAATAACAAAAATGCTTGTCAAACACATCTTTTTGTGTTAGAATATACCCGTCACTTGAAATACGCGCCGAAGTGGCGGAATGGCAGACGCACGGGACTCAAAATCCCGCGAGGGCAACTTCATGTGGGTTCGACTCCCACCTTCGGCACCAGAAAATCCCATAACGGGATTTTATTTTTTGTAAATTTATTTGCAGCAAAAAACTATAAACGTAATTTAGAAAGATATATATGAAAATACAATCAACAAAAAAACAAGAATGTATATCTTGTTTTTTTCTCTTATACTAAATTTTTTCTACTCTAATAACTTGAGCGCCCTCTGATTGCAGTTTTACTGCTTCAGCAGCAAACTCTGACAAACCTTTAACAATTGAACCAATAGCAGCCCCATTAACAAAGCCTGTAGGTCCAAATGCCCAACCTCTATCATACCAAATATCAAATGCCACAGCATTATTTCCTTGTGGAACTATAAGTATTTCTCCAATAGATGGCAAGCAAGTTTCGTTTTCATGTGCATATTCTCGAAAGTTTTGAAGTGTTGTGCAGATTTCACCGCCGCCCCACTTAGCGTGAATCATCTTCATCTCCATTGGCAAAATCTTCAATAGACTGTTTACAACGACTGGGCATTTATCTTCTCTAAGTTCAGCCGTAGCACTTATTCCTGATTTTACAAAAGTTATTTTTATCTTTTTCATTTCAAAATCTCCTTACTTTTCCATCAGAAGCAATAATTTCTTACAATTGCAAATGCGAGGTATGCAAAATACATCGCCACAAACACTCCACCCATCCAGCGTCTTGACTTTTGTTTGCTCGTCATGCAAATCACAGAGAAAACAATTGTGCAGCCAGCGAGGATAAGCAAATCCCACAAAATTGGTGTTGACACTGGCACTTGGGTAATCGTACCAACTGAACCCAAAATCAATGCAATGTTGAAAATGTTTGAGCCAATGATGTTTCCAAGAGCCATCTCGTTTTCGCCTTTCATTGATGCTGTGATGCTTGTTGCAAGTTCTGGCAAGCTTGTCCCCATTGCGACAACAGTGAGTCCAACAAGCGCCTCACTCATCCCAATCTTCAGCGCCAAGAATTGAGCAGTTGATGACACACTCTGCGCCAAAGACAACAGCACCAAGCCCAAAGATGATGAAGAGCACAATTTGCCAAATTTTGAGGTCTTTCTTCACTTTGACTTTTTTCTTCTTGCGTTTTGAGGTGCCTTCTTCCTCAATGGCTTCTGCCTCAGGTTCTTTTTTCAACTCTTCAAGTTTTTCTTTGAGCTCTGGATTTTCGTACATAAGTTGATGTTCTTTCTTTGCATTCATGATTGTCATTGTCATATAAGCAACCAAAGCAAGCAAGAAGATGATGCTCTCAGTCCTCGAAACAACATTTCCACTTGCACCATTCAAAATGACATCTGCACTAAACAAAAGCAAAAGCAATGTGATTCCAAGCATAAATGGGAAATCAAGTTTCTTTGTAGACCTTTTGATTGGCACTGGTTTGATGAGCATAACAATCCCCATGATAAGAAGCATGTTCATCATGTTTGAACCAATAACATTTCCCACAGCCATGTCGACATTGTGCTTAAACGCACTTGCAAGGCTGACAGAAAGCTCTGGCAAACTTGTGCCGATTGCAACAATTGTGAGACCAATCAACATTGCAGAGAGCTTAAATCTTTTTGCAACGGCACTTGCCCCTTCAACAAAGAAGTCTGCCCCCTTTATCAAGAGCACCATTCCAATGATCAAAAACAAAATGTTCAAAAAAATACTCATATTTTCAACCTTTCCAAATTATTTCATTTTTATTATATAAAATCTTCCCCATCTTTCGCAAGGAAAAGAACGAAAAATGTCTAAAACAATCAAATATTTTGACTTAAAAATTGAAAACATGCTAAAATTAAATATGGACAAAACCTACAAGTATCTTTACAAAAAAGCAAAACAAATTTACAAAGGTGAGCCAACCGGTCATGATTTTTCTCACATAAAAAGATGTCTCAAAAATGCCAAAAAGATTCAAAAAGCTGAAGGCGGCGACAAAAATGTCATTATGATTGCGGTGCTCTTTCATGACATTCATCGTGTTATGTCAACAAAAGAGAAATACGTACCAGCACCAGAGTCAATCCCTTATGTAAGGCAATTGTTGACTGAAGAGAAAGACCTTCATCTTGACGATAAGACTTTGGAAAAGATTTTGTATATCATCAAAGAGCATGACAACAAATCATTTGATGTCACAATCCCAACAGAGTTGATGGTCTTGCAAGACGCTGATATCTTGGACGCAATAGGAAAGATTGGTCTCAAACGAACAAAAACTTATTGCATAAATCGAAAAATACCTTTCTATGATGGAAGATATCCACTTGACATCTCAGATTATGTACCAAACATAAAACCTTATTCCACCACCCACTATGTCTATCGAACCATGCTCCCAGAAATGAAATTTATCAAAACAAAAACTGGCAAGGCGACAAAGCAAGCCGCTCCAAAAGTTTGTTGAGAGAAACAGCAAAAAAGCAGGCTACACAAAATAAAGCGAGGCGAAAATTCCACCTCGCTTTTTCATTGTATCTTTTCAGTCAGTCACCTTTGCCCAAATTAAAACAAATTCAACACTTCTTGCAAACATTCGTCAATGACAACATTCTTGCTTCTCCAAATTTTGAGCATATCATAAATTTTTCTCACACGCTCAACATTTTTTGGATTGATTTTTTCCAAGACTCTCTTCTCCCCATTTGGACAAACTTCATCATGAAAAACTGCTTCCAAAACATTTGCAATCTCAAAACATACATATTGAACATTGTTTATTGAGGTATATGAGTTTTTCAATTTGTCTTCAAACTCTTTTGCCATAGGCACTTTCAGATTTTTCTCTTCTATGATTTGTCTGATAAGTGAAGTCGTGAAGATATAGAAAATGCTTGAAGTTGTCCCGCCATTGCCACCAAACTTAATTTCGTTTTCATATTTGTTTCTATAGTGTACGACAAACTCATCTTTGTTTCTGTAGTCATAATACATACCGCCGTAATTTGTCATAGGCAAAAGATTTATGACATATCTTCTGTCAGTGTTGATTTGATAGAAGTCTTCAAACTTTGCCAAGACATCTGCCTTGAATGTCTCCTTGAATTCTGATATCCACTTCTCATAAGTTTTTGTGTGTTCTTCAAAAAACTTTTCAAATCCACTTTCATTGACGAAGTCCTTGACTGACACCAAAAACTCCAAAACAATCGGACTTGATTTCAATCTGCTTTTGAAAGGATACTCAAGCAACTCGCCAACTGAAAAATCTTCAGTCAATTGCATGACAAGCACATATGGCGCATCATAGCAAAAGTTTTGTTTCTCAACAATCTCATTGAGCAGCGCAACCGCCTTATGATTTGAGAACTTTGAAAAGCTTTTGAAAACTTCGTTTACATAAGGTATATCTCTGTTGTAGTTTATCAAATTTGGATATTCCTTTCGATAGTTTGAGATGTACAAAAGCACACTCATCACTTCTGTTCTTTTATCAATACAAATCTCAATATTTCTCATAATCTTACTCCCTCCCTTCAAAAATTTGTGATACACCCAAAATCACAAAGAGCACACAAGAAACAGACTTTCCAGAAATCGAATATTTTTCATTGTTTTTTCTGATGATTCCCAACTTCTCCAAAAATGAAAGATGATGATATACTTTTCCAGTTGTGGAGAAATTCAAAATTTCCATAATCTCTTTTGCCGTAAGTGATTTTTTCAAAAGCAACTTTATGATGTCCAGTCTTTCTTCGCTTGAAAATGCATCAATCACTTGCGCAAGGTCCTTCGAATTCATCTTCAAAATGTTTGATATTGACACATCTCCACCAAATTTTGCACCGATTTGTCCATCTGGTGACTCATACTTGCCACAATATGACAACATGCCGACTTTCATCCCCGCTGGATTTGACTTTTCGCTCCGGTTGCTTTTTGCCACACTCTCTCCGCCTTCCAAACGAGCAAGCCTCTCTTCCAATTTTGCAAGCCTTTCTTCCAATTTATTTTCCAACTTCACCCCTCCTTTTCAATTACGCTGTTATGTGTTTACGTAATTTCGTAATTATAATACTGCAAATTCTCTCCGATGTCAACACTTTTCAAGAAAATTTTTCAAAAAAAAGAAGAAAACCGAACTCACTCGCTCAATTTTCTTCTCAAAAAAACTATATCTTGAATACTTTGTTGTTTGATTTGATTTCGTTTACGATTGCCAAAAGCAATGCCACATCGTCATAAATTTCATTAAAAACATCATCATTCAGTCCATTTTTTGTCTTTCCAAACTCAAAAAGATTGAATCCTGGGAATCCAAAATAAAGGTGATTTCCAAACAGAGAAATCTTGACACTTCTCGTCATTTCTTTCAACTTGACAAGTTTTTGCATCATGGTTGGAGTCAAAATACAGAGAGCCTCAACTTTGTCATTTGTGAAGACTTGAAAACTTTTGTTGAAAGACACGTCCTCAAGTTTGAACTTCTTTACACCTGAAATGCTGCTGTTTATCGCAAGTCGACACTTAAACTCAAATGGGAAATGCACAGCACAGAACGTACCAGAATAAACTGTCACATCATGTTTGTTTCCGTCACTATCCGTTTCTTCTCTTGTCACCCTCAAATCGCATGCTCGAAATGGAACACCTGATCTTTTTCCGTTGTCTTTTGGAATGTCGACGTCAATGAGATCCTCACCTTTGTAGTCATCAAATGAGCCAGCAAATCCAGAATTTTTGAAATCTCCCTCTGGCAAATATCCATCAATCGAAAAAGAATTCAACTGATCTCCTATCAAAAATTCCAAAAGTTTTGGCACTTTTGCTTCTCTCAACTTCTCGAGTTTATTTTTCTCAAGTATTTTTGTAATTGCGGTTGTAACGATGAAAGCCATAAGGCACAGCATAGGCACAACCATCACTGTCACCATCCCCCCTGACTTCATATCATTGGAACTAGACAAATTGATTGCAAGAACAAGGATTGCAACAAATGCCTCAATTGCCCAGAGAATATATCTGACTATTCTTATTTTTTTGACAGATTGATTGTAGGAGGACTTGTCTTCTTCAGAGAAAAGTGTTTTCTTATATTCATCGAACTCTTCTTTTGAAACCATATTTATTCTTCCTCACTCTCAAGAGTCACTTTTGTGACCATCTTTTCCGCAGTGTCAATCTTAAAAAGTTCCATCCTTACAAAACCAAAAGACTTTGAAAAGAGTGTGTTTGGAAACTTCTCAATCAAAGTGTTGTACTCATTGACATTCATGTCATAAATTCTTCTTGATGCAGCGATTCTGTCTTCAATGTCAGAAAGTTGTTCCATCAAGTCCTTGAACAAAACCCCGCTCTTGAGTTTTGGATAATCCTCAGCAATTGCAATGATGCTCTTCATCATTGGAACAGCCTTGTTTGCATACTCAACCCTTTCTTTCTCGTCAGTGGACTGCATTGCAGCATTTCTAAGTTTTGCGATTGACTTAAACACTTTTTCCTCGTGCTTTGTATACCCCTTCACAGTCTCAACCAAATTTGGGATAAGATCAAATCTCATCTTGAGTTGGATATCAATAAGCGCCATGCTCTCTTTGACTTTGTTACGATAGTAAACCATGTTGTTGTAAAATACGATGACCATAATTGAAAGGATAAAGAAGATTCCTGCAATTACGAAAAAGGCTATCGCAGCAGCACTGGAAACCATAGTCATCACACCACCAATCACTGCAAACAGAACGAATGAGAAAATCATTCCAAAAATCCAAAATTTACTTCCTTTGCTCATAGAACAGTCTCCTATAATTTATTATATCAAAAAAATCTTTTTCGACAAAATATTTCATATAAATTGCAAAAAGACGAACGCCCTATTATGAGCATTCGTCTTTATTTCACCTTTTGTGGTGCAGGCAAACATAAGCCTTTAGAGATGAAATTTTTTAACGCTTTTTCCTTAAGACTCTCAACCATCTTCACTGCATCATTTCTCTTCTGATTTTCCAACTTAAAGAATTCTCCAATGCCCTTCCAAGATGAAAACTCATTTACAGGAGCACGTTTTAATCTATTTTTACATGTCGATTTCGACTCCTTCTTTATTTCAGAAAAAAGCTTTTTTCTCTTCGCAGTTTTATCTTTTTTTGTGCCAGGTTTGAAGCAAAGCGACTTAACATCAGTGTTTTTTGCAAGGCTCTTGCAAAGAGTTTTGGTGTTGTCAATTAAATAGTCAATACCTTCGCGCTTTGCATATTCCTCTTTGTTTGTGCATCCAAGCACAAGTTTGTCATATTTGATACCGTGATTTTCCAAACTTATAATAGTCAATGCAACAATAGGCCTTATGTTTGGTCTGTTTGAAAGGAGCTGAACTTCAAAACCAAGTTCTTGAAGTTCATTGATTGTCTCAACAGCATCTGGATAAGTGAAATAAAATTTTGGATTGAGCAATCTAAAAATTTTGTTTGCTTTCGACTGTTTAATAGTTGCTGTGCGCTCAATCTCAAAAAATTTCAGTTTTTTCTTTCTATTCCAAGGCAAAAGGTTGAAAAGAGTATAGCAAAGGCTCTTGCAATTAAACAATGTTTTATCCAAATCAACAGCAGCTATTCTTTTTTCCATAATGCTTATGATACCATTTCTTTCTCAAAAATTCAACCACAATTTGAAAAAAAAGACCGAAAATTCAGTCTTTTTTTATCGCATTATTCAATCAAAATGTTTTGCGTCAAACTTTGCTTACTCAGCAACTGTTTCTTCAGTGTCAACTTTCACAGGGACAACTGTTCTGTATTTCTTAAGACCAGTTCCAGCAGGAATAAGTTTTCCGATAATAACATTTTCTTTGATACCAATCAAATTGTCAACTTTGCCCTTAAGCGCAGCATCTGTCAACACTCTTGAAGTCTCTTGGAAGGAAGATGCCGACAAGAAACTTTCTGTTGAAAGAGAGGCCTTTGTAATACCAAGAAGGATTCTTCTTGCAATTGCAGGCCTTCCGCCCTCTCTGAGAACTCTCTCATTTTCTTCTTCACACTTAGAAATGTCAACAACATCTCCAGTAAGAAGATTCGTATCTCCAGAATCCTCAATTTTTACTTTCTTGAGCATCTGTCTGATGATAATTTCAATATGCTTGTCATTAACCTTAACATCTTGACTTCTATAAACAGAAATGACTTCTGTAAGCAAGTATTGTTGAAGTCCTTTAAGACCCTTTGTGACAAGAAGATCAGATGGGTTGATTGCTCCGGCAGTAAGTTGTGTACCAGGCTCAACATTTTCGCCATTCTTAACCTTGAGAACTGCAGGTTTTCTAACCTCATAATCAATGTCACCTTCACCAGTGATGATTGTGATTTGATATGTCTTTGCGTCTTCTTTAATTTTGACTTTTCCTGAAACCTCAGCAAGCAAACATTCACCTTTTGGTCTTCTTGCTTCAAAGATTTCCTCAACTCTAGGAAGACCTTGAGTGATGTCGGCAGCAACGGCAGCACCACCAGTGTGGAAAGTTCTCATAGTGAGCTGTGTACCAGGTTCACCAATTGATTGAGCAGCGATGATACCAACGGCTTCACCAAGAGTAACCATATCTTTTCCAGCCATGCTTCTTCCATAACATTTTGCACAAACACCATGTTTGCATCGGCAAGTAATAAGAGATCTGATTTCAACTTCTTTGATGCCAGCCTTGACAACAGCTTGGGACTGAGCTTTTGAAATCATTGTGTTTGCAGGTACGATAACCTCTTTTGTCTTTGGATCAACGATGTCGTTTACTGCAACTCTTCCATAGATTCTTTCATCAAGAGTCTCTTGAACAAATCCGTCAGAAACGAGGTCAGAAACCACAACCCCCTTAACCTTCTCGCCAGCATCTTCAAAACAGTCTTCAGTTGTGATGACAATATCTTGTGCGATGTCGACAAGTCTTCTTGTCAAATAACCAGAGTCCGCTGTCTTAAGCGCTGTATCTGACAAACCTTTTCTCGAACCACGAGAGTTGATGAAGTATTCGATTGGAGTCAAACCTTGCTTGAATGAAGATTTGATTGGGGTGTCGTTCTTGACACCGGAAGCTGTCGCCTTAATACCAATCATACCACAGTCTTGGTTCAACTGAACGGCGTTACCACGAGCGCCCGAACCAACCATCAAGTTGAATGGATTGAATTTGTCCATATCCTTCACAACAGCATTTTGCACTTGTTGTGTTGCCTCGTTCCAGATAACGACGTTTTCATTGACTTTTTCATCAGCAGTGATAAGACCACGCCTCAAGAGTTTCTCATTTTCCAAAACTTTTGACTCTGCTTCTTTCAAGATTTCTGCTTTTTCTGCAGGCTCTTGAATGTCATAGATGTTTACTGAAACTGAAGCCAAAGTTGAATATTTGTATCCGAGTTCTTTGATTCTGTCAACAAGTTTAGAACATTCTGTTGTGCCAAACTTGTCATAACAATCAGCAACAAGTTTTCCCAAATCCTTTTTCTTGACCTCTTTGTTGATTTCAAGTTCGCAGATGTTGTCTGGATTGCTTCTGTCAACATAGCCAAGGTTTTGAGGAATGATGTTGTTAAACAAGATTCTTCCTGCCGAAGTTGTGATTCTCTTTGTGTATGTTTTTCCGTCAACTTCTTTTGAAAGTCTGACAGTGATTTCTGCTTGCAAATCCAAGTTTTTGGTTTGATAAGCATAGATAACTTCATTTTTTGATGCGAAGATAGAGCCTTCACCCTTTGCACCAGGTCTGATGAGCGTCAAATAATAACATCCAAGCACAACGTCCTGTGCAGGAGTCACGATTGGCTCACCATCAGCAAGTTTGAGGATATTGTTTGAAGCGAGCATAAGCATTCTTGCTTCAGTTCTTGCATCGATAGAAAGTGGAATATGAACCGGCATCTGGTCACCATCGAAGTCAGCGTTGAACGCAGCGCAGACAGATGGGTGCAATTTGATTGCTCTTCCTTCAACAAGGACAGGTTCAAATGCTTGAACTGAAAGTCTGTGAAGTGTAGGGGCTCTGTTGAGTAGCACTGGATGATCCTTAATTACATCAGCGAGCACATCCCAAACGATTGGTTTTTCTCTTTCAATCATTCTTTTTGCACTCTTGATATTGTTTGATTCATTCAAATCAATAAGTCTGTTTATGATAAATGGTTTGAAAAGTTCGAGAGCCATTTCTTTTGGAAGACCACATTGATACATTTTGAGTTCTGGTCCGACAACGATAACAGAACGTCCAGAGTAGTCAACACGCTTACCCAAAAGGTTTTGTCTGAAACGACCTTGCTTTCCGCCAAGCATAGCAGTGAGTGATTTCAAATCTCTTTGTTTTGAACCTTGAACAGGTTTTCCACGCTTTCCATTGTCAATCAAGTTGTCGACAGATTCTTGAAGCATTCTCTTTTCGTTTCTTACGATGACGTCAGGAGCGCCAAGTTCCATCAACTTCTTCAAACGGTTGTTTCTGTTGATAACACGTCTGTACAAATCGTTCAAATCGCTTGTTGCGTATCTTCCCCCATCCAATGGAACCATTGGTCTGAGTTCTGGTGGAATGACAGGCACAACATCCAAAACCATCCAAGTTGGGTTGTTTCCACTCTTTCTGAAAGACTCAACAACATCCAATTTCTTGGCAGCTTTGATTTTTCTTTGACCTTTTGCAGTCTTAAGTTCTTCCTTAAGAGCAGCGCTGTCTTTTTCAAGGTCAACATGAGAAAGAAGAGTCTTGACTGCTTCTGCCCCCATGCCAGCGTCAAATGCGTTGTAACCATACTTTTCAACAGCGTCACGATATTCTTTGTCGTTCAAAATCTGTTTGTAAGAAAGGTCGGTATTTTTAGGGTCAGTAACAATATAGTTGATATAATAAACAACTTGTTCAAGAGTCTTTGGAGTGAGGTCAAGGAGAGTACCAATTCTAGAAGGTACGCTACGGAAATACCAGAGATGAGTTACAGGACATGCAAGTTCAATATGCCCCATTCTTTCACGGCGCACTTTGCTTCTTGTGACTTCAACCCCACACTTATCGCAGACAACACCACGATAACGGATTCTCTTATATTTTCCACAGTGACATTCCCAGTCCTTCTTAGGTCCAAAAATCTTTTCGCAGAAAAGACCGTCCTTTTCAGGTTTCTGAGTTCTGTAGTTGATTGTTTCTGGCTTTGTAACTTCACCATGAGACCATTCTCTGATTTTCTCTGGAGAAGCAATACCAATCTTTATTTTTTCAAAGTTATTAAGTTCAAACATACTTTTCCCCTAAGGACACGCGTGTCCATTTTATTTTTATGAAATAATGATCTAGTCAAATTTATATTCGTTAAGCAAAATCATGTGGTGTTTTATTTTTTTGTCCAACCATCTTGTCAATTTTTATAAGTGCAGTTTCAACTGCCTACTCATCGAAATCTCCGAAATCGTCAAACAAATCAAGGTCTTCAAGTGCAGGAGTTGCAGTCTCTTCTTCAATAACACTTTCAACTTCGCTCTTCCCGTCATCGTTTGCAAGCATATCGTCGATATCAATTGTCACATTCTTCAAATCTTTCTCAACGTCGTTGTCAAGTCCAACCTTGTCTTGTTCGTCTTGTGAAAGTTCTGGAAGATCGATTTCTTCATCGTTTTCTGTCAAAATCTTCACATCAAGAGCAAGGGCTTGCAATTCCTTAACCAAAACTTTGAATGATTCTGGGATTCCAGGTTCTGCAATTGGTTGTCCTTTTACGATTGCTTCGAAAGTCTTAACTCTTCCGACAACGTCATCGGATTTCACTGTAAGCATTTCTTGAAGTACATGAGATGCACCATAAGCTTCAAGAGCCCAAACTTCCATTTCACCAAATCTCTGTCCACCGAAGAGAGCTTTTCCTCCAAGTGGTTGTTGAGTGATGACTGAGTATGGTCCAATTGAACGAGCATGGATCTTGCTGTCAACCATGTGGTTGAGCTTAAGCATATACTTCATACCAACAGTTGTTTTGTTTTCAAATGGTTCACCAGTTCTTCCATCATAAAGTTGAACTTTTCCGTTTTCTGGGAAATTGTTTTCTTTAAGAAGAGTTTGGATTTTTTCTGCATCAGCACCATCAAATGATGGAGTTGCAACCTTCCAACCAAGTGAGCCAGCCACAAGACCAAGGTGAACTTCCAAAACCTGTCCCAAATTCATACGAGATGGAACGCCAAGTGGGTTGAGCACGATGTCAAGTGGACGTCCGTTTGCCATAAATGGCATATCTGACTCAGGCATAACGATTGAGATACATCCCTTGTTTCCGTAACGCCCAGCCATCTTATCGCCGACAGAGAGTTTTCTCTTTTGAGCGATAGTAACTTTTACAAGTTCGTTTACTCCAGGTTCGAGTTCGTCTTTGTTCTTTCTGCTGAACACTTGAACATCGACAACAACACCACCCTTTCCGTGTTGAACACGCAAAGACGTGTCTCTTACTTCTCTAGCTTTTTCACCAAAGATAGCACGAAGAAGTCTTTCTTCAGGAGAGAGTTCTGTCTCTCCCTTTGGAGTAACTTTTCCTACCAAGATATCCCCTGATCTAACTTCCGCACCAACTCTTACGATACCATTTTCGTCCAAGTTTTTGAGTGCTTCTTCACCAAGATTTGGGATATCTCTTGTGATAACTTCATCACCAAGTTTTGTTGTTCTGCACTTAAGTTCTTCAACTTTGAGGCAGATTGATGTGAAGACATCTTCTTTTACAAGTCTTTCGTTGATGAGAATAGCATCTTCGTAGTTGTAACCTTCCCAGTTCATATAACCAACAAGGACGTTCTTTCCAAGAGCCAATTCTCCGTTTTCAGTTGAGTAACCATCAATGATTACATCACCTTTCTTAACTTTTTCACCCTTAACAACACATGGTTTTTGGTTGAAACAAGTTTCATCGTTTGTTTTGTCAAATTTGATAAGTTGATATACATCTTCAGTGCCCTCAGCTGTCATAATTCTGACTTCGTCGGCACTTACATATGTCACTTGTCCGTCATTTCTTGCAAGTTGAGTATAACCACAGTCATGAGCGACAGTTGCTTCCATACCAGTACCAACGATTGGAGATTCTGGCTTGAGAAGAGGCACAGCTTGTCTCTGCATGTTTGCGCCCATCAAGGCACGGTTTGCTTCG
Organism: uncultured Christensenella sp.; assembly: GCA_910586385.1. GTDB lineage: Bacteria > Bacillota > Clostridia > Christensenellales > UBA1242 > Caccovivens. Next base: position 54,770 of record CAJUGX010000002.1, read on the forward strand.
TTGCTGTTTACAAATGGAATAAGTGAAGTAGCAACAGAGATAAATTGTCTTGGAGAAGCATCTACAAAGTCAACTTGACTTGCTGGCACTTCAACAGCATAGTCTTTGTGACGGCAGATAACTCTCTTGTTTACAAATCTTCCGTCAGCATCGAGTGGCTCTGTCGCCTGAGCGATGTAAGCAACGTCTTCGATGTCTGCCATGAAGTATTCACATTTGTTTGAAACAATTCCAGTTTCCTTGTCAACTCTTCTGTATGGAGTCTCAAGGAATCCATATTCATTCACTTTTGCATAACTTGTAAGTGTGTTTACAAGTCCGATAGCTTGTCCTTCTGGAGTTTCAATAGGACAAATACGCCCGTAGTTTGTATAGTGAATATCACGAACTTCAGCGTCTGCTCTTTCTTTCTTGATACCTCCAGGACCAACAGCTGACACACGGCGCTTTTGAGTGATTCCAGAAAGTGGGTTCACTTGGTCCATAAGTTGTGAGAGCTGTGATGAAGCCACGAAATCACGGAGAGCTCTGTTGATAGCCTTTGGATTTACGATTTGTCTTGGAGTAACTTCAGAAAGTTCTTTACCTTGCAAAGTTTCTCTTACATTTGCAACAAGTCTTGTCACACCTGAACGGAAGTGATCATAGAACAATTCTCCCACAGTTGCAATTCTCTTGTTTGACAAGTGCTCGATCTTGTCAGTCTTGCACAAGTCTTCAAGACAGTCAAGATACATGCTGATTGAAGCCAAAATGTCGTCCATTGTGAGAGTTGTAATCATCAAGTCTTTTGCATGCTCTTTGATTGCTTGCATTCTCTTGTCTTTTGTCTTGTTTTCTTTCAAAATTTCAGCAAGTGCTGGATAATATACTTCTTCCAAAATGCCAAGTTCTTTTTCGTCACAAGGGAAGACATCAGAAAGTCTTACTCTGTTGTTTCCTCTCATGAGGTATTTCTTGTCTGGAAGTTGAATCCAAACTTCGTTTACGCCACTTGCTTTGATTTTGTGAGCGATTTCAGCAGTTGCTTCAGTCCCTGCCTTTGCAATAAGTTCGCCATCTGGAGAGATGACATCTTCTGCCAAAATGTGTCCAAGCACTCTCTTCTCAATTGAAAGTTTTTTGTTGAGGTTGTATCTTCCAACCCTTGACAAGTTGTACCATTGTTCTGAGAAGAACCAGAGATTGAGGTAACTTCTTGTTGTTTCTGCAGAAGGCACATCAGCAGGTCTTGTTTTCTTAGCAAATTCAATCAATGCTTCTTCTTGAGTTTGTTGAGTTTCTTTTTCCAAAACGTTTTTGATAAGTCTGTGCCCACCAAAGAGTTTTGAAATCTCATCAGCACTGTATCCAAAGCACTTGAGGAAAAGACCGAGTGTGATTTTGTTTCTTCTGTCAAGCACAACCTTCAAAACTTCGTTTGCGCCCTGTTCAAATTCAATATACATACCACGCTTTGGAATGATTTGTCCATGAAGAGTAGAGTTGTCATTTGCCTTGTCTTTCAAAAGGTAATAGTTTGGAGATTTGATGATTTGATTTACCACAACTCTCTCAACACCATTGAAAATGAAAGAACAATCCTCTGTCATATAAGGGATGTCTCCGAGGAAAACAACATCTTCAACTGCTTGTCCAGTCTCTTCAACAACGAAACGAGCCTTGACATTGAGTGGAACAGAATAAGTCACACTTCTTCTCTTGCACTCTTTCTTGTCATACTTAGGCTGTGCATCGATGATAGGTTCAAGGAAATAGAGTTTTGCTTTTCCTGAATAATCCACGATAGGAGAAAACTCATCAAGGACTTCCTTGATGCCGTTTTGGATGAATTCCTTGAAACTTGTTCTTTGGATTTCAAGAAGTGGAGGAATATCAAGGTAATCCTTGAGTTCTGCAAAGGTATATCTCTTTGCTTTACCGAATTTCTGTACTTTCAAAAAATCTGACATAATCACTCTCCTGTAAAATTCAAAAAAGAGGACTAGAGGGCAAAAAAGCCCCCTTAATCCTCATTTTAAGTTAAAAATGGTAGATATTTTTCAACATAATGCCAATTAACTTAATTATTCTAACATTAGTTGCGCGAAAAGTCAATAGATTTTCAAAATAAATCTAAAAATTTCAAAATTATTTATTCAGTTGTATATTAGCATATTTGGGGAGTATCTTGCAAACATTTTTAACCAAATTTCAAAAAATTAGACAAAAAATAGGTGAGAATTGCTTCCCACCTATTTGTATTATACCCCACTTGAAAGTTTGATATCGGCAGAGCCAACATTCAAAACGTTCAAACTGTGAGCAAAATCAGCCCCATTGGAGTTTGGACACTCAAACTTGACGTCGCAATAGAATCTGCAATCCAAACTTCCAATTGAAGAAGGAGTGATATCCCCCACAATATCTACAACAATCTCTTTTTTAGATCCAGATTCTCTTTCAACGACAATCATTGACCCCTTGCTACTCTGCAAAATCTCAGACATGTCAAAGGTATGAATATCTGCAACCAGTTTTGAGTTTGTGTGAGAGACATAACTGCTTCCATGAGCTTTGTTTTCTCCGACAACAGCCCCGATGCAAATACTTACGCTTTCGCCATAAGTGTAGATTGTAGAATCGATTGTCACATCAAACTTGTTTGTCTTATAAACTCTTTCAAAGTAGTTTACAAGTTCTGAATCAACGGCATTTGTGACCACACTATACTCATCATCCCCAAAGGTATAGTATACCTTGCCTGAAGAAACCTTCGTGTCTGCTGTCTTTACATAATCATAAGAAGATGTCAACGCAAATGTTGAATTGTCGTCGGAAATGAGATCCCCCACTTGTCCAACAAGTCCACCAGCACCAACAGCTTCAAGGCTGTGTCCTTGCACAACAAGTTGACCGACGTATGTCACATCTTCCATGCTTATTTGACCAACAACCCCAATCATTCCACCGACAACACCGCCAACATAACTGAATCCAGCCATGTTTGCAACGACATTGATATCAGAAAGAGTTGCAATGTTTGTGATCAACCCAACTACACCGCCCAAATATGGAGGGTCTTGAACACTGTCACTTGATGTGCTGATTTGAATGCTTTGCTTCATTGTCACATTTGAGAGACTTCCGCCACTCATAAGACCAGCAACACCACCTACAGCAGTTGAATAGAATGGGATACTCATAAAGTTTGTAAAAGCAAACACAGAGTCTGCCGCAACTTCAACTCCACTCATGTGACCCTTGATTTCTCCGACCACAAGCCCACCATATGTGTGAGCATTTACAATCATATCAGGATAAACAGTAAGTTTTACTTTTTCAACATCTGCTTCGCTGTCAACAACACCAAACATAAGTCCAGCTTTGTTTGCAAGCACTGAAACAGATGTGTCTGTCACAACATTGTATGTTGAGCCAGTCCCGCTCAAAATCCCGACAGCAGATCCGGCCATAGAACAATCTTCAAAGTTGATTGCCGCCTCGCTGAAATTGTTATCTTCATCAACACTCAAGTTTCTCGCCTTTGCGCTTACTTGAGAGTAGATGTTTTGGATTTTATAGTTTCCAATCGCCATGCCGACAGCACCTCCAACAATGTTTGTACCCGCAACAACGATGTTGTTTGTTGACGCATTTTCAATCCTTGTATTGATGAGAGTACCACCGTCAAGTCTTCCTACAATTCCGCCGACAACATTTGCATTTGCAAACGAAACTGAGATTGGTTTGACTGTGAAATTGAGCAATGTGCCAACTGCACCAGAAAGCCCAGTCCTGCCAACTTCGGCAAACATACCAGCATAGTTTACAACCGCACTCGAAATAAGTGAAATCCCGCCGATTTCCATGAAGTTGCCTTCAAAATATCCCATAAATTTGGTGTTATACAATTTGCTGTTGTATTGGTATTCTGAATAGTCAATGTCGTCAATCAACCTATAGTATGAATAGTTGTAACCCGCGCCATTGTTTTCACGAGTAATATAATTTTCCATTGTCTCTGCATCAGAGATCAAAATAGGATTATAAACCGTGCCGAGTGCTGACGTCCCTGCAACATATGTGTAAACATATCTCACAGAAGACATACCTGTCTCTGGATCAACAACCGCTTCTGCTCTGTCAAGCTCTCTCATTGATGTCGCCTCAATGTTTGGAGCGACCAATTCGAGTCTGTTGATGTCAAATGTAGAACTGTTGAAATTCAAAATATCTCTTCCAGACCTTGTGATAAACCAAACAGAATTGATGTTTCTTCCTTCAACAACTGCATAGTTTTTGAAGTTTTCAAGATCACCAAACTCAGAGCGAGAGAGTCTTCTAAGATCAATTCTCTCATTTGGTGCAATCGTCATAATGCCAACATTGACAGTCTCATCAGAGAGATAGAAGCAATCTTCAACCAAGCCCTGCTGAGCACCAATGTTGTTTGCTTGCATAAATCCAAAGTTTGAAGACTGGTTGCTGGTAAGCACGCTCGTTGAAAAACATCTCTTGATATTTCCAGAATTTTCAAAAATGAAGCCAGACGCAAACGCACCACTTTGCAAAAGCACAATGTTTGAATAACAATCTTCAACATCACCTGAGTTTGAGTAAACAAACCCAGAGATATTGTTGCTTGAGTCAATGAAGTCGTCTTTACCTTGATAATAAACTTCCTCATCATAAGCGGACTCTGCAGGATCTCCGCTGACATAAGATGTATAAATCTTTCCGCTGTTTGTCACAGCAAATCCAGCAGTAAATTCTGTCGTGTTGTTTGTTTGGTTTGTCAAACTTGCACCCTTGAAATAAGAACTTGCGACTACTCCAGAGTTTTGTCCAACAAATCCAGCCACGTTTACATTTGCTTTGATATTGATTTTAGAACGAGAGTTTGTGATGTGTCCAGCATTGCTTCCAACAAGGCCACCGACATAAGATGCTCCTGCAGTTGCAGAAGATACAACTGACAAACTTGCTCCACTTTGTGAGGATACTTCACAATTTGTAATCACACCTTCATTTGTGGCAGCCAAAAGTCCAACATTAAATCCAGACTGACTTGTCTTGATGATTGTCTCGCCAGTTACACAAACATCAACATTTTGCAAAATCATTCCCTCATAGACAGTCTCAAACAGACCTATATTTGCATTGTCACCATACTCATATGTGCCTGCCATATTTATTCGATATCCATTTCCATCAAACCCAGCAAGTTTTACAGTGAGAGGTTTGAATTGTGCAACACCATTCACCACAGCATACTCACTGCTTGGCAATGTGATGTCGGTGAGAAGAATATACCATTCGTTGTCCTTCATGCCAACAAAATCGTTGTAATTCTCAACTGGGATTGGACTGTCTTGAGTACTTTGTTCGTGCACGTTGAAGACAAACTCTGTATACATCTGTGTTGCACCAGTTGAAAGACTTGAATAAGAGTAAGTTCCGTTCTTAACACGATAGTTCGCACTTGCAGAGAAACGATAGATTGCCGCCTCTGGATTATAGATACGAAGTGGAGTCACCGTGTACCCCTTGATGTTGTAATAGTTTGTACGAATGGCCTTTTCATCTTCAAGAACTGTCTTAACCCCACCAAAGTAAACAGCCCATTCAATGTTTTGTGTCATATCTGAAACAAATTCTTCAACCTCTTCGTTGATCATGCTGTTTGTGCTGTCATACTCAAGGAATGGTCTGATTGAAAATTCAAGATTATAAGGATTTCCGACAGCGGTGTAAATCACCCCATCTTCCATGCCTGCGACAATATCTTCGTTCACTCCTGCGACATAGACATAATCCAAAACATATTCCATTATATAGATTGTCAAAGTATCTTGGAATGGCACCACGACATTGTCAACGATTTTTTGAGCATAAGTTGTGATTTCGACCTTGCGCCCAGGATCATTGCTTCCACCATAGTTTATGATTCCGTTTGTCACATCAAGAGTATATTTCCCATTTCCTCCAGAGATTGTGACAAGAGAATTGTCTGAAGCGGTCACGGAGATTTGGTCACTTGAGAAACCATATGATTCCATAGTAAGCCCATAAGAAAGCCCTCTGGCAACATAGTACGCCCCATCTGTTGCGCGCTTGTTGTTGAAAGTCAATCTTGCATAACTTCCAAGCTTTGTAATGAGCCTGATTTCTTTGCCTTGCCTAATGTTTTCTTTTCCATAATATACAGAGACATCAAAACCAACTTTCACACCGTCATCAACATTCATAGAAGGCATATAGTATGAGATATAAACCTTTCCTTTGTACTCTACATAGTTTTGATACCTTGAATCTGTCTTGCTGTAAACTCCATTTTGTCTATTGAATGTGTCATTCAATTCTTCAAAAAAGTTTATCATGTCTTGATAAGTGAATCTAAGTTTTCCATCAGCATATGTACCAAAGTTTTGAGACTCAACAAATTCCACCCCATCTTCAGAGTTTTTTTCATAAACAAAGAGAAGTGCAGCCTCTGTCGCTCTGCTTTGATAGTTCAATTCACTGTTTGCAATTTCAAAGTGATTGAATGTTGCTTCCACTGGGTCAATTGCAATTTCCAAAAGCCCTGTTTGAGAAGGCACGACCGACTCATCAGCAACAGACAAATCGTTGATATTTGAATAGTTTGTGGCGTCAACATAATTTATCTCAGCCTCACTGAGGATGATTCTAAACATGGCGCTGACACCTTGTTCAAGTTCGCTTGCATACAAGTATACCTTATACTCGCCATAGATGTTTACGTTTGCTCTATTCAAGAATCTCTTGCTTGTGTCGTTTACTTTGCAAGAGTATTCAAACACATTTCCATTCTTCACAAAAGACAAATCAAACAAATCGTCACTTGTGATTGTGTTTATATAAGGCTTCCAGTTGTCAAAGCCAATGCTGCCATCAGGATTTTCAAACTTGCTGTCAATATAATACTGCCCAATTGTCTTTGGAAGTCTGCTTTGAATGAGTTCTTGCTCCCCATCAATCACTTGGAAGATCTCATAGAACAACACTTCATCCTCATTTGTAGACTTAATTGAAATGCTGTCTGAATAAGGCTCATTTGTCTTCACTTGAATCCTTGAAGAACTTGGATTGATGCTTTCCGCAGAATCCTTGTATCTCACTTCAATGCTGATTGTGGCATCCTCACTCAATTCATAATAAAATTCGTATTTCACATCACCGATTGAAAATGACAACTTGAGAGTTGGTCTAAGGATATACCAATCCCCAACGTACTCACCATCATAAGAATCAGCATTCTCACTCTTTACAAACACAACGGTTTGCTTGTTTACTTGGACTGCAGAGTAGTTGTTGTCACCTTCTGCCACTGCTTCTGCAAGAAGTTGAGTGTTTGCGGCAAGGACATAACTCACATTGCGGTAGGTCAAAATTCCATTCTTTGTGATAGAGAATGCTTCACCGTCCGCTGTCACTGGAGAAACAACCTCTCCTGCCCCACCATAGACTTTGTCGAGTGTGTATGAAGGCACAAGATAAATGCTTGTGTTTGTATTTCCGTACACATTGACAGGGCTCCCATTTGCCACATTCACACCATCAGTAGATGGTCTTGAATAGAAGATTGAATAGTCAAAGTTTTTATCAAAATAATTTACGATGTAAAGATAAATTTTTTGTTCTTCCTTCACATTCAAAATACTGCTGAGTGTGATGTACGCAAGTCCAACATCCTTGACAGTGATGTTGCCGTTTACATCCACACTAAGTTCGTTTGAAGCAGAGGAGATTGAAACATCTTGACTTGTCAAGCTGAATGGATAGAACTCAGAGTTTGGAGTGATGTAGTTGAGTCTTGCAATCTCATCTTTCACCAAACCTTCGCTCGTTCCATTAAGTCGTCCAGAAACGCCAAAGTAATAAAGCATATAAACTTTTACACTTTGTCCACCTTCTGTCATAGAGCCAAGTTTCATTTGATAGTCACTTGCAAGAGTGCCGAGTGAAACGTCTCTCTTTTCAAATTCATAAGAGTAAGAAGTTCCGTCAGTCTTGAGGACAACATAGTCCCCATAATAATCCTTTGTTGAAGCGTTTGTAGATGAAACAACTCCTTCAAGTTTTGATCTCTTCACATAACTTATTGCAGAGAATTTGCATCCAGTTGTTGTATAGTTTCTGTTTACACTCAAAGCATTTCCAACTGCATAGAAAACTTCAACAGGGTTTATGTTTGTCTTGTTTTCGTCATAGAAATATGCTTGAGATGACTTGATAAGCATTGCTGCTTCAAGTGCAGTGTTTCCAGCATCAACCGCTTCAAGTACATTGTCTGCACCATAATTTACACGATGCGCAGTTTGCAAATAAGAGTCAAATCCGACGATTCCGCCAACATTATAGATTCCTCTCACAAAGATTCTTGAGGTATTTTCCACAACTGAGACAACTCTGACATTGTCTGTTGTTGCAAATCCAACAATTCCACCAATTGAGTCTTGGACATCTCCAACAAGGGCAATGCTGGAAATCTCACCTCCGACAAGAAGTCCGCCAACCTTGTTGTCAATGATTGAAGTGCTTCCATAAATTTTTGAAGAAGTCTTTTCGTTTGAGACTTTTCCGACAGCACCACCAACATAAACTTGATTTGTCAAACCAGCATTTCCAGTCACCCTTATTCTTGAAACTGCTGTATAAGCAGAATATCCATAAAGTTTGTATGATGCAAGAGCAGAAAGTTTTCTTTCAACAGTGCCATAAGAAACACCCACAACACCGCCAGCATAAACATTTTGATTGCCTGTCACAATCTCAACAAAATCGTTGTAATATGCAAGGTTTTTGCTTGAGAGACCATTGTATTTCCCGTCTTTCACAGAGCCATCATATGCTGTGAAGTCTTGGACAACATAGCCATAGTTTTCACCAGCGACAGCCCCAAAGACAACAGAACTTTCAGCAGTGATATTTGAAGCATACACTGTCACGCCAACATTCTCAAGTTTTCCCTTGTTTCTTGCTGTCAAAATTGAAGCATACGTTGTTTCATTTGCAGTCAAATCAATTTTCCCGGAGAATGAAACATTTTCAATCTTTGCTCTCTGTCCAGCATCATCAACCGTTTCACTGCCAACTTGAGCAAAGAGGCCTGCATATGTAACCCCATCAACACTCGCACAGAAATTGTTGTTTGAAACCGCAATGTTTGTGATTCCCGCTTGAGAACTTGTCCCAATCAGTGATCCACTGAACCCAACAAATCTATACTGCCCATTTTCTTCCAAAACACCGATAGGGAGCGCCCCGCTGACAGAAGACATATCAATGGTTGTGCCAAGCTTGTAGTGACTTCTGAGCATTGTTTCATTTGAGTTGATTTCAAGCACATCATCCGCTGTTTCAAGTACGTACGGATTTTTCTCAGAGCCATTGCAATATTGAATGTCAATCACAATAGCTTCTTTTCCACCAAGCATCGTATAAGAACTACCCCACTCTGCAGGGAAGATATACAAAGTGCCAGAAAGATCATCGGTGAAGTTTTCTATGCTGATTCCTCTTTCATTATAATAGTTGTAGAAATTTTCACAAGAGACTGTGATTGTATAAGCCCCACTCTCACCTGGTTCCACAAAGCAGTCCACCAAACTAACTTCGTTGTGCTCATACCCACTTGAAGCAACAAATTGAGTCACAATGTTTTTGTTTGTAGAATTTGTAGGATAGATATAAGCCCCAAATGGATAAGACATTTTTTTGCTTGAAAGATTGAGTTCTGTCAAGTTTGCAGCAAGCGAGATGTTTTCAACTGAGATAAATTCTTGTGATGTGATTCTCGCATTGAATCTTCTCGTGAGTTTTCTTTGGCTGATGTTTGCTTCCAAAACAAAACTGATTGAAGAGCTGTCATAAGCGTTTACATATGTCAAAGTCTCAATGTTGAACACACCATAATATCCCACGCTGTATTCGTTTGAAAATTCAACTTCATATGTTGCAACAGTCTCACCATCCACAACCTTTTCGTGTGTGAAGTTTGTTGCCAAAAACATAAGTCCGTTTGTGGCAACAACTTCGATTGTCTTGGTTGCACTCTCAGTTTTTCCATCAGCGGTCCAATATTTTGTTATGTTTACTTTTGTAGAAACACCACCAGCAACGGCAGTTCCGTTTGCCCTAAGTGCATAGAAATAAACAAATTTTTTGTCAAATTTTTCTTTTTGCAAAGATGTGTAATACTCATCGCCAGTCAAAGTGTATGAGTACTCACCTTCTTCCCCTTCAATCAAACCTTCGGCAACGCCATAATCAAAGATTTCTGCAAAGTTTTCATTGAAGAAATATTGATTGAAGTTTCGTGAGTTCGCATTGTTTGCAACCGCATTCAATGTGACAGTTTTGTCACTTGCTTTTGTGTTTGTTCCATAATAAACCGTGTTGTCTGTTGCCCTTACAGAACCATTCTGCAAGTAGAACTCTTCCACCAAAGAATATGTTGACGCATGGACAAAAACCTGAAGTTCTCTAGCATCAGCCTTGAAGTCATCAACAACTTCACCCTTGAGCGTGAATGTTATGATTGTGTTTTCATTTTCAAGAGCAGTCATCAAACGATAATTGTCGCCAGATGGTGACACAACAACATATTGATTGCTTGTTTCAAAACTTATTCCGCCGGCCTTGACGTTTGCATTGAAACCAATGTATGCGACACTTCCAAAAATGATAGCATCTTTGTTTGAATTGTTCAAAATTTCAAGACTCAAAATATTGTCAAACTCAGCATCTTCTTCTCTTGAATAAGCGTATGAAGAAACTGCATCATTTCCAGAATCCAAAAGGAAGACTTCTGTTGTTTCTGGTTGAAGAGACTTGATTACAGAGATTGTGATTGAAGTGCTTGTTCCATTGTCAAGATAAATTGTATAAACTGCACTGTCACCTTCCATGATAGGTGTGATTGTCAAATTCAAATAATATCTTCCACCCACCTCAATGTAAGGGTTGTTTTTGTCAATATCAATTGAAACAATGCTTGTCGAAGATTGACATCTATAAGTCACATCTTGAAACATCTGATCGGCATAGAGTTGTTTGTTGAAAGAAACTGCTCCAGCGTCAGCATCAAACACAAAACGTGATCTTTCTGAAACTGTGTAACCTTCCGAACGCATGATTGCAGTTGCACCTTTGATGATGATGCAATTGATATCCAAAGTGAGTTCGTTTGGCAGGATGTCACTCACCAAATGCACTGTCACAGAAGTGGCCAAAGAATCGTTGCCACCGAGATCACCCTTTCCTCTTATATAGAAAGATTTGCTAAGGTCAGCATAGAGTCTTGAATCTCCACTTGCCACAGGGTCATTGTCGCCATATTTCACATCTATACTTGTTGCATCAAAAGTGAGATAAACACCTTTGAAATTTGGAGAAGAATTGAATCCAGAAACAACATCAACAAAAACCTCTTGCCAACCAAATCTGTCGTTTTCATATTCATTGTACAAATAGAATGTCTCAGGCTCTGGTGTGCCATTCACTGTGATAGAAGTTGGAGCAATCTCAATGTCAATTTGATAGTCAAGCGAAACATTCACACTTTCATCAAAGACATCGGCTGCAAGTTTATAGAAGACGCTGAATGAGAGGTCTGTTGAGTTTTGAGTCTGTGAATTTTGGCTTATCTTCCAATAATGCACAACATTTCCATGCTCGATTTCTTCATTCATAGCCTCATCATACAAATCAACATCAACAAAGTTGTTTGATGTTTCTTTGATAAATGAGATTTCGCTGTCAACAACGGCGCTTATCATCTCAATCTTCAAGATGAAATTTCTCATATCAATATCAGCTGGGCTGTTTGGCACAATGACAATTCTATTGCTTTCAAGTGGCTTGAAATCCACTTCGTTTGTTCTTTCATTCAAATATCCACCAGAAATCTGGACATCCAAACTTGGCAAAACATAGATATCTGAAAATGCGTAAACAATTTTTTCATATTCAGAATTGCCAACTGAATGATCATAGATTGAAATCATTTTGAAACTGCTTGGCAAAGTGTCAAACTCATGGATTGCCACCCCATTCAAATAGAGCCTGAGGATGTTTTGATTGCCCTCTTTTTCAAGTTTAGCTTGATCAAAACGGACAATTCCAGCTTCGATATCAGCACCTGTGCCATCAAATCCGCTAAGCACACCGCTCGCCTCGTCAATTTGATCAATTTCAAAAGATCTTTCATCAAAATCAAATCTTGATGTAAAGAGATAATGCGAAAGCTTTGTATTTGTTGTGTGCAAATCAAAGTCAAACATATTTGGTGCAGGGATAAAATCTGTGTCATTTGAAAGATAAAGCACACCATCTCTTGTAGACATCGAAGTTGAATATTGAGTGACGTTCACATCAACAAAACATTCTTTGCCACCCTCATAAGTTTTGACATGGAGTTGTCCCTGACCACCAGCAATCGCCTTGATTGTCACTCTGATCTGTTTGTTGTTTAAGTATTTGACTGATGATGTTTCAAAAATTTCTTCAGATGAGTCACTTCTTGAGCCTACCGAAACACGATTGCTGAATCCTTTTTTATAATTTTCTACGGTAAATGTAACCTCTGCCGTGTCTCCAACCTCAAGTTCAAGCGAAGAGACATTTGTAGAGAGCGAAATTTTGCTGTAATCAATCTTACAGCCAGCGAAAAAGATACCTGCAAACAAAAATGCAAATGCACCACATAAACTGATCAAAACATTTTTCAATATTTTTGTCATAGGTTTCCTTTTTCTGAAATTTTATTTTCCTTCAAAGAGTTGTCTTACATAATCTGAAGCAACAATCTGAACTGTTGTTCTTGATGACGCCCCAGTGATAAGGAAAGCTTGTCCGACACCTGCAGTAACAATTGTGTTTTGTTCTTCCTCGTTGATACCGCCAGACTTTTCATAAAGCTGAACAAGGTCGGAAATGTCGGCTGGTGCAAGCGAGAAGATAAGTGAATACTGACACGCGTTAATAACGGCGGTTGACTGTCTTCTGATTTCTTCTGTACCAACAAAGTCGGCAATGTTCTGAGTAATAACAATCTGCATTCCGCCGTACTTTCTGATACGCTTAGCCATCTGAGCCATGAAGTCAAGCGCGATAGGATATTTTGGATTGATGAAGATGTGTGCTTCATCGACCGCGATGATGACTTTTCTGTTTTTACGATACTTCTTGTTGAAGTCCTTGTTGTTGATAATTTCGTTGTTCAGATATCTAAACACCAAAAGCATCTGTGCGTTTGTAATCTGAGCGTTGTTTCCAGCAACCAATGCTTGAAAGTTGAAAGTAACGAAGTTTTCATTTGTTTCAATTGATGTTGGGCCATTCCAAAGAGCACTGTTTCTTCCACCTGAAGCAAATTTTTTGATGTATGTTTCAACAGTCATCAAGTTTCTGAGCGAGAATTCATCTTTGGCAGTCTTGATTCTTGCCAAAATCAAAGCGTACAAGTCGTCAAAGATAGGATAATCTTCTGCCTTAAGTCTTGCAAGGTTTGAATATTCATCAATACCTTTCTCTTTGTAAACGTCGATGATGAGTGAGTTGAGCACTTCAAACGCATCCGAATTGATACCTTCCAAAATAACTCTGAAGAATTGCTCCAAGAACTGCAAATGTTGTGAGAATGAGTCATCTTTCTTTTCCATCTTCTTCTTTTTTGGAATTGGTCTGCCGTACTCATCAAGTTGTTCTTCTTCATCATCCTCTTCGTCTTCAGATGCTTCCAAAGATGAAATAACGTGGAATGGGTTCAAAATACCATAAGTTGACGAACCAACGTCGATGAACTTTCCCCCAAGGCTGGCTGTCAAGTCTTTATATTCGTTTTCCGGGTCAAGAATAAAGATTTTGCAGTTGTCAGCAGCAAGATTTGTCAAAAGTGTCTTTGTTGCATAACTCTTTCCAGAACCTGACTTTCCGATAACCATCATGTTTGAGTTTACTCTTTCTCTATCTCTCTTGAAGAAGTCAACAAACACCGGGTATTCGTTGTCGCCGATGTAGAAGCCGTTTGGATCTTGCAAAGCGTTTGAAATAAATGGGAATGCCGCAGCAAGAGTTGAAGTTGGGATTCCACGAAGAGTACCTTTGAGCCCGTCTCTTCTTGAAACGTTTGAGGAAATAAATCCGTCAATCTGTTTTGCAAAAAGTTCGCTATATCTATAACCTTGTTGCTTAAGCATCGCTCTGACATCTTTCTTTGCTGAGTCTTCAGCAATGATGTATGTGTTGACGTTAAACAAGGTTTGGTTGTTTGTTTTCAAACTTTGAAGCAATCCCCTGAGGGTTTCAAGGTGAGTCTGCATTTCAATCTGAGCAGAACTTCTTCCCGCTTTCGAAAGCTTTGTCTCCATTTCCATGATGGCACGGTCAATTTGCTTTTCAGATTCCATTCTTCCGATAGGGTTGAATTTCATGACAGTCCTTGTTCTGTCCATAAGGAACACACCCGCACCCCAAGCATTTCCAACTTGAAGTGGATAGTCTGACAAAGCAAAACAACGATAACATTGGTTATCCACAAAATAACGAGCAATGTTGAATTTGATTTTGTCTGGAGTTGCCCAGTTCATCTGCTCTGTGATAGGAATCACTTCCAACTCTCTTTCATCAAAGTCCTTTCCCAAGTTTGCTTTGAGGAAGACAAGCAAATCATTTCCCTCAACTCTCTTTGCTGTGATTGGGTTAAGTGAAGCAGCCATGGCATTGATCATACCGCTGATTGTGTTGTCAAGCACTTCTCTATCCTTGTCATAAACAACAACGTAGAAGTGATCCTTGAAGACTTTTGCTTGACGGTTCATCATCTCATAAAGCGAAACCCTTTCTTCAAAGATTGGTGCACGGGAATCGATTTCCTTTTGAGAAACCTGTCCATCATACTGCATGTCATAAAGCACGTCATACTTGTGGTTTTCGTTGTAGATATATCTATCCAAAACCATAGGCTTGCTGATTTTGACAAGTTCGCATGTTTGGTCTGGAGTGAGTCTTCGAAGCGCGTTTGCAAAAGACTCGATGACATTGTCTTGATAATATTCGGTCAAGAGTGTGAAAAACATTGGTTGCACTTCAATGACTTGAGCATAATAAAGTCCGAAGTTTATGTATCTGTCTTGGTAGATGCCTTCATAAGCAATCATCTCATGGATGTTTGATTTTTTCTTTTCGCCATCCCCCTTTGAAAATTTCTTTTTCTGGACGGAGTATCTCGTCAGAAAAACAATCGTGACATAGAAACGTTCTTCATCGGCAAGTTTCAAAAACATTGAGATTGCAATGATAAGCCAAGCAATCGCAATCCAGATATGAAACTCAAAATTTGCCAAAAACAAAACGATTGCAATGGCAATAAAAACAAGTCCCAACAATAGGTCGAGACCAGTGACACCTCTGATGAATTCAGATTTAACTTTTGTTTTTCTAGGAATAACTCTAACCATAATTTCCCTCTCTTTGATATGATACTACAAATATGGCTAAAAATACAAATAAATTGATAAGAAAAAATATTCAATAATATAAAATATTATTTTTCTCAAAAATCCCTAGAAATTGCTAAATTAAACGCATAGAGCGATTTGAAAAAATATTATTAATGATTTTTTGCTATTTTTTTATGGCAAAAAACAATTCATTTAATTTATTATGTTTTTTTGCATTTTCAAAAATATTTCTTGTTATTTTTTCATTTTTGAAAATTATTTTTTCGTTGTTATATCCAAAAACATCAACCGCAGCAAGTTTTCCAGCAAAGAAGTTGTATGAGAGATTGATTTTCTCTGGAGCAACTTTCTCTTTTTCCATAGATAAAACCTCAACTTTTTGCTCTGAAGAAATCAACTCAAATGGCCTTGGGTTGTTTTTTCTTTTTGATTTCCCTTTCAGAAAAACGCAGTCTTCGCCAACAAAACTCACAAGCCTTGAAGCAATTTCTGCCTTGTCTGTGCAAAGGAATTTCAACTTTCTTTTTTCAAAAACAAGACTCTCGACCGTTCCAAGGCTGCAACCATCACCACTCAAGACTTCTTTTCCAAACAGATTTCTTTCTCTTGAAGAGACAAATTCCAGCTTTGAAAAGTCAGAAATCAAAACAACATCCCACGCCTTTTGGATGTCTTCAAACATCAAAAGATATTCAGCTTCGGTCTCTTCGTCAACAACAAAAAGCCCACTGGCAGCCATCTTCTGAAAGTCTACATACACATCAAGCACATAACCTATCATTTTTCCAGTGCTCTCATCCACAACTTTTTTTGCCAAATATTCCACAATCCACCTCTAAAGTTTTTTATGCAAGCACTTTTCAAAAAAGATGTAAATCACAAAATCCGACCGAAAATTCAATTTTTCGAGAAAGATTTTTTGCGCCAACTTTCATCAAACAATTTGACATAAAAGTCGTGATTGTGCTATCATTTTTTTAGGAGAAAAGTCAATGGCAAAAAAGAAAAAGATTACGAAAGATATGACAATCGGCGAAGTGATGAATATGTCACCTGACCTTGCAGAAGTCTTTATGGGATTTGGAATGCACTGCATCTCTTGTCCTGTCAGCCAAATGGAAACAGTTGAAGAAGCTGGAATGGTGCATGGCGTCGACCTCGATTTTCTTTTGCAAAAGTTGAATGAAAACTTAAAATAAAAACACCCGTCACTCGGGTGTTTTTTTGTTGCCATTTTTCTTTTCAAGATATTTCCAGAACACAAAATTCAAAATCACAATCACAACACAAATTGGAAGCATCGCAAGGAAGACATAATTGAGAGATATGTACAATGTCATAAGCATTGCAAGAAGCGTTATCAAAGTCTTGCCAGCAATGTTGTACACTTTGAGCAAACTGAACATAGATGCTTGCTGTTCTTCTTCAGTGACAGAGAGAGCAACTTTTTCTTTTATGATTGTAAACGGGTCTCTCACTGCACAAGCAATCATAAGCGCCAAGCCCACCAATACAACGGCAAACACTGTGTTCATCTTTACATTCGCCCCAACACAATAGAGCGAAATAGCCAAAAGAATCAGCAAAACAAAAGTCGTCATGTATACCTTTGCACTTTTCTTCTTTGCGTAAATTGCATTGAAGACAACAATTGAGAGAATTCTTACAATTCTAGACACAACAACCACCCAACTGATTATGACACTTATCCTTGCAACACCTATGTTGGACGCCTGCATAATAAGTTGCATCAACAAGTTTGTCTTTGTCTGGCAAAATGACAACACTCCAAACCCAACACCCATCACTATTATGAAAAATTGCAAAGCAAAATTCTTCATAAGCGAGAAGTCAAACTTGGTTTGCTTTTCTGCGATTACTTCTTTCGAATCCCTATAAAGTATAGCCAAAATCAGTCCAACAACAGCACATGAGATTGAAAGGATTTGTGGCAAATATGTATAGAAATTAAACAAATATCCAGTCACAAGAGAAATCACGCAAGTCACAACAGCATAGACAAGTTTTGAATAAGATCTCCACTTGACAAACTCTTCGCTCTTGCCTTGCTCTTTCAAGTTGTTTTTGAGCATGACACTTCGGATTGACATGAAAATGAAGGAAATTTCATACAAAACTGCCGCCCCGCAAAACCCATAAATCGTGTTGCAAAATGTATAAAGCAAGATTGACGCCAAAAGTAGCGCCGCTCCTGTCACACATGACCAATAGTTTCCCGCTTTTCGGATAAAGAGGCTGATGAGTGGATAAAGTACCAAGCTGAATCCCGCACCAATAAGCGCAATCAAAATGACTTGAAAGGATGACATCCCCTTGACCGTTGTCAAAAACAAACTCGATATAACAATCCAAAACAACAAGTCACTGCTTATACCCTCGGAGAAAACATAAAGCAAATTGCTTCTTCTGTTCATCACACACCTTCCAGTACTTGAAGAATAAAGTTTTTCAATTTCTCGACACCATTCTTGTTTTTGGTTGAGAATAGGATTTGATTTTTTTCAATTTGGATTGGTTTCCCAAGCAAATCACTTTTGTTCAAAATTACAATGCGATTCTCTGTCGCCCCAATGTCATCCAAAATTTTGTTTGTGATTTCGATGTTTTTCTTAAAGAATGGGTCTGAGGCATCCACAACATGAAGCACGAGGTCGGCCGAGCTCACCTCTTCCAGTGTTGCAGAAAAACTCTCCACCAACTCATGTGGCAACTTGCTGATAAATCCAACCGTGTCAGTCAAAAGACAAAATTGTCCATCTCCCAAGAAAAGCCTTCTGCTTGTGGTGTCAAGTGTTGCAAAGAGTTTGTCATCAGCGTAGATTGATTCTTTTGTGAGCAGGTTGAAGATAGAACTCTTTCCTGCATTTGTATAACCACCCAAAACAACGCTCTTTATGCCGTTTTTTTCTCTCAGCACACGATTTTGTCGTCTACTGTTTTTTATCTTTTCAATTTCGTTTTGAAGTGTCAAAATTTCTTTCTCGAGTTTTCTTCGGTCAAGTTCGAGTTTGGTTTCACCAGGTCCACGCATCCCTGCACCTTTCCCACCGAAACGCCCCGCACTCCCCTTGATGGAAGAAAGTCTTGTAAGCAAATATCTGTCTTGTGCAAGTCTGACCTCAATCTTTCCTTCACTTGACTTTGCATTGAGCGCAAAGATGTCTATGATAAGCAAAATTCTGTCCAAAACTTTGATACCCAACTCATCAGACAAATTGCGAAGTTGCGAGCCGGTGAGTTGATAGTCCACAACAAGACAATCGCACTGATTGTTTCTCACAAACTCTTTCACTTCTTCAAGCTTGCCAGTGCCCATGATTGTCCTTCTGTTGAAAGCGTCCGTCTTCTGTGAAAAGATTTTCACCACTTCAAGTCCCGCAGAAAAACACAGCCTGCTTATTTCCACAAACTGATATTCTTTTTCTCTTTCATCCTCAATGGGACAAAAGATGATTGTTTTTTCGATCTCTTGTTCTTGTGTGCTGTGCATTTTACTCATATTTTGATTATATCAAACGAAACTCAAAAACACAAACAAAACTATTCACTTTTTGAAAGCACCGAGCCGTCCACCGTTGAGATAACAACAGAGTAAGTCTCATTTTTTGTGTTGACAACAGTAAACACCCAAAACATATCTTGGAAGTTGTTTGCGCGTTTGTCAAGCACCCTCAGATAGCACTCTGCATTGAGCGCCGAACCTTTTTTCTGCTTTGTGATTTCCTTTGACAACTCTTTTGACGCAATTTCTATCGCTTTATCTGCCCCTACACCAAAAGCCTTTGAGACATTTGCAAGTTGAATTTTGTCGCCATTATACTCAACAGAAATCACTTCATCTCCAACAAACTTCTTTTCCAAATCAATCATATAGGTGCTGTTTATTGGATTAAGTTCCAAAGACAACGTCTGCACATCTTCTCCAACAGAAAATTTGACACTGATTACATTTCCAAAAACCTCATTGAAAAAGTTTACAGTCAGAAGTGCAAAATCAACTTTCTTCTCGCTTTTCCCATTCATAAGATAAGCCTCTTCCCTTTGTCCAGAAGAAAGCGTTGAATAAAACTTGTTGCCCTCCCCAAAGAAATAAACTTCCGTTTTCTCTGACATATTTTCTGCAACATAATCAGACGTCTTTTTTCCGCATCCAAACGCAAAAATTCCAATGCACCCAAGCAAAATCATCAAAGCTCCAATTTTTTTCATACAACCTCCGTTTTTCATATTCTAAGCGACAGGCAAGCCTGATTTCAAATAGAAACATGTCAAAAGAAGTCCCCATCCCACGAAAAAAGTCGATGCGCATTTGAAGAAATCTCAGCAACAAAAAAAGCCTTATGAAGGCTCTTTCAATTTGAAGAACGTGGTTGGGTGTCTCAGTGCAACATCAATCTTGAAATGTTTGCCTTCGACAAGTCCGCACTCTGCAAGTTTTGATGATATGTAGTTGTAAGCCAATTCTGGCGTGTTTGTCTCTTGACTCAAATGCGAAAGCACAATCTGCTTTGTTCCACTGCGTATCAACCTCTCACAAAACTTCGCGCACGCCTCGTTTGACAAGTGCCCCTTCCCTCCGCCGATCCTCATCTTCAAAGACAAAGGATAAGTTGGACAATTTTTAAGCATATTCACATCATGGTTTGCTTCCAGATAAACCAGTGTACTCCCCTTGACCACATTGAAAATTGCATCATTGATGTGCCCCACATCCGTAACGATACTTATTTTTTTGTCCCCCTCAGAGATGGCAAATGCAAAACACTTGACATCATGAGGGACTTCGACAGGACAGATGCAGAGTTCATGCACAAAAAACGCATCAATAAAAGTTTTTCGATCTCGCTGTTCAATGGTGATTTTGTCACAAAGTCCACTTTGCCAGACATCGCTGTGGGCATAGACTGGGACATGATATTTCTTGCTGAAAACATTCACCCCTTTGATATGATCAGAATGCATATGCGAAACGATGATTGCATCAATCGACTCACAGTCAACTCCAATAAGTTTTAATCTTTCTGCCGCCTCTTTGCATGAAAGACCAAGATCCACCAAAACACGTGAACCCCCACCCTCAATATAAGTAAGATTTCCGTCACTTCCTGACGCCAAATTGATCACTTTCATTGTCCTTTCATTTTACAACATAAAGCGAACATAAGTCAAATTTAGATGATAAAAGAAAAAGGGAAATTTCTATCATTTTACTTTTTGCTTAAATTTGCTTGGCACCAAATTTGACACATCGGCTTTGACTTCTTCAACAAGTGAAAACCTAGGAACAGTTTCTCCTTCGGCATTTGCAACTTTCTGCAAAAAGTTGTCGACAGGTCTTGAATAAGTTTTCCCGTCTTGAAGACCTATATACTCCACTCTAGGACAAGCGCCATCTTCTGATGCCTTTGCAACAGTATAGACAAAAGCAGTGCCGCCCTTAAAGTGTTTATAAACCCCTGTTTTAATTTCTTCCATAGTATCATCCTACAATTTTTAAGCCTATCATATGCCACATACTTGTCAAAAGCAAACGTCGGCTCTTTCATTTATTCACCCAAAATCTTCTTCAAAAATCTTCCAGTGTGACTTTGCTTGCATTTGACAATTTCTTCTGGCGTCCCTGATACAACAATCGTTCCACCTTCATCTCCACCTTCTGGGCCAATGTCAATGATGTAATCAGCACATTTGATGACATCAAGATTGTGTTCTATGACAACAACAGAATTTCCACTTCCAATCAACCTTTGCAAAATTGCAACGAGTTTTTTTACATCATACATATGAAGCCCAGTTGTCGGCTCATCCAAAATATACATCGTTCTGCCAGTTTCCCTTCTCGAAAGTTCTGAAGCAAGTTTAACTCTCTGTGCCTCACCTCCTGAGAGCGTTGTTGCAGGCTGTCCCAGTTTGATGTAAGAAAGTCCAACATCATAGAGTGCCTGGATCTTGTTTTTGATTGAAGGAATGTTTTCAAAGAATGAAAGCGCCTCTTCAACGGTCATCTCAAGCACATCACTGATCGTTTTTCCCTTGTATTTAACTTCAAGAGTCTCCCTGTTGTAACGCTTTCCATGGCAAACTTCACAAGGCACTGTGATGTCTGGCAAGAAATACATCTCGATTTCTTTTACCCCCGCACCTTCGCATGCCTCACACCTTCCACCTTTGATGTTGAAACTGAATCTTCCCGCACCAAATCCTCTTGCTTTTGCATCTGGTGTCGCAGCAAAAAGTTCTCTTATTGCAGTAAACACTCCTGTGTATGTCGCAGGATTGCTTCTTGGAGTTCTTCCAATAGGTGCTTGATCAATGTTTATGACCTTATCCAAAATCTCAGCGTTTTTAATTTCTTTGAAATCACCAAGTTCCAATTTGCTGTTGTTCAAAAGATTTGAAAGGTACGGAAACAAGATTCCATTGACAAGGCTCGATTTTCCACTTCCGGACACACCAGTGACAACAGTAAACACCCCTGTTGGGATTTTCACGTCAATGTTTTTCAAATTGTTTTCTTTTGCACCGACGATGGTCAAAACATCTTTTGGGATTCTTCTTTCTTTTGGAATTTCAATCTTATCCTCCCCACGCAAAAATTGAGCAGTGATTGATTTTTTCGATTTCATAACATCTTCAACGGTTCCAGCGGCAACGATTTCCCCGCCATGAACTCCGGCATAAGGTCCAACGTCCACCAAAAAGTCCGCTGCACGAATTGTGTCCTCATCATGTTCAACAACAATCAAAGTGTTTCCAAGACTTTTGAGTTTTTGCAAAGTCGCCAAAAGTTTCTCATTATCTCTTTGGTGCAACCCGATTGAAGGTTCATCCAAAATATAAAGCACACCAACAAGCCCACTTCCAATCTGTGTGGCAAGACGGATTCTCTGAGCCTCACCACCAGAAAGTGTCTCAGCTGAACGATTGAGAGTGAGATAACCCAATCCCACATCTTGCAAAAAGTTCAGTCTCGCCAAAATCTCTTTAAGGATTGGTTCTGCAATTTGCGTCTTCACTTTCGAGAGCGGAAGTTTCTCAAAAACAGGAATGAGATTTCTCACACAGATTCCGCAATAATCGTCAATATCCTTCCTGTCGATTTTGACAGAAAGAGCCGCCTCATTCAGCCTCTTTCCTCCACAGACACGACATCTTTGTTCTCTCATAAATCTTCCGATTTCAAACTTGATATACTCGCTTGAAGTCTCTTTGTATCTTCTTCTAAGATTGTTGATTATCCCTTCAAAAACAACAGACATTGAGCGTTTCCCGTGTTCGTTTTCAACTTCGACATCAATTTTATCTGTGCCAGAACCATAAAGCAAAATCTTGACTTTGTCCTTTGGGAGTCTCTTCACCGGCACATTCAAATCGATGTCATATTGTTTGGAAAGTGCCACAAAGTATGCCCTTGCCATTGAGCCATCTTCCATTCGCCAACCCGTCAGATTGAAAGCCCCTTCACTGATTGAAAGGTCATTGTTTTTAAGCACTGCTCCTTCATCAATGTCAAGGGTATAGCCAAGCCCAGTGCAATGAGGGCAAGCACCATATGGAGCATTGAAAGAGAAAAGTCTTGGAGAGATTTCTTCCAATGTCCACCCACATTCTGGGCAAGCGTAATTTGTTGAATACAGTTCTCGGTTTTCCTCAGTCGAAACAATCACAAGTCCATCTGCAAGTTTCAATGCAGTCTCCAAACTTTCAGTAAGTCTTGTATCTTTGCCTTCTTTCAAAACAATTCTGTCAATGACAACGTTGATGTCGTGCTTGATGTTTTTGTCAAGAACAATCGTCTCATCCAAAGTGAAAATGTTTCCATCAACTTCAACTCTGACAAAACCGCTTTTCTTGAGGCTTTCAAAGAGTTTCTCATGCCTTCCCTTTTGCCCTCTCACGACTGGAGCAAGCACTGTCAGTTTTGCTCCTTCGCCAAGTTCTTTAATCATGTCAACAATTTGGTCAATAGTTTGTTGCTTGACTTCTCTGTGGCAGTTTGGACAAAAAGGAGTCCCCACTCTTGCAAACAGAAGTCTCAGATAATCATAAATCTCAGTCACAGTCCCAACTGTCGAACGAGGGTTTCTGTTTGTGGTTTTCTGGTCAATGGAAATCGCTGGAGAAAGCCCTTCAATCACTTCAACATCTGGTTTTTGCGTTTGCCCCAAAAACTGCCTTGCATAAGATGACAGACTTTCAATATAACGTCTTTGCCCTTCCGCAAAAATTGTGCCGAAAGCAAGAGAAGACTTTCCTGATCCACTCACCCCAGTAAAAACAACAAGTTTGTCTCTTGGGATTTCAAGACTGACATTTTTGAGATTGTTTTCTTTTGCACCTTTGATAATAATCGAATTTTTCACAAGTTTCTCCTCAAATTTCATTTCATATTGATTTTATCACATTTCGCATCAAAAATTACAACAAAAAACCACATCAACTGTGGTTTTTTAAAGATTTTTCAAAACTACTTGCTTGGTGACGAATTGCCTTGTTTGCCATCCGTATTCTTCCCGCTTGAAGAAGATTCTTTTTCATTTATTCTGCAATTCTCAGCACGAGCAACACTTGCGATTTGGTCTGGGGTAAACTCCACACCCTTAAATTTCACATTTTGAGAAGCGATATCTGGTGGCAAACTTCCGCTCTTGTCTTTATAAATAGTAATCTTAACTGGGCAAGTTTCAGAATACGGGTTTCTTATAAAGTTTCCAAGCCCTTCAGCCTCCTCAGCGGTAAACACTGCACCAGTGTTGAGAAAATCTGAAAGTTCTTCACTTGAAAGGGTCTGTGAAATTGCATTCAAACATTCTTGCAACTTTGGTCCACGGTACACATATCGATATCCAACTGTCGAATGCTCAAAAACGAAAGATTTCACTCTCTTGAATTTTCCCGCTCTAATAAGCACAGCTTCCCTCGAAGCACCCATCTCATTGATGTTCACTGGCTCAACAAAACAAAGTCCACCTTGTCTAAATTTTGCCCCAACAGGTTTGCCTTTTACGACCAATTTGAAATATTTTGCCAAAACCAAAGCCTTTATGTCAGCATTAACTTTTCTAACTTTATTCTCTTTCAATTCAACTTTCTTCATTTTTCACCTCTTGTGCTGATATTTTACCAGACGTTCGGTGCCTTGTCAAGACCCTAAATATTCTCTTTTTTATTCAACCTCTTCTTCAAAAGTGCGATTTTGTTTCGAAGTTCAATCGCTCTCTCAAAGTCAAGTTGAGAAGATGCAATTTTCATCATCGAGGTGAGCCTGTCGATTTCTTTTGGGATGTCTTTTCTTGCAATCTGATCTTTCTCAACTTTCTTGCTTATGTCAAGCGTATTCTTGATTTCTTTGATGATTGTCTTTGGCACAATTCCGTGTTTTTCATTGAATGCTTTTTGAAGTTTCCTTCTTCTGTTTGTCTCATCAATCGCCCTCTGCATAGAGCCAGTGATTGTGTCCGCAAACATAATCACCCTGCCATTTGCATTTCTTGCAGCACGCCCAATCGTCTGCACAAGAGCACCCTCACTTCGAAGAAACCCTTCTTTGTCCGCATCAAGGATGCAAACAAGCTCAACCTCTGGCATATCAAGCCCTTCTCTGAGCAAATTGATACCCACCAAAACATCAAATTCACCTTGTCTGAGCCCATTGATGATTTCAACTCTCTCCATGGTGTCAATCTCAGAATGAAGATACTTCACCTTAAACTCTCTGTCTGCCAAATATGTCGTCAAACTTTCTGCCATCTTTTTGGTAAGCGTTGTCACAAGCACTCTCGCGCCGCGCTCAATCGTCTTTTTGCACTCAACCATAAGTTCTTCAACTTGATTTTTGATTGGTCGGATTTCGATTTCAGGGTCAAGCAACCCTGTTGGTCTGATGACTTGCTCCACAACCTGTCCCGCCTTGTCAAGTTCGTACTTTGACGGAGTCGCAGAGACATAGATAGTTTGTTTAAGTTTTTTCTCAAATTCTTCAAACTTCAAAGGTCTGTTGTCTCTTGCGGCTTCAAGACGGAAACCAAACTCAACAAGAGAGTTTTTTCTAGCTTTGTCACCATTGTACATTGCTCTCACTTGTGGGATTGTCATGTGACTTTCATCAATGATTGTCAAAAAGTCTTTTGGAAAATAATCAATCAAAGTGTATGGAGGCTCGTCCGGTCGCCTGCCATCGAAATAACGAGAATAGTTTTCAATTCCACTGCAAAAACCAACTTCTCTCATCATTTCTATATCATACGCAACACGCTGTCCAATTCTTTCAGCCTCAATAAGCTTCCCTTCCGCCTCAAACCTTGCGATCGCTTCTTCTCTGTCAGCTTCAATTTGAGAAAGAGCGTTTTTCAAAGTGTCTGCGCCAACGGCATAATGAGTCGCAGGATAAATTGCGACATAAGAAAGTTCGTTTATCATATTCCCTGTCACAGGATCAAACTCAAAGATTTTTTCAATCTCATCTCCAAAAAATCTCACTCTTACCGCCATTTCAGATTGGTTCGCAGGGAAAATGTCAAGGACATCACCTTTCACTCTGAAAGTCGTTCTTTTGAAATCGATGTCATTTCGTGTGTATTGGATTGCGATGAGATGATTGATGAGGTCGTCTCTGTCAACCTCTTCCCCTGAACGCAACGAAATGTGAAGGTTGTGATATTCATCTGGACTCCCCAAACCATAAATGCAAGAAACCGACGCAACAATAATTGTATCTTTTCTTTCAAGAACAGATGATGTCGCAGAAGAGCGCAATTTATCAATATCCTCATTGACACTCATATCCTTTTCAATGTAAGTGTCAGTGGAAACAATGTATGCCTCTGGTTGATAATAGTCATAATAACTTACAAAATATTCAACCCTGTTGTTTGGAAAAAACTCACGAAACTCGTTGCATAGTTGTGCTGCCAAAGTTTTGTTGTGAGCAATGACAAGCGTAGGTTTTTGCACCTTTTCAATGATGTTTGCCATTGTGAATGTTTTCCCTGAGCCAGTCACACCAAGAAGCACTTGATCTTTGAGTCCATCCTCAATCCCTTCAACAAGTTTTTCAATCGCCTCGGGTTGATCCCCCGCGGGCTTATATTTCGAACTTAAAACAAATTTCTCTTCCATACGCTTATTATATCAAAACCCTTTTCTTTTTGCATAATTAATTTCCCACTTATATCAAAAATCAAAACTCTTTCAAAATTTCCCGAAACTCTTTTTCAAATCTAGTACCCTTGTTGAAATGCCCTGCAGACTTAAAAACAATCTCTTTTGCCTTCAACGACTTCGCAAAAGACTTAAGTGCTTGTTGAGAAATAAAGTTGTCATCATCTCCATAAAAACTTACTCGACTGTCACAAAGTTTCAAAAAGTCTTCAACACTTTTCAAGAAAAATGTCTCATTTGCCTTGTCAATGTTTTTTATAAGTTCAATCGAAGATGTCGCATTGCTGAAATTGTTGAATCCAGCAACAGACACAAACTTTCCAATTTTCAGATTGTTCTCAATCAGATACTTTATAGAAAAAATCGCACCTGTCGAGTACCCAACAAAAATACTGTTTCGGTCAATCATACTCTTGTACTGATCCAACACCTTTGACCAACTTTCAAATGATTGTCGGTGAATGTCAGGAAAGAGTGGAGCGATCACATTGTACTTTCCAATCTTTTCCAACTCTGTTTTCACAAAAGGAATCCAATACAAATTCTCTCCAAGTCTTGCATGGTGAATGATAAACACGTTTGCTTTCACAATTTCTCCTTGAGAAAATTATATCACACTATTTGAAAAGTTGTATTCGTTTTTCCTCAACTTTTGAAAATTGCACGAAGGATGACTCCAAAGATAAAAGATATTGTCGCCAAAAAACAACTCCTGAGCACCAACAGCCCAAAAGTCTTTCTGCTCTTTTTGGTGTCCGCAACAAATGTCTGTCCACTCTTCTTCAACGTCACACAATAGAAATATCCATTCTTCCCATCAGAGACAACAAACTCAATGAGATTGTCATTTGAAAGTGAGACCATAATCTCATCAATCTCTTCCACAGACACAATGTATTTCTTTGCCAAAACCCCTGCAATCTCCTGCGGTGAAATAAGATGAGTTTTGTTTCTTTGACACTTGTTGCACAAATACGACATAACCATTTTTTCTTTTCTTGTCATATCAAAATAAGTTTTCCCAAAACTTGCCAAATCATACGACGGGCAAATGTATATTGTCCTTGCAAGTAAGACAAACTAAACCCATGATAGACACAAAATCAAAACTTGTCCTCAACATCCTCGCCAAAGAATGCGGAAATGGAAACTATCACATCGTTGAAGTTTCTGACATAATCATGTCTCTGCCAAGGCATTTTCGGATGGACAGTGAAGCCGTCAAACACATCCTGACCCACTTGGAAAGACAGGATATTATTTCCATAAAATATGATGATGACGGCACATATTGCGTCGCAGTGCTCCCGTACGGCTTTGAGATTTTGGAAACTGAAAAACCAAAGCATTTCAAAAATCCAGAAGCCAAAAAAAGAATAAATTTCCTAAATATTTTTCTAATACTTATTTCTTCATTTTTGGGTGCATTTTTAGGGGTAATTATTTGTTTTTATTTAATTAAATTATTTTGAAAAATTAAATTATAATAAAAATATATAATAAAAAATTAAATAATTAAAATCGCTGAAAATTCCATTTTATCGAATGAGTGGCGATTTTGATATTATTTTAATTATTATTTTTGATTTAATAAAACAATTTATTTTTTATTAAAAATAAAATAGGTCAAATTATTTGACCTATTTTTTAATTTGAAATATTTTTGAATGCAGTTTTAAGTTGCTCAGTGTCAAAATATGTCCTTACCAACCTTTCGTCCATCTGACTATAAACTCCGTCTTCACCAACAATATATGAGTCAACCAAATTCACTCCGCAAGTCATACAAACTTGTTTTACAATTGCAAAACTTTTGTTGTCACTTTCAGACGGTGTTGACTTGCCATAAGGATGACAATGTGCAACAACCAAGTGAGCTGGTTTTGATGAAGCCAGAAAATTTGTAAGATCCAAAACTGAAAGTCCAACTCTGCCGGCATCATTCATAGAAATGTTTCTGCGATGAGTTATGATGTTGCCGGCACTGATTGCAAGCATTATCATATTTTCGACAGTCCTGAATCTGAGGCAATCTTCAACCACACTAATGATGTCAGCCTTGCAATTCACGACAAACTTTTTGCCCATCCTTCCAGATGTATAGTGGAAAAACATTTCTCTAAACAAAGTTATCTTTTTGGCAGACCTTTCATTGATACCTTTCACACTCATCAAGTCATTTATATCTGCTTCAACAATTTGTGTGAAAGTTTCAAACTTGTCCAAAAGCCTATGAGCAAGCGGATTGACATCACCTCTTGGAAAGATGTAAGTCAAGAAGAATTCAACAACTTGCACATCACTCATTGCATCAACGCCTGCCTTGCTGGCAAGGTCAACCAATCTTGCTCTGTGTCCCTCGTGCAAATTCTTCTCAACTTCTTTCATCTCAATTCCTCCTATGTGTTCTAGCAATGTGTAAATGCTCCCGCACTGTTTACAGTCTCACCACTTGTCCAAGAAATCTTTGCATGTCTGTCGCCGCCTTGAACCTTGTAGGTATGGTTCTTCCAATTCCAATACTTATGCGCGAAAATATGTTCGTAAACATAGATTTTCTTCACATAGACTGAATTTCCTTTTCCAGTAGATGATACACCACCGCTGCTGGTGAAATTGCTTGAATTAAATTTAGCAAACTCACCGTTTATATTGTTCAACCAAGAACTATCCCAGTTCCATGAATTGCCGTATCCGGAGTGCTCAACGTATCCATAGCTTGTACTGTTGCAGAATGTGTTTCCTTTAGCTCCAAAGAGACATATGAACCTTCCGTCTGTTCTTGAGAAAGTTGATGTGTAACTAGCACTTCCATCGCTTCCATTGGCACCTTGATCGGACTCAGTTCCTCCATTTCCTGAAGTATACAACTTAAATCCACTGTTAACTGAAGATCCATCACCTACTTTCACAATTCTTCCAAATCCGCCAATACCTGAGTTTCCTCTGTATTGAGTGAGAGTTGAAATGTGCAAAGTTTTTGAATCACCATTTGAACCTGCTGCACCGGCTTTGCCGCCACCATATGCTTTACCATCAAACCAACCGTGACTGCCATCACCGCCATAACCGCCAATTGATGAACGTCCTACAAGCCTAAGTCCATTTGCGCCAACTGCTGTTGCTACAATTTTTCCACCATCTTTACCGTCACTTCCAGCACCTCCGTCTCTATTACCAGACGAACGGGTTTTCCAATCCGTTTGGCTGTCGTCCTTCAACACATTGTATGACTCTGTTGCATTGCTTGACTTCACTGCATCTCCAGCAACAAGCACTGCAGTGCCATTTGTATCAAATCCATCGTGTGTTGACAATGTTGTTTGCACAGAATATCCTTGTGGAGCATTCAAACCTGTTATTGAAACATGGTTTTTGATGTCAATTTTTGAATCATCTTCTGTTTTATAATAATCGGTATAGACTTTTGAATCGGCATATCCTACGGTTGTTGTATTGTATGGCAAATTTCTGATTGATCCATACAATGTTGTATTTGAAATTGTCACATTTTGATTTATGCCTTTGGCAAACAATGATCTTGTCTCCGACACTCCAGTTACTCCGCCAGCAAAAACAACATCTCTGATAACCAAATTGCCAGAATCTTCAGGGACAATTGCTCCAAACAAAGAATTTCCATCAGAAGCGAATCTTACAATGTAATTTGCACCAATGATGCTCTTTTGAAGTTTATCTTTTGATGCTCCCATATTGATATCTCCAGCAAGAAGCACATAATCTGCCTCACCGTCAACAGATGTGCTGCCTGTAGTATACAACCTGTTTCCAGATTCAAATCTAGCATTCCACTCAACCTCATAAGTACCACCAGAAGAGAATGTTATTGAATCATTTGTTGTTGAACCAGGCTCCCCATCTTTTGTATATTTGATTTCTTGAGTAGTTGCTCCAGATATTGTGATTGTCTGAGAATGTCCATATGACAATTGAACCTTTGCTAACAAATCATCTTGCATTGGTACGTCACATTTTGCATTGATTTGTAGAGTTTCAGATGTACCCCTTACCGCTATAATGTTTTTGCTGTCATAATCAACCACAATTGTATCAATTACCACATCGGCTTTGTCAACTTTCTGACTATAGAACACATCAGAAGAAACTTCTGCACCAATAGCATATTTCCCCGCACCAATGATGAGACCCTTGTCATCTCCTGTTCCAAATACATAATTCTTGTCAACACTATGGAATCCAGCAGTACAGCCGTCCCAACTCTGTGTTATGGTTTCTGAATTTCCTGAGTCATCAACTTCGGTATAGGTCATTGAGCCCGCAACGATTTCAATTGGAGTGTAAATATAATTTATATACTCCATATCACCATCTGAATACTCAAGCTCGATTATGCCATTTTCCCAAATCTTATATTCATATGTATAGATGGTTGAACTGAGTTTACCAATCTTTTCATATCGCTTCTTTGTAGAAACATATTTCAACTTACCAAAACCAAAAAGGTTGTCGCTTCCTTTTTCGAGTGTATAAGTTGTTGTTTCATCAGCGTCATTTCTTGTGTCAGTAAACTTGATTGTGGATACGCCGCCATCCCCATTTTCGGAATATTCACCAAAATTTTTTATCTCTCTCTCAAACTCAACGTTTGCTGTCTTGTAGACAAGCCTATCTCCAAGTTTTATGTCTCCGATTGGACCGCTTGTTGTGTTGTCGAAGTACTTGCTGAAGTACTTGATTTCAGCAACTTGTCCATCTCTCACCATTTCAAGTTGGAAAGATTTGTTTGCTGCCGCACTTGTAAGTTCTGCAGTGAAATGATAGTTGAACGAAACCTCAACACTTCTAAGCTTTGTTGCCTCGATTCCCCCAACATTGATTGGTGTCACCTTCCAATCATCGTCCACTGTCGAAAGATTTTCAAACTCTGCACTTGTACCAGTATACTCAGCAACAAAACTTGTGAAAGTTTGTGTCAAATGGAAAATTTGCTTTTCCCCACTGAATTTCTTTCTTTCAGTGTCACCCTCAAGACTTATCACTCCACCAAAAATAGTGTCACTTATGGTTGAAATGTTTGCTGGATTTTTCTCATCTGGAGTATTTCTATAACCTGATTTATCAGAAATACCAACATACATAGAAGCTGTTTGACCTGATGCCCAGTTGATAAAGTTTTGAGCGTCAGCACCACTCACGGAAATATTTGTTCCATCAGAAGTGATTGTCACATTTGTTCCGTTGAATGTGAATGCAGATCCATTCCAATAAACTGCAACACCAGAAGTGCCATCTGAAATGTTGTAAGCAAAGACATTTGATTTGCTCATTCCAATGCTTGAAATGAAGTTGTTTTCTGAAATTGTGTAAACTCCTGCACTTTCGCTGAAACTTGAAAGCGCTGGGAATGCTGTTTTGCTTACAGTATCAAAGTTTTCAAAAGTATATTTGAAGTTTGCTTCTGACTTGTTTTCCAAATTGTCAGCTGTCATTACATTTGAAGTAATATCAAATTTTACATCATAGATCTGTGTCACCATAAACTTCTTTATGTAATTTATCTTGAGTTCATTTCCATCCAAAACGCTCTTTTGAGTGTTTGAGTTGATTCCACTTCCTGTCACTCTAATTTGGTCATTGACAACCGTAACAGTCAAGTTTGAAAGTGTGTCAACGGTTGCTTTACCAATCTCATATGTGACTCCAGGTTCATCACTGGTCTTTCCAGACATCAAATTGATCTCATCTTGCAAACTTTCATCCAAACCTGAAATAGGAATGATCAATGTGTTGCCTTGCATATAACTGTTGTTTTCTTTCAACTTAAATTTCAAGTCTCCTCTTACATTGAGTCGAACTGCAATATTTTGAGATATTGCTTTTGCAAAGTAAAGCACTGGATGAGCATTGCCATTCAAGCCAGTCACTTTGACAGAAGAAAGTTTTCTGTCATCTCCAGTACCCGTGTAAACTTTTTCAATGTCATACTCGCTATAAGAAGGTTGAGTGCCACAAATGAATTCAATTGAGTTCTTTGTGATCAAACTGTCATTGACAGCATCGCAGCCAGAAAGGTTAAACTCAATAGGGTTTGTCAACTCTGCACTGAATGGAGTCAAAATTGCAGTCACATGATTTGCTGTCTTTGCAACTCCGACATTTGTGCCATTAACATTTATAAAATCTACATTTGAATCAACATCATCCTTTTCAATCTTTGTGTCAATTTCTCTAATTTTTTCATTCACTCCGCTTACACTTGTCACAAGCAAGTTGTCTGAAGCACCTGTACCTACAAAATGAGAATATTTGTTGACATGTTGCAAAATTGCATCATATCCATCAAAATTCATCCAAGTATCACCCCAATAACCAGACAAAACTGATGATGAGTAGTATTCTGTTGAGGCAGTCAAGGACTGATCATATGATGTATCTTTGCCGTCTGCATTTTTGTAAAGATCGCTATAACTTGCACTTTTAATACCAACTGTCCATATTGCAGCAGAATTAACATGTCTTTCGGTTTCATTAGGCGATGACGATGTGTATGAACCATTGTTTTCTGATATTGTCACAACACCACCATAATATCCAGCACCTCTCTCAGCAGATCCGCCAACTCCTTTATAACTGCTGTTTACATTGTCAGCGTTAATATTATTGACAATCGCACTATAATATGGATGACTCGATGTGATTGTTCTTTCAATTTTGTCAACACCATAAACTCTTGCTGGAAAGCCGTATGAATCCAAACCGCTGATATTCAGTCCAACACTGCTTGTGCCATTTGAACTGCTGCCGGTCTTAACCCTTGAAGTGAATTTTCCAGCATAATTTTTTCCATCACCATCAAGCATCAATTGTCTCTTGAATGTTAGATAACTCGTTGTGACAAATTCACCAATATTTCCATCATTCTTTACATTGTTTGTTGTTGTCGAATTTGTTTTACCAATTGAACCACTTTCAGCATAACCCAAACCATAAGCATTGACCATTCTAAAATTATTAGGATTATATTTCATTGTGATTTTATAGCACAAATCTTCAGGTTCTGTTTCAGCACTGCTGGTTGTCTCCGTACCGCTATCTTTCGCCACTTCAATGGCATATTTCCCCTCTTCTTTTCCAAGCGCTTGAACTGGACCATCGTTGATAGATCCAGTCATTGTCAACTTCAACGCATAACCAACAATTCCACCTGCATAAGAAATGCCAATTACACTTGTAGAAGAAATGACTCCGCTGCTATAATTTCCAGAGCCAACAAGAGCAACGTTGTAGCAGTTTTGGATTTTAGTAGTATTGTTATCAAGTCCATAAGCATATCCAACAATACCGCCAGAAACAACATTTTTGCTCAAACTTCCGTCAAAATTGCTCAAAACAGAGTTTGCATTGTAAGAATGTGAAACAGTTCCTCTGTTCAATCGTCCAACAATACCACCTGTGATTGCATGGACAGAATTGTTGCTGCCCTCTATCACTTTGCTATTGCTGAGTTTAATGGTCTTAACAGTTGGACCAACTCCAGGTGTTGGACTATCTTTTCCTGGGCTGTTTATCAAAATACCTGCGTTTGAAGCATATTCAACACTTGATGCATCTCCGCCACTCTCAGCAGTTGTTCCCAAAACACCAACAACGCCACCAATGATTGCGTTCTTTTGTTTGTTTGTGATATTTACCAAACTTTCAACTCGTGTTGCATCCCCATTCAAAGTACCTACAACACCGCCTATCACAGAAACATTGTTACTGCTGTTTGTGGCAATATCTCCCACAACGGTAATATCTGCAATTGAACCTATCACACTTGAAGCCAACAATCCAGCATTCAAAGTAGTAGGAGTCATTTTTCCATTGATAAGTCTGATATCTCTGACTGAGCCAGTCAATATACCAAACAATCCAGTGTACATTGTTACGCCGCTCAAGTCAATGGTGTTTCCATTTCCATCAAGGACAAACCCTTCATACCCCATCGCATTTCTTGTATAATGGTTGGAAGTATCCAGGCCTGTGGTTGTATTTTTTTGCATTTTCAACAATGCAAATCCATATCTCATAATAAACTTGTATTTCTTTCCTGAGGTATTGTTTGTGACAGTTTCAAGCATCTGTTCAAATTTGCCGACACTTGGGATTCCGAAATACCATGCCCCATCTTCATCATACTTATCCTCGTCTTTACTTGACAATGCACTTCGTTTTTCCTCAATTATAATTTCGCTGTATGGCACTGGAGTATACTCATAGCCAGTGACTTTTCCAGTTGAATCTTTTATCTTGTCACGAGTGTAAGTTGTTGAATTTTTCAAATATCCAAAACCATGAGAAGCATATCCATAGTTTGTATATCTTGAGAAGTACCATGTATTTTCACTTATCTTATTTGCATCAGTAAGTGTGCCATCTGTATAATTTGAGACTTGCAAATTCTTGCCACTAAACATCGTTTCATTGTTGTATGAAAGAGCCAAATTGCTACTTGGGACATAAGTCTTTGTTGTAGGTGATTGAGTCTTGTTTCCAACTTTGTTTTTGACAACTTCTGCAGTTCCGTTTACGACTTGACCTCTTCCAACCGTGATAGATGTTTCGTCTGAATTTTCACTATCTCCAGCAAAGAATATCTTGTTGTCTGTTGCAGTTGAAGTTGTGCTTGCAAAGATATCATTTCTTTCAACCTGAGCAATAGAATAGCAGTCAGAAATCATCATCACGCCCGTTTTTCCCTCTGCACTTGCAAAAGTGTAGATTGGAGCATCAACATATGCGATGATTTTTCCTGATGTATAAGTCGCTTTGATTGTTGAACTCAAGTTCACCATGTTTGCTGCACCAGCAACACGACCATCTTGATTACCTCTGTAAGCAATGTCTGCATCAACATAACATTGGTCAATTCTTCCTTGACGCAAGCGTCCAACGATACCTCCAAGTTGAATGTTTGTATCACCGCCAACTGACAATTCGCCCTTGACACCAACACCATAGATGAATGAGTTCCCATCAACATTTCCAGCGACTCCGCCGAAAGCACTTTGTCCACTATTTACGATGTTTTTCACAATATTGAGATCAAGAATCATTCCTGAAATCATGTTGAAGTTTAGAATGTTTGTCGTACTGTCTTTATCAAATGCAACACCCATATTGTCTGCAATTCCACCGGCATAAATTCCCTTGGTTTGATCTCCGTTTGTTGAAAGATCTCCGCTGAGTTCAACTTCAATATTTCTTCCATTTCCAACAATCACCATATTTGTAAGATTTGATGCAAGAGAAGTTTCCAAAGCATCAACACCTTGCAAATGTTGAGTGATTGAAACCCATTTGATGTTGTTGAAGTTTCCAGAAATCAATCCATCGCTGTCCAATTGTCTTCCATCAAATGATTTGATTTGATGTGGGTTGAGTTTGTGTCCATCTGCGGCATCTGAAGCAAGGTTTCTTATTTCGCTTGTCAACAAGTCCACTGGAGAAGCAGCAGATGTGCTTTCTGCTCCAGTCCTTGTCGTATACCCTTCAACAGGAGCGCCATATCCACAGTCGAGGTTTCCATCTTGCTCTTGTATGGTCATTGTAACAACTGAAGAATATCTATTTCCTTCATAATACACCAATCCACTTTCAAAAGTGCTTGAAGCAGCATCAGCGTTTTCACCTACTATGGCACCAACTGTTGTGGCTGCATTCAATTTCAACTCACCTCTGTTGAAGTTTGTCAGAAGTGAAACACACTCTTTGATTTTCACACCTTTTTGAGCCGAGCCAACGATTCCTCCAAATGCATATGCAGACAACAATTCATCTTTTTGATATTGTCCGTCCTTATACTCTGAATAAATCACAAACACATCGCCATAAGCAACGCTTTTTTGTATACTTGAATCGATTCTTGTACTTTCTTTAGTTTGATCGTATGCTCCGACAACGCCACCAACAGCGACTTTTTCGTCAGCCTTAACCAAAATCTTAAGTGCACCACCAAAAACAAAACCATTTATGACCACTTCATTTTGTCCAGTTGTTGTCAAGATTTGACCAACTGCTCCACCAAAATAGAGATTTTGCATTTGTGAAGCAACAACTATTCCAGTGTATTTCAAATTTCCAATTGTGTTCTCGTCTGTCCCAATCTTAACTTCAACATTATTGCTTGTACCAGTATCTTGAGTTTTGTTGCTATTTTTGTAAGCACCGACAAAACCACCAACATAAGCCGAACCTGCAATATCGTCAGCATCCGCATACATGTTGATTTCATTTGAAACTATTCCACCAATAGAAATTGAATTTGCTCCACTAAATCTGCCGATTGCACCACCGACATATATTGATCCCGTTTGAGCTTTTGCAACAATATTTCCAGTCAGACTGCTTGCTCCAGCCATTTTCAAAGAGCCTGTTGAATAGCCAATAATTCCTCCAAAACTGTTGTCAATATTGTCACTACTCTCCGAAACAACAAATGGTTTGAGTTTTTCATATGAATATTGATTGTTTTTGATGCTTGCAACGTTTTCTGCAAACTTCTTCTGTGCGGTCATTTTGTTTCCGTCAGAATCTTTCTCATTTGGTTCAACTTCAAACATGCTTGCGTTTGCAACATCAAACTTCACCCTAAGCCCAGTCAAATCAATCATAGAAGAAGAATTTCCCGTGATGCTTCCGATGTTTGCATATCTCGTTGAAACACCCTTCCCTTGGATTACCCTTCCGATAAGCCAAGCACTTGGCACTCTCTCAAATGAGAACTGGATGCTTGATCTTGTTTGCCCAAATGCAAGTCCTGCATAAAGTTGGTTCACTGAGAAGTTTTGATAAATTGAAATACCTGTGCCGTTTCTGTCGTCGGAGTCACCCTCAACAAGTTCAACTTTGTCTGCACTTGTCAAGCTTCCGGCATACCCACCAATATAAACCTTGTTCAACTCGTTTTGATTTGATGATTCAATGTTGAGATTTACATTGTTGATTTGTCTAACACCAACAGAGATTGCAGCCCCACTAGACGCCTTAGAGATGTCACCAGCATAAATTCCAGCGTAGAGAGACCCCTGCTTGGTTGTGCTTCCGCTTGATCTGAAATTGATGTCGATTGGAGCACTACCAACAGTTGCACCAGCACCCGCATTTGAATAATTCGCTCTGCCAATGCTTACTCCGCTTATTGACATTTGTGAGTGAGAAGATGTCTGTCTGATTCTTCCAGCCAAAAGCCCCATATATATCTCACTTCCGCTTCCTGCCACAGAATCAGAGAATGTAAGTGAAGAGACATTGTCATTCCCATTTGCAAGACCGTCTCCTCTGAGGCTGATTTCTATATTGAAGAAAGAGGTTGAAGTTGCAAGCCCTGCAATAAGTCCAACTGTTTTATAGTTTCCAGCATCTGTATGCAAACTGTTTGCATCTGCTGTGATGGTCATACTTCCGTTTACAACAATGTTGATATTTCTCAAAAGAGCAGTGTCTGCTTCATTTGAGATGAGGCTGAAACCTTTTCCAGCTGTAGGCTTCATATAGAATGTCAAACCTTCAATAGAAGCATTTCCAGAAATCTTTTCAAAGAGCGATTGTTTCAAGATGATACCGACTCTTTCTCCAACAGCACCACCAAAATCACTGCCGCTGGTCACTTTTCCACCTTCTTGGCTGTTCATATAACTTGCATAAGAAACAAGTCTTCCGCTGAAGTTTTCAATAGTCAACTGCAAATCAGAAGTCGCATTTGCGATTGGTCCAGTCAAATCGATATCTTGGAAATCATAACAGTTTTCGTCATCATGTTTTACCCTTCCACGAACAACGATTGTGCTTGAACTTCCTTCCATTTCTTGCAAGATTTCTGCAGTGTTGTCAACATCCCAGAATTTTATGCTTACTTTTGGCAAGAGGATGATGTCTGGGAACAAACAATTTTGTTTGTGAGTCCAATATTTCTCATCCCAACCATTTGAAGTAAAGTAGTTTTTCATTCTTGCATAAGCACTTGCAGGCGTTGAAAGATCATCGCTTGAAATGTGTTGAGCTTTCAAAATGCTTTCTTCCAAAATTGTAGGCATATCCTTTTCGTCTTCTCCTGGACCAGCAGGTTTCTTTGCTGTTGATGCAGGAGTGTAGAATCCAAATTCATTCAACTTGGCAACAACACTTCCGATTGCGATTTCCTTATAACCACCAATTGTATAAGATCCCATAGGTGTGTTTGGCGCAGCACCATCTTTCAAATTCAAAACAATGTCATTGATTGAATTGATCAAATAGAAGTCTGAGAACAATCTTGTGTCTTTAGGTTGAAGAGCATCGTGCTGATAGATTCCGCCAACCAACATATAGTGATTGTCACTCACATAAGATGCTGAAGTTCCATCTGGAGCAGCCACGTCGCCAGTCAATGAGAATCCTGTGTAAGAATAATAGTTCATTGCCATAACGTTCTTCATCGCAACGATGCCAGTTGATGTGTCATCGGCTTCCAAAGCGCCGATGATACCAGCTGCAACACCGCCTTCAGAATATACATCACCAGAAGCATAAACTTCATAATAGAGCGTGTTGATTGATTTTCTTTCAGTTGTGAAGTTGAGGTTGTATCTGCTTGAAGAAACTCCAGAAAGTCCAACTACACCACCAACAACTGCCCCTGTGTGTGAGATGACATTGAGTTTGCTTTGACCAACATAGATATAACCACCACCCATATATCCAACAAGTCCGCCGATGAAACGAGGTTTGTTTCTTCTAGTTGAATAGCCTTCGTCATTTGGCGTAAGAGAGAAGATAGACATCTGACCTCTTTCAGAGCCTGTGCTTTGTTTGTAATATGAGTTTTCATTTGTTTCGATTGTAGATTGCAAATTCTCTTCATAAACAGCTGAAACAGCAAAGAGAGCACCATAGTTTTCTCCAACCAAACCACCTGCAAAGAGATTCTTTGAGATGATGTAAGAAGGAGATACTCCAGTGGTAGTAAGGGTTTGATTTTGATTTATAGTGAGAGTTGCATCATAGATGAGTGTAGACTTTCCAACATAACCAAAGAGACCGCCAGCGACCTCAGCATAGATGTTTATCGAGTCAGAAACATGCACAGTGACAACATCATAGTCACTCACTTCTCTTGAGGTTGAATAAGTCACATATCCTTCATCACGGCTTGAGTAAGAATCAATGTATCCTGCGATTGCACCTGCATAGGACAGATGCACAACATTGTTGGTCAAAGAGATTCCATTGTCAAGGTCTTCAGCAAGCTCTCTAAGACTCTTGATATAATCACCATCACCTTCAATATATACTTTGTTGTCGCCAATTCCTTTGATTTCCCATTCTTCTGTTGAGTTCCATTCTGAAGCAACATCAACATTTGAAACATTGATGTCACTCAAGAAGCTCTCTCCAAAGAGCATGCCAACAACACCACCGACAACATTTCGTCCTTGAACAGCAGTGCTTGCACCCTCAGATGCAGAATCTGATGGAGAAAGTGTGATTGCAAGGATTCTTGAGTCCACCGCAGTACCTGCAAGCACACCAACATTGTTTGCCAATGTGTCATGCACAGATTCAACAGTAAGATCAAGGTTCATAATCACAGCACCGCTAAGTCTTGCAAAGAGTCCAAAGTTTTCATAAGACTCACTGCTTCCAAGGCTGATTTTTGAGATTGTGAAACCATTTCCATCAAGAAGTCCTCTAAACACTTTTTGAGTTGTTGTAAGTTTCACAGATCCTTCGTCTTCGGCATCTTGAGCAATGTCTGTCATCACAATGTTGTTTACAATCCTATACCTTCCAGTGACTTCTGTATCAGTGTAATATTCTTTATAAGAAGAGATTTCCTTTTCTGTCGCCTTTCCTGTCGCCTTTGCGAAATCCGCTGCATTTCTCAAAATTATTGGGTTTGCAGCACTTCCATAAGAAAGGTCAACATTATTCAATGTATCAATGTCTCTTATGCTTCTGCTGTAGAAGACACTTGTTATTCTTCCATTTGTTGCAGCATAACGATTTGAGATTGCAATTTGATTTGCACTTACAAGAGTGATTTTGCCATTTTCTCTCATTTCCCAAATGCCGTTGTAAGCACCTTCTTCAGAGTTGAAGCTGAAACCATAGAATGAGTTCTTTTGGCTTACATCAAAGACGGCAATTGCACTTGTCGTAATCTTTGATTGGATGGTGTCATCCGTACGGCTGTCATTGAAGAAATAACTCAAAGAGATTGTGCCGAAGTTGAGCGAATTTGTAAAGTCATCAACGCCAGAGAATTGCATCTGAGTGATATCCTTCTTTGCAATTTCGCAAGCAGAGTAACAAAGAGCAACTTCTGCTCCCGCATTGTTTTTGTATACAAAGCCAGCAACCATTGCACCTTTTGTTTTTGAATTTTCAATCGCAATGTTTGAATAAGAGTTTTTCACCAAAGAATCGTTTTCATAAACAAAACCAGCAATCACACCAAGAGATGAGATGTTTGTAAGGTTGTTGTAAACGATCTCTTTTTCTTCTTGATTTTCACCAACTTGTTCTTTCGCTCCACCAAGCCCTTCAACATAACTATTTTGAACGCTCAGAGAGTTTTTGATAACAAAACCTGCAGTGATTGAAGCGTCGTATTCCATGATGTTGTCAATTTGAACATTCTTGACAAAGGAAGCGCTTACATAACCAGAGTTTGTGTTTACAAATCCAGAAACTTCAACTTGTCCTTCCAAGTAGAATACGTCAAGTGCTTGTGACTTGAGATAACTTGTTTCTCCAATCACGACCACATGTTTGAAACTCTCGCCTCCAACACGACTATTGATGATTGAAGCCTCGTTTTCAAGCACAAATCCAGAAATTCGGCTCTCGATGTTCATTGAAACAGTAAGAGGAATTGGCGTTGTATTTGCACCATTTGTGTACTTGACAACCAAACCAGAGTTTCCAGTGTTTTTTGAAACCTGATATTCTTCATCAAAGTAAGAAATGACCTCACAGTTGTAAATCACACCTTCATTCTTAAGAGCAAAACCAGCAATTTCAACTGTGTTGTATTGTTTGATATTTACGAAAATTTGTCCGCCATTATAAATGTTTACTCTGACATTTTTGAGTGTTGTATTTGCAGAAACAGTATCAAAAAGTGCAAGTCGGAGTGAATTTTCCGTCCCAGGCTTGAAACTGTTGAGGTGGATTGTAAATCCATTTCCATCAAGACTGTTGAGAAGTGTTGTATCTGGAATTGGAGAATAATCTGAAAGAACGATATCGTTCATCAAGATATAATCCGCAGGTTCTTCTGATTCTGTTGCAAACTTCACAAACTGTTCTCCACTTGTGATTTGAGTTGGAGACTCTTCGTCCGTCCAAACTTCCACCACAATCAAGAAGTAATAGTCCGCAACAAGTTCGATACCTTGATAGCTTATGATTGTCCTAAGCATCATAAGTTGAGTGCCCGCAGATCTACCAGAAATCATGATTCTTGTAGATCCATCAAGAAGAGTCTCTTCATTGATATAGAAACGCTCATTTTGAGTTATTCTGCCAGTGTTTGCATTGTAGATTGCTGTGGCACGCATTTGAGAATCCACAGTCCAAAGTTGTTGCTTCAAAGAGATTGCGTCATAGAGTCCCGTCTCAGCATTTCGTACACAGTTGATAGAATAGTCTACTTCCGCATCACGATAATAGTTGTTGTTCAAGAATTGATTTCTTCTTTCAGTGAGCTTTGCAACCGCTCTCACTGCTTCAGAATCATTTTTGTCATAGTTGTACTCTTCTGGAAGAAGTGGATAATCAAAGTGAAGTTCTGAGCTGTCATTCAAATAAGCGTTGAAGACATCATATTGCTTCCCATTATATGTACGCTTGTTTCCACTACCCACAACAGAAATGCCATTTGTGTCAACTGAGAAGTCAACCAAACAAAGAGTTGCACGAGAAACTTTTTCTTCTTGAATGTTGTTGAGAGTTCTTCTCACTGTTGCACATACATAGAAGATTCCGCTGTCTTTGCCACCAACAAGTCTTGCATCAACACCAGCAGAGATTTCTGCAGTGTAAATTTTGTAATTTCCTGACACTTGAACAGTTGGCTCAGAAAGAGTAATCTTTGACTCATTGTTTTGCAAGTACAAATCAGCAAGATCTTGATCAAGTCCAACACGCACCGTCACTGTTGCGGACTCACCTTTCGCAAGAAGATAAGTAGTTGCATCATTTACTCTGACAACTGCATCTTGCATATAGTCAACAGTAAGCATTTGGCTTCCAGACATGAGCACTTTATCTCCGTCATAGAATGTTGTCACAAGTCTAAGCCCACTTGTTGAAGCAAACGAACTTGAGATATACAATCTGAAATAGAACAAGCCATTTCCAGTCTTGTCTTCATCAGTGAGAGTCACTCTTATTCCGTTTGTAATCACCGCTGAAGAACTTGAGTTTGCGTAGTATCCATAGAGTGAGTTGTAGGCCAATTTTGAAAGTCCAACTGTACCCACTGAACTTCCATCCACCTCATAAGTCAAAGTGAAATGCGTAACCTTAGCATATTCTGGAGTGATAGAAACTGAAACTATCGCATCAGAAGCTGGAGAAAGAGCGCTCACAATCTGACTTGATGGTGAAAGGTAAAGAATTGAATTTCTGATTTGTCTCCTCTCAATCGCATAAGTTGAGATTGAGAAGTCTTCAATACCTTGAGTTTCAACCTTCATGCTGATATTTCTAACATATGTTGTGTTGGTTGATTGACTCGCCGCATTGACAGACAATGTCAAATCTGAATAATCTTCCGCAACCAAGTGTTTTGTAT
Source organism: uncultured Christensenella sp. (assembly GCA_910586385.1). Lineage (GTDB taxonomy): Bacteria > Bacillota > Clostridia > Christensenellales > UBA1242 > Caccovivens. The sequence goes on from CAJUGX010000002.1 coordinate 98,225, forward strand.
CATCACTTACTCTTACATAAACATTGTATCTGTTTTGCAAAACGCCTGCAGTTGTTTTTGAAGAGACAATTGCAGATGAAACTTCCAAAGACAAGTTGCTGTCGACATCAAATCTTGTAAAGTTTTCAGACACCTGTGCCGTCACCTCAATTTGGTCATATTTGAGTGAGAACACAAGTCCATCAGACTCTTCATCGGTTTCCAAAACAACATCAAATGTTGCGTATTCAGAAGGACGAACAATCATGTTGTTTGCATTTGTGACTTCGAGCCTCTTTGCACCATTGTAAACTCTTGCATCAAAAGTTCTTGAAATCTTGTCACCCACTGCATCTGCGTAGTTTGAATAGTTTGCATCTGCAGAAAGTGTGTTGTGCGAAAGACTTGTATAGATTGTTGTTCTGTCATCGCTTTCATGTTTTGTAAGACCAGAAAGGATGAGCGAATTGCTACTTCTTTTTATTCCAACAAAACTGCTTGCATCATCTCCATCAAGATAAGAGAAGTTGATAGTGAAGTTGTCCTTGTTCAAGGCATAAGGAGTTGTCCCATTCAAATAGAGCGAACTGAGCATGTCATAAACAAGAGTTCTGCTTGAACCAGTTTGAAGGAGTATCATTTGATTGTCTTTAAGTATCACGCCATCAATTGTTGTTGAAAGACTTGGCAAAACATTCAGGATTACAAATTTGAAAGTCTTCACTTGAGTGAAATCCATCTTTGAATGTACAGTGATTTCAAACTCAGAAATTGAAGTGTTGGAGATTGAAGTGTTCAAAATCTTGATTGAATTTGCAGAAAGCGAAATGTTTCTGCTTTCACTTGTCAAGAGCAACCCTCTTGCTTGTTCTGCTGAGATACCAAACAGCGTTGAAACTGAGATTGTGTTCAATCTGTCAAGCATTGCCTTTTCTTGAACATCCACAACTGAATTGATTGGATTAAACATAAACAAAATGCCAGTTTCATATTCTTTTCCGCCAACAGTTTTGTTTCCAGAATTCAAAACTCTCAATCTTTCATCATATTCACCTTGGCTATCCTCAACGTGCACATTTTCCAAATCAACAGCCGTGCTTTGAGCAACATTTCTCAAATAAATGTACCCAAAATTGATTTCGCTGTCAGTTTTTTCCAAATTCCAAACATTTTCATCCAAATTCAAGAGAGCAAGGTTTGCATTTTCTGCTTCACTGTCTTTGTCTGTCAAAGTTGTCCAATTTGTCTCTGTTCCATTGACAAAATCTTGATCTCCATTTGCATAGCTATACGTAACAAGCTTGTAGATATTTGAGCAAACTTTTTCATCTGCGTAGTATGTGATATAACTGTTTTCAATTGTGACATATTGATCAGACCCACTTGTCACAAGAGCGTCTGAGACATCTCCCAAGAAACCAAACACTTCAGAGAATCTTGCTCCGTTCAAACTTCCTCCGGCAAGCACACCAACAACGCCTTGAGCATCAATGATGTTTTCAACGGAGTAGTCAAGAGCACTCCCTTCACTGGTTGTCTTCACTTGTGGAAGAGCATACGCATAGACATAAGAAGTCTCAACAACACTTGATCCTCCAGAAAGTCCGACAAGCCCACCAACACTTCCACCAGTTGTGATTGTGTTGCAAGCCCCAGCACTGTTTTCAAATCTATAGAATTCAAATCCACTGCCAGAGATTTCCCCATTGTTTTCTCCAACAAGACCACCCACATATGTGCTGAGTGGAGCATTGATTGAGCCACCATAAACATGGACATTTGAGATTGTTCCATCATTGAGTCCAGCAATCATACCAGCATTTGAAATTGTGTAAGCAGTGAGTACGCTTCCAAAATAGTTGTTGTCGACATTTGAATAGTAGACATCGATTGCGCAGTTTTCAATTCGTCCCTCTGTCCCAACTGAGTTTGCAACAAATCCAGCATTTGCAACAGGAGAATCAGAACTTCCGACTTTCACATCTCCGACAAAAGTCAAATCCTTCAAAGTTCCATTCAAAGTATTTACAAAGTTTTCACTTCCATTTGTAAATTTGAGTGTGACATTTTCATCATTTCCATAAATCATTCCGCTGAATTGACCATATGCTTTCCAACCTGAAAGAGTGATGTCATTCATTACTCTATAATATTTTGCATAGTCAATTTCTTCAAGGTCACCTTGGTTGTAAACTCTGATTGCCGTGCCTTCGCTGTTTCCGTCTGCGATTGTGATGTCAATCTTCAAGATGAGATTGCGATAATAAATCTTCTCCCCTTCATTGTTGTAGAAGTAGTTTGAAATTTCGTCACTTCCAGCAAGAATCTCTTCATACTTTGAGCCCAAACTTGAAAGAGGGATGTTTACTGGAATTTCAGTTATACTTCCGTCTTCATTTTCAACATATTTATAAACCAAAACATGATTGAAACCATCGACATTTTTGATCATGTCATTTGGCAACAAATACAATGACCCTTTGCCACCTTTTGTGGTGTTTATATTTACGTTGAAGATTTGTCCAATTGAAGAAGTTGAAATCTTGATATCACTTGAAGATCCACTTGACGCAACATAAACAGAAGTAAGCCCAATGTCATTTGCATCGCTTGGTTCGACAGAAGTTGAAATTGTAAAGTTTTTCTCACTTGCATTTGTTGATGTCAAGTTGAGGTAGATTTCATTGTCAGCAGTTCTGTTTACCCATTGAACAGACTCAAGTCTCTTTACATTTCTGATTTCGATTTGGATCTCAGAGATTTTCTCAAAACCATTGCTATCAATGTAAACAATCTTCAAAATATCCTTGACTGAAGTCTGAAGATTTGTTGATCTTGCTGTTATTCTGAATGTCAAGTCTTTGCCATTGTTTGCAAATGAGACATTTGAAATTGTGTAGAAATCATTCTTGAGCATTGTCTTGTTTCCAGAGACATCGACAAAGTCTTGCAATGCAGATGTGAAATTGAAATAATCAAGTGATCCTGAGTAAGTTGGGATGTTGTCATCTTGTCTCATTGAGATTGTGACATCAACGATTGATCTGCTCATGTCACTCAAACTGAGAGTATCTGCCGTATAGAGAAGCGTGGTTTTCACATTTGAAGAAAGGAATCTGACTGAATAGAAACTTTCAAGAGCAAAGAATCGTGCAAGAGTGATTGTTTCATGATTTTCGTTATATCCTTCAACAAGCACTGCCACAAAACCTTTGAATGGTCTGTTTGAAACAGTAAGCAAATCGCTTGAAATTGAGAAGTACCCTGTGTCAATCTCATCAAAGTGCATAAACGCGCCTGTGTTTGCAACAACACTCAAATCGCCATTTGTTATTGCTTCGTTTGCCAAACGGTCAAGTTCTGCCCCATCTTCAATGCCATACAAAATTCTCAAATACATTCTCAAACTTTCGTATGACATGTATCTATAAGAAATTCCTCCCTCTGCCAAAGTTGCATTTTGGAAAGCAGTGTAGATTGGAAGAGAAGTCCCTGCCTCAAGCATCAATTTTGAAAGTGAGAAACTTTGCTTTGAAGCATCAACTTCAATCATACCGTTTTCAACAACATATGCCTGAGCCTCTGAAATGTCAGCATAGACATTTGCAGAAGACTTGTCAGAGTTTTGAATTGTCAATGATTCGATTGGCACAAATGTTTCAATCTTAAACTCAGCAGATTTCTTTCCAGTGATATGCTCAAACCAGAAAGTTGAAACATCTGCAAAGTTGTAGTTATTGAGGCTTACAGAGAATGTCACCACAACAAAACTCTCTTCATCAGCCTCATCACTTTTTGAAAGCAATGTCATGTTTGAATATTCAAATCCGCTCATCCCGTCATTGCAAAGACTAAGTCCAGACTCTGTTGCAACTCCAGACACCTTCACAGTGAAATCAAGTCTTCTGTTAGAGTAAACGCTTGATGAAAGATAAGTGATTTCTTCAAGAGCTTCCTCACCAGCACTCTCAACTGTCATATTCTTATCTTCGGCAATCTTGAAGAATGTGATGTAAAGCGATGTGTTTACCGAAGCATTGCTTCTTGATTCAAACTTAAACTCAACACCTTCAAGTTCGTCATAGATATCACAACCTTTGACAAACACTTTTGACCCAGTTTCAATTGCACCTGAAGCAAATATACTTGAGCCTGGTGCACTCTGAGTGAATTGCAGAGGTGTGCCATCTTGCAAGAAAAACTCAGCAATATCACCAACAGGATTTGTTTGATTCAAAGAAAGATTTGAGATTGCACTTTGTCTTGTGTCAAGGGTAATTCTGAAATATCTGTCATCAATCGCAACATCGGTTGGTCCGACAATTGTGTTTACTTGATACCCAAAAGAGGTTTCATAACTTGAGAACACATCTTGGAAAGTGTTGTTGATGCTGTAACCATTTTCATCAGAAAGCTCGATAATGGTTGCAGAATAAGCAATATCCAAAACCAACTTGGTTTCAAGCGTTGAAACTGAATAATTGTATCCAGCATAGTCAACATTCAGATAAATCTCAAATTGCCCAAAGATATTCTTTGCACTGTTGTCAATGGCATCGATGTAAATGTTGTAAGTCTTTGTGCCTTCAATGATGTTGTCTCTTTCAGAGTAGTCAAAGGTGAAATATTTCTCATACTGTTCACTTGACATCAACACTGATTTCCCATTTTCTTTTTTGTAAACAATTGGGCTGAGACGAAGTTCATTGTTTGGGCTGACATCAAGCACAAGAGTTCCTTCAGCGCTTGAGAGATGTGAGTTGTTTCTCTTGAGAACAACAGTCGCCTCAGTTGTCTGAATCACACCATTGCGATAGAAAACATTATCTTCAACTGAATAGTTTTTGACTGTCGAATTGTCAAGGACTTCCAAAGGCAACTTTCTTGAAATGTTTTTGTTTCTGACATAACTTGCAACCACATCCAAACGTCTCAGGCTGCAATCTTCTGAGACTTTGAGTGTCGCACCATCCAGACTTGCATAAAGTTTGTCATCAACAAAAAGTTCTTTTTCGCCATTCTCAAAAGTCCAATCAATGTCAACAATGTTTGCGTGGATTGGAAGCAAATCAAAATATTCTGTTGTAACAAGTTCTTTGTCCACTCCCTTCACAGCGAAGAGATTTGACTTTCCTTCTTCAGAATTTTCTTCTGCCACCTCCATGCTTTCAACGATTGTGTTGACCGTGATGTTTATGTATTCATATTTGCTTGAGTCCTCAATGGACGAAACTTTAATTTGAGCGACACCGCTGTTCTTATCTTCTTTGGTCAAGACTTTGAAAGCGTATTTCCCGTTTGCTTTTTTGCTTGTCGTGTGAGTGCGTTCGATGTTGATGCAATCTTGTCCATATCTTACTTCAACATTCACACCAAACTTTGAGTTTTCGATGTCAACTTCAATCTCTTTCGATTTGTTGTTTTCTGCATTCTCATCATTTGTGAAAAGCACTATCTCCTTGTCAGATACAGAAAGAGAAACTTTCTTGTCACAACCCGACAAAAGCACTCCTCCCAAAATCATAAAAACACTAAGAATTCCCAAAGCAAACTTCTTCATTGTGTCCTCCAATTTTAATATCTGCAAAGAGGCAGATTTTTATATAATATATTATAAATAAAATATAAGGACAAAGTCAAAAATTTGTCGAAATTTCCCAAAAAATATTTTAACGCCAAATTTGACAAAATAATAATTAAAAAATAATTTCTAAAAAATAAAAATTAAATTCCCAAAATTGCGGAATCGCCCTAAATACGGAATTTTTAATTATTTTCAAATTTAATAAAAATTATTTATTCAAAAAATAAAAATAAAATAAAAAAATACACAAAAACATCATTTTTTATGTATTTTTATTTATTAAAAATCAATTTTTATTATTTTAATTTATTTTTTATTTTTCTCTTTCAAACTTCAATTTTGTGGATTGTCCACCTCGAATATGTTTTTCTGAAAAATTCTTTTGCATGATTTTTTGCACCTCTTCATACATCTCAAGATCAAGTTTTTTGAGCCTTGACGACATGTCATTGTGCACCGTGCTCTTACTCAAGTGATAAATTTCCGCCGTTTTCCGCACAGTATCTTCTGTCTCTGTTATATGCTCTGCAACCTGCAAAGTTCTCTCTTTGATGTAAGATTTCATAACACCTCCATAAAGATACTTATGAAAGTGCATGTCAGATTATGTTTCTTTTTGTCGAAAAATCAAACAAAAAATAAGTGGAGCATTCGCCCCACTTACCTCAGAATACATCTTATTTTTTACATTCTTCGATCAATTCACAAATCCCACCAACAGTCTTGACCTGATTGATTTTTTCATCAGGGATTGTGATTCCATATTCTTCTTCCAAAGTCATCAGCATTTCGATGATGTCCAAAGAGTCTGCCCCCAAGTCTTCCAAAATGTTTGAGTCCTTGGCGATAGTATCCTTTGAAACTCCAAGTTGGCTTGCAATAACTTCTGCAACTTTTTCAAAAACCATATCGACCTCCATGTCTAGATAATACCACACTTGAAGGCGACTTGGCAACTTATTTTGAAGATTTTTGGTTATTTATTTTGCAAGTCAATGAAATTGTTTGGGTCAACTTCTTCGCCATTTTTCAAAAGAGTAAAGTGCAAATGACTTCCTGCTTTTGATTCGTTTGAAGCAGATGTTGAAGCATTGCCAATCTTTTGTCCTGCATCAACTTTGTCTCCAACCTTCACGTCAACAGTTTCATCAAGAGAAGAATAGACGCTTACAAAACCATCGCTATGTGAAATCTCAACGATACACCCCTCAAGTGAATTTGATGTCACAGACAAAACTGTTCCATCAGCAACAGAAAGCACATTTCCGTTTTCTGATGTCATGTCAATTGAAAGGTGAATCTCCCAGCGATTCAAACTTTCGTTGAGTTGCAAGTGGTCATCTGCAAAGTCTTTTACAACCACTGCATTTTCCATTGGCGCAGAAAACTTGACTGCTTCTGTTGAAACTGGTGTATCATTTCCTTTCTTTGTTGCAGTAAGCCCAATGACCAACGCAATGGCTACACACATTACACAAGCAAATGCCAACACTCCATATCTTCTGAAAACTCTTAAAAACTTGGATTCTTTTTTGATTTCCATTTCTTACCTCCACAACTCAAATATTGCCATCAAACAGCGTTTTATACATGACTTTCAAAAAATTTTAGAAACCTGTCACAATCATCGGAAACCCAACAATTACTTCGCCATCAAGTTTTGCAATCTGCACGTTAACCTTCTTCCCATCAAGTATGATTGCAGAAGAATAACACGGACTATAACCATAGCAGACTTCTATCCCCTCAACCTCCTCAGAAAAAAGTTGTTGAAATTTTATCTTCCTAAGAATTGCATCAAGCTCAGTCTCTTCAGCATAAAACTGCACCGCATCAGCCGATTTGACAAGGGACACCCTTTCCTTTGCCTCATCAAATGTGCAGAAATTGAAAAACTTCTCACCACACTGCACACTTTCAAACTCACCCTCATATTTGCTGCTTGAAACAAAACACACCTTGTCAACTCCAGCAACTGCAAAGATTTGCTCACCCTTATCAACAAAACAAAGACTTCCAGCCACAAGTGAGATGATAAAAAGAAAAATAATCAGTTTTTTCATAAACCGATTATTCACACAAAAGTTTCTATATAAACAAAAAAATGCGACCAAAAATCGCATTCTTTCAGTTACTTAACCAAAAAGTATATACACAAGCCTATTCCGACCAAGCAAACAACAAAACCAATCCAATAGAGAGCGGTCGCAAGTGGAGCAGTTTTCTTCTCCCCTGCTTTCTTCTCTTTCTTTTCCTTCTTGGTCGATTCATTTGTCTGTTCAACTTGCTGTTCGCCCTGTGATTGCACCCTATCAACCCCTTCAACCTTTGGCGCTGGTTGTTGTTGGAGGATTGATTGCTCTACACTTGAGATTTCACTCTGTGGCACATGTGACTGCACTGGTTGCACCGGCGCTTCCCCTACTTGAGGTTGCACTGTCGATTGACCTGCCATATCAGGTCTTGGCGGCATCTTTGGTGGTGGAGGTGGCATAAATGGTCTGTTTTCTTCCATAATAAAGACTCCTTTATATGTTTCTATTTTAAGCCTTTGCAGAAAAAAAGTCCAACATTTTAATCATTCTGTTGGACAAATCCCCATTTTAATTGGTTCTCTGGCGAGTTTTCGACACTTTCCACAACAATTGAAAGAATGTATTTCTCTTTGCTTGACAAGTTGCTCTCTTCTGGAATTTGGATATATTCGCAAAACAGAGTCTTCCCGCCACTGCCGAGCACGTCTTGAAAAAGATAATATTCTCCGTCATAGACAAACCTTTCATCAGTGACAAAGCCGAGTCTTTCGCCAGTCTCTTCCCCAAAAATCCTGCTTTTCACCCTCACAAGCAAGTCCTTGTCTGAGTTTACTGCACTTATTTGAACCTTTTGAGGAAGTTTCTCCTTTGGCAAATAAGAGCCATCAAATGTGAATGAAAGCACGCTTGCTTGGTCTGGCAAAATCTCAATGGTTGCCGTCTCTCCAATTGATATATCTGATTTTGCTCGCAAAAATGACATGGAAAAATAGTACCCATTCACCCCCAAGACAATGGACACTATCAACAAAATTGACAAAGCAATGACCGCAAAGAGCCAACCAATATGTGATTTGTTCATACTCTTAGTCTTTGCCTTAAAGTCAAACTTATGCTATTTAGAGTTAATTTTCTTTTGTTTTTTTCTTCTAAGGCTTCTCTCTGCCCTAAAATTTTCGATTTGAACCTTTCTAAATTCTTGACTTTCCGCCTGCAGCAATCTTCTCTTTTGCACCCACTTATACTTTTTGTTTCCATAAAAGGTGTCATAAAGAAAGATTCCAAGACCCTGCAAGAGATAGAAATAATAGTCACAGAATCTCCAAATAAGAAGGGGTAAAAACACACTTCCGCCAAGGTAGGATCTAAAGAGCCATGCGAAAGTGATTTCGTTGAAAACGATACCACCAGGAAGTGGGATGAATGCAGTAGCCAAATCCACAAGCACTGTATAAACAAAGAAATCGCCATAAACACTTGCATCTGCCGTTCCTGCAAACGCACAACAAATGAAAAACGGAATTGAATAGAGCAAAATAAATCTCGCCACATTCAAAACAAACTGATACACGACGTCAAATTTCGCCTTGACATAATCCTTCATTGTCGCTTGATAATCATCAATAAAAGTCGAGACCTTTGTGAAGCTTTTGTCATAATCTTTGAGAAACTTCATCTTGACAAGTGCTTTTATCCCCCATCCAGCGACTTTCTCACACGCCCTTTTGGATGATGAGAAGGTAAACATAAAGATGAGCATAATCAAAGTAAAAATGAAAACGATGATACTGATGACAGAAACCATGCCAGTGATTCCGTTTGAAAGTGAGATAATGAGGCAAATCATAGTCATCAAAAGCCATGCGGTGTTTTGAAACAGCAGCTTTGAAACTGGGATAGAAAGTGATGCCACTCCAGGGATATCTCTGCTTGAAAGATAACCAACCATAAAGGTCTGCCCGCCGTTTGGGATTGGAGTGATTCCGTTGTAATATCTCCATGTCGCCATCGACTTGTAAGAAAGTGCCCATCTCGACATCATTGTCTTTCGATATATAAGTCTATGCACAGACAAAACATCTATGATGACAATCAGTGCCAGAAACAAAAACACCACAAACAGATACCATCCATTGGCAACACCACCGAAAGCAAATTTTTCTCCGCTTGTGAAGATATCCCAAATAAGCACTCCCACAACAAGCACAATGTTGAGCACAAAGAAAAGACTTTTCCAGACTTTTTTTCCTATTGTTGAGGTTTTGGATTCTTCAATCTCTTTGTTTACTTCCTCAATTTTTTCTTCAACTTTTTGACTTTCTTCAGCAGAGAGTCCTTTCTCAATCTCTTCTCTTCTTGATTTTTTTCTTTCAACCCTGCGATTTCTAAGACGAGAAAAAAGTGATTGCTTGGATGATTCCTCAGCAACTCCAATGCCATCTTTTCTCTCTTCCTGATTATTTTCGTCCGTCATTATGTGTTGATTTTATCAAAAAAAACAACTCTTTGTCAATTCAAACAAGAGTTGTTTATTATATTATTATGTTATCAGAAACTATTTATATAAATCCTTTATGTTTTCTTTGTGAATCTTGATTGACTTGGTCTTGCTTCTGAGATTGTTCATGTCCATTGTTTGGAAAACTGAGAAGTTGTTTGCATCCAACTCATCAAACAAAACATCGAGAAGTGTTTTGCTTGAGAAAACGTTGATTTTTGTCTTTGCCAAAGCCAAAATATTGTCTTTGTTGATTGTTGCATCAAAGTCAGAATCAGTCACACTGAAGAGATTCTCAACCTTTCCTGCAAAGAAGAAGATATAGAATCCATCCTCAGTTTGCACAACTTCAGAGAAATCCCCCACTTGTGCATTTCCATTGTCATAAAGAGTTTCGATTGCATTTTTGATTTCGTCAGCACTGTATCCTTCTGGAGTGATTGCCTTTCCATTTGCATCAACACCAAAAACAGCGTTGTAGTCTGCTCCTTTGTATGTGTCTTCGTCATTGTAAAGATAGAAATATTTTCTATACTTTTCAACTTTGTTTTGCTCTGAGCCTCTGACATTTGCCAAAATCTCTGAATAAAGCGCGTTTACAGAAGTTTTGCTTTCAACTTCTCCAGTCTCAGAATTTCTCACTGAAACCAAGTTTTTGTTTTTGTCAAAAAGTTTTTGTACTTCAATGTTGTATTGTTCCACAGAGATTTCTTTGTTGTCTCTCTGAGTCTTAAGCTCTGACAATCCTTCAACATTGATTTTGATTGGAGCGATATAGAAATATCTTCCTGCATTTGGATTGTCTTGGCTTCCCACGATATAATCCACATCTTTCACGCTTGAAAGGATAGAACTTTCAAAAGCAGAGATATTGCCGTGTGAAACATAGTTTGTATAATCTGCCCTTACTCTCTTTGAATAAGCCTTCAAAATGTCGTTTGCAGTTGTGCTTGAGATTCCTTGATTTGCAGTGTTGTACAAATCTTCGTACTTTTCTGCGATATAGTTGTCTCTCAAAATCTCATAAACTCTGTTGATTTCAAACTTAAACCACTCATCACCCTTAAGTTTTTTGTAAGAGTAGTTTTCTTTGATGTCAGAAACATATTTGTTGTACGCAACTTGCCATGCTTTTTCTTCCGTCATCTTGAAGATGTTTTCAAACATCTTTTCTTGATAAGGATATTTTTTTGTTGTTGTATCATAGTATTCGAAGTCATAGTCTCCGTTTTCGTCTTTGTGAACAGTGTAAGTATCTTTCACCTTTATTTCACTAGATTTCTTTCTACTCACCCAGTTTCCACTTTCGTCTTTTTCAAGAGACTCAATTTTTGTCTCATAATCCTTGAAAACTGAGGAATTTTTTGTCTCATCAGTCTCATCTCCACTGCTTTCTTTATAATTTTCAAGGTAAGTCTTCAAATTTGAATAAACAGCATCAAAAGTCACATCCCAAAGGTAAGATTTCTCTCTGTCATTGAAAAGGTCTTCTCCATTTGCTTTGCATTTGTCTTTGACATCTTTGATAGTCAAATATTTTTCAACGATTGATTCAACGGTTTGTTTTACCGCTTCCTCCATCTCCATGCCATAATTTTGAACATAGTTGTATCCATAACTGTTGAAAGCTGTGATAAGTTCTCTCTTAGAAATTTTGTCAACTGAGCCATCTTCATATGTGATTGTTGCGACAGTTGCTTCAAAATAGTTTTTGTCATTTCTTTCCCAAAGCGAACATCCAGCCAAAACGGATATGCACATCATAAAAACAAGTAACAATGATAGTATCTTCTTTTTCACGCTTAATCTCCAATAATATATTTGTCAAAAGGCAACACCCTTAAACACGAGTGTCTTAACCGTAGTATTATATAATATAAAAATACAAAATTCAAGCAAATGCGGACAAATTCTCAATCTTTTTTGAAGCCAGAAGCATTCGAAAAAATCTCAATGAGAGTGTTGAGTTTGTCCAGAATCTTTCCTGGACAGTTCACACTTAGGATAGGCAAGTCCTCAAATTTTAAGCATGTATCATAAAATTTGACAACTTTCGACAATCTTTCATCAATAATTTGCTCACTCTTGTAGAAATAAACCAAGCAATCTTTGACGTTGACTCTAATTTTGCAGACATTAAAAGCCTTTGCAAGATTTTTGAGGTACGCAATCTTGCACAAGTTTTCAACCTCAGCAGGCATATCGCCGTAACTTTCAACCAAATTTTCTGTCACAATGCGATATTCTTCTGCAGAAGAGATTTGGCTGATTTTGTTGTAGAAAACAATCCTCTCCTCCTGAGAAGCGACATAATCTTCGCCAATAAAGGCATCAAGTGTGAGTTCCATCTTGATTTCTTTGTCACTCTGTGCCCCTTTGCCTGACATCTCTTTGGTGACTTCTTCCAAAAGTTTCACATAGAGGTCATAGCCCACTTTTTGCATATGCCCGTGCTGTTCTTTACCCAAAATGTTTCCGGCACCGCGTATTTCAAGATCTCGCACTGCGATTTTGAAACCGCTGCCAAGTTCTCTAAACTCTTTGATTGCCTCAAGTCTCTTGTAAGCATCTTCTGTCAGCACTCTGCCACCATCATATGTCAAATAAGCATACGCCAACTTGTCCGAACGACCTATTCTTCCACGAATCTGATACAACTGACTGAGCCCCAAGTGGTCACAATCTACGACAAACAATGTGTTGAGTGTCGGCAAATCCACACCATTTTCAATCAAAGTGGTGGAAATAAAGAGGTTGAATTTGTCATCATAAAGGTCAGCAATTGCTTTCGAAAGCTCCTGCTCCATCATTTGTCCGTGAGCAACACCAATCTTTGCTTGTGGCACAAGGGCAGCAACATGTGCCCTAAACTGATAGATTTCTGCAACCTTGTTAAACAAAATAAGCGCCTTCCCGCCTCTCGACAATTCTCTCGAAACAACATCTTCCAAAAGTTGGTCGCTGTAAGGGCTGACATACGTCTGGATTGGCAATCTGTCTTTTGGTGGAGTCGCAATGACGCTTATGTCACGAATCCCAGAAAGCGACATGTGAAGCGTCCTTGGAATAGGAGTAGCAGAAAGAGTCAAGACATCGATGTCTGTCTTCATCTTTTTAATTTTCTCCTTGTCCTTCACCCCAAAGCGTTGCTCTTCATCCAAAACAAGAAGCCCAAGATCTTTGAACTTAAGCTTTTCATTTAAGATTTTGTGCGTGCCAATCAAAAGGTCAACTTTCCCCTCTGCCACACGCTTATAGATATCTGCAGTCTGCTTGTCACTCTTGAAGCGATTCAAGATTTCAATTCTCACACCAAAGCCAAGCATCCTCTTCATTGCAGAACGATAATGCTGTTCACTCAAGATAGTTGTTGGGCACAAAAATGCAACTTGCTTGCCGTTGTAGATTGCCTTAAACATCGCCCGCAGAGCGACTTCAGTTTTTCCAAATCCGACATCACCACACACAAGCCTGTCCATGATTTTGTCGCTTTCCATGTCTTTGTCAATGTCAGATATTGCAAGTGCCTGGTCGACAGTCAAATCAAACTCAAACGCATCAGAAAAATCCTTTTCCAACTCCTCATCTCTGACAAACACAAATCCTTTTTTCTCTTCTCTTTCTTTGTAGATTTTTGCAAGCGAAATGGCAACCTCTTTCAAGTCCTCTTTGACTTTTTGTTTAAGTTTGTTCCACTCGTTTGAGCCAAGCGAGTTGAGCTTTGGACTGTCTCCTCCAACATACGCAGTGACAAGGTTTGCTTGCTCTGTTGGAAGATACAAAAGCGCACCATTTTTGTACTCCAAAACAAAATAATCTTTTTCAAAATGAGACAACTTCATTTTGACAATATCCTTGCATTTTCCTATGCCATAAAATGAGTGGACGACATAGTCTCCAACTTTCGGCAAATAAGAAAAATTTTCTTTTCCAGAGCGATAGTCCATCTTTCGACTTCGATACATATCATCAGTACCAATCCCGACAATTCCTGCTGTCAGAAAACTGAAAGAAAAAGCAAAATAATCTCTGCACAAATACACTCTGACACCATTTGTCAAAGTGCCATCAAACACTCTGAAATTGATTGCATTTGACACCAAAAATTCTTGCAAGATTTCAAAGAAACTTCCTCCAAACAAAAAAACATTCATCCCACCATCGGCATACATCATAACATCTTTTTTAAGTGACAAAAAGTCTGTCACATAACTTTTTTGACCAATGGTTTTGTTCTCAAAATCAACATCATCTGTATTTGAAAAAATGATTGTTTTTGACAAATCTGCACTTGCAAAATCGAAGAAAATATCATCGGAATTCCACGAGAGTTCTTCTCTGCTTTTGCTTAAAATCTTGCATTCATTTTCGATTTTCAAAGGTTCATCAACAACGATGTTTTCACACAAATCAAAGACAGAATTGCTTCCAAAACGCAGAAAAAGTGGAGATATTGCAACTTTTTTGACAATTTCTTGAGTTTTCATGTTTGAAAAATCAAAAGAAATCATCTTCTCAATTTCATCATCAAAATATTCAATTCGATAAGGGAATTCCTCACTGCTGACAAAAATATCAACCACATCGCCACGCACAGCAAACTGCCCGCCGACCGTCACATAATCAACTCTCTCAAAGCCAAAATCTATCAAATTTTGAATCAATTTTTCAATCGGGAAATCCATGCCAATTTCGAGTCTAATTTTCTCATCCAAGAAGTCCATGTCAAACTTTGTTGAAATTGATGATGGCAAAAAAATCAGCACATCGAGCCTATCATTCAGAAAGTCAGAAACACCTTTTGCAAATGCAAAAAGATTGATATCTTTCTCATCTTCATTTTCTCTTCCGCAAGAGACAATCTGCACTTTTCGTCCACAATCAGAAAGCCCCTTTTTCAGTTTGCTGGCGGTCACAAAATCGCCGCAGAGATACACCAACTTTCCTTTTGATGCGCAATACAAAACCTTTTCGCCAACAAAAAAACCGCCCAACTTTCTTTCGTCAGGCAAAGCGGCAATTTGTGCAAATTTCAAAAAGTTTTCCATAGTCTAAATTCTCTCACAAACAGCATCTGCTGCACTTTGCAAAATAGGTGCAAAAATGTCTTTGTCATACTTCGAAAGCACATAGTCAGCAAGATCCAAACTGATGTCTCTTCCAACGCCAATTTTGACTCTTTCAAAGTCCTGTCCGATGTGAGAGACAATGCTTCGCAGTCCATTGTGTGTGCCAGCAGAACCATGCTCTCGATAACGAATATTTCCTCTTGGCAAGTCGATATCATCAACCACCACAATTATCCTTGCATCCTTGTATTTTTCTTTGACAAGCACAACGCTTTCGCCACTGAGATTCATGTAGGTTTGAGGTTTGACAAGAAGCACTTTTTCACCATTCAAAAAACCCTCTCCCACAAGTGCCTTAAACTTCTTTTTGTCAACAGTGGTCTTCAATCTTTCCGCCAAAATATCGACGGTCTCAAAACCGACATTGTGATATGTGCCATTATATTTTGCATCAGGATTTCCAAGACCAACGATTATGACCATCTTAAACTGTTCCCTTTATAATTCTCCCGAAAGGTCCAACTGTCTTATCTTGCCCAACCTTTCCGTTTTCGATATAACTCTGACAAACAAATGCCCCATCCAAAACAATGCTGTCAATGATATAGTTTCCACTCTCAATGATGACTCCCTTGCCAATGTAACTCTGCCCCTTGATAAAATTGTTTGGATAGATGACCGTCCCACCTTCAATCTCAACATCCGCATCGATGAAGATTGTATCTTCTCCAAAAATCACAACACCATTGTCCTTGTGATAAGAGAGAATTCTGCTGTTGAGGATTTTGAAAGCAAGTGAAATCTTTTGTGCGTTGTCAACCACAAAGAAATCATTGTCGCCAAACTCTTGCACATTGGAAGAGAGAAGCATCTTTGAATTTTTCAAAAATTCTGATTGAAAGACATACCCGCGAGGAAGTTTCATAAAATTCAAAGCGTTTGCACAGAAATTGTTCATGATTTCAAGAAATGTCGCCTTCTGAAGAAGTGGAGTGTCACTGTAGAACACAGCGATATAATCCGCTCTTTCTGCATAAGGCCTTGCCAAGTTCAAAACATCTTCTTCATCTTCATATGTCACAACTTCTTGATCACACCCGGAGGTTGCAAGTCGCACCCAATCAATCATCTTCTTTCCGCAGATATAAAAACTTGAATTTGTTTCTTTCCCATCCAAAACAAGAACAAGCGTTTTGCTTGCGTCCCATTCAACTTTCTCTTTCAATTCAAAAGTCTCAGTTTCAATTTTTTCGTCCAAAAAATCAAACCCAATCTGATTTTCAAGTGTCTCAGTTTCTCTTTCCAAAATCATATTTTCCATGTTTTTATTATAAATTTTTGCCACCTTTTTGTCAACAAAGAAGCGCCCCTAAAAGAAATTCTATCCAAATTATTTGAAATTCATTTTCAAAAAGGGAAATAGTATGTTAAAATAACCATGATGAAAACATTAAACAAGAAAATTTTCTGTTTTGTATTTTTGCTGTCGTTTGCGTCAGCAGTTTTTCTTGGTGCATTTTTGACAGTCTTTCCAAAGCACGCAAATGCTGACACACAAATCTCATCCACAAGCATTGATGACTTGACTGACAGCAACAATTATTTCACTGTCAAACCAACCGCCGTTGCCAGAAATGGAGGAGCCATTCAAAACACAACCCAAACAGTGACAACCGATGATGGTGAGCGGACATTCTATTGCTTCAAATGGAGAGAAATCTCTTCAATCAATTTCAGATTCTTGTCATCCCTTGCCGACTCAAAAAGCGTCTTCACAAATTATGAATTTTGGGTGACCGCAATCCGTACGGAAAATTTGCAAACTTCTTTCGGACAAGCAACCGAAACAAACCCAGAAACCAAAATTCAACAACTGCTTGATGGCACAATCATAGGCAACAACCCATCAATTCCAGATGTCTATTATTACATCGACGAAAATTCGGACACCTCCGACTCTGAAGTCAAATTCAGTGGAAACGATTTCGGGATATACAAGTTTGATTTTAATTATACTTTCATCGAAGACCCTTCACTTGACACTCAGGCACACAAAAAATCAATTGGTGAAATTTATGTTGCAATCTTGCCAGATGACATCAACACAATCCCAGTGAGCGGACTTGGTCTGTCAGACTCAGTTTCAAGTTCGAAAGAACTTATGAATATCTATCAAATAACTTTCTCTGATTCAGAACTCTTCAAATATGTAAATCCAAAATACATCAAATGGAGCGTAACCGGAAAAGACAAGAAAGGCATCGAATACGATTATGTCCAAACAAAGGGAAGTGGAAACGGATATTATATTTGGCAAACCTGGGAAATGGAAGGACCAACCTTCGTGCTCGACACAAAAAACATTGAAGGCACCTGGACTGTCAACTGCAAGATTTTCAATTCTGACTGGACAGAAAAGACAACTCTTTCAACAAGAAAACTTTCAACAATCAAACATAAAACCAAATCATATCTCTGGCTCATACTTGGACTTGTGTTTGCAGTGATAGTCATTGCGACAGGAATTGGACTTTTGATTTACAAACTCAAAAACAGAAAAAAAGACTAGGAAAACATCAATTTCCCCTTCAAATAGGCAAAAAAACAGACAACGTTGTCTGTTTTTTCTTGTTTTTTAGAGAATGTTGTGAAAACTTGCCCCCATAAAATGCTGGAAATTTTCAACATAATGTTTGATGATTTCGAGAGAAGTGAAAAACTCTATTTCTTCCATCTCATCAATATAAGTCTTGAGCCTCACAATCTCAACTCCAAGTTGTTCGATTGATTTGTGATTGACCATAAAGCAAAGTTTTCCTTCGTTTTTCTTCCATGACCACTCCAAATTGTCAACCAATGAAGCAACTTCTCCACTTGTGATTCCTCCGTTTTCTTCTGCCGCCATTTCAATCTTATAGCAATAGTCTTTCACTTGCATGAGAGAGTCCGAAACAAGTCTATCCTCCACAACACAAATTGCCACAAGAATGGCAACGATGACAAGAAAAGACACCAACTTAAAAACTCCTACCTTTGTCATTCGTTCACCTGCCCCAGAGGTTCGCTCTGCAAAGTCTGATATTTTTTTCCATACTCCTGAAGATAGACTCCACCATTTTTGTCTATCGTCATGATAAGCACATCTTTGACTTTCTTTATCTGTGCTTGACTTAGGATGTCCTTCACCTTGATTTCATCAATGTGAGCAATTTGAAGATTGTCTTTTATCACTTTTCCTTCATTGATGATGTTGATTGGAATCACACTCTTCTCCACATCAAGTTTCATATCTTGCACAGTCACTGGACAAAACTCACTCTTTGGCAAGACACTCATCTTTCCGTTTGTCTCCATGATTGCATATTGAATTTGCTCTATGCTGAAATATCCACAACCTCTTATCGCCTCAAAGACATCATCAACAGAGATGTTGAGGTTTTTCAAAGCCTTGTGATCGATGCCATCAGGGTTGATAACAATGACAGGCTTCCCGCTCAAAAACGAAGCAAATTTGTTGCTTATCGAACTGAAGAACGTCAAGACAAAATGCAAAATCACAAGCGTAAACACAGGCACAATCCCATGCAAAACTGGGACAGAAACCTCCGCCATTGGGATTGTTGCAAGGTCGGCTATGATGAGCGTAAGCACAAGTTCAAATGGTTGCATCTGCCCAAGTTGGCGTTTGCCCATAAGCCTATATAAAAACAAAACCACAACGTAAATAATGATTGCTCTAAGGACTATCGTTAACATACTCCTATTATGAGCAGAAATTATTTTTTCTTTCTTGATTTTTTCAAAAACATTGAAGTCTTTCTATGCCCACCCTTTTTTGATGCAAATTTCTCTTTGAATTGCACCATATAAACCGAAAAATTGACAACATTGAATACGACGCACAACAAGATGAAACACCCAACTCCAATCAGTGCTGAGATAAGAATGTTTAAGACATTTGGCATGACATAAGACAGAAGCGAGCTGAAGAAAGCCGTCAGTGCAACGGTTGGAAGTGAAAGGAATGCGAGCGTCACAAGTTTTTTCAAAATTCCAATGTTGATTTTGAGTTTTCTCTTGAGCATCAGAAGATTGAGAGTTGAGGCAATGACTGCCGAAGCTCCCATCCCAACGATGAGTGCGTTGATACCAATATACTTTGGCAAAATGAAGATTGCCAAAAACATAACAATGTCACCAATCACAAAATTGACAAAGGACTTCACTTCAAGCCCGACAGAGTTGAGTATTGCTGAAGCAATGTTTGAAATGCCCATTGGAATCATTATCCATGCAGAATATTGCAAGAGCGTGCCGCTCAAAGCATCGTTATACAAAAACATCCCAACGCGATCACCAATGGCAATAAAGACGGGCACAATCAAAAATGAAACAAAGAGTGCAAAACTCAGCGATGACTTAACTCTCTTTTCAATGTGCTTGTTGTCATTTTTCACCAACGCCATTGAGATGTCTGGCACAAGTGCTGTCGCCAAAGAGCCTATGAGTGCTGATGGCAAAAAGAGAAGCGGAAAGGTCATCCCCAGCGCCACACCATAGATGCTCATTGCCTGGCTTGAAGTATAACCCGAAGCAATCAATCGTGCTGGCAAGATGAGTGCCACAAGTGGCTGCGTGAAACTGCTCAAAACTCTCACGCCAGTGATTGGTGCAGACTGGCGAATCACCTTCTTGTATATCTTGGTAGGCTTGGACATTTTTCCACCATAAAAAAAGTACAACAACATCACAAACAATGCCGACACCATGCAAGAGAGTGTAAATGACCATGCGACTGCCATTGCGTTTTGGAGTGCAGTCATCCCTGAAGCCAACACCAACACACAGATGACAATCTTGACAACTTGTTCCAAAAGTTCGGAAACGCAAAGACCAAAATAATTGTCGGTGCCCCACATCGCACCGCGGAAGACACTATACACCGCCGAAAACACAAGAGATGGCAAAAGGATGATGAGGATGTTCATGCAGTTTTGATCAGTGAATATGTTTTGAAAAAGATTTTTGAAAATCAAAATGACAAGGCACAGCGAGATGCTGACAGCCAGTCCAATAAAGATGCAAGTGGACACGAGACTGCCGATTGCCTTCTTGTCGGACGCAACACGGTAACTCGCCGTCATTCTTGAAATGATGAGAGTAAATCCGCTAGAGACCACTGTCAAGAGCACCATAAAGATTGAGAGTGCGACTTGATACAGACCAAGCGCCTGAGCTCCGATTGTACGAGACAAGAAGATTCTAAACAAAAATCCAAGAAACCTCGTCATCACCGAGAACACTGTGATCAGTGCCACATTTTTGAAAATTGATTTCATATAATTAAATTTATCGGCATCAGATAGAATATATGCCAAAAACTTAAAAGGAGCTGTCCATGAGTTTGAAAAAAATCACCTTCCCTTACTATCAAGTGAAAGAAGGCGAAAACTTGAAAACAATTTCACAAAAATTTGATATTGATGCGACAAAAATATTGCTTGACAATCAAGTGTCTCCAAAGCAAATTAAAGAAGGGGTTTTTCTCATTTTGAACAAAAATTGATGCAAAAACTGCAATTGTTGCATGTTTTTCGATTGTTTTACCCAAAAATGAAACAACTCTGTTTTATTTTTTCTTTCCTTTTTGTTTCGATTTTTTGACATTTTCTCGTCCCGCTTCAACATTTGAAACAGCCTGTCCACCAAACTTTTTCTTGATAAATCCCTCAATATCTTTCTGATACTTAAATGATAGGTAAAGCACCACTGCAACTCCTATCAAGAAGACACCCCAGACTGCAAGTCCCCAACCATGAAATGGAATGATGGTTCCGCTTCCAAGATAACAAGTAAGGAAAATTGCAAGTGGTCTTGAAACCAAATTTGTTGTCACAAAAAAGAGCCATGACATATCGGTGAGTCCTGCAACCAAACACAAGATGTCGTCAGGGAAAATTGGCAAGAGCATCATCACCACAAAAGAGTATTTTGCATTTGTCAAAAAACTTGTCCACTTTTTGCAAGACTCTTTCCCCACCATGAAAGATACGAGAGGTCTTCCAAATTTTCTGCCAAGCCAAAACGCAAGGACGCTTCCAAGCATGATGCCCGACAAACTCAAAAGAGAAGCTTGCAATGGACCAAAAACCAAAACTCCTGCCAGTGTCGAAACGGCAGAAGGAATTGGCAAAAATGTCACTTGGAGAAATTGGAGAAAGACAAATGCAAATCTCCCCCAAAAGCCTAGAGACAGAATGAGTCCTCTGATTTTGTCAACGGAATTGATATACTCCCAAAGCCCTGTCAAAACCAAAACAAAATATGACAAAACAAGTATCGCCACCAAAGCCACTATGACAATACTTGTGTGAATTATCTTCTTTTTTTTAGACATAACTTTTTCTGTTTTCAATTCCATACATTATTCTATTCTTAATTCTTTCCAACTTTCATAACTTAGGGATTATATTCACTTGGATTTGTTTTTTCTAGTTTGTTTTTGACGATTTCGCTTGTTTGTTTATTCTCCTTCTGAGGCTTTATAAGTTTGACATCACTTGCAGGGATTGTCATCCCTGGGGCAGCATCCTCAACGCCTTCCATAACAATGCCGTCTTGTGGTTGATAGAAATCGTGTCTTATTTCTCTTTCATCAACAAGCTCTCCATCTTTGAAATGTTGCAAAAATGCTTTGCTCTCATAACCCTCTCTTGGGTACTTGATTCGAAGATATTCTCCCTTGTACAAGATTTTGTTTGCATATTCACCCTTTTGGTCTTTGACAATCTTGTCTCCACTGTGTGGCAAAATCTTCACAAGTTCTGACCTAACCGCCACACTCTGTCCTTCATCAAACCTCTGCCCATATACTTCAACTTTGACAGTCTTGTCATCACAGACAGTTTTGATATAAATTGGATTGTCGAGATTGTTTTGGAAAACAAGATCAGAATAGTCTCCAGACACCATGGCATCAAGGGAAAGTGGAACATAAGACGCAGGCAATGAGTGGTGATTGACAGACAAGATGTCAATGTCCGCAAGCAAAAGTGCATTGTAAAGCGTGGTTGACGCTTGGCAAACTCCTCCGCCAACACCATCAACATAAACACCACCGACGATTATGTGGGCATTGCTATAACCCGCCTCTTCTGTCCTCGCTCCAGTTGTCTCGTTGAAAGACACGGTTTGCTTTGGCTCAACAATCATCCCATTGAAAGCAGAGAGTGCCTTTTTGATGTTGTTTTTTCTGTCCTTTCCGCTCTTTTCATATGACGTCGAAAATTCCGCACGCTTTACAACACTGTTTTTAAGTTCGTCCAAATCAATCTGCCCCTCAATCTCAAAGATAGGGATTTCAATTTTTGCCTTTGTCCCGATAAGAAGAGCATTGTCAATCTCTTGATAGAGCTTGTCACGATTTACAAGGATGGCAGATTGCCCCTCATCCAATGTGAAAGGATTGTCCTTTTCTGGCTCAAAAACAAGGCTTGCACTTCTTGCTTCTCTCTCAACTTCTGCCACAATTTCATCAATTTTTTCATTTATGTTTGCAAGCACGCATGTATAAGAGACTTGAAAGTCTTTACCGTCTTTCTTTATCTTTTTGGCTTTAGACAAGTTTTGGAAAAAGTTTCCGTCTCTGCCATATTTTGACATCTGAGCAACCACTGGTTGAACCTTGTTGTAAACTTCAAAGTCATTGCCACTCAAAGTCCAAGTTTTGCCTTTGCAAGAGAGTTCTATCTCCACATCTTTTTTCTTGTCGAGCATGTTTGTAAGCACAACATTCTCTGCCTCTGCAACAGACATCCCACTCACATCAATTCCGTTTATGCGTGTGTTTTCATAAAACTTCTCTTTTCCTGTCACCGCATTTTCAAAGAAAAATTGACATGCAACAAGAAGCGTGACCGACATCGCCGACACGCCAAGAAACCAAAATATTCCACCTTTCTTTTTCTTCTTTTCGATTTTCGTTTTTGATTGTTTTTGAGATTTTTCTTTTTTCATATTGCTATTATGTCTAATTCAAAGAAAAATATCAAAATAGGGAAAAAACATTAAAAAAGAAAAATTACCAGCAAAAAACTAGTAATTTTGAAGATTTTTCTCAATTTCCGCAAGCAAAGCCTTCTTTTCATTTTGCACTTTTCCGTCAAAAACTTTGCTCAGAAGATTGTTCAAAATTTTGTTGTGATTTCTCTTATCGATATTTTTGAAGTTTACTTTTATGTCAGATTCAGTTATCTTCAAGTCGGAAATTTGAATGGTCAAGCCATGTTCAATGATATATTTGTAGAAGAAATTGTATTTGTTTTGTACCCTCTTGCTTTTTCCACCAAGAAGACCGAATACAACTGCCCAGTCCTGGAAGTACTTGAAGAAGTACTCTTTGTTTGCCATCCCACCAAGAGCATTGTAGTATCCTGCCAAATAGTCAAATATCTTTATTGAAAGTGAAGTAGAAAGTCCAAATTGGGTTTGCAAAAAATTCTCCAAAAACGCTTCCAAGCACTCAGGCTTTTCGGTATCAACAATGTCAATAAGAAGCCCAAGCAATCTATCCTCGACCTTGAAGACCATGTCATATTTGACTGCGTCATTTTTGAGTGACATGTGTTTCCAGATGCCAAGTTTATTCAAAAGTTTGAGTGCTCTTTTAAGTCCATTTTTACCAATTTGGTATCTTCTGTCGCAATACAAGATTTTTTCAATCTCATTATATCTTCTTGCACCAGAAAGCCCTTCCACATTTGAGGCAAATTTTATTGCTGTTGCAAATGTCCCCTTATCGATAGAAAACCCAAGTTCTCCGGCAATTCTTACCATTCTCAAAATTCTCTCGCCATCAACACAAAGCACCTCTTCTGGCGACAAACTGCATCTTATGACTTTTTGTTTCAAATCAATTATGCCATGATAAAAGTCAACAATCTCATCATTGTTGATGTTGTAATAAATTGAATTGACAGAAAAGTCTCTACGTTTTGAATCTTCCAAAATGTCGTCCGTTCTCTCAACGCGAGTTGGAGTGTGCGAGCCTTTGTCACCATAGATTTCCTTTCTGAAAAACGTATATTCAAAACTCTCGCCATCCTTGCTGATAAGCAGTGAACCAGTCTTCAAGTTTTTCACTTTGACAGAGAAACCACTCCCCTCAAGTCGTTTTGACACCTCTTCGATATCGACAGAACTTGCGATGTCAACATCACCAGAATTTATGCCCAAGAGTTTGTTTCTGACATATCCACCAACAACAAACAAATGCTCCGGAAAAAACTTTGAGAGGCTTATAAGATTTTTTGAAACTTCAATAAACATAAAATCGCTCCAAAATCAACATATATTTATACTCCTAATTTAGATTATAATCTTGAAAAAGTCAAATATATTTGACATTTTGAATAAATTTTAATACACTAGTGAATGTTTAGATTAGAAAAGAAAAATAAGGAAAAAGTCGTGAAAAAATTGAAACCAAACAAACAAATCAAAAAAAAGAAACAAGTTGTGCAAGAGGTCCCAATCATCAGATACCAAACTGACATTGAGCATGGGCTTTCAGAAGAGCAAATCAACGAACGAAAAGAACACAAACTTGTCAATGACACAAAAATAAGAACTTCAAACTCTTATTTCTCAATCATCCGAAAAAACATCTTGACAGTGTTCAACATGATTTGGATTGTCATTGCTGTCGCCCTTATGTGTGTCGGTGCATGGGGAGATTTGTTGTTTCTCTTTGTCGTCATTGCAAACACGGCCATTTCAATTTTCCAGGAAATCAAATCGAAAATCACTGTCGAAAAACTTTCTATGGTCTCCGTGCCAAAGATAAAGGTTATGCGCACTGGGCTTCAACTTGAAGTGAAAAGTGAAGACCTCCTTTTGGATGACATCATCCTGCTTGAAAACGGAAACCAAATTCCTGCAGACTGCATTATCATCGAAGGCAATGTTGAAGCAAATGAGAGCCTGCTCACTGGTGAATCAGTTCCAATCAAAAAAATCGTAGGAGACACTCTCCTTGCAGGCAGTTTCCTCACTTCTGGCGTGTGCTATGCAAGAGTCGACAAAGTAGGCAAAAACAATTACATCCAAACTGTCGCAGAAAGGACAAAGGACTTCAAACCACAGACTTCAAACCTTTTCAAAGACCTCAACAGTTTGATAAAAGTCATCATCTTGATTTTGATTCCTGTTGGAGCACTCACCTTCTGCAAAGAGTTCTTCATCGCAGGGACAAACATAAAAGATTCTATCACAAGCACAAGTGGTGCTCTTGAAGGTATGATTCCTGCCGGGATGTATTTGCTTATCACTGTGGGGCTGACAGTTGGAGTCATGAAGCTTGCCAGAAAGAAAACTTTGGTAAAAAACATCTACTCCATAGAAATGCTCGCCCGTGCCAATGTCCTTTGCCTTGACAAGACAGGCACAATCACTGACGGAACAATGAATGTTGTCGAAACCTCTCTGCAAAACGGAGCGACAATGTTGCAAGTTGAAGGGATTATGAAAGCGGTGCTCGCAAATCAAAAATCTTCAAACGCAACGAGCGTAGCACTGACCGAACATTTTGGAAAAGACATCGCCTCCATTGCAAAACATGTCGTTGAATTTTCATCACAGAGAAAATACAGCGCAACAACACTCAGAAATGGAAAAACTTATTATATCGGAGCACCAAGCTTCATTGGTTGCAAAATTTCCGAAGCACAAATAAAAACCATGAAATTATACATGGAGCAGGGCTTGCGTGTGATCGCTCTTGTTGAAGACAACCATGTTTACAACGAAAAGAGCGCTGGAAAAGAGGGGAAAATCTTGGCATTCTTCGCTCTTGAAGACCACATAAGAAAAGATGCTATCGAGACAATCGGCTGGTTTAAGCAAAACAATGTCGAAGTCAAAATCATTTCTGGTGATGACGCTCTCACTGTTTCAAAAATCGCAAAGCGTGTCGGAGTTGAAAACAGCGACAAATATATTTCTCTTGAAGGAATGAGTCTTCAAGAAGTCGCACAGATTGCAGACAAGTTTACCGTTTTCGGTCGTGTAACCCCTGAGCAAAAGCATACAATCGTAAAGACCTTGAAGACACAAGGAAAAGTTGTTGCAATGACAGGTGATGGAGTAAACGACACCCTCGCCCTCAAAGAAGCAAACTGTTCAATCGCCATGGCAGACGGAAGTGAAGTCGCAAGAAACATCTCTCACCTTGTGCTTATGGAAAGCAATTTCTCCGCCCTTCCATCCATCGTCAAGGAAGGCAGAAAAATTGTCAACAACGTCCAAAACTCATCTGTTTTGTACCTGATGAAAACACTGTTTACAATGATTTTGTGTATAACAACGCTCATTCTTCGAATTTCATATCCATTCACACCAAGTCAGATGCTTCTGCTTGAAATGTTTGTGATTGGTCTCCCTTCATTTATGATGACGTTCCAACCAAACGACGAACTAATCAAGGGAAATTTCATCCCCCAAGTTATGAAAAAGACCATCCCTTGTGCAATGCTGATGTTTATAAACATCTTGACAATTGTCATAGTAAAAGAAAACACAACCATACTTTCTGGATCTGAGTACACAACTCTTGTGACTCTCCTTTTGACAATCATTGGGTTTGTCAACCTCGTGTCAATTTGCTGTCCTCTAAACTGGTATAGAGCATTCTGCTGCATCCTCCCTGGTGTACTTATCATTGCAGCAGTGATTGGACTTGGAAGTTTCTTCAAGCTGACCGATTTCACTCCTCCAGTCATAACACTTCTTTTGACAATGATTGCCTGCTCAGTGCTCATCTCAGTGATTGCTTACTTTGTTAAACGCTGGTTCTTAAAAAGAAGACAAGAGGCACTTGCAAACGGAACAAAAGAAAACAAGTTTATGGCAAAAATCACAGACATGATTGTAAGATATGAGCAAGATGAATCCACAGAAGAAGTCATCTCAGATATTCAAAAATTGCAACCAATTGAAGACCCTCTCGCACAGCAGAAGCCAAGGCAGGAGGGCAAACAGACTCAAAAGTCAGTGGCAAAAAAGAAATCTGCATCCGTTGCAACAAAAAGCAGTTCGCCAGCAAAAAGTGTTGCAAAAAAGAGTGCAAAACCCGCATCTTCAAGCAAAAAATCGACTGCGTCTTCAAAAATTGCAACAAAAAACACTTCTTCAAAAAATAAAAACAATTTGATGAAAAAATAAAAGAGTAGGAAAATCTACTCTTTTTTTATTCAAACATCGTTTTCATTTTCTCATTCGCATTTTCAAGAAGTCTCTTCAAAAGTGTAAATCTTGTCGCAGTATATTTGTTTGAAACCATCCTATGCAAGTATTGCTTTTCACCGACTATGACAACCATTTTCTTTGCACGAGTGACCGCAGTATAAATCAAATTTCGTGTCAAGATTATGCTTGGCCCGGCGATTGCTGGGATGATGATTGTGTCAAATTCCGAGCCCTGACTTTTGTGAATTGTAATCGCATAAGAAAGCGACAAATCAATAAGGTCTGGTCGTGTATAAAGACAAATTCTCCCATCTTCAAACTCGACAATCACCTCACTTGTCTGAGGGTCAACAGTTTGAATGATGCCGATATCACCATTGAAAACCCCCTTGCCAGTCTCGTCTGCAAAAAGCCCTTTCTTCTTCCATTCAAGATCATAGTTGTTGCTCATCTGCATAACCTTGTCCCCCTCACGGAAAATTGTCCTTGCAAACTCAACTTGACGCCTATATTGGCTTTGCGGATTGATTTTTTCTTGCAAAACTTTGTTTAAGTTTTCAATTCCACATACACCCGCCTTGAGTGGAGCAAGCACTTGAATTTGAGCAGGCTCAACTTTCAAAAACTTTGGCAATCTGCTTGTGACCAAATCCAAGATTGTGTTTTTGATAATCTCTGGGTCATTCTTGCTCTCAAAGAAGAAATCCATGCTGCTGTTGTCGATGAGCGGCATTTTTCCCTCATTGATAAGGTGCGCGTTTGTTATGATGAGACTCTTTTCTTCTTGACGATAAATCTTTGTCAACATGCAATAATTGACAACACCGCTCTGCAAAATGTCAGAAAGCACATTTCCTGCACCAACACTTGGCAACTGATCTTTGTCTCCAACGAGAATAAGTTTGCAGTCTCTTGGCAATGCTTTAAGAAGCGAGCACATAAGTGCCGCATCCACCATGGAAACCTCGTCCACAATGACGACGTCCGTTTTGAGTGGATTGCTCTCGTTGTGAATGAAGAAGCTTTGATCAGATTGAATGGCATTGACCTCAAGAAGTCTGTGGATTGTCTTTGCCTCTTTTCCAGTGCTGTCACTCATCCTCTTTGCAGCACGCCCTGTTGGAGCTGCGAGCGAAACCGTTTTTTGTTGATTTGACAAAATTTCCAAGATACACTTGATGATTGTCGTCTTTCCAGTACCAGGTCCACCAGTGATGACAAACACACCATTGTTTATTGCCCCAATGACAGCATTCTTCTGCTCCTCATGGAAGGCGATGTCATTTTGTTTTTCAAACAACTCGATTTCTTTTGACACATCAAAAACTTCATTCTTTTGACAGTTTGCAAGCCAAACAAGTTTTTGGGCGATAGAATTTTCATAATAATAGTATTTCGACAGCATGACAATCTCAACATTGTCAACCCACTGAACAATCGCCGTTCTGTCAAGAGTGAGGCTGTCAAACGCATCTTTGAACTTCTCCTCGTTTTCGTCTATCGGAAGCTCCAGAGCCTCTTCTGTCTGCTCCAAAAGCATATTCTTTGGCAAATATGTGTTTCCATTTTTCTCGCAAGAGGTTTTGAGTACATAGATAAGCCCAGCTCTGATTCTAAACAGGCTGTCTTTCGGAATCCCCGCATTTTGAGCAATTCTGTCTGCCGTGAGGAATCCAATGCCATCAATGTCCTCCACAAGTTTATATGGATTGTTTTTGACGATTTCTGTTGTCTTTTCTTTGTACACATTGTAAATCTTGAGGGCCATGTTGGTGCTTATGTTGAAATTTTGCAAAAAGATAATCGTGTTTTGCACCTCACGATGTTCCTTAAAAGAAAACCCAATCTCTGTCGCTTTCTTCTCACTTATGCCATTGATTTGGGCGAGTTTGTGCGGAGAATATTCCAAAACATCAAGAGTCTCTTGCCCAAACTGTTCAACAATCTTCTTCGCTGTGATTGGCCCAACACCCTTGATGAGCCCACTTCCAAGATATTTCTCAATGCCTTCAAGCGATTTTGGCATAGAAATCTCATATGTCTCAAAGACATACTGCACGCCATACTTAGTTTTTTCAAATTTTCCATTCAGAGACACCAGAGAGCCGACCTGAATATCAATAAATTTCCCCACAACTGTCACAACACTGTCATCTTTTTCCAGTCTTGCCACTGTGTAGCCATTCTCTTCATTTCTATAAACTATATCTTCTATTGTCCCTGTCAACGCCATAGTCATATTTTAATAACTTTTTATCTAAAAAGCAAGCAAAATACTTGCAAAAAAATATCACATTATCTATAATTATAGATATGAAAAACATCGAAAAACTGCTGGAAATCGAAGCACTAACTGAAAATCTTACGAAACATATTGCAAACAACAACTTGCTTAAGTTCAAAATGTTGTATTTTATCTCACAATATGAAAATCTTTCTGTCAGCATGATTATCGATAAATTGGGTCTAAAGAAGTCCAACTTTGCACTTATGGCAAAAGATTTGGAAGCACAAGGGCTTGCCACCTCAAGACAAGGTGAAATCGACAAACGATGTAGGATGATGTCACTCACTGAGAAAGGAAAAGCAGAACTTGATGGATTCATCAAGGAGCTTGGCAGTCATTTTGAAGAAAGAAACACGGAAATCGAACACGCTTTGGATGTTCTTTCCATATATCTAAACAAGAAGATATAATCATACTGGAGGCATTCCCCTCTTCTTGCACCAACTCATATTGGAGGAAAAAATGATAAAGTTTTTCAATTCACTTTCAAGGACAAAAGAAGAAGTCCCATTTCACGAAGGGAAAGTGATAAAGATGTACTCTTGCGGTCCAACCGTATATTATTATCCACATATCGGAAATTTCAGAGCTTATCTTTTTATGGACAACATAAGAAGAGTCCTCAAATACAATGGTTTCACACTCGACGGCGTGATGAACATCACTGATGTCGGTCATCTCACTTCTGATGCTGATGAAGGCGAAGACAAAATGCTTGTTGCAAGTCAAAGAGAACACAAGTCGCCTTGGGAAATCGCCAAATTTTATACTGACGTGTTTATGAAGGATGCAAAACTTTTGAACATTGACCTTCCAGAACATGTCGTTCCAGCAACAAGTGTCATCAATGAAATGATATGCTTTGTTGACCACCTCATGGATAAAGGTTACGCCTATGAGACCAGCAAAGGGATTTATTTTGATATCGCAAAATTTCCTGAATATGGTCGCTTGTCTGGTATGGACATAAACGAAAAGCTCGCTGGTGCAAGAATTGATGTAGACGAGGAGAAACACTCTCCATATGATTTCGTACTTTGGGTAAAAGCCCCAAAAGAACATATTATGCAATGGCAAAGTCCTTGGGGAATGGGATATCCTGGCTGGCATATTGAATGTTCGGTCATCGGCGACAAATTTTTGGGAGAGACAATTGACATCCACACTGGCGGTGTCGATCACAAACCTGTTCACCACGAAAACGAAATCGCTCAAAGCAATTGTTATTATGACCACCAAGTTGTCAAGATGTGGATGCATTTGGAATTTTTGCAAGTTGACGGCGGAAAGATGAGCAAGAGTCTTGGCAATCTCTACACCCTCGCCGACCTCAAAGAACGTGGATACGAACCAGAAGTTTTCAGATTCTTCTACTTTATGGCGCATTACTCAAAACAACAAAACTTCACTTTTGACGCACTTGATATGGCAAAGTCCACAATCAAAAATCTGAAAAGCATGGCAAAAGATCACAAAGCTGGCTCAGCCAAAGTTGACACATCAAAATATGAAAGAGAATTTTTGGAAAGCATCAATGATGACCTCAACATGCCAAGAGCAATCGCAACGACCCTCAAAATGCTGAAAGAAGAAAAGAGTCAAGATGTTTACGGCGCTCTTATGAAATTCAATCAAGTGCTTGGTCTCAACTTTGACGAAAACGAAACTGAAGAAGTTTCCCCAGAAGTGAAAGACCTGTGCGAAAAGCGTTGGCAAGCAAAAAAAGACAGGGACTTTGCCCTTGCAGACTCATTGCGAAATGAAATTTCAAACCTTGGTTATGAAGTCAAAGACACAAGAGAAGGCTATCAAATCTTGAAAAAATAGGGAATGAAAATATGAATGAAGCTAAAAAATCAAAAATTCAAATTATTGGAGGAGCAGTTTGTGGAGCACTCATGATTGTAAGCGTTGCAATCTATCTTATCTTGGGCATCACAATAGGTTTCTGGCATCCAGGTTGGCTCATTCCAGCTTGCTCGGCACTTGCTTGCGGAGTTGTTGGAATCGTAACAGACACAATGACAAAACTCGACAATCTGAAAAAGCAAAAAGAAAAATCTGAAAAAGAAGAAAAATAGAACAAGGCGCCCGCCTTGTTTTTCTATTTTTTACATCAAAATACTCTCTTTTTCTTTTGATTTTCAACAAATTTGTGTATAATGCTTTTGAAAAATATATATTCAACAAAAGGATTTTTTATGAACTATTACATAAAAACAATGCGAGACTGGTGGAAACTTGCCAAACCAAGCAAGAAGTATTATTTTCTTATCTTCTTCCTTGTGGTGTTGACTCAAATTACATTGCTGATTGTCGCACCAATCTTCACCGCAAAAGTGACCGTTTCAATCACAAACAAGGCATATACGAGAGCGATAATTTACCTTTGCGTTGGGTTTGCCATCCTGTTTGCAAGAAAGACATTCTGGCACTTTGAATATTTGTGTTATGCTCCACTGATCAAAAGCACCTACAACCGCCTCAACAACGAATTTGTAAACAAGGCACTTCGTGCAAGGTCTGCAAACTTCAAAACGACATCAAAAGAGCAAATCCTCAACATCCTTCACACAGACAACTTCACTGTTGCGGAATTTGGTGAGAAGACTTCAATCGCTTTTGCAAGACTTTTGATTGTCATCGTAAACATCATTGTCATCTTCACAATCAACGTTTGGGCCGGACTCATCGTTGTCGTTGCCGACATCCTCGACTTCTTGATGCTCGCCTGGGCAAGCAACAGAAGACAAAAATGGCACGGACTCACAAGAAAATCACATGATGCTCAATATGAGAAGTTTAGCGAAATCTTTGACGCAAGAGAAGCAATCACCGACCTCGGCGTTGAAAAGAGAATCAAACAAGAATACAACGAGATTCTCGACACATACATCAAGAGACTCCACAAACGTGACTTCTGGGATTCAATCTATGCAAACTATTACGCAGCATTCTATGAATTTTTGATTCTCGTAGCGACAATCATCTCAGTTATTCTCGTCACGCATGGTCTTTCAATTGAGACTTATTTCGTAATTGTATCTTACATCTCAAATGGTATTTCCAACACCAAGGACTTGTTCTCCGTCATAAAAGAGTTTGACAATGTAAACACTGCTGCATCCCGTGTCAAGACGGTGCTCAACTTCACAGAACGAGAAGAGGTGGAAATCGGCAAAAACTCACTCACTGACATCATTGGAAATCTCTGCTTCACTGGCGTTTCTTACAACAAAGACGATGAGGGCAACCCAAGCCTCAAAAACTTTGACATTTTGTTCAACGAAAACCAAACCTGTCTCATTCTTGGATCAAGAAGTTGTGGCAAGCGTACAATCTTCAATATGCTCAGGCGTGCGATTGAGCCAGACGAAGGACAAATCACCCTCAGCGGCGTAAATCTCTATGATTTCACAACAAAGAGTTATCTTGAAAACTTCAGTTATGTGACCACTCACCCGACATTTTTCAAGGGCTCAATCATGAAAAATTTGCAACTGAAAGAGAAAAACAAAAACATCATCTATCAGACTTGCAAAGAGCTCGGCATCTACACCTACATCATGGGTCTTCCAAAGAAGTTCAACACAGACATCTCCACTCTCCCATATGACAAACTTTACATCATTGGACTTGCCCGTGCAATCTTGACAGGAAGCCAAGTTTTGGCAATTTACGAATTCCCTGATTCTCTCACCGAAAAAGAAAAGAAAAAAGTAAAACAAATTCTTCAGGCAATGCAAGGGACAAGAACAATCCTCATTTTCAGTGCCAAGGATTATTGCCAAGACATCTCTGACAAAATCATCACAATCGAAAGAGGAGAAATCAGCGACATTTCTTACACAGACAACAACAAAGCAGACATCATCTAGATGTCTGCTTTTTCTTTCAACTTGTTTCTGGCAATCGCCGCCACATAAACATTTTTCACTTTCTTTTCACAAAGCCCGGCCGCAGCCTCAATCGTTGCACCAGTTGTGATTATGTCATCAACAATCAAAACATTGTCATCTTTTCGAAGGTCAACATCAAGCAACTTGTACATCCCAATCATGTTTTCATGTCTTTCTTTGAAAGAAGAAAACTTTTGAGTCTTGCCGTCTTTGACTTTCTCGAAAAACTTTTCCACTCTCAAATCCAAAAGCTTTGCAATCTCCCTTGCAAGAAGTTCGGCTTGGTCAAAACCACGCTTGCGCTTCTTCTTTGCTGACAGCGGGACATAAGTGATGCGACCCACTTCAATCCCCTCTTTCTTGATCTCCTCAACAACAAACTTTGCAAACACTTTGGCAAGGTATCTCTTGTCAGAGTCTTTGAAACCAAGGATTGCCTTTCTCACCTTGCCATCATAAACAAAAGGACAAATCGCTTTCTTAAACTTTCTTCCATGCTTTTGACAAACATCACAGACCACCGCCTCGTTGTCAATCGGCTCACTGCAAATCAAACAACGATTGCCGTTGTTGAAGGAGACGACCTTTTCACACTCTTCACAAAATGGGTGATTTTCAAAATCTGGGACATCTCTGTCACAGAATGCACACTTCATGTCAGACGGAAACAAGGTTTTGTCCAAAAACCCGCCTACCTTTTTGAATGCCTTACGCATTTTTTCAGTAAAATCTTTTTTCATCTCTTCCTTATTTCAATCCTAAGATTTCATCACCAGAGATGTCAAGTGCCTTGCAAATCATCCTACAAGTCAAATAACTAGGATTACTTTTTCCGCTCAACCACTCAGAGACTTGACTTTGCTTTACACCAATAAGGTCAGCAACCTGAGTTTGATTGAGATTTCTATCAATCATTATATCTCTAAGAATATCCTTAAATTCCATTTCCGTTTTCATCATAAATAAATTATATAGAATTTTCTATTCTTATACTTGAATTATCCTAATTTCTATACTATGACACAATACACCAAAAAATAAAATTATTTTCAAAAAATGCTTGACAAAAAGTATGGTATTTTATTATACTTACATCGTGTCAGTTTTGTGGCCCCGTGGTCAAGCGGTTAAGACACCGCCCTTTCACGGCGGTATCATGGGTTCGAGTCCCGTCGGGGTCACCAACATTAAAGAAATGCTACATATTCGAGAATATCGAGTGTGTAGCATTTTTTATGTCATCAATACCATTTCAAATCTCAATCAAAAATCAAGCAAAACATAAAAAAAGTGTGAGAAATGTGTGAGATTAAACAAAAATATCGGGTTCGAATCCCCTGCGGCTAGCCGAATGGGAGTCGAACCCCTTTATTGCACAAACTCCTCAATCACATCAAATAGATTCTCGGATTGTTGTTCAAACAAAGGCAGGACTTCTTCTCCCAGTGGATGAGAGAGATTGTCGTTTCCAAACTCGATGGTGTATGACGGGATATCAAATTTGTCACAAACCCAATCTTTGTAGCCTCCGCAAGAGTTGAAACTGCGCATCAACTCAAATCCCAAAGTCTCTGCAATTTTCTGCCCAACCTCAAAGTCACGCTGCAGAGATTCTCTGCTTTGAGTGTCAAAACCATAATAGACGACTTCACCTTTTGTGTGATAAGAAAGTGTCAATTTGGGTCGCACTCTTTTTGTGAAATCTTCCAAAATCTTGGTCTCCACTTCACTTTCTGGAAAATTCCCCACAAAGTTTTCAAAGTTTGGCTGTTTCACATTGCTCTTGCCTTGCCCCCAAAGAGCATCAAAATTTGTGTTCAAGTCAACCAAGTTTGCATTGGCTTTGAAAAAAGTATGGTTGAATCCATTTCGCTCGCAAAACTCTCTTTCTCGCCTTCTCAAAGTCGAAAACCCATCAAGCACAACTTCCACTCCATCTGGATTTGCACACAAAACAAAATAGACTCCAAACCTCAAATTTTTTGTTTGGAGTTTTTCTGCTTGCTTTGCCGCAAGCAAACTGGTGATATATTCTCTTGCGTGAATGCTTGCCTGCACCAAAACTTGATTGCCGACTTCGCTTCCAACATGGCAAGCAAAAATATCTTTGCCAAGGGTAGACTTTCCCAAAGAAAAAACATTCAAGTTTGTTTTTCCTATTTCTTTTTCAAAATCATTGTATCTCATACAAATTGATTATGAGTTTCGCCTCTTGTTTGTTCCTTTTAGGCTACGTTCCCGTCTTTGTCCATAAACTGAGTTCCGTCCTCAATGATGACTTTGTATTCTTGTTTTTTCACCTTGTCACCCCACGAAATGCAGAGATTGACTGACTTATCTTCCTTTGAAAACTTTGGATAAATAGTGAAAAACCTTTGTGGCACGC
Source organism: uncultured Christensenella sp. (assembly GCA_910586385.1). Classification (GTDB taxonomy): domain Bacteria; phylum Bacillota; class Clostridia; order Christensenellales; family UBA1242; genus Caccovivens. Next base: position 134,205 of record CAJUGX010000002.1, read on the forward strand.
CATTTACCTTTGCAAGAAAATCCCCCATCGCATATCTGACACCATTCATTTTGAGAGATGCCGTTTCAAGATCAACCTCTCCATCTGGTGCAGTGATTTTGAGTCCAACTCTGCATCCTTCATCAAAGCCAAAGGTGTCATTTGCCAAAGAATATTGCACAACTTCACCTTCGCCGCCAATATACGCTTCTCTCCTATCTTTGTTGTAAACAAAGCTCAGACTTCCACCAACCCTTGCATCATCTCGTGATATATTTGCACTGTCAACAGCTTTCTTTCCGCATCCAAAAGAAAAGAGCGAAACTGCTACAAACAACATCACAATTGCAAACTTAACTTTCTTTTTCATGAATCTAGTTTGTGCTTTATTTGGTTTTATATTCTTGTTTCTTGGCATTGCCACTTGCTTTCTTTGATGTCACTTCATTCGCCTCAATTTGGACTTTCAAAACATCAGCCCTTTTTATTCCATATTTTGAGAAAATGAAAATGGCACATGAGAGAGCAATCGCACTTCCAAAAAAGACAATTCGCGCCAATCCCGCCTGCACTGGCAATGATTGGACTGACTGAGATGAGTCAAATTTTACAACATCCAAAAGCACACCAATGAAAAGCAGTGCAATTGAATTTGAAAAGTTGTAAGTGAAAGTATAATATCCAGTGTATCTGCCGGCGTTGTTTTGCCCAGTTTTGTACTGCTCCATGGTCACAACATCAGCGTACATTGAGTGGGGCAAAGAGTAGAGAGCTCCCGAGCCAATTCCACAAATGAAAAGGCTTGGTGCGACAAACCAGAAAATGAAATTAACAGTGCAATAAAGTCTAAACAAGAAAGTTATGCTGACAAGAGCAATGCCAAACAAAATGACAGCGAGCGCAAAAATCAAAGTCTGCTTTTTGTCATATTTTTTGACGACATTCACCCAAATGACTTGTGACGCAATTGCCCCACCAAAAAGGCAAATCATCAAAATTGAAATCTGAGTGCTTGAGAAATGATAACAAAAAGTAAACAAGTGCATCCCGACCGAAGAGATAAAGACCATTGCAATCAGACAAACAGAGTATCCAAGCATAACGATTCTGAAATCTTTCTTTTTGAAAGTGTCCACATATCCAGACAGAATCTGAGAAAATTTTGCCTTACCTTTCACTTTTTCTTCTGGAGTCTCTTCTTGCATTCCCTCATCATAATGTGGCATCTGGCGGACACGCTTGATGCAACCAAAAACAGTTGCAAGCCCGCATACAATCACAATGGCAGAGTTTACGATGGCGATGTAGATGTATCCTTTCTGAGCAAATTGATTGCTCCCCGCTGGCATAAGAATGTACATCAACACGCTTGGCATAATCATCCCAAAAATGCTGAAGACCGTCTTCATGCTCTGGGCCTTTGTCTGGTCGTTGTAATCTGGTGCAATATCAATGCAAAGTGCCGAATAAGGCGTCGCAAAAAACGTGTTGAACGTCTCTTGCAAAAGCAAAAACACCAAAAGCCAAATCATGGCAAGAGCAGCATTGTTTGAAAATGGACAGCACCACAAGACCACATTGTTTATGGCAAGGGCAAAAGATGCGAAGAGCATGTGCCCCAATCTCCTGCCAAACACCTTGCTTTTGGTCTTGTCAGAAAGATAACCAATGATCGGATCAGACAGTCCGTCCCAAAGCGAGGTTATGGCGATTGTTATGCCGACCAAAAATCCGGGCAACCCCAAGACGCTTGTGCCGAAAAACATAATAAAACTTGAGACAGTTTGTCCCATTGAGCCATAGCCAAGATTTCCCATGCCATAAAAAAGCTTTGTTTTGAAATCAAGATATTTCTTTTTCACAAAGATATGTATATGTTAGATTTTCGGCTGGCAAAACAAAAACTTCAGTCAAACAAAAAAGGGACTTCTACTGTCCCTGATTTTCTTTCTTCTTTTTATCTTTCTTTCCCTTTTTGCCTTTCTTGTCTGTTTGAGGTGGGGCAATTGGATTTCCGTCAGCATCAAGCATAACGCGATCTCCTGAAGGCACTCTTGGTCTGACTGCAACCTCAGCGACCTCAAATCTGTTTCGATTGAGAGGGACAAGTTCTTTGCAATATCTGTCAACGATATGCAAGATGTGTTCCATCTCTTTCTGATAGGCAGGATTAAGCTCAAAGTCGAGCGAGAAATTTCTGATTGTCGTCTTCTTTCCCGTCCTGTGGTCCTTGATTTTCCAAGTCTCAAAAGACATTTCGGCCTCATAACCTGTCCCGCTGACAATCTTATAAACATTTCCGGAAATGGCAGTTGTTATGTAAGCAGATGTGTGCTTCACGATGTCAACAACGTTGATTGCAAACAAATTGTTAAAAGCAACTTTGATGGCGTCAGCAATTTGCACAGGGAAATCGCTTGGCTCGTCCTTGGGCTCACATTCGCCCAAAAATGCCTTCTTCTCACGATTGCTCACCTGAGCGACATCACTCACCCTAAACAAAGAGAAATACGTCCTCTCTTTGGTGTTGATTTTTCTAATAATGAGCCCTGCACCAGTCAAAAGATTTTTGTCGGTGTCATAGACAGTTTCAATCTTGTTGAGTTTGCCAGTGTAGATGACATTGTAAAACCCAAGGTTTTTTGAAATCTTCCCAAGAATCGCTTTCTCATTGTCAATCAAGATGTCATAGTTGTATCTGCGTGTCGCATATTTGTTTGGGGTACCCCTATCGCCAAGAAACATATCCTCTCCTTATATAAGTCTATTCTAAACAAAATTGAAGAAAAAAGCAAACAATTCAAAAAAAAATCGATTTTTCAAAGTGATATACTACCAAAATTGTCATCAACACAACTTTTTATGTTTGAAAACTGTTTTTCTCGGAAACAATCACAAAAGAATCAATCTTAAAAGTTTAAGGAGTAACTATGAATTTCAATGACAGCACAACAAAAACAAACCTTGCCCGTGCATTTGCCGGGGAATGTCAGGCCGGTGCAAGATATCAATTTATGTCAAAACTCGCACTGCAAGACCAAATGCAATTTATCTCTGACACGATGAAAACTTTGGCAAAAAATGAGATGGCACACGCAAAGGTGTTTTATGATTATATCTTGCAAAACAGCGATGGAAATGTCCGAAACATTGCCATTGAAGCAGGCTTTCCATTTGAGATGCCAAAACTCGAAACCAGTCTTTTGGAAGAAAGCAAAAATGAAACCTCGGAAGCAGAAAACATCTATCCCTCTTTTGCACGCATTGCAAAAGATGAGGGGTTTGTCAACATCGCTCGCTCTTTCGAAGCAATTGCAAAAATCGAAAAATCCCACGCTCGCATCTTGAAATACCTTGCGGACCTTTACAAATCCAAAAGACTCTACAAGCGTGACAAGCCAACTGAATGGAAATGCTCGACCTGCGGCCATGTCGAAATCTCAAAAGAAGCTTTCAAAACCTGTCCAGTCTGCTCTCTGCCACAAGGCTATGTTATCATTGATATTGAAAAAGAACTGTCATCTTCATGACAGTCTTTTTTATCAAAACGGCAATAAAAAAGCCGACACGAATGTCGGACATTTTCTATCCTTAGTCGTTGAAAACGGCTTTGAAACTCTTTCCAAATTTGAATTTTGGCACGTTGCAAGCAGCAACTTTTACAGTTTCCTTTGTCAATGGATTGATTTTTGTAGTTGCGCTTTTCTTTGAAAGTTCGAAAGAGCCGAATCCAGGGATTTGAATCTTTTCTCCACTCTTCAAAACGCTTACGATTGTGTCGATAACTGCGTCGAAAACAATGCCAGCATCTTTTTGTGTGCAATTTGCCTTTTCTGCAACGGCCTTAACGAATTCACCTTTGTTCATAATATCTCCTTAAATTTTTGTCTAGCACCTTCATGCCACTTTCATGATATCATAATTTGCCCAAATCACCAAATGATTTTTGAAACAATTCATCCAAAATAATAAGTGCCTAGCATCTATCGAGCAAAAAACTTTGCAACCTCTGAAAAATAATAATCTACAACCTTTGCAAGACGCTTTGTAAATGAATAATTGTAAACAACAATCTCAACTTTTCCAACAACTTGACTCATCTCATAGAATCCATTGTTTCTGCTGTCGCTGCTGTGCCCACGGTTGTCACCCATGCAGAAGAACATTCCCTTTGGGATTTTGACATAAACTAGTCCTGCGTCAGAGACAAAGAAATCATCGCTTCCACTTGCAATCTCTGCCAAATGTCCCTCGAGAAAAGTCTCAAAGAAATCCAATTCATAACTGACATCGTTGTACCCATCTGAAGAAGTCCCACCTTCATCCAAGAAAGTCGTCAAATCTTTTCTTTCTGTCCATTCATCATGCTGGCCATCTTTATAGATGGTGTATCCATTTGTGTTCACTCTTTCGTCAAGTCTTGCACTCTCATCATCAAAATTTGTCAAATCGGTGCCTTTTGCAATTCGGTAAAAATACAACCTCTCTTGACCATCATCGTCCTTATGAAGTGCCACGGAGACATAATCTCCTTCCATCCCCATCACACGCTTAACAACATCTTTGGTTTCCCATTTCTTATTTACTGTATTGTATGTTTTTCTTTTTGCCACAACAACATCAAACACCTTGATTTTTGCAATTGTGTTTACATAAACAGCATCTTCTGTCCCCTTTTGATCGTCTAGCGCAAGAGAACTGTTGAGCGTGTTTTTCATTGAAGCACCAGAAACTATGTAATATTTGTGAGTAGAGATGAATGCAGTGTACCAAATGAAAAAGATTGCAAAAAAGATGAGCAAAATGTAAAGAGTGATTTGCACAGCAAGAGAAAAAGCGGTAGTTTTCTTTTCGCTTTTTTCTTTTTCCTTGCTATATTGAATAAATTCATCATCAAATCTTGCCACAATTTTTCTCCTCAAAAGCATGCATTTTTGCATGTTTTTAATCTATCTTTCTCTGTTTCTCAGCAAACTGCTTGTCTTGAATGATTTTTGCAAACATACATCCGCAATAATGTTGCCTGTACAAATCCAATTCTTTTGCCAGTGCAACACTTCGCAAATAACCATCTTTTTTCTTGAAACTCTCTTCCAGAAATTTGACACCTGTCAGTCTTGAAATTTCCTTTCCAACGGTGTTTATCATCTCTGTCTTTTTGTATGGACTTACGGTAAGTGTTGTTGAAAACAAATCAAAGTCATTTTCCTTTGCATATTCTGCGGTCCTTTCAAGTCTGAAAGCGAAACATTTTTCACACCTAGCACCACCCTCTGGCTGATTTTCAAATCCCTTGACGCTCTTGTGCCAACCTTCGTTGTCGTAGTCACAGTCAACAAATGGAATGCCAAAAAACTTGCAGACTTTCTTTTGCTCGTCTTTTCGTTTTTCATATTCTTCTTTTGGCTCTATGTTTGGATTGAAATAGAAAATCGTCAAATCAAAATTCTCTTTCAGCCTCTCAATACAAACCGTTGAACAGGGACCACAACAAGAGTGCAACAACAACTTTTCCATAGAAACAATTTTACTTATTTCATCTCCCCTTGTCAAGGCAAGAGACATTGTTGCATTCAAAAATCAATTTGTCGGCGTCTCCCCAATTTTATACTATCGCCTTGACAGCATAGAGCATGACGTCATTGACCAATTCAGATTTCAAGAAATAAATCAAAATTTTTCCGTCTCTCTTGCAGTCAACCATCCCTTGATCTTTGAGAGTTTTGAGTTGATGCGAGATTGTCGTCTGATTTTGCCCCAAAACTTTCGAAAGGTCATTGACACAAAGTTCTCTTATAGAAAGCGCCGAAAGGATTCTGATTCTCGTTTGATCAGAAAAGTTTTGAAAATAAAGTGCAAGTTTATTTGTGCAATCTTCATCCGGCAAAAGCTGTGCAACCTCATTCCTGTTTCTTTCGCTTATCATCAAAAGTTTATCTTCCATTTTTCTCTCCTTTATAGCGCTCAACCGCCCTTTAATTATTTTGAAAATTTCACCTATGTATTTGCCAACAATATTTCAGAAATTTTCACACAATAAATTTTGAATGCATAAATATTACCAGCAATCAAAAATATTTTGCCAAACAAAAGAGAAATCTGCAAAAAGAATTTTGTCGCTTTTGCATGAAATATAGAATTTTTTGTGAAAAAGGAGATTTTATTATGACACAAGAATTTTTATGGGTTTTTCTTTTATCAGTGCTTAGCAGCCAAAACGACACAAACCTTGCCACAAACACAAACATCCTGCTCTTGCTCTTGTTGGGACTTTCAAATACAAACAATAGCTTTGGCACCAACTCTTTAGGTTGCAATCGTTGCTTCGGCTCAAACAATTTCACAACTTTCTAAAAATAAATAAAAAATATTGAAATAAAAATTCAATTTTAATTTATTTTTCATCCATTTTATTACGCAAAAAAATACCCCTTCAAAATAATTAAAAATTCCATAAATAAAGGCGAAAAAATGTACTTAAAATTTTTTTATATTTTTTTGTCGAAAACATTTGGAATTTTTTTTTATATATGATATTATTCTTCTGTAATCAAAAAAGAAAGAATATTCTTTCAATCTTTTGAGAAACTAAAATATAAATGGAGGAGGAAAAGAGGATGAACTTTTTGAATTCAATGTTGGGATTTGGTTGGAACAATATTGATTGGGGGCCAGAATTTGATGCTTGGGTTCCATCACTTATGGATACATTGGGGACAGTTCTTTGGGTTCTTCTTGCACTCGTTGGTGCTGCCGGCGGTATCTACGCTCTTTATATTGGTATCAAAATGGCTAGAGCGGACTCTGCAGAAGCGAGAGACGAAAACAAAAAGAGACTTATCAACATTGTTGTATCAATCGTTGTAGTTATCGTTTTGATTTTGTTCTTCAACGGATTCTTGCCAATGATTCTTGATGCATTCCACATCTTCGATGGCGGTAAAAAAGAAGATATACCAGATCAAAATAGCATTGCTGCACTCATCAATACAGCAAAAACTTTCCTTCATATGTAATAAAAATAAAGACATCACAAATCGTGGTGTCTTTTTTGTTGCCCCCCGAAAAACTTACAAAAAGAAAAAGAGGAAATCCTTTTGCCTCTTTTCTCATTTTTTTCTTTTCCTGCTTTACTTCGCCAGATAGTCGCGACAAATCGCATAGCATTATGTGTTTCATCGTGATTTCATTTGGTCGCTTAGCGAGAAAACCAAATTGTTACGCGATACTTTTCGCTTAAGCTAAAATGAGCCATCATTGCAGGTTTTCGAGCATCTCTGTGCGTTCTTTCAAAATCATTGCATCAATGAATTCGTCAAGATTTCCAGCAAGCACACCATTCAAGTCATATGACGACAAGTTTGTTCTGTGGTCTGTCACTCTGCCTTGAGGATAGTTGTAGGTACGGATTCTCTCATTTCTGTTTCCGCGTCCAACCTGATTTTTTCTGTTTGCATCATATTCGCTGTTGCGTTGCTCTTCATAATAGTCAAAGATTTTCGCTTTCAAGATTGCCATAGCTTTCTCTTTGTTTTTAAGCTGTGATCTTTCATCCTGACAAGTGACCACAATGTTGAGTGGCAAATATGTCATACGAATTGCAGTTTCAACCTTGTTGACATTTTGTCCACCCGCACCGCCTGAATGGTAGACATCGATACGCAAATCTTTGTCCAAGATTTCAATATCAATATCTTCAACTTCTGGCAAACACGCAACTGTCGATGTTGAAGTGTGGATTCTTCCTTGGCTTTCTGTCTCTGGCACTCTTTGAACTCTATGTACACCACTCTCATATTTCATACGAGAATATGCACCTTTGCCTTTCACAAGAAGTGTCGCCTCTTTGATTCCGCCAATCTCAGTCTCAGACATCTCGATGTATTCCACTTTCCAGCGCTTTTTTTCTGCATAATGGCTGTACATTCTGCAAAGTTCCAAACAGAATAGTGCAGATTCTTCACCACCCGCTGCTGAGCGGATTTCGATGATGGCGTTGCTGTCATCATTTTCATCCTTTGGCAAAAGCAAAATCTTAAGTTCTTCGGCTTTCTCTTCGATTTTCTTCTTCAAATCTTCAATCTCTGCTTGGAAGAGTTCTCTCATCTCAGCGTCTGTTTCACTCTTCAAATCTGCTTCACAACTCTCAAAGTTGTCAACCAGAGTCTTAAGTTCGACATGAGCATTTGCCACATCTTCAAGCATGCTTCTTTCTTTAACCAATTTTTTCCATTCTCTGTTGTCTGCAATGATTTCAGGACGAGAAATAAGGTCAGTCAATTCATCAAACCTACCCCTTGATTTCTCAGTCTTTTCCAACATTTCTTTACCTATATTTTCCACTTACGATCCTTTCAATTTTGTTATAGTCTTTTGTTGTTTTGATTTCTTCAAATCCACTCTCTTTGAGAAGTTTTCTCACATCACCAGCCTGACCTTTGCCCACCTCAAAAAATATCATTCCATTTGAGTTGAGTCTCTTGCCAGCCTTTGAGATAATTTCTCGATAAAAATCAAGTCCATCTTCACCACCATCAAGAGCAAGCAATGGGTCGCACTCTCTGACATTTTTGTCGAGTTTTTCAATCTCTGATGATGGAATATATGGCGGATTCGAAACGATTATATCAAATCTTCGCTTTCTTTTCAAGTCTTGAAACAGATTTGAATGCAAAAATTCAATCTTTACATCATTTTTCTTTGCGTTTTGCTCAGCCACAGCAAGTGCCATTTTGCTTACATCAATTGCAGTGACCTTTGCATCACAGTTTTTGGCAACGGCAATGGCGATTGCACCAGAACCCGTCCCAAGGTCAAGAATTGTACAGTTTTTGAAATTCTTTTGTGCTTTCAAGACTTGCTCGACCAAGAGTTCTGTCTCCATGCGTGGCGTCAAAACCTTTTTATTTACATCAAAGCGAAGTCCATAAAATTCAGTAAAACCAAAAATATTGTCAACACTCTCTCCCTTTGCACGCCTTTCTGTCGCTTTCATAATATCTTCATATTGTTTGTCTGAAACAAATGGGACGAGTTTGATTTCTGCTCTGTTTTTGCCCAGCACGGTCGCAATAATCCATTCCGCATCACTCTTGTCAGTCACACCTGCCACTGCCAATTTGTTTTTGACCTCAGTCAAGACAACTGAAAATGACTTTTTATTTTCGTCTTCCATAAACTCTCTTCCTTTTTGAAGCATACTCATCTCTTGTTTTGCAATTGACACTGTCTCAAAGTGTGTCCTTGTCGGCTTTTCATAGACAAGACAACTCGTCAACCACTTGAGAGGACTCAAGAACCTTACATTTTCGACCACACTCAAAATCTCAAAGCAAATCATTGTTGAAAGCAAAAAGACCGCAATATGAAAGAGAAGGTTGAAAAATATGCCAAATCCTCCGCCAATCAATGTTATCACAATTATATCAGAAAGAAAAACAAAAATCAGATAATTGCAGAAATTTGAGCAACCCATTTCGCCAAGCCACCACATCTTCATCCAATTTGTAAAAGCCCCTTTCTTTGTATCCTTTGGCACACCTTTTTTTTGCAAATCCAATTCTGCCGCTCTGTTGAACCTAAACATATCCAACACCCCATGCAAAAATCTTAGGCAGAGCAAAATCACATAAAATACAATCACCTTGCAAGCAAGGATGACAAGATTTCTCAGCATCCTGTCACCACGATAGTCCACCAAGAGATAACCAATCTGGTTTGGCACAAAGCCAAGCAGAAGTTCAGACGCGCCAATTCCCAGAGCCACCACCAAAATCAACATAACGATTTTCTTTGTATAATATTTTTTCAAGTCTTTCACTTTAGCCATTCCGAAAGCAAGATCAAAACTTGCAATAAGCGAAGAGAAAAACAGCGCAAGTCCGCAGAAAAAATATTGCAATCCCCTCACAAAAGGGAAATGCCAAAAGATCACCTTGTTTTTCTTTTTGAAACTTTTCAGTTTTTTTTGCCCGGTTTTGTCAGTGACAGCCACCACTTGTTTTTCATCACAGGACAAGATCACCCCATTTGGCGAAGGAAAAATAATTGTTTTCATAGCATATTTATTGACATATACGCAGAAAAATATATCTTGACATATTTGCGGTTTGGTGATATAATTCACCTATAGACAAAGGAGGTTTTTATGCCAGAAATTAAATTTACGGCGTTTGAATTGAAAATGTTCGATCAAGGTCTTATAAACGAAAATGGAAAAATTGTCAAAGGTGCCTTCAAAGATTGCAATTATTATCTCTTTGATGAAGGCTTAGACAAAAAAGGAGATCGCATTATTGCCGTTGGACCTTTGGCTGACAGCAAAAAGAAATCAACATTCAATGTTGTTATCCCAAAGAGCCAAATTGATTTCTTTATGAATCCACACAGCCTCTTCCAAGAAAGTCCTATGGAGCTCACCATTCTCACAACCGCAATCAGCACGGCAATGTATCCTATCTTCAATTACATTCGTGCAACATCTGCAGATTTCACTCAAGATATTTACAAATTGGAAAATACTGTGACAAAAGGAAAACTTGCAGCAGGCGAGCTTACACTTCGTGAGAGAAAAGAATTCACAGCAAAGTACTTTGCAGAGGAAGAAAACTTTTTTGATACTCCTAAGGAAATCTATGATGAGTTCAAAAAACTGCCTACAGAATTCTTGTTGCAAAAAGATGTGTTACCTCTGATGAGAAGAGAATTGTTTACTCATATTGGGATTGATTCAATCAACTTCGAAACCCCAGAAGCCGTCGTTTCTTTGAGAGCAGTGACAACTCAAACTGTCCTCAACCTCATAGATATCATGCAAGAGAAGCCAGAACTTGTACAACCTTCAAAAACTTTTGAAGGTGGACTCAGAGAGTTTGATGCATCAATGGAAAAAGTTGGTTCAAAATAAATCATCTATCAAAACAAAATGTGCTTGAAAAAACCAAGCACATTTTTTGTTTTCAATATCAAACATAAAAAAAAGACGGGCTCTTTCGACCGTCATTTTTTATCAAAATTTGCTTAATCTTACAGATTGTATTTCTTTTTGAAGTTTTCAACTGTTCCGCTTGCGTCAACAACCTTCTTCTTCCCTGTGTAGAATGGGTGGCATTTGTTGCAAATATCAATTTTGAGTGTGTCGCCCTTTACACAAGAACCAGTTTTGAAGGTATTTCCACATGCACATACAACAGTTACTTCATGATAATCTGGATGTATTTCTTTTTGCATTTCAATAATCTCCTTTTATAAAACTAATCTCCAACATAAGGAAGAAGTGCCATATTTCTTGCTCTCTTGATAGCATTTGAAAGTTCTCTTTGATGGTAAGAGCAAACACCTGTTTGGCGTCTTGGCAAAATTTTACCTTTTTCTGTGATGTATTTTCTGATTTTTGCTACATCTTTGTAGTCAATTGTCTTTTCTCCAGCAACGCAGAAAGCACAAACTTTCTTCTTTGCAGGCTTACGAAACTTTTTGACAACTTTTTCTTCAGTCTTTACTGCTACTTCGCTCATTTTCGTCTCCTTTTGGCACCGTGTGCCTTTTCATTTATAAATTGAGGGTTATCTTTTTCCCTCTAAAAACACACCTTGTGTGTTAGAATGGAAGGCTGTCGTCGTCGATTTCTTCAAGTTCGGCAGTAGGTTTGTTTGAAGAACCTCTGTTTTCACTTGGAGTGTATGAAGAACCTTCGTTTTCACCGCCAACTCTTGCTCCAACAAACTCAACTTCATCAGCAATGATGTCAGTTGAAGTTCTCTTTGAGCCGTCTGCTGCGTCATAAGTAGAAATTTGGATTCTGCCAACGATTCCGCATTTAGAACCTTTCTTCAAATATTTGTGGCAGTTTTCACCAGGAATCCCCCAAACTGTGATGTTGAAGAAGTCTGCATCTCTTTCTCCGTCTTGATTTGCAAATCTTCTTTGCACTGCAAGACCGAAACGGCAAACTGACTTTCCGCCATTTGTTGTTTGAAGTTCTGGATCTCTTGTCAAATTTCCAATTAACATAACTTTATTCATAATTTTCTCCTTGGGTGCCCGCGGCACACCTTCTACTGGGTCAATGACACTTTCTATTGTGTCCATGACACCTTTTTGTTTTACTTACGAACAAACATATGACGGCAAATTCCGTCTGTGATGTTCATAAGTTTGCCCATTGCATCAACTTCTGTTGGATCCATGTTCATGTTGAAAATAACATAAAATCCTTCGTTTTTGAAGTTGATTGGATAAGCAAGTTTCTTCATGCCAATCTTCTCGATGCCTTCAAGGTTTCCGTTGTGAGATTCAACATATGCTTTGAATTTTGCAATGAGTTGCTCTCTTTTCTCTTCAGAAACATCGCTTTCAACGATAAACATAAGCTCGTACTTATTCATCTTTTTACCTCCTTTTGGACTAATGGCCCTCCTGCTAAACCGCAAAAGAGCAAGGACAGCTTTCTTTTACTGCACATATAAAATAACATAAATATATATCATTGTCAAGCGTTTGAAGAAGTGTTTCCAGCACAAAATTGTGAATTTATTTAATCATCAAAGTAACTTAAACTGACATTAAAATAATTTGTATATTTCTTAAGCATTTGAAAACCAAGATCTATTTTATCCGTTTCGTATTTTGCTATAGTGGATTTGTCAATCTTCAACTCTTCAGCAAGTTTAACTTGAGTAAGCCCCCTTTCCATTCTTAATGATTTAATTCTCTTTCCAAAAGTTTCTTTAATTTTTAATCATATTGTATAACACAAAAAAAGAGGCAGTTGCCTCTTATTTTTTATTACCCTTAAACTCTTCCTCCATCACTGCCACGTTGAACAGAATTCTTTTGAGATATTCTTGCTGGAATAGTCACCTTTCCATAAAGAGGGTTTGCCCCTCCTGAGACAGTCACGCAATTTTTAGAAAACCACATTGACTTCCCATCAGGAAACATGTCGATTGGCACTCCACAATTTTCTGCCAACTCTTTGAGGAGTTTGCATGGCTCTTGTGGATTTTTTGGAAGAGATACCTCTCTGCCTGACAATGTTCCCAAAAGTTTTCTTGGTTTGTGATATGTGCTGATTAAAAAATCACCATTGTGAAACTCTGCAATTTCATCGAGTTTTTCCTCCAACGCATTTTGAAATTTTTCAATGTGATTTTCTCTCATTGCACACAAATTTCTCTTCATGTCATCTGCAAATGTAGGATTTATGAAAAGAGCATTTCCAGAATAAACACCAACAGTGTTGTACACTGCGATATCCCAATTTTCTCTGATTATGTCTGCCCACCACTTTGCTGCCAGTCTTGAACTTTCATATTTTGCCATTTCTCTCTCCTTAATCTTATTGCTTTTTGCTTCTGCCAACAGATGCTTGTTTTTCGTCATAGTAAGTGACCAATCCTTTTGCGTTTGGGTCAAATCTAAGTTCAACCCTCCCCGGTGTCACAAACATCTCAACACCTTTCTTAAACCAACTATTTTCATCGTGTATGACACCACACTGCCTAGCGATGATTGCAAGTTTCATGCCGGCACCATCTTTGTCAGTGTAAAGATAACAACATTTTCTTTCTGAAACCTCTTTGACAATCTCCTTAAAAAGCGTTTGTTTAAACATGTCAAGTTGACTTTGAGTTGGAGAATGTCTCCTGAGTTCTTCCAAAAAATATTCCTTCAAATCTGGATATTCTGCTTTCAAAGCAGCCAAAACAATCGGATTTCTCTTTGCAAAAAATTCCTCTGCAACTTTCACTTTCCCATCAATATTTTTGTTGTTTTTGAGCACTTCAAAATCGATTTGTTCTGCCCAATATTCCACCGCTTCCCTTGCCGCTTTTCTTATGCTGTTTTCATTTTCCAACTTTTTTCTCCCTCTCTTTTCGCTTTGTATATTAACACACAACAAAGGACAAGTCAATACCAAAGTCAACAAAAAAAAGAAGGATTTGCCACCTTCTTTTTCTACTTCTCTTTGTTTTTTTGTCACGCCTGATTTCAAATTTAATTGATACAATTTTTGTATCCTTGGATCTTCATGATAAGTGTCAATTTCTGAAACAAATTTCCAACCAAATTTTTCATAAAGACCGTTGTGGCTTGTATACAAAAACATTTCATCAAATGGAAGGTTCTTCTTTGCTTCACGCTCCACATTTTTGAGAAGTTCTCTTCCAAATCCTTTCCCTCTGTGTTGTTCATCAATATAAACATTCGCAAGCCATGGATAAATGTCTGGTCTTGCTTTCAAATCACCCAAGGTGAATTCAAACATACCAATTATTTTGCCGTCCAAAAACAACCCATATGTTTGTGGCAAACGTTTCTTCTGTAGAGATTTTTCCAAATAACATCTTACAGATTCGAGGGTATACCCATCTCCCCCCCCCACCACTCAAACATCCAGTTTGTCATAATTTTCATGTTTTCTTCATCAATTTTGGTGATTTATTTAAATTTTAAGCCTTTCATTTTCTCTCGCTCTTTATTCGTCTCTTCCACAGCAGTTTTTGTATTTCTTTCCGCTTCCGCATGGACATGGATCATTTCTTCCGACCTTTTTGCCAACATTTTTCACAGTTTTTTGAATCTCATTTGTTTGAGTCTTTTGTGGATCATAAACCTTTGCTTCTGTCATCTTTTGAGGTCTTGGCATCTGTGGTGCAGGAGTGACTTCGATTCTTGTGTTGAGCAACAACACAACAACAGTTTGTCTGATTCGATCAATCATCTCATCAAACATGTCATACGCCTCAGCCTTGTACTCGTTGATTGGGTCTTTCCCACCAAAGCCACGAGCAAAGATTTCGTTTTTCATTGTCTGCATGTCATCGATGTGGTTCATCCAGTTTGAATCAACAACCTTGAGAAGGACAAACTTCTCGATGTTTTCAAACTCAATTCCAAACTGTTCTGCCTCAGCAATCCTTTCATCATAACGCTTCTTAACAAGTTCGAGCACAGCATCTTCCAAGTCCGCTCTGTCAAAACCTTCACAAAACTCTTCTGTGATTGCGTTTGAATCCTTTTCCAAAAGACCTTTTTCAAGCTCTTGATTTATCTTTTCAAAATCCCAGTCAAAGTATGGCTTTTCATCATCAACGCACTTGTCGCAAAATTTTGAAATAACTTTTGGAATCATATTGAAAATCTGCTCACGCACTTCAATTCCGTCCAAAACTCTGTTTCTTTCGCCATACATAACTTCTCTTTGAGCATTCATAACATCGTCAAATTGAAGGACTGTTTTTCTCACTCCAAAGTTTTGAATTTCAATCTTCTTTTGCGCCCCCTCAATCTGTCTTGAGATGATTTTCAGCTGAATTGGAGTGTCTTCTTGAAGTTTGAAGAACATCGCAATATTCTTCAATCTGTCTCCACCAAAACGACGAATCAAATCATCTTCAAGTGACAAGAAGAATACGCTTGAGCCTGGGTCACCTTGACGAGAAGCACGCCCACGGAGCTGGTTGTCGATACGTCTTGACTCATGTCTTTCTGTGCCGATGATGTGAAGTCCGCCTGCGTTTTTAACTTCTTCTTTCTCTGCGTCTGTTGTCTTTTTGAATTGTTCGTAAAGGACATTATAACGCTCTCTTGCTTTCTTCATTTCTGGATCATCGAGAGTGTTGAAAGCAGTTGCATATGAAATCTGCTCTTCGGAGAAGTTTTCATCCTGCATCTTCTTCTTTGCCATAAACTCAGCATTTCCGCCGAGCAATATGTCAGTTCCACGACCAGCCATGTTTGTTGCAATGGTCACAGCACCTTTTCGTCCTGCCTGTGCAACAATCTGGCTTTCTTGTTCGTGATTCTTAGCATTCAAAACAGTGTGTTTGATACCCGCTTCCTTGAGTGCTTTTGAAATCACTTCACTCTTTTCAATGGTGATTGTTCCGATAAGAATTGGTTGCCCAAGTTCGTGACGACGCTTGATTTCATCAATGATTGCCTTAATTTTCCCTCTTTCGGTTGTGAAAATGATGTCTGGCTCGTCAATTCTGATATTTGGTCTGTTTGTAGGGATTGTCACAACATCGAGGCTGTAAATTGTTCTAAATTCTCCCTCCTCTGTCTTGGCAGTACCAGTCATACCTGAAAGTTTTTTATAAATTCTGAAATAGTTTTGGAATGTCACTGTTGCCAAAGTCTTGTTTTCATCCTTAATTTCAACGCCTTCTTTGGCTTCTATCGCTTGGTGAAGCCCATCGTTGTATCTTCTGCCTGGCATCAAACGCCCAGTAAATTCGTCGACAATGACAACCTCGCCCTCATCGTTTACAATATAGTTTTCATCTCTTATCATGACAAAGTTTGCCTTGAGTGCGTTGTTGATGAAGTGGTTGAGTTCCAAATTGTCAACATCAGACAAATTTGCAAGTCCATAAAACCTTTCAGCTTTTGTCACACCGCTGTCAGTGAGATTGAGTTGTTTTGTCTTTTCATCTTTTTCATAGTCATCTGGTTTCAAAGTCTTTGCAAACTTCTGCGCCTTGATATAGTTGTCGCTTGATTTCATTCCCTTGCCGGAAATAATGAGTGGAGTCCTTGCTTCATCAATCAAAATTGAGTCCACTTCGTCCACGATTGCAAAGTTGTGCCCCCTTTGAAATCTTTGTGCAGGCTCAATTGCCATGTTGTCACGAAGATAGTCAAACCCATACTCATTGTTTGTCCCATATGTGATGTCACAATTGTATGCTTCATGCTTTGCCTTGTCATCCATGCCCGAAACAAGAGTGCCTACAGTAAGTCCCAAAAATTTGTAGACTTTTCCCATCCACTCCGCGTCACGTCTTGCCAAATATTCGTTGACAGTGACAACATGCACTCCAAGTCCAGTCAATGCGTTGAGATATGCAGGAAGGGTCGCAACAAGAGTCTTACCTTCACCGGTGTTCATTTCAGCAATACGACCTTGGTGCAAAGCAATTCCTCCCAAAATCTGCACATAAAAATGTCTCATCTTCAAAACTCTGTCAGACGCCTCGCGACAAACAGCATACGCCTCTGGCAAAATATCCATCAATGTTTCACCATCAGCGAGTCTTTTCTTGAAGTCTTCTGTGCAAGCACGAAGTTGTTCGTCACTATAGCTCTTATACTTTTCTTCCAAAGCAATGACTTTGTCAGCAATTTTCTTAAGTTTTTTCACTTGCGATTTGTTTTCATTTCCAAAAAGTCCCATTTCTTCTCCTCAAAACAAAAAATCGGTCACACTTCTCCCGCCAAAACTTCATCTTTTGACGCAACCCCGCCCATTTTTCGTGATAATTATTATCAATAATAGCAAAAATAATAAAAAAACACAACTTTTTGCCAGCAAAAATATTGGGTAATATATCGCCACTACCCACGAAATTCAAAAAGTCCAATTTTACAACATTTATTGACAGTTTAACATTTATATGTTATACTATAAAAAATAACGGAGGAGTTATGGCTACTGAATACAGAAAAGTTACCATGAAGTATAGCGACCTATACCCACAATCTTCAACTATTGCAACCGACAGGGACAAAGACATTGAAGTAAGAGAATATCTCATCCCTGCTATCGACCGAGCAACTGGTGAAGAGAAAATGGTTCCTGTTTACATGGATGAAAATGATCACCCATTCATAAAAGCTGACCTTGAAGATGGAGAAGAAAGATTCTACCCATTGCTTGGTGGTGGAGCAGGCCCTATCCCTGCAATGAAAGATGGGACCCAATCTACAAAGAAAGATGTCATCTATTTTGACATCTACAACCAAAATGGTATCCAAGAAAAGATTTATCTTCCTTTTGTAAAAGAAGGGAACGATGCATTTATCGATGAGTTCAAACAAGTATTTTCTGCAACAAGCACTGCTCCAGAGACAACAACTCCAAGACCCGCAACTGACAAAATCACAAGAAACGCTGCAAATACATACTTCCTTAGGACAGAACATCCAGAAGGAGATCTCGTTTTTGATAAGAGAAAAGAAAGTGATGGCAAGATTGAAACATCATACCTTTATATCGCCCACAAAGATGCTGCTGACAAAACAGATTATCTTCGTCTTATGACAAAAGAGGGAGAAGATAGACTTTATATCAACCTTGACAATGTTGACAAAGACCCAACTACCACTCCCCCTACAAAATATGCTGATGGAACAACTTTCGAAGTCAGAAGATTTTTTACAGAATCAAATGGTGCGACTCCTCCTGTCGAAGTGCTCAAAGCAGAAGTTTTTGATGGTGAAACTGTCAGAACAGTAGAACTTCCAGTGACAAAAGAACAGGCTGAAAACTCATCACTTTACAACAAGGATTCAACACCAGCCAAATTCTATACTCCTCAAGAAATTGCAACAAGGGATAGAAAAAATTTCACAGAAATTGATGAAAAAAGACTTCCAAATTGCGGAAACAAAAAAGTAGATTCAACAAAAATCGATCCTCTTCTCACAGGAAACTTTCATTATGAGAAAAAGGATGAGACTGGGATTGTCCTCCAGACTCATCGATATATAAGTTACATGGATGCAAGTTCCACAGAACAACATTTGCAACTTATTCAAAAAGACGGACATTTGTATGGAAACTTCAACACCGACCCATCTGATTCCTCTCAAAAAGAGACATGTCTCATTGAGAGCATTGCTGATGATGGCACAGTGACATATATCGCTGGAAATCCAGGAAAGAAATATTCTGGAAAGTTGCCAATCGACATAACTAGCAACCCTGATGCAATTCAATCTGTCAGAGACATGATTGATGGAAGAGATCCTTCAGGCACCTCTACAGCGATTGAAAGAGAAAAACTCCCAAAAGTAGTCCATTCAAAAGTAGACAAAGTCCCTGTCGCAGAAATGGGAGATGAAGGGACATTAAAGCGTAAAGATGTCAAAGCGAGAGACAAAGTTGCTCATATTGAGGAAAACCACGACTTTGAAAGTATGGTAGGTGTAAGCGGAGCATTCTCTCAACCTATTCTTTTGCCAGATGGCAATAAACAACAACTGACCACATTCCACAGTGACGATATCCTCGCCACAGTTTCAGAAGGAAATACTCTTCTTGCGAAATTTGTGAAAAATGGAACCAATTGCTCAATGGTTCTTTCTGAGGCCGAAGCACAGGTTTTGGGTATTGACACACTTGGGACAAACAATGGCGATGGAACTTACACATTTGATGATGTACAAGTTCAATTGTCTCAAAATGGCGAACAAGAAGTCACCCTTAAGGCAGGAAGTCCAGATCAACTTGGTATCAGTTTCACTTCACAAGGTGCAATCGCAAGAAAGCCTGATGGCACAGTTGTGCGTCATAGGTCATCGGCTCCTCTTGACATTGGTGTGTCTGACACATTCTACAATGCCGCAATTCAAAACAAAGTACCTCCAGTGCTGGGATGTTCTTTCGCTAGAGATAGAGTTACCGGGAAAATTGCAAACCCAACATTGAACTTTGCACTTCTTGAATCTCTTACTCGACAACATAGATTGGAAGTAGAAGCAAAAATTGCCAGCGGAGAAACCAATCCAGATGAGATTTTGAAGCCTATGGTACTTGCTGATGGAACAGAACTATATTCAGTCCCTGTTCAAACAGGCACTCCACCAAAAACTCAATATATGGATTATATGCACACCCCAGAAAAAAAGCTGTATCAACATGTTCACAGGACAAACACCGCAGAACATGGCAAAACTGGTGCAGCAACTGTCCCAGGATATGAAGAAATTTCACAAGGCGCTTGGCGTGAAGAAGGTGAAAAAAAATATTTTGCAGAGATTTTGACAGCAGCACCTGACAAAAAAGCAAGCGGAAAACACAACTCTTCCGCTTTGGTGTTTGAAGCACAAGACTCCGAAAATCAACTTTTGACCAGATTCTTTGAAAGAACAATTGGTGCTCCTGCAAATGATGAAGGAAATGTTGACTGGGAAGCATCTCTTATTGACGGCGAAGGCGTGGCACAACTTGCACGTGCTGCATCAGCAGATCCAACATACAATGCTGTTACACAGCTTGAGGATGCCGAACCAGATCATACTACAATTTCTCAAATCAACGATCCTGAAGCAAAAGATGCTGAAGGTACAAAAGATACCCCTCGCCCAAAACCACCAAAGGAAAGAGAGAAAGAACAGCTTTGGAAAGGAATTGATAAAGACAATAGAAAAACATGGATTGCTCTTGCAGCAGTAGCAGTGCTTTTCTCTGTATTTATTCCTTTCTTAAATATTATCGCAGGTGTCTTGATAGGAATTGTTGCAGCAAATGATTCCGAATTCCTCACAAACATTTTCTTTGAACGAGAAAATTATCACAAAGGGCTCACAAAACTCGGCAGACAATATGACAGAGAACTTGTCAAGAATCAATCAAAAATCAGAGAGCACACCGCAAACATTGAAAAATGGAAAACACAAATCAAAGAACTTGAAACAAGCGGAAAAACCCCAAGACAAATTGCAATTGAAAAAGCAAAATTGGAAGCAAAAATTGCTACTGCTCAAGCTGAAAAAGCGACTCTTATTGAAAGAGACCACCAACTTGCAGTGCTTATCGCCCAAGATCAAGATTTGGGGCTCCGTGCAGAACTTAAGAGTCACGCAAAGTGGGAAAAGATTCTTGCACAGGAAAACGCACGCTATACTACAATAAACGGACTTATGGTCTCTGTTCCAACAGGCTCTCCTGCTATAGCTCTCAATGGTTTTGATTTTAAGAGATCTGATGAAGACTTGGCGGCATACAAAACACAACTCCAAGTGTTGAGAAAAGATAAAGCAAACAAACATGTCAAAGACATTTTGGATCAACAAATCGAATTCTGTGAAATGGTTCAACTTTACAGAAGAGATGTTCGTAAATTGTCTCCAAAAGAAAATGCTAGGCTCACTCATTTGAGCACCAGATTTTCTCCAACCTCGCAGCCTCCTGCAAGAGAGTGGAGTGAGAGAATCGGAAAACTTATTGACAAAACAGGGATTGCTCCTACCGACAGATCTGCCGCAGGTCTTGAAACAGAAGTAAACAAAATCTTTGATTCACTTGTAATAAACCCAGGCCGATCATTCAATCAACTCACCAACAACCGCAGCACACTCTACAATCAAATTTATTTCAGTCTATATGGAACTGGCAGCAAAACATCAAGAGATGGAAAACTGCTCCGCACAATTGACAGAATCAAAGGCTGTGCTGATGAAGCTGCTCTGCATGCATTTATTGCGAGCGAAGGAGAAAAACCTCATTGCGAAGATTTGGTTAAGTTGAAATATTTGCTCAACAAAGATAAATCAACATTGACTCCTGATGAAATCGCAAAATTGAATGAATTGAAAAAGAAATATCCAAAAATCGCAAACAACAAAAATTTTGATTTGCTCGCAGAACTTGAGAATGAGCAAAGAACGAGAGAGGACGACCTTAGATGTATGGAAGCGGCAAGGGATATTTTGAACCCACCACCTCCTATGGTTGCGGACGCAGATTATTATGATAAAGTCGTACAAAAAGCAGCAGAAGCAAAGAATCCAAAAGTCAGAGCTGCAATCTTGAAAGCAGCAAAAGTACAAAAGTATTTTGAACTTTTGACTCTGGCAAAAACAGGAGTTCTTCCAGAAGAAGATAGAGAACTTTTGTCCAAATTGTCAAAAGAAGTGGAAGTGCCAAATGCTACACTTCAAACAAATCCAAAAGGCGCTGAACTTTTGAGACTTAAAGAATTGCTCGGAAAGAAAAAGAGCGAATTAACTTCTGCAGAATTGTCCGAGCTTGAAACTCTTAAAACAAAATATCCAAAGTTTAAGAAAGATTCAAATGTTGCTGAAAGTCTTACAGATGACCTTTTGACAATGAGTGAGGCTGCTCACATGCAAGCAGTTTCAGAAGAAATTAAGACAATCACAGGCAAAGACCTTGCAGATTTAGTAAAAGACCCACCAGATGGTATGACAACAGAAGAAATTGAAACTCTTCTTAAAGACTCAAGATTCAGTGGCGCCCTCAATGCGACCAAATTGGGTATGAAAAAAGTGTTGACTGACCAAATGGAATATCAAGAATATCAATACCTTCGCGAACTTCAAAGTAAAGAACTCTCAAAAAAAGAAAGAAACCGTTTGGAAGAACTTAAGAGAAAGTATGGATCATCCAAGAGCCCAATTTCATCATTCCTTGATCAATCACCAGATTACATGGCAGAGATTGAAGAATATCTCAGAAAGAGCGACGAATACATCGAAGAAAGAAAAATTCGTGCTGAAAAATCTGTTGAAACCGTTGAACTGACTGAAAGTGGAGATGGAAAGGATATTGAAAGCGCTATTGACATGGGTCTTGCAACCTATGATGCAAGAGACGAAGCCCGCATGGACGGTGGCAATATCCAAAATCAAGATGACAAGAATCCAAAAGTTGAGGGTGCGACCCAAACAGATACATCTGAATATAAAGGTGATGCAACAGACTCAAAAGATCTTACTGACGACGATAAAAGTGTTACTGACGAGCGTAAGAGAAAAAGAGTTGGCAACGACACTAAATATGGTACGGATGGAAGAAGATCTGACGGCTTAGGACGTTAAACAAAAATCACAAACACACTTTTAGAGAGATAAGCAATTTATCTCTCTAAAATTTTATGGAGAAGAAATGAAAATTGGAGTAGTAGGTTTGCCAAATGTTGGCAAAAGTTCACTTTTTAACGCAATCACAGAGGCTGGTGCAGAGAGCGCAAATTACCCTTTCTGCACCATCGAACCTAATGTCGGCATCGTTGATGTGCCTGATGAAAGATTGCAAGTGTTGGGCAAAATGTACAACACTCAAAAGATTACCCCTGCAAGCATCGAGTTTGTCGACATTGCAGGACTTGTTGCTGGTGCAAGCAAAGGTGAAGGACTTGGAAACAAGTTTTTGAGCCACATCCGTGAAGTTGACGCCATTGTGCACGTTGTAAGATGTTTTGACAATGACAAAATCATCCACGTAAGTGGTTCAATTGACCCAAAGAGAGACATTGAGACCATTGAAATGGAACTTGCCTTGTCTGACCTTGAACAAGTGACAAAATTTTTGGACAAGAATGCCAAACTGGTGCACCAAACAAAAGACAAATCTTTGCAAGCAAGTGTAGATTTGCTTTCAAGAATCAAGACCTCCTTGGAAGTTGGCAAACAAGCAAGAACACTTGAGTATTCTGACGAAGAAAAGAAACTCATCAAAAACTTTGCACTGCTCACCGCAAAGCCAGTGATATATGTGGCAAACATATCGGAAGATGACATCGGCAAACCTGACTGTGATTATGTCAAAGTTGTCAGAGAAATCGCTGAACAAGAGAACTCAAAAGTGGTTGTTTTGTGCACCAAGATTGAAGAAGAACTTGTCGCCCTAGACAAAGAAGAGCGAGGTATGTTTAAGGAAGAACTTGGCATCACAGAAAGCGGTCTTGAAAAACTTGTGACAGCAAGTTATGACCTTTTGGGACTGATGAGCTATTTGACCGCTGGCGAAAAGGAAGTGCGTGCATGGACAATCACAAAAGGCACAAAAGCGCCACAAGCAGCCGGCAAAATCCACACAGATTTTGAGAAAGGCTTTATCAAGGCAGAAATCGTAAGTTTTGATGACCTTGTGGAAGCAGGTTCATTCCTCAAAGCAAAGGAAAAAGGAAAAGTCCGCATTGAAGGAAAAGAGTATGTCGTGCAAGATGGCGATGTCGTACTCTTCCGATTTAACAACTAGAGGTGTCCATGGAAAAATATGAAGAGTTGTCCCCTTTGGCACTTGCCTTCATGGGCGATGCAGTGCACACCGCATTTGTAAGAGAAAAAGTGTTGAGCGGACAAGTGAACAAAGTGCAAAATTATCACACTTTTGCAAGCAAATTTTGCAATGCAAAAAAGCAGATGGAGACTTTGGAAAAACTTTTGCCGACCCTAAACGAAGAAGAGGCAAATGTTGTGAGAAAGGCAAGAAATTGCCACAGCAAACATTCTGCCAAAAACTTTGATGAGGAGACCTACAAAAAAGCAACCGCTTTTGAAGCCCTTGTCGGATTTTTGTATCTGAGCAAACAGACAGAAAGGCTTGCAGAAATTTTGCTTAAGTCTATTGAAGAATAAAAGGAACATTTATGAATATTGAAGGAAGAAATCAAGTTGTTGAAGCAATCAAAAGTGGCAAAACAATAAACAAAGTTTTTGTTGACAAAAATTATGCTTCAAGAAAAGATGATGTAATCGCCCTTGCGAAGCAAAACAAACTTCGTGTAGAATTTTTGCCAAAAAAAGCCATGGATGAAATCAGTGTAACTGGACATCACCAAGGCTACATTGCAGACGCGGTTGATTTTGAATATTGCGAAGTAGAGGACATTTTGCAAGTCGCAAAAAACAGAAATCATGACGCCTTTGTTGTGCTTTTGGATGGGATTGAAGACCCACACAATTTGGGCGCAATTATAAGGACTTGTGAGTGTGCTGGCGTTGATGGAATTGTCATCCCAAAACAACGAGCTTGCCAAGTCAACGAAACTGTCGTAAGGACAAGTGCTGGTGCAATTTCAAACGTCAAAATTGCAAGAGTGACAAACCTCAAAGAAGCCATCGACACACTCAAAGAAAATGGTCTTTGGATTTATGTTTCTGAGACTGGCGGAGAAGACATTTACAAGCAAAACCTCACCGGTCCAATCGGGATTGTTGTTGGCTCTGAGGGCAACGGGGTCAAACCATCGCTTAGGACTTATTGTGATGGAATCATCACCCTCCCACTCAAAGGAAGTGTAAACTCTCTCAATGCGAGTGTTGCAAGTGCACTTTGTGTTTATGAAGTGCTTAGGCAACGCGGTTGAAAACTCTTTCTATCTGAAACTTACTTCCATTCCAAATTTGGATAAAACAAAATAAAAGGCATCACAGATGCCAAAAATAGGTGAAATTTTGACAAAAATACATACGGATGAAGAACTTATCGAATTGATACAAACTGGCGACGAATCGGCCGAAAATGAACTTTTCTCCAGATACAAAGATCTGGTGGTAAAAATCGCCCGAGGATACTTTATCGTCGGCGGAGATTTGGAAGATCTCGTCCAAGAAGGTATGATTGGACTTTACAAAGCGGTCAAGGGATTTTCAAACGAGAAAGAAGCAAGTTTCAAAACCTTTGCTGTACTTTGCATAAAACATCAAATTCAAACAGCAATCAAGCATGCAAACACCAACAAAAACAAGCCCCTATCATCTGCAGTATCTTTCCAGAGTTTCACAGAAAATGGGACGAGCGAAAACCTTGACTTCTTGCCAATTGCTTTGGTTTTGGAAAGCACCCCAGAAGAAAAAATCATCAACAAAGAGAATTTCAAAAACCTCAATGAAAAAATCAAATCTCACCTATCCCCTTTGGAGTTTAAGGTCTTGAAACTTTATCTTCAAGGATATTCATACAAAGAGATTTCGACTGCACTCAATGTCACAAGCAAGAGCATTGACAACAGCCTGAGCAGAATAAAAACCAAACTCCGCTCAAAGCTAGACAACAACATTGCATAAAAAACACCGAAATAATTCGGTGTTTTTCTTTTTTAGTGCCTAGACAAAAGCATTCCATGAATCCCCTCTTGATGAAAGACAAGCAAATCCAAGAAGTTTCTTTGCAAATTCTTTTGCATCAGTCTTTCTGCCTTCTTCTGTCGTCCAAGCATCAATTTGCTCTTGTGTGACTGGGACAACCAGATTCTCTGTTGTCAAACCATCAATATTTCCAAGAGCAACATCTTGATAGAACATTCTGATTTGTTGTGCCAAAGCGTTGAAGAAATTTGATGTGTACATCTTTCTGTATAGTGCATTTCCAACAAGTTCAAATTTTGGAATTGTAAATTTTCCATTTTCATAAACTGGGAAAAGGTCTCCGCTCGAATAATCTTCAACAAAATCAATTTCAACCGATGCATCTTTGACAAGTTTTAAGACCTCATTTCTTATCATATTTTCAAGAGTTGTTTCTGTCAATTTTATAAAAGAGCAAGATTTTTCTTTTCCTAAAATCCCATAGAATATATCTAAATTGATGTCTCTGTCACCATACAAAATTACATTTGGACAATCATTAGTACCATTATTTCTTCCAAACATAAAGGCTCTTTCTCCCAAATTTACAACTGTTTCAGGAATAATAATAGTACAACCCATTCTAAGTTTTATAAAACAATCCGCAACCCCCGTCACAATCTTACCCTCAACTTCAGTTGGAATCTCGATTGTCGTCGCATTCATTTGTTCAAAACTTTCCAATGTTAAAGTGTGATCAGCGTTTTCAGAAAAATAGAATGTCACATTATCCTTCTCAAAAACATAATCTGGTTTTTTCATAATTGCGGTATAAGTTTGATTTTCAGATACTGTGGTGGTCAGATATTTTTTATTTGAGATAAAATTGCCATTCTCATCTCTCCATTCCTTAAAGTAATACCCATGAACTTGATTTCCTAAATTATAATACATCTTATCTGAAAGAGTAATGTCCACCGTCTCTCCCATTTCACAACAAATGTAGTCAACAAGTCTTTCTTTAGCTTCTCCCTCAACAACAACCTTCACTGAAACCAATGGTCGTTCTCTCAAGTCAACAACATCGATATAGATGTTTTGCAATGCATTGTTTAATACTGGAGGGTCACTGAAGAAATACGAAATGCTGTCACAATAGTAAGTCGAAAGAGGGGTAATCCACTGTAATCTATCTATAGAATTTCCACCAAAACTGCCTGAATCCTCTGAGTGAAATTCAGAAATGCTTTCAAGTGCCAAACTTTCGTTTGGTTTGATGAAATATGAAAAACTTGGGGTGTAATAGTGGTGGTCATATTCTTCAAAACTCCAATGATAATACGTATCTGATGGTCTTTCTTTTGCAACATAAGGCAAATACTCAATTTCAAGATTCAAATCATTTGCACCATCAATTTGGAAGAGATCATCTGGAAGAAAATAGAACTCATCTGCATTGTCTGTGAAAACTGCTTCAATTTTATATGATTTTTTTGCAGAACTGGACTTGTTTTCCATCCAATTTATGCCTTCAAAATATTCATTACGGAATTTTCCATCTTCATAGACATTCCATTTCAAGAAATAATATCCATCATTTGCGACAGGTTTCAAACATTTCATGTCGTTTGATTCAGCCAAAATCTCAACCAAACCATTCTCGCTTGTCATGATTTCAAGTTCTGGATTTTTTTCTTTTCCACATGCTGTCAAAGAAACACATCCACAAATCAGGAAAGCAACCCCCATCAAAACTCCAAACAATTTCTTTTTCATAAATCCCCTCCTAAAATTCCAACAAGGTTTTCTACCCCTATTATAATCATTATCGTGCAAAAGTCAAGTAACCCTTCTCAAAACTTTTGAAAGTCACACTTAAAAGTTGACTTTGTCCCCTACAATTAAGTAAAATAGAAGCATATAGGAGAATTTTATGTTTTTGATGGAAAATGGGACTGATGTTGACGCCATCATCCCTGAAAACGAACTTGAAGAAGAAATCATTGCCGACATCAAGGCTGGCAGGACAAAAGAAGTCATCACACGTTGTCCACCAGAGCCAAGCGGTTATTGGTATATCGGTCACGCAAAGGCTTGGACAATCAATTTTGAAACTGCACAAAAATTTGGTGGAAAAACAGTGCTCAGAATGGACGACTCAAACCCAGTCAAAGAGGAAGGTGAATTTGCTGACAGTTATATGGCAGACCTTGAGTGGCTTGGCTTCAAACCTGAGAAATTTGTCTATGCAAGCGAGGCATACTTTGACGAGATTTACCAAATCGCTGAAAAGATGATTCAAAATGGGGACGCCTATGTCTGCGAACTTTCTGCAGAAGAAGTGAGTGCAAATCGTGGAACACTCACTGAGCCAGGAAAAGAAAGCCCATACCGAAACCGCACTCCAGAAGAAAACTTGAAACTTTTCAGAGAGATGCGTGACGGGAAATATCCAGATGGAAGCAAGACTCTGCGTGCAAAGATTGACATGGCTCACCCAAACATCAATATGCGTGACCCCGTTATGTACAAAATCGCAAGACAACATCACTATCGTGTTGGCGACAAGTGGTGCATTTGGCCACAATATGATTTCGTGCACCCAATGGAAGACTGCCTTGAAGGCACAACTTACAGTTTGTGCGACAAAGGTTTCCAAGACCACAGAGTTGTGTATGAATGGTTTGTTGAGCATGGTTGGGGCAAAAAATATGCTCCAAAGCAAAGAGAGTTCTCTCGCGTTGTGCTTGAAAATGTTTTGACTGGAAAAAGATATCTCAAACAGCTTGTCAAAGGTGGATATGTCAATGGTTGGGACGACCCAAGATTTCCAACGCTTGTCGGCATAAGAAGAAGAGGCTACACTGCAAAAGCTGTCAAAGATTTCGTAAAATCTGTTGGTTGGGGAAGCACAATTGAAGTGACCGTGCCTTACTCTGCCCTTGAATATTATGTCAGAGAAGACTTAAACAAAATCGCAACCCGTGCAATGGTTGTGCTTGATCCTCTCAAAGTGATCATCACAAACTATGAAGGAAGCGAAGAAGTCATCATCGACAACAATCCAAATGACGAAAATGCTGGCTCTCACAAAGCAACCTTCTCAAACACAATCTATATTGAGAGAGAAGATTTCAGTGACAACCCACCTCCAAAATACAATCGTCTTGTTGAAGGCGGAATCGTGAGACTTAAGGGTGCTTATATCATCAAATGCAACAAAGTCGTGTATGATAAAAATGGTGGAATCGACCACTTGGAATGCGAATATATTCCAAACACAAAGAGCGGGAATGACACTTCTGGAATCAAGTGTAAAGGAACAATCCACTTTGTCTCTGCAGACAATTGTTTCAACATCACAATAAGAGAATTTAAGAATCTTGTAAAAGCAGAATACAAGTCCCCTTCAAAAGCGCTTGCTGAAGGTGTGACAATTGAAGAATTGCTTGAGCCAGACTCAATGATCGAGAAAACTGCAATTGCAGAAAACTTCTTGAAGAGTGCAAAGGCTGAAGACAAATTTCAGTTTATGAGAAAGGGATATTATTGTGTTGATAAGGATAGCACTGACGGCAACTTTATCTTCAACAGCACAATTTCTCTCAAAGATGGTTTCAAACCTCAAAAATAATCACAAGAAGAGATGCCAAAAACATCTCTTTTTTTGTTGGACAATTTTTCTATTTTTGTTTATAATAAACTTATGCTTAAGATTGCAATGATTTGTATGTCGGTTGCAGTGGTTTTGTTGGCAGTTGGAGTCTCTTTGATGAGAAAAAACAACGGCCTCACTTTTTTGCTGAAAACCCTGACCCTGATTGCAATCGTCATCCTTGGCTTTATCGTTGCAAACTACAAGGATGATTTCTCTGGTTTTTCAATTTTAGTTATTCTGAGTGCTTTGCCAATGTTTTTGGCATCATTTGACTTGAAACAAATTTTGGAAAAAGAGGAACCATCACTTCCTTCTGAAAATGAAGCGATTAAAGAAACTTATGAACAAGAGCAACCATCTGAAATCCAAGACAACACAACAATAAACAAAAAAAAGAAGAACTCCCTGTCTGATTGCAAAAGCAACCTTCTCTGTGGCATTGGAATATTTCTCTCTGCAGTTTGTCTCAGCATTGCAACCCTTTACATTGGAAAGGAAACATTCTTTGGTGCAATCATTGGACTCCTAATTGGTGGAGCGGTCGTCTTTGTCCTTCTTGCACTTGGAAAAATCAAAAATCCATTTGATATCATATTCAATCTTCTCATCTTCATTTCAATCGGACTTATGGTGTCAAACATTGTTCTTTCATTCTTATACTCATTCTCTACAACAAACATCATGTTTGCTCTCGGCTGTCTGCTTTTCGGTGTCTATGCGGGACTTCAAACAAAGTTTACCAAAAACTATCTGACGCCGATCTACTATGCCAGCACAATATTTTTCATCTTATCTATTCTGTTATAAAACTTTAAAAACAAAAAGGACTGCAAGTATCGCAATCCTTTTTTTATCTCGCTCCTAAGATACTGCGTCTAAAGCGGATCTAAGATTGTATAATCTTGTAGAAAGTTTTTCATTTGGTTGAGTAGATGCAATGCAAATTGAATAATTAGGAAATATCTATTGTAAAAATGTTCATAAATTTTTCGCCAAACTCTTCTCTTCTAATATTATCTTTAGGGATTTCAAAAGTCCCTAAAAATTTCGCCCCAAGTTTCTCACAAACTCTTCTTGAAGCATTATTTTCTGGAACATTTGTAATATAAACTTTTTTAAATTCATTTTTCTTAAAAACTTCAAGTAAAAGTGCAACTGCTTCACCAGCATAACCATTCCCTCTATAATCTTCATTAATATTGTATCCTATATTGCCAATATAGAAAATTACATCGTTAAATCCTAGTTTAGCACTGCAGTGACCTATTTTATCTTTGGTGGAATGTAAAACTATATCATATCCAACACAGTCAACAAATTTTTTGTCAGGATTTGCTGGTACAAATTCTTCAAAAATCAAATCAATTCTTCCGCCATTTATTCTTTTCAATATTTCCATGTTTATCTCCCAATAAGCCCATTATAACATATCATTTTAAGAATTAAAGATTTTTACATAAAATATAATTCAACTTAGATCCAATCTGATTGTGAGGATAGAATTT
This sequence comes from uncultured Christensenella sp., assembly GCA_910586385.1. Lineage (GTDB taxonomy): Bacteria > Bacillota > Clostridia > Christensenellales > UBA1242 > Caccovivens. The sequence goes on from CAJUGX010000002.1 coordinate 164,892, forward strand.
GAACCTGTGACCCCAATTTATACTTTGTATAACCCGAATGCAATAAAAAAGAACCGCCTCTGCAGTCCTCTCAAATTTGGTTGCGAGGACAGGATTTGAACCTGTGACCTCCGGGTTATGAGCCCGGCGAGCTTCCGAGCTGCTCTACCTCGCGTCAATGTCCATATTATAGAGAATTAAATGCCAATTGTCAAGAGATTATTCTAAATTTATTCAATTTTATCAAAATAGAACGTGCACAACCCGCCTTTTCACCTTATTTTTGCCCCTATAACGGCAGAAAGCCATATCTCCAACAAACTAAGCGTCAAACAATATTTTTGACAAAATAGAGGCAAATTTTGCTTAAATAAATTGATTTTTTCTCTTATATATGATATATTATAGTATATTTATATATATAAAGGGAATAAACTCGTATGGAAAAGTTTGAAGAAGGCGTTGAAAACGCCAAAATCGAAAGCGAAGAGACAGAGAAACTCTCAAAAAGCGTGAAATATGACGCAAGCGAAATCCAAGTTTTGGAAGGACTCGAACCTGTAAGAAAGCGTCCTGGTATGTATATCGGCTCGACAGATTCTCACGGCCTTCATCATCTTGTGCAAGAAGTTGTAGACAACTCTATCGACGAGGCACTCGCTGGATATTGTACACAGATTGATGTAATCATCAACGCTGATGGCTCATGTTCTGTTGTCGACAATGGTCGTGGTATTCCAACTGGAATCATTGCCAAAGAAGGCAAGAGTGCTGTTGAAGTCGTTTTGACAAAACTCCATGCCGGCGGAAAGTTTGGTGGTGAAGGATACAAGATTTCCGGAGGTCTTCATGGTGTCGGCGTATCCTGCGTAAACGCCCTTTCAACAAAACTCACGGTTGATGTTTACCAAGCTGGAAAGCACCACTTCATCGAGTTCTCTCGCGGAAGAAGTCTTGCTCCACTCAAAGTCATCGGAAACGCTGACAAGACTGGCACAACCGTAACCTTCTACCCAGACCCAGAAATTTTTGAGACAACAGTGTTTAGTTATGACAACCTCAAAAACCGCTTCCGTGAAATCGCATTCCTCAACAAAGGTCTTGTCATCGCCCTTGAAGACAAGCGTGAAGGACAAGAAAAGCGTGAAGTGTTTGAATTCAAAGGTGGGATTGTTGAATTTGTAAACTATCTCAACCAAAACAAACAAACTCTCTTGTCTTATCCAGTTTATTTCAACAAGTTCAATCACAATGAAAAAGGTGATGTCGTAAATGAAGTGGAAGTTTGCTTCCAATACAACGACAGCTACAACGAAATCATCAACACATATGCAAACAACATCAACACCGAAGAAGGCGGTTCTCACCTTGACGGTTTCAAAAACGCTTTGACAAAAGTCATCAATGACTATGCAGTCAAAAACAAGATTATCAAAGAAAACGAAAAACTCTCTGGTGAGGATTGCAGAGAAGGTATCACTGCTGTCATTTCTGTAAAACTTCGCGAACCTCAATTTGAAGGTCAGACAAAGACAAAGCTTGGCAACAGCGAAATGAGGACGATTGTTTACAAAGCAATGCAAGAAGCATTTGGAGACTATTTGGAAGAACATCCAAATGAAGCAAGAGAACTCATCATGAAGAGTGTGACCGCTCAACGTGCAAGAGACGCTGCAAGACTTGCAAGAGAAAATACCAGAAGAAAAGGTGTGCTTGAAACATCCACCCTCCCAGGAAAACTTGCTGACTGCTCAGAGAAGGACAGCAGCCTTTGCGAAATCTACATCGTCGAAGGAGATTCCGCTGGTGGTTCTGCAAAACAAGGCAGAGACAGAAGATTTCAAGCGATTTTGCCTCTTAGAGGAAAGATTTTGAATGTTGAAAAAGCAAGACTCAATCGTATTTTGGAAAACGCTGAAATTCGCGCAATGATCACCGCATTTGGAGCAGGCACTGGAAACGACTTTGATGAAAGCAAACTCAGATACAACAAAATCATTTGTATGTCCGATGCCGACGTTGACGGCTCTCACATCAGAATACTTCTTTTGACATTCTTCTTCCGCTTCATGCGTCCACTCATTGAAAACGGACACGTGTATGCGGCACAACCACCACTTTACAAAGTGACAAAGGGAAAAGAAGAGTTGTACTTCTACACAGACGAAGACCTCAACAAATGGTTTGATGAAAATGGAAGGAAGGGCATCACCCTTCAAAGATACAAAGGTCTTGGTGAAATGAACCCAGACCAACTTTGGGAAACAACCATGAACCCAGCAAACAGAATCCTCTTGCAAATCACAATGGAAGATGCCATTGAGGCGGACAGATTGTTTAGCGAACTTATGGGTGAAGATCCAGACTTGCGTAGAAAATTCATAGAAGAAAATGCAACTCTCGTGAAAGAGCTTGATGTCTAGAGGTCTATTATGAAGAAAGATAATCCATACAAAATCCTTTTGGACACTTTTGGAGAAGAAATACAACTTCAATTTGCCATTGAAGAAATGGGAGAATTGTTGCAAGCAATATGTAAATACAAAAGAAAACACAATTCCTGCGACAAAGAAGAATTTGAAAAAGTCAAATCAAACTTGCAAGAAGAAATTGCAGATGTGATGTTCTGTTGCGAAGAACTTGCATATATGTTTGGTCAGTCCGAAATTGAAAAAATCAAAAATATGAAAAGGGACCGCTCCTTAAAACGCGCAGCAAAGAAAAATACCGAATTAACAGAAAAAAATTAAACGGGGAAAATTATGAGTAAGAAAGATGAAGAAAGCAAAATGAATTTGAAGGAACTCTTGGCAAAAGAGACCATCAAACCAATTGAAGTCGTTGGCGAACTTAAAAAGTCATTTATCGCCTACGCTATGGCTGTCAATGTAAGCCGTGCGATTCCTGATGTTAGGGATGGTCTCAAGCCTGTCCATAGACGTATTTTGTACTCTATGGGAGAGCTTAACAACTTCTTTGACAAACCACACAAAAAGTCTGCCAGAATTGTCGGTGAAGTTATGGGTAAGTATCACCCACACGGAGACAGTTCGGTATATGACGCCCTTGTTCGTCTTGCACAAGATTTCTCAATCAGATATCCTCTTGTTGACGGACACGGAAACTTTGGTTCTGTCGATGGAGACCCACCAGCAGCTCAGCGTTATACTGAAGCAAGACTTTCAAAGATTGCCGCACTCATGCTTGACGATATCGACAAAGAGACTGTGGATTTCTATCCAAACTTTGACGACACTTTGATGCAACCATCTGTGCTTCCTTCAAGATTTCCAAACCTCTTGGTGAATGGTGCGGACGGTATTGCCGTTGGTATGGCAACAAACATCCCTCCACACAACTTGACTGAAGTCATCAATGGTGTGCAAGCACTTATCGACAACCCAGACATCGACATCGACGAACTCATCAAAATCATCCCTGCCCCTGACTATCCAACAGGTGGAATCATCATGGGACGCACCGCAATCAAACACGCTTACAAAACTGGTCGTGGCGGAGTTTTGGTTCGTGGTAAAGCAGAGATTGAAGAGACTTCAAGTGGAAGAGAGAGAATTATCATCACAGAACTTCCTTATCAAGTCAACAAAGCTCGTTTCATCACTCAGATTGCAGACCTCGTTAAAAACAAAAAACTTGAAGGCATATCAGACCTCAAGGAAGAAAGTGATAGAGAAGGCTTGCGCGTTGTTGTTGACGTCAAGAAAGACGCAAACGCACAAGTTGTGCTCAACTCACTCTATAAACACACAATGCTTCAACAAAATTCAGGCATCATCATGCTCGCCCTTGTAAATGGCGAGCCTAAGGTGCTCAACCTCAAAGAAATGCTCTATTATTATCTTGAGCATCAAAAAGATGTTGTGACAAGAAAGACTGAATATGACCTCAGAAAAGCAGAAGAAAGAGAGCATATTGTCAAAGGTTTGGTCACAGCACTTGCAAGCATCGATGAAGTTATCAAAATTATCAAAACTTCAAAAGACAGACAAGACGCTCTTACAAACCTCACTGGAAACTTCGAACTTGACGAAATCCAAGCGAATGCAATCCTCGACATGAGACTTGCAAAACTTACAAGCTTGGAAGTTGAAAAACTCAAAGAAGAACTCGCCGCTTTGGACGCTGCAATCGCAGACTTCAAAGACATCTTGGCGAAACCAGAAAGAGTTGCTCAAATCGTCAGAGATGATTTGGAAGAAGTCAAAAATCAATTTGGCGACGCTCGTAAGACTGAAATCAGTTTGGAAATGGGCGGAATTGATGTTGAAGACCTTATTCCAAGAGAAAATGTCATTATCTCAATGACTCACTTGGGATATATCAAGCGTATGTCAGTTGACGAATACAAAGCACAACATCGTGGCGGAGTCGGCATAACTGCCCACAAGACCAAAGATGCAGATTTTGTTGAAAAGATGTTTATCACATCAAGTCACGACAGTTTGCTCTTCTTCACAAACCTTGGCAAAGTTTACATTGCAAAGGCTTATGAAATTCCAGAAGCACAAAGACAAGCAAAGGGAAGAGCAGCCATCAACCTCCTTCAACTCTCATCTGGTGAAAAAGTCAACACAATCATACCAATCAGAGCAGAAGAAGGAAGAGAGTCAAAAGACTTCAACCTTATCATGGCAACAAAGACAGGGCTCATCAAAAAGACAGTCCTTTCAGAATATGACAACATCCGCAAAGTCGGCAAGATTGCAATCAAACTTGTCGAAGGAGACGAACTTATAGGTGTTGACATCACAAACGGCAGAGATGATATCTTGATTGCAACCCATGATGGAAAGTGCATCAGATTCAACGAAACAGATGTTCGTGCCGTAGGAAGAGACAGCCAAGGCGTGAGAAGCATCAAACTCTCAAGTGACGACTATGTTGTTGATATGGCAATCGTTCACAAAAACTCAAGCATGCTGACAATTTCTGAAAATGGCTATGGCAAACTCACTCCAGAGGACGAATTCAGACTTCAACAACGTGGTGGCTCTGGTGTCAAAGCAGGTATCTTCAACGAAAAGACAGGCAAACTTGTTGCGCTCAAACAAATCGAAGAAGACTGCGACCTTTTGATGATTGCAGACAGCGGAATCATCATCAGGACTCCAGTTTCAGACATCAGCACATTCTCAAGAGTGAGCCAAGGTGTGAGAGTTATGAAACTCAAGAAAGCAGCAAAAATCACTGGCGTTGCAATCACTGAAAAAGAAGAGGAAGATGAGACAACCCCTCCTTCAGAAGAAACAGAAAACTCTTCAACCGAAGAAACAAACGAATAAAAACGCGGAAGAAGATTTGTTATGAATCTTCTTCTTTGCAGTTTACCCCTTTTTCTTAAGAGGAGAAGAAATGGAAAATAAGACTTTAGAACTTGAAAAGGTTTATTTGGACAACACCTTGAAAGAAATCGACAGATTGAAAACAAGAAACTCCAAAAAAATCAAGCAGAATGAAGAAAGCATTGCTTCTTTCAAGCACTATTTTGCAGACAACTATTATGACATTCGTCACGGAAACGGAAAAGAAATTGTTGGTGAAGATGAATTTGCCAACATCAATCTTTCCATCGAAAACTGCGAAATGCAAAACGCAACTTTGAAAAAAGACATCTCAAGACTGACAAAACAAAAGAAAAATCCTTACTTTGGAAGATTTGATTTCAAAGCAAACGATGAAAGCGAAAAGTCTCAATTCTATATCGGACTCGGACTCATTCAAAACGAAAACAAACAAAACCTCGTTTATGACTGGCGTGCTGACGTCTGCTCCCTCTATTATGACGACAAAATCGGAAAGACCTCTTACACTTGCCCTGACGGAGAAATCAAGGGAGAGGTCAGCCTCAAACGTCAATTCAAAATTGAGGACAGCAACCTCAAATATTACTTTGACAGCAACATGGTCATTGATGACGACATTCTTATGGAACAACTATCCCAAAACTCCACATCAAAGATGCACGACATCGTATCGACCATTCAAAAAGAACAAAATGTTCTCATCCGTGATGAGGACTTCAAAAACACAATCGTGCAAGGCGTTGCCGGATCTGGAAAGACTTCAATTGCCATGCACAGAGTGTCCTACCTTCTTTATAAGTACCGCAACAGCCTCAAGAGTGAGGACATCTTGATTTTGTCCCCTTCCGAGCTTTTTGCAGACTACATAAATGATGTTTTGCCAGCACTTGGCGAAGATAAGTCATTTACAACCACTTTCTCTGAAATGGCAAAACGTCTTTTGGAACAATCTTTTGAATCTCGTGAAGCAATGCTTGACAGAGTAATTTCAAACCAAAACCAAAAAGACTTTGAAAACATCGCAATCAAGTCAAGCTTTGAATTTTTGACAGATTTGCGAAATTTCTTGAAAGATGACATCTGCAACTTGTTTGTCCCAACCTCAATGGTATTTGGTGAAGTTGTCATCAACAGCGATGAAATGAAAGAAATCTTCTTCAACAAACTCAAATCAATTTCAATCCACAAAAGGATTGATGTCATTGCAGAGAGCATTGTTGAGAAATTCAAAGTGCCAGCAGACGCAAAAGACGATTTGCTAAAGCGTGCCAAGAAACTTCTCTATGACAAGTTTGTGACGACAGACCTTGTAAAAATATACAACCTGTTTCTCAGAAACAATGGGCTTGATGAGATTGAGACAATTGGTGCATATGACATCGCCCCAATCCTTCTCATAAAAGAAAACCTCTTTTCACTCAAAAACACATATGAGGCAAAATATGTCATTGTTGATGAAATGCAGGATTACACCCCATGCCACTTCTATCTGTTTGAAAAGATTTGGAACTGCGCAAAACTCTATCTTGGAGACATCTATCAAAGCATTGACCGAACTCTCACCCCGGTCTACCTTGACAACCTTGCAAGTCTGACTAAATCAACCATAAGACATCTGACCAAGTCATACCGAAGCACAATGCAAATCTCCATGTTCTCTCAAAAGATTCTTGGCAAACACATTGCTGACAATGTAAACAGAAATGGAGATGAGGTAGGATTTGTCAAAACAAAGTTTTGTGCAACCAAACTTGAAGAAATCATCGAAGAGCGAAAAGCATCACCAAAGGGCAAAGATCAGACGATTGCAATAATTTGCAAGACAAAAGAGCAAATCAGAGAACTCCAAAAGCAAAGCGGAGTTATCAAAAAGTTCAAACTGCTTGACAATGACACCTCAGTGACAAATTCAAAATATGTCATCACCACCCCAGCACAGGCAAAGGGAGTTGAGTTTGACTGCGTAATCATTCCATTTGCAAACAGCAAGACTTATCAAAACGAACTTGACAAAAATCTGCTCTTTGTGGCATGCACAAGAGCCCTTCACAACTTATATTTCGTAAGTGACGGAGAACCAAGCAAATTTTTGCTCAAGAAACCCGTTCAAGCAAAATAATTTGAAAAAAAGTTTCATGAATATAAATTCATTTTGACGCAATAATTATTCATTCAAAATGTTTAAGAATGCAAAAACATTCAACTTTATGCAAGAAATAAAAAAATTCATTTTCCAACAAATTGGACAATCCAAAAGTTATCAACATCAAAACCTATCAAAAACGCCAATTTTGCCCATAGTTTATCCACAAAAATGTGGAAATGTGGATAACTTGCCCATTTTATCCCCAATTTGCCCCGATTTCTAATGGTTGAATATTCATAACCACAAATGTATATTTATAAATTTGTGGATAAGTGGAGAGGTTATGTGCATAAATATGTGTCATTCTTTTGACTTTTTTGTTTGACTTTGTAGATAGATTAGGCTAAAATTATACATTAAATAAGGAGAACCAATGACTGATAATAAACTTATTACTCCAAAAAAACTTCAAGGGTTTTGGGAACTTATGCCAAAAGAACAAATGCTTTTTTCAAGCCTTCTTGAAAAAATCGAAAAAGTGTTTGTTGAGAACAGTTTTTTGCCACTTGATACCCCTGTTTTGGAATATAGCGAAACTCTTCTTGCAAAAAGCGGTGGGGACACTGACAAAGAAATATATCGTTTCACAAAAGGCTCAACCGATATGTGTATGAGATATGACCTCACTGTCCCACTTGCAAGATTTGTTGCAATGCACAAAAACGAGTTGAACTTCCCTTTCAAAAGATACCAAATCGGAAAGGTTTATCGTGGTGAAAGACCTCAAAAAGGTCGTTTTAGAGAGTTTTATCAATGTGATGCCGACATCATCGGCGATGGAGAACTCTCAGTCGTAGCGGACGCAGAATGCGTAAGATTGTTTGAAAAATGCTACAATGCCCTTGACCTTGATGTCACAATTGAGGTTTCAAACAGAAAAATTTTGAGCGGTTATATCGAAGAAATAAACAAAACCGACAAAACAATTGACATTCTCATCGTTTTGGATAAAATTGAAAAACTTCCGATGGAAGAGATTTTGCATCAACTTGAAGAAATTGGGCTTGACAAAAATCAAAGAGAAACAATAGTATCAATCATCAAAACTTCTGGCAATATCAAAGAAGTCAGCGAGAAATTGAAAAAGATTTCAAAAAATGAATTGTTTTTGTCTGGTCTTGCAGAACTCGAGCAAATCGACAACCTCCTTTCTGCTATGGGCGGAAAAAAGATAATATACAACCTTGCAATCATCCGTGGACACAACTATTACACTGGAACAGTCTTTGAAAGCTTCCTCACTGGAAAAAGAGAACTCGGCGCACTTGGTGGTGGCGGAAGATTTGAAAACTTGTGCGGTTATTTCTCAAAAGACAAGATGCCTGGAGTTGGAATGAGCGTTGGCATAACTCGCCTCTTCAACCTCCTCATGCAAGAAAACTATTTTGACCTCTTCCAAACAAACGAGATTGAGTGCGCAGTCATCAACTTTGACGACACTCTCCTGCCAAGCATGCGTGTTGTCGAACAGCTTAGACAAAGTGGAGTCAAAGCAGATTGCTTCTATGAAAACAAATCTTTCAAATCAAAGATGAAAGAAGCAAACCGCAGACAAGTCAAGTTTGTCATCATCGTTGGTGAAAATGAAGTGAATACAAATATGTTTACTTTGAAAAACATGACAACTGGAGAGCAAGCAACCATGTTGCTTTCTGATATTGTCGAGACAATCAAAAGTGACCGAATGGCGTCTTTGACGCTTTCTAATAGGAATTAAACAAAAAACACCTAATCAAAAAATAAAGTAAGGATAAGACAATGGAAAAGAAGAAAATTTTAGTTACATCTGCACTGTTGTATGTCAACGGACTTCCACATCTTGGACACGTGGTTGGATGTTGGCTTCCTGGCGATGTATTTACAAGATATCACAAAACAAAGGGCAATGATGTTGTTTATGTCAGCGGAACTGACGACCACGGCACAACAAGCTATATCTCTGCAAAAGAGGCAGGGATGGAGCCATCTGCTTACATTGCAAAGATGAATGGCAAGATGAAAGAAATTGCAAAAAAACTGTCAATTGACTTTGATATCTTCAGCGGCACAAACACACAAGTTCACAAAGAAATCACAACAGACTTTTTCAATGAGATTTACAAAAATGGCTTCACTGAAGCACAAGAGAGCAACATGCTTTTCTGCGAGCACGACCACATCGCGCTTGCTGACAGATTTGTCTATGGTGTTTGTCCATACTGCGGTTATGACAAAGCATATGGCGATCAATGCGACAAGTGTGGAATGACTTACGAACTTGATATGCTCAAAAATCCAAAGTGCTCTTTCTGTGGCAAAGACGCCGTGAAGAAATCAACAAAACACATCTATATCTGCCTTGACAAGATTCAACCACAACTTCAAAAATGGGTTGAAAGCAAGAAAGACGTCTGGCGCCCACATGTTTACTCAATGACAAACAAGTGGTTTAAGGAAGGCTTGAAACCTCGTTGCATCACAAGAGACATCCCATGGGGAATCAAAGTGCCTCTCGAGGGCTTTGAAGACAAGGTTTTCTATGTTTGGTTTGATGCACCAATTGGATATATCTCAATCACAAAAGAACTCGGTGGCGACGAGATGGTGAAAGATAGATGGCAAAATCCTGATTGCGAAATCTACAACTTCATCGGCAAAGACAACATCGATTTCCATGCAGTTTTCTTCCCAAGCATGAATCTCGCTTGCAAAAAATATAACCTCGCCAGCAACGTTGTTGGATTCAACTTCTTAAATTTTGAAGGACAGAAATTCTCAAAATCAAAGAAGATTGGAATTTTTGGAAACTCACTCCTTCACAGCGACATTGACATCGACGCTCTGAGAGCATATTTGGTGTCTATTTTCCCTGAAAATAAGGACAGCGACTTCTCTTATGAAGGTTTCAAACTCAACACAAATGCAGAGCTTGTCGGCAAATACGGCAACTTCTTCAACCGCACTCTCAACATGATAAACAAAAATTTTGAAGGTGCTGTTGGCATTGATTTTGAAGACATCAAAGACAACCTTGATGACAACGACAAAGAGATGATTGAAGCAATCTACACTCTCCCAACTCAGATTGGAGAGCTCTTTGAAAAAACAGAATTCCGCGCGGCATACAAAGAGATTATGAGATTTGCAAGCATCGGAAACACATATCTTGAAAAGACCGCTCCATGGTCACTTATCAAAAATGGTGACATCGATGGCGCAAAGAAAGTTCTTTATCTCTGCCTCAACATGGCAAAAGCACTTGCAATCGTTGCAAGCCCAATCATGCCAAACAAAACCGCAGAGATTTGGACAGAGCAATTGGGCTTTGCTGGACGTCCTGACATGGCAGAAAACTGGGCAAACGCAAGCAAAGTTGACATTGCAAAGACACACAAAGTAAATTTGCCAAAACCACTCTTTGCAAGGATTGATGATGAAACAATCGAAAGATACAAAGAAGAGTTTCAAGCAAACATTTCTTAGTGAACTTGAAATGACAACAAAAAAGAAGACTGAATACTCAGCCTTCTTTTATTTTTCCATTATGCGTAAAGTCCACCGACAGTGTTTATATATTGTGTGCGATAATATCTGTTTGTGTAGAGCATTCTTCCACCGCAAGTGCCACCGCTGTTGTCATCGTAAGCATTCCTAAGCGTATACCCCGTTGTAGTGTAACTATCAACATCATTTTTTGAATAGAGATTGAGAGCGATATCGACACCAGTCATCTTTATCTTAAGTCCTGTGATGCTGTCAATGCAAGAGTAAGCCTTTTCTACAGCATTTCCATTGCCATCATAGGTGTATCCCTTGTATTTTGTAGCTCCAAGATTTAGATCAATGTTTTCAGCCCCTTCTCCAAGAAGATTTGCACCATTCAACGTAATCACAGTATTCTCACAATTTTCGTCTGTGCGGAATCCAACAAGTGCTTCTTCAAGCGTTGGATTTACATTGATGTTTTTGATAATATTGACAATCATATTAGGGATATTTATTCCCAATAATGTCTCCTTCATTCCCATAGAATCAAGGATGATTTGAGTAAGATTTGAAAGAAGTTCACTCTTGTGGTAAGTGTTTCTGCTTACAGAATCTTCTGTCACCTTATCCCATTTCGTTCCACCAATACCAAGGAATCCACCATGAGTCTCTTGTTTCTTTGAGAACCTATGGAAGTTCAAATAGCCGTCCGCAAATTCATAAGTTACCAATCTTGTATCAAATGATCCATTAAACACCATTCCTGCAATTGAATTTGTCTCAAACACAATTTGAGCAAAGATGTATGGATTTTCAATCTCCTCAAGGCAAATATAAAGATCAAGGTTGATATCAATCTTAACAACACCTCCAAGGTTTACTGACATGTCACCATTGAAAGTAAAATTCTTTGTGTTTACAGTCGTGACAATTGTATCAATAAGCTTTGAAACATCGCTGAAGTCAATATGCTCTGCATTTGTATCATAATCAAAACTCTCATCACTGAAGTCTTGAACATCAATTGTCAGATTGATTATCTTGCCTCCCAAAACGAGGTCTTCAACAGAAATTTGTCTAAGTTTTGTAACAATTGAGCCTTCATTCAGTTCATCCTTCAAAAGAAGAGAAACTGTTGCAGGATTTCCATTTTCGCTCAATTTCAATTCAATTGACAATCTAATTGTATTAAGTCCATCCTCGCCCATTATCTTGTCAAGTTTGATAAGTCCCAACATCTTTGTGAAACTCTCAACAGAATTAAGCGTTGCATCCGCTTTTGAAATGGTGTCACCAATTTCTGTTTTTCCAATACCCAAAAGCGATTGAATATATGAGAAGTCTGTCGTGCAATCATCAATGTTCCATGCTTCTTTCATGCTGTCGCTGAGTCCAAGATTTGCAAACTTGACAATCATTGAGATAATCTCGCTCATATTTGCATTTTCAATCTTCGCCTTAAACTTATTCCCCTTGGCGATGTTGTCTCCATGAGTATAGGTGAAATAGAATCCTTCATCGACATTTGAGTAAAGCAAGTCAACAAGATGTTGTACTCCATTTGAGTTTATGTCAAGGTTGCCCTGAACTTTCAAACTCTTTCCACCAAACAAATCAAGCGCTGGAGTTTGCCCCTCGACAAGATTTTCAACCGAAACAACAACATCTCCACCAAGACCCAATTGAGAGTTTTCATCAACAACAGATCCGTCAAGAGAAATTTGATATTGCAATGACATTCCATAGTCATAAATTGTCTCTACCAAGGTCAAGACCGTCTCGTAAGAATTGAAGTCAATCAAGTTTGTCACGCCGAGGTTTGATTCAACTTTTGTGATGTTTTGATAGTTTTTGTCTTCAACAGCAAACACTCTGTCAATGCTCTCAGCAAAGACACCAACACTCATATTTGTGAAGTAAACTGCAAAATTGAGGTCTTGTGTGGCAGCGTCTTCAAGGACAATCTTGTTCCCATTTTCGTCAATACCGTCACAAAGCCAAGCGTCACTATAATCATCATATACCAAAGTGTTTGGATCGTAGATGTTTGCACCAATCACAAGTTTTGTAGGTATGATGATATTGTTGTAATTTGAAATAAACGCTTGCAAAACGATGTCTTCAAATCTTGATTGTGCTCCATACCAAAGCCCATCTTCAATCTTGATTTGGATTCCATTTTCTATTTCATTTATCCAAGATGCATAGATTTTGTCAATCGCTGGCAATACGACTCTGAAAGCATCTGCTGTCTTCATAAGTGCAGCACCTTCACCAGCAAGTGCGATGCCAAATTTGTTTTCAACAAATGCAAGCACTTCTTCAATAGTTGACTGTTTCAAGTCGGCAGAAATTTGAAGCCCGTTGATGTCAATATACAATGTTTGACCAACAACATAGACATACATGTTGAGCCCCAACGATGTTGTATGAAGTGCGACTGCAGGGACAAATTCACCCATCTCATTTTTTGCAACCATTGCAACAACTTCGCCATAGAAAGTTGTCTTGCTGTATCTGATTGAGATGTCACTGCTGAATCCATAAACATCTGGCACAACTTCCAAACTGTCAAGAGCGCCAGCAACAAAATCTTCGCTATACTCCTCGTACTCGTCAGCGCTGAAAGGTTTGATTGTACTCTGTTCAACATAATTTACTTTGATTTCTGCATTCAAAATGTCATAAAGTGAAACTATGGCGCTGTCAATTTTGTCATCTTTGAAAGTCAATTTTGCAGTCAAAATTTCTGACAATGATGATTTGTTTGAAACTGACAAATTGATATCATCTTGATTCCCTGTCACCCCAACAGCCAAGTTTGCAATCCAATCTTCAGTCGTATAAGAAGCAATCATATTCAAAAGTTCTTCAAACACGCCAAACTGAATCTCAACACCGAGTGAATCAGAAAGGACTTTTGAAACCATCTCTTTGAAGTTTGCACTCTCAATTGTTCCACTTTCAGGGACAACAAACTTGAGTTTCATATTTCCGTAAGAGAAGTAAACAGATCCATTTTCAATTCTTATATTTGCGATTTCTCCGGCAGCAAGCACATCTGAAATTTCAAAAACTCCATCAGCATACTTAAACTTGCCAGCAATCTCAAAACCGTTGTAGTTTGCAACAAAGTCAAACTCAAAAATTCCATTTCCTACATAAGCAAGAAGATTATCCAATTTTGCAAGCACTGCACTGAGGTCTTCACAACCTGTTGGAACTTCAACTCTTTCATTTGAAACTTTGAAATCAACATTTGCAGAAACATCTTCAAAGCACACATTCAAAGTTGACAAATTTTCGCCGTCTTTTGAAAGTGCCACAACAAGACCATTGTCCCATGTCAAAACGAAAGCATCTTCTGAAATCTCGCTTTCGCTTGGAAGCAGAATCTTGAAGTTTTCAGAACTAGAGAGCAAGTTTTTGATGTATTCTTGAATCTTCTCCACATAATCTTGGTTCTCAAAATCAATGTATTTGCTGAGAAGTTCCTCAACCAATTCTGAAACGCTCTTTGATGTTCTGTTTTCAATAATCTCAACAATTCTATTCGCCCAAGTTTTCAAATCATTGATAGTTATTGAAACGCCGAATTCATCCACTTTCAAATAAACTGTTTCGTCAGCATAAACAACTGAAATCTGGTGTCCCTCAACCTCAGTTGAAATTTTTACCTTTGTCTCGTCTTTGTTGTCAATGTTGAGTGTTGCGCTGTAATTCTTTCCACCAACGGCAACAGACATCTCAACTTCTACAAGCTCATTCGCAAACAGATTTTTTGCAGAAAGAGCATAGTCGTTAATTGCTGTCATGTCAACAATGCCTTCATCACTTGGCGAAACAATTTTCTCAGAGATGTTTTCACCGTTCATCTCAACAGTTGGCACCCTCACCAAAAGTTTGTTTGCTCCAATGTTGATTCCATTGACAGTTGCAGATTTCATAAAGCAGTTTTCATCACAAGTGATTATCGCCTCAATGACATTCATTGCAATGATTGAAATCTTCACTTCACCATTTGTTTTCTTTGTTGAAATGTCAAGTTTGTCAATGAGAGTCTCCATGCTGAAATTTGAAAAATCAATCCCAAGCATATCTTGAATCTTTGAAAGCCCGCTGAAATCAATATTCAAAATGTCAGCAATTTCCATAAATACTTTTGAAAGGCTAGCCAAATCCAAATCTCCACCAAATTCGGCAGTCGCAAATTTGTAAACCTTGTCATCAATTGAAAAGAAAACTTCTGGTTCTTTATAAACAACGCCTATATTGTAGACATGTCCATCAACATCCAATTTTGCAGAAACCGACGCATTGCTTGTTGCCAAATCCACCGCAATGTCTGCATTCAGCGAAATTGCCATTCCACTGCCCTCAAACTTCAACTCTACATCCTCAGCATAGATATTATGAAGCGACATCATGTTTGAAACGAAGTTTGAGAAAGACATATCAACTTCACCTTGTGCGCTGTCTGGCAAAGATCCCATGATGGTTTTCACTCCACCAAAGAGTTCTACATAACCAAAGAAGACAGCAAGGGTGATGAAAAAGTAGACGGTGAACGCCCTAAACATCCTTGGCACCAAACTTTTCTTCTTTACAGGATTATCCATCACAGAACCTCCTCTAAAGCAGGCACGTCAGCACCAAAGTAGAATCTTTCAGTAAACACATCGTTGACTCCTTGCCAACCAGCAAATGTGTACACTTTATAATCTTCATCGTAAGAGATTGAAACAAAGTCGAAGTTTTCATCAACAACGACTGTCATCTCCATTTTTTCCCATGCGGGCAAAATTGTTTTACTTCTTGCTTCTCCTGAAAGTTGCCCCCAACTTGTGTAAAAAATTTCATAAGAATAATGCACAGCAGCCGCTGTCAAATAGGTCCCACTGAGTTTGATTTTGAAAGTATAATTTCCATCACTTGTCTTTGACACCTTTGTCACAGCATCTTTTGGGCAAGTCTTTGAAGAGATTACATATGTGATGCTTGACAATGGTCCAGCATTAAACTTCTTTTCATACTCTTTGATTGTGTAAGACTCGGCACCCTTAGAGTTCCAGTCACACACTAACTTGCCGTTCTCAGGCTTGCCATTTGTGTGTCTATAAACATAATCCGATCCAACTGTGTATCTTACTCTTGTCTTAATGTCGGCAAGACCAGGACTGATGTTGTCCCAAACAAACTCGCCATCTCGATAAGTCTTTGTGCTGTGCAAAGTCTGGGCACCAAGTGCATTATAAGCCTTTCCGTCGCTTGTCTTGTAAAAAGCGTCTTTTTGGTTGAAGTTGTATTCGGCAATTTGATAAAGTTCGATTGCGGAGAAAGAGTCTGGTTTAGAAGATTTAGACTTCTTAACCAACTTCAAAACATCAGCATCACTGTCCCTAAGTTCTGCTTCTGTCATATTCATGACAACATTGGTAGGGATACTGTCAACATAAAGTTTCCCCACAGCGACTCCTGTCACCAAAGCAACCATGAAAACTGCCAATGCACCAATGATTGTTCTAAACTTTTTAGGACTCACAATCGCTCTCCTCAAATCGACTTTTGTTTGCAACAGAGAGTGGACACTTCCACCCTAATATACTCTATAAAGAGTATAACACAAACCATCCAAAAGGTCAATAAAAAATAGTTAAAAGATTTTAATTATTTTATGCGACAAATTTCGCACATAAAACCAAAAAGAAAAAAGACCAAAATCTAGGCCTTTCTCTCTAAAACAGCGACCGTTTCCATGTTGACACAACAAGGAAACATATTGAAAATTTTCACACTTTTAACACAATAAAACTCACCCAAAATCTTCAAATCTCGCACCAAAGTTGCAAAGTTGCAAGACACATAAATCACCTGCTCAAGCCGCTCACCAACAATGCTTTCAATCACTTGTTTGTCGCATCCTTCTCTCGCTGGATCAAGCACAATCAAGTCAATTCTATCCTTGAGCAAAATGTTTTTCAAGCAGTCCTCAACTTTGCCACAAATGTTTTCAATTTTATATTCTCTGCAAAAGCTGCAAAGCCTTTCAGCACTCTCATGCGCAGAAATCTGATACTCCACACCATACACAAATTTTGCCTTTTGAGCAAGTCGATATGTGAGAAGTCCTTGCCCTGAATATGCATTGACAACCCTCTTTCCCGCACAAAAACCTTCAATATAGTTGTACAATTTTTCAGCGACATCGTCATTGACTTGATTGAACGATGACACATCCACCGCCATCTGCAAATCACCAATTTGCCTTATCAATTTGCTGTTTCCATAGACGTTATAGATCTTTGTTGAGTTGCTTTCAAGCACATCTCCAAAGGCAAAAAACACCGAAAACCCCTCAAAAATGTCAAGTTTTTGTATGTTTTTCGCCAATTTTTCAGAATTTTTAGGGAAAAGAAAGCAAATTGCAAGCGTTTCTCCTACTTGCTTAAAATATACCGATCTCAAGCCAACAAGCCTGTTTTCAGCAATAAACTCCTTCACATCTGGCAAGATATCGTTCATAAGATCAGACGCAATTTCACATCTTTCAACCTCAAAAAGCTCTCTTGATTTTGGTTTGAAAAATCCAAGCTTCCCTTGCTCATATTCAAGCTTCAACTTGTTGCGATAACCGAAACGCCGCTCACTTTCTTCAAATTCTACCTCGCCTTGATAACCCGCTTTTGAGATTTCTTTTTTGATTATCTCAATCTTGATTGCGCGCTCTGATTCAACACCACAATGCTGAAAATCACAGCCACCACAGACCTCAAAATGTTTGCATTTAGGCTCTATTCTCTGCTCACTTGGACAGATTACTTCGTCAACATCTGCCAGCAAAAAACTGCTCAATCTTTTGGTGACTTTCACCCTTACTTTCTCATTCTTGAGCGTTTTAGGAACAAAGACAATCTGGTTGTTTATTCTGCCGACTCCCGCTCCTTCATAACTTATGTCATAAATATCAACTATATCTTCACTCATAAAATATATTATATCACAAACTCCTCTTTGCTCAAAGGAAAAAAACCTTGCTTTTTCTCCTCGCCAATTCAAAAACATCATTTCTGTCCAGGTTTTAGATTGAAAAGAGCAAATTCTTGACAATTTCAACTCATATGTATATAATATAATGGATTGAGCAGAGGTGGCGGAATGGCAGACGCGCAGGTTTCAGGTACCTGTGGTGGCAACACTGTGTGGGTTCAACTCCCATCCTCTGCACCAAATATATGCAATAAAAAGTCTTTTTTAGAAAGGCGAAAGCATACTGTATGAAGTAGTGTTTGATTGATTTGGGTGCTGGATACAGATCGTAAGGAAAGGTAGACATAAAATTTTGAAAGGAATAAGAAATTGGTGTCTTTTCTGAATTGTGTGGAGATGCGGGGATTTTCATTTTTTGATAGAATAATCAAAATTTTAATAGAAATCAAAAATCAAAATTTGATTAAGCGACAATAGAAAATGAATTATCAGAGAATCAAAAAATTAAATTAAGGAGTGCGATATGAAAAATTATTTTATAGTTCATGGGAGTTTTGGGGATTCTAAAGAACATTGGTTGCCTTGGCTACAAAAACAACTATATGATAACGGGGGGGGTATCAGGTATATAATTTAGATTATCCAGTCGGACTTAATGAACAAAGTTTTGAATCTTGGAGTAAAGTCCTTGATGGCTATAAAGATAAAATAAATAAAGATACAATATTTATAGGAAGAAGTATCGCTCCTATTTTTATTGTAAAATATTTACAAAAGAACAACCTAAAAATTAATAAATTGGTTTCTATAAGTGGTTTTAATGGTTTTATTAATATCCCTGAATATGATGCTGTCAACAAAACATTTTTCTTGGATGAAATAAATAACTTCAACAAGTTATGTAAACACAGAATCTGTTTTATTTCAAAAAATGATCCTTATGTTCCATTTTACTTACTTGATATGTTCACAAAAAATATTAAAGCAAAAGTAATTATTAAAGAAACGGCAGGTCATTTTAATATTGATAGTGGCTATGATAAATTCCCTGATTTGTTAAAAATAATTTGATTTTCGCGAAATCAAAAACGAATCCTTAAGACATGCCTTGGCAGCGTCACTACCATTTGAGCATCGCTTTCGCCACCAACAAACTTTTATGAAACAAAAAAACAGGTCAAATATTGACCTGTTTAATTTTGTTTTACTTACCGCCCAAACCTTGAGTGGCAGTTCCAGTTTTTGAAGTCTCAGCAGGTTTTTCTGTTTTAGGGGCATTAACTGTATATCCAGGTTTGATAGTAGAAGCGTTTCCACCTTTAACAGCGTACACAGTTGCAAGATCACCATCAAACTTGTCGCTAGATGCTGTAACAACACTAGTTTTTTCTTCTTTCACATCTCCACCAGCAACAATAGTCAATGTTTCTGTCTCTGCTGTTGTTTTTCCTTTTTCAGTTCTTGCGTTCAATGCGACATAAGTGTCCGCATACTTAGACGCATCTTTGCCTGGGAAAACATTCTCAAACGCATCAGATGCACGGAAGAAAGGTTTGTTGTCAGCAACAAATACATAGTTTCCGTCAACACCATCAATGTTGAACTCGAATTCAACACGATGAACAACACTCTTGTCTTCAGATCTGAAGTAAGCAACACCACCTTTCACAGCAAGCACTTCAGCATTTTCTCCAGCAATTGCTTCAACAATTTCTTGTCCTTCATCAGTCATAAAGAATTCTCTTGCATCTGCAATTGCATTTGCTCCAATGTTCCCTTTTTCAAGTTGCATTTCGATGTGAGATACATATCCATCAACATATGCTTTTGTAAGAACTTCACCGTATTTCTTTATCATTGCTTCCTCAGATCCATCAGCATATGTCACAATAACTTCCACTTGACCTCCTGAAGTCTTTACACTTTGTTTACCAGCGTCAAGAGCACTCTGAGCGGCAAGTTCTCCAGATTTTCCAAAGTAGCCAACAGCCCCTTCTTCGTTGTAAACATAGGTCTTTCCGTAGTCTTCAACATCTTTTTGTTCAAGAGTTCTTGCTTCAGTTCTGTATGTTTTACCATCATTATTCATCAATTCCACATTGTAAGTCAAACCATTTTGTTGAGTGTATGGTGCATATTCAGCATCAAGAAGAGTTCCAACCTTTGAATCCCAAGATCCATCAGCAAATTGTTGTCCAATAATAGCTCCAATGTCTTTTGCATTTTCTTCTGCGGCAAGCTTCCCATATGTGATTGCTTGATCTGTTTCATCTTGCAAGTTTGCCAAAGCAAGAGCCTTTGCATTTCTTTCTGCATCAGCGTTATATGTCTGAGCAGCAACATCAGTTGGAGTAGACTTATCCAATTCATTCCTTTTTGCGACAGCATCAGCAGTAACACCGATCATTGTTGCCGCAAGTGTAACAGCAACAATAGTAGTAACCCATTTTACAGCAACTTTTGTTTTTACTTGACCAATTGACATTTCTGTAGCAGTTCCGATACCATTTGTTGCACCAGGTCCATTCGAAATTTCATTCAACTTTGTTCTAACAAGACTAGTTCCTGTAATAGCAGGATCGGTAATAACCAATCCTTTTTGTTGTCTTACAGCCCAATAATTCTTAACGGCTTTCCCAAGCCAAGTTTCACGATGAGGAACCGTTCTGACAATAACTTGACCTTCGTTGTTCGTAAGTGCGTAGTATCCTTCTGCACCAGTAACAGTGACACCAGAAACATCCTTTCCGTTTACAGATGCTGTGCCATCAGTTTTGTTCTCTGTGAATTCTGCAGTTCCGTAGTTACTTCTCTTAACAAGCGCCATAAGTTCGTCGTGTGATGACAATCCAATTGCTTGAAAATCTTCATAAGTCTTTCCAATCACTCTGTAAAGAGCTGCGTTTGAGGCATTTTCAGCATGCGAAGCAACAAGCAAACATCCGTCGACAGGAGTTTTTGTTTTTCCAACTTTCTCAAAATGTTTAACGTTAATTCCGCCATAAATCAATTTTGAGACTGGTGCCGTCTCGCTAGCAATGCGAACAAGATCAGATCCCAAAGCAGTTTCAAATTGATTAAGTTCGTTTATAACACTATTTCCAGAAACAGCTGTTGAAGAAACTTCAATATCTCCTGAATCAAGTTTGATTGTTGCCTTCATTGCATCTGTTGTGTTTTCAATAATGCCATGAACAAGTTCTGCACCAAGTGCGACGAGCCCAGCTTCATCCACAAGAGTTGATTCTCTTCCAACCTTTGAAGGCACATAATAAACCTGTGCAACATCCTTATCATCTCTTACAACAACCAATGTTGCTTCGGTTGAATCAGCTTTTTTGACAGGAACGACAAACTTGATGTGTGATTGGTACTCATCTGCATAAGGATTTATTGCAGGATTTCCACCATTTTTTGTATTTGCCAAATAAAGCAACTGCAATTCCTTTTTCTTTTCAGGTGTATCATATTCCTTGTCAAATCTTTCTTTTGCTTTTTCTACAATTGTTTGAACAGCAGCATCAAACTTGACATCAACACTGATGCCGTCTTTTTGATTCGTTTCAAAAGAAATGGCGTCTCCAACCATAGTAACATCTGTCACCAAAAGTGGATTTGTACGACCTGGCTTAATAATGAAAGGAGCAATCCTCCCTGACAATTCATCCTTAACAAAAACAAGGCTATATCCTGAGAACTCGTATCTATCCCCTGCCCCTGTTGACTCATCATAAACAGGAACTTCCTTCAATGCCTTTACAAGGTTCTCAAGTTTCTTCACTCCAATCGCAGAACCAACCCCATCAAATGTTTGCTCTACGCCACCAAACACAACCTTTAATCTCATTTCCACACCTCCTGTGTTTTTTGTTGTGAATATTATACCGCATATTGCTCAAACTGTCAATACCCTTTTGGACAAAATTTTGCAATAAAAGCAGTTTTCAGACGAAAAAACGCACTTTTTCTAATCTGTGACACATTCCTCATCCAAATAAGTTGCCATATAATCCGCCACATGAAACAAAAATGCTATAGGAAATTTCCCAAAAACATTTCTCAAAACAAATGGACTTTCCTTTGCTCTTGGGTCAAAAGCACCCATATGCCAGTTTATTGCCATTGCTTCTTCCCTCGTCAGTTTCATAAAGCCAGAAATCATATAGACAGATTTCTCACCATGTCCATATGGAAGAGGATCATCCGCCTTGTAGAAAGGCTTCTGCACCCATTGCCCATCTACTTTGACATTTCTTGCCTCAACAACATAGAAGTTTGTCTTGCAAATGTCATGCAAAAGTGCGATTATTGCAACACTTTCCGCAGAAACAATCTTCTCCCAATTTTCTCCAAACTCTTTTTTCACAAGGGAAAGAAATCTTTTGTAAACGTTGACATGGTGCAAACAAAGCCCTCCAGCAAAGTTTGAATGAAACCTTGAGGATGCTGGCGCAGTGAAAAAGTCCGTCTTCTCGAGATAATTCAAAATCTCTTCAGCCCCGTCTCTTTCTATATTATCATAAAAAATCTCCAAGTATTCTTGTTTTATCTTTTCAACATCCATTATATATTCTCCATTTCTCAATATGTTTAGCAGTATAATATCCCAAACACCAAATAATAAAGTGCATTTTCAACTTGCATTTGTCCATTTTTGATATAAAAATCGACATCATTCAACATTTCATAAATGTTTTTGAGTTGAAGTTTTGAGAAGTTTTTTGACAATCTCCTTGAAACCACAACCGCATATTCTTTCACGCCCAGCAAATCCGCCAACTCTTTGTCTGTGCCGTCAGAAACCGCAACAAAGAAAAGCCTTCTGAAATGATTGAGCACAAGCGAGAAAGTTTTTGTATCTTTCGGCATCAGATTGAGAAGTGAAATTGCCTTGTCAGCGTCTCTTTTTGAGAGAGCATCCGTAAGTTCAAACACCGTAAACTCTGTCTGCTTGCACACCAGACTTTCAATTGTCTTGACCGTGATTTCAATTTCTTCGCAAGAGCACAACTTTTCAAGCTCATTTTTTATCAAAGAATAATAGTTGCAGCACGCTTCAATAAGGCGCTGATTTGCTTCAGCCGTGATCGTTTTCCCGCTTGTCCTAAGTTCGCTGACCACAATATCTTTCAGACTTTGATCATCCAATCTCTTTGCACTGACCTTTTCACTTATCAAAAAATCAAATTTGTTGAAAAAGTCAAAGATGACAAGACAGGTGCTTTCAACTGGGTTTTTCAAGTATTCTCTCAATTTTTTCTTGAAAGTTTCATTTGGATTTGTGATATTTTTGAGCAAAACAATTTTTTTGTCACTTCCCATAGGCAAAGTTTCACATGTGTCAATCACCAAATCCCCGTTGAAACTGTCATCATCAAAAATGTTGAAATTGAAATCCTCCAACTGCAAATTTGACGCCTTTTTGATCATTTCGAGCGCTTTATCGTACAAAAGGATATCTTCTCCTTGCACCAAATAACATGCTTCTATCTTTTTATTTAATCTCGATTTTAATGTTTTCAATCCAAACACCTCCCAACAAATCTTTTATTTTTCAGCATATATTTCATGTTTCCATCTCGTTCAAAACTCGAAAAACCATCTTTTTGATTATAAAAACCTGCAAAATTTGATGTTTTTTGAAAAGCTGACCGACAGTCAAGTTTCCCAAAAACAACCAAATCAAAATTTTCTTTTCCAATTTCTTCAAAATTTTTCTCTTCAGTATACCGTTGCCTTACAACAAAAATCTTCACTCCGTCAAAACAAATTTGAAGTCCAACCATCTTTCCAGAGTCTGATTTATACTCAAAAGAGAAACCACCAACTTTCCCTTGCTCATCAAGTCCGACAAGCATCTCTTCGGAATATCCTTCACCAGAGCCTGTGCGAATGAGTGTTTCACACCCAACATTCCTCACAGTGTCGATTTTCACTTTTGATGTCTGCAATGCAAAAACAGCAGACACTTTGTCCACCCTTGCAATCCTGAGGAGCCTTTTCGTAAACCTTTGACTTCCAACATCTATTATAACACTTTCTCGCTCAGAATTTGTCAACAAAATCACACCATTTGAATACTCATAACAAACACTGGCACTTGCTTGTGGCAAAGCCCAAAAGTCCGGCATAATAGCACAAACACAAAAAAGACAAATCAAAACACTGCAACACAACGCTTTCGCCTTTTTGCCAATCATCAAAAATCTGCTTAATGAAAGCGCCAACAAAAAGCCTGTCGCAATTGTCCAAACATTGAATGGTTCGACATTTGCAATCATCTTCGTCTCACCAAAAAATTCAGCCAACGTGCAAACAACCATAAATCCGAAGTCGCTCACCTTCAAGAAAAATGTCAAAGGTGGCACAGCAAGCACAAGCAGCATAATCACAAAAAGGAGTGGATAGACAATTGAGAATATTGGCACAATCAAAAGATTTGCAAACACTGAGAGCAAATTTACACCTTCATTTATTTGCAGTGCAAAGGGCAAAATCCCAATCTGAGCAGAAAGAGAAACCGCAATCCCCATTGCAACCTTCTTTGGCAAAAATTTTTCAAACAGCTTTTCAAAAATTGGACATAGAGCAAAGATTGAAAACACGCAAAAGAAACTCATCAAAAAGCCAATGTCAAGAGCAAACAATGGTCTGACAAAAAGAATCAATATCCCTGCAAGACCGAGAGCATTCAATCCGTCATATCTTTTGCCAAACGCTGTCGCCATACACAAAACCAAACCCATGATTCCCGCACGGAGAACTGATGGCGTAAATCCGCACAAAAATGAATAAAAAATCACAAAGGCTGCACAGACAACAATGTTGCCCCAGCCTCTTACCCTGCATTTCTTCAAGACAAATCCCAAGAGTGCAATCAAAAAGCTGATATGAAGTCCAGAGACGGTCAGAAGGTGCACCACACCCGAATTTGCAAAAGCAGACTTCACATCATCAGAGATGTCACTTTTGTCGCCAAACAGCACTGCGTACATGATTGCACCATTTTTTGTGCCAGACAATCTAGCCTTGACTTTCTGTCTTACCTTCTCGTCAACTGTCATCTTGTTTTTCAAAATGCTTACTTGTGACGACGAAATCTCTGCAGAGTACCCAACATTATCCCTATAATAAAAACTGTTGAAGGATCCAAACTGAAATGGTTTCACACGCTCAACTTCAGCAGAAAATGAGATCACATCACCAATCTGTATCTCTTCTTTTTCCTCAAAAGAAAGTTTCGCATATATGTTTTTTGACTTCTTTCCGTTTATCTTGACACTCTTCAAAACCACATTGCAAGTTTTTCCATACTCCGAATAACTTATGTCATCACTCACACGAGCAACAATCTGACACTCGCCAGAATATTCTTTCCCTTGAAATGTTGAAATTCCCAAGAAGTACCAACCTATTCCAAAGCCGAAAACAACCAAAAGTATCAAGCAATAAACAATTTTTCTTCTCCATATGCAAAACCCAACAAGAGAAGCAAAAATTCCGCAGACAAGAAGAATGTAAGAGACACTTCCATCAAAAATAAACTTGGCACAAGAAATTGCAAGTGTCAAAATCAAAAAAGAATAAAAAAATGGTCTAAAATGGATTAGTTTCTTCGTCTGTGGTTTCATATTCTATAGTTAAAGGATATCACATTTGGTCTCTTTCACAAAAGAAAAAGAGACGATTTTTTCATCATCTCTCTTACAATTGAAACAAAATATAAAAATTTAACCATCACAAATTTCAAGAATCTCTTTCGCACGTCTTGCTGGCACTGGAGACACTTGCTCTGACACACTTCTGTCAACACGGAGTACCTCCGCTTTTTCTCGCACATTCTCCTTGCCATAAGGCACAATCACCACATCACCAGCCATGATAAGTGGAAGATTACAGATATACCACTTTATCTCACCTGTACTCAAAATTTCAACCTTTGCAAAATCAAAGTACTTTCTATCTCTGACAACTCCGCCAGCACATGAATGAATCATATTCCCCTCACTTAAAAATTTTGTTTTTCTTGCAAAAACAGCAAATCTTCAATCGCCTTTGGCGCATTGAATCTGCCGTTGCCGATCGGGTAAAAAACAGGATAACAATCAAACTCTTCCCCATCCAAAACAAGTTTTTCACACTTTCTTCTGCATTGACTCACCGAAATGTTTTTACCCAATACGATTGATGAAACTTGATTCCCAAACAAAACGATCTTCTTTGGGCGAATCATTTTCACCTCTTCGAAAAACAAATCTCGATATTGCACAAAAACAGAGTTTGGCAAAGATCTCGCATCATCCTGAGTACATTTTGCAAGATTGGTTATATAAAGTTTTCTCCTTTCAACTTCCGAATAAACCCTCTGGCAAAAACTTTCTGTCCACTGATCTGGACGCATGTTTTGGATTTGCTCGTTCAGTTCTCCATCAAAAAGACCCGCCTGTGTCAAAAATGACCATATGTTCTTTGTACCGAGCCACTGTCGTCTTATCCCTCTCCATTCTTTGCATGTTGCGATGTTTCTCGCCGTTGGATTGACAAAAACCAAACAAAACTCAGGTCTGTCTTCACAACCTCCGCCATAAACCGCATTTCGTGATTTGCTTCCAAATCTTTCTTGCATCTCATCAAAAGCACTTATCAATTCTTCTTTTGTCATAAAAACCTCATCAAATTTTCTTTGAATAACACAAAACGGTGATCGTTTCACCTTGTTCACCATTTGCTTTTGGCGGATAAGTTTCAGTGACACATTGCAAAAAGTTTACAAATCCCCAGTGGAAATAGATTTGAATGTTTCTTACCTCGCATGGTTCAACGCCGATAGTGAGGGTTTTTATTTTGTTGTTCTTTGCCCACTTTTCCATCTCTCTGAAAATAATGCCAGCGATCCCTTTTCCCCTGTATCTTGGCAAAAGTTCCAATTTGATTATTTCCGCTTTGCCATTCCCGGTCATCACACTGTCTTTGCCCCGCAAAAGCAATGTGCCTTGCCCAATATACTTTCCTTCATCAAAAGCAAAGAAAGTTTTTCTCTCTCCACTTCTGTTTCCATTGACAAAGACTTCTTTCCACTTTCTATAAGACAAATCAGTCGGCGATTTCGCAATTTTTGCATCCCACCATTTTCCAATCTCATCAGTCGTCGCAAGTCTTATTTCCATAAAATCTCTCCAAATTATTTTTTCAATCCTTCGCAAGTTGCAAACACAATCTCTTTAAGCAACTTTTTATTTTCAACGTCTTCTATCATAAACATAGGTTTTGCACCATTGTATGGGATTTCTTCTGACATTCCAAAGTTTTTGTTTGTTTCAGCGATTTTGACGAGCAATCTGCCATCATAAATCCCTCCAAACAAAATGCCATTGGAATAAAGCAAATATTCTCCCATCATCGACCTGCAAGTGATGTTTTCCAAGAGACTCAGTTGCTCCAAAACAAAATCTCTGTATTCCTTTGTTGTTGCCATATTCATCCTCCAAAATCATTATAACACAACACTGCTCTCTAACAAAACCAAAAAAAGATTTCAAAGAATCTTCTTCAAAGCCTAAATCATTTTTTCAAGCAATTTCACCGCTTTCTTCGCTTGAGAATATTCATCATGGTGTTTGATTTTGTATCTTTTCCCATCAACAACAAAATTCGAACCTGTTTGATGAAAATCAAAATCAACCCCGTGTTTTTTGCAAGAGGAATAAATCTTTTTCACCCAATCGAAATTGCATTCTCTGGCAAAATCATATGACTCCCCACCAACAGAGACCTCATCAATTTTGCCACCTTGAAGATATTTATCCAAATTGACTTCTTCCAAAATTGGAGCAACAAAAACAAATCTTCTCCTTGCAGGAATTTGCAAAAACATTGGGAGTCTCTTGTCTGCCATTTGTTGATTTTCACAAGTCACTGTGAGTATGACATTTTCATATCCCGCTTCCCAATCTCTTGGAAGACAAGACAAAATTCTTTCTGGCCTTTTGGTGCAAATAAGAAAATAAACATCAGATCTTATTTTCATCATCTGCCATGCTTCATCCCTCCAAGCATCTGCTTCCTCCAAAAAGAAGTCAGATGCGAAACAAGTGGCAACCTCACTGCCAGCAGGGATCTTAAAATCCCCCTGCCTGTCTTTTTTGAGAGGCAAATTGAAGCCCGTTTTGTTTTTTGAAATCACATTTGAGTCTTTGTCTCTCTTTTTATCAAGAAAAAACACATAGCAATTTTTGCAACCCGGACTACATTTGTGGCAACCATGCCAAGGATTCCACATAAATCTCCCCATACGCTCCCCCAATGGATTATATCATGCCATCCACAATTTTTCCAAGAGTAAAACAAAAAAGACCGCCATTATGCAGGCAGTCTTTTTTTATTTGAGCGCAGTTTTGAAAAAGTCCTCGATTTTGTCGAATGGAATTCTGTCCACTCTGTCATACAAATCAATGTGTTCAGCGTCCTTCACAACATACAATTCCTTTGGCATCTTTGCCTTCTTGAAAACATCTTCACTGAAAAATCTTGAGTGTGCCCTATCCCCCACAACAAGCAAAATTGGTCTTGGAGCAATTTCGTCAACAAAATCAAGCAATCTGAAATTCATCATCTTATTTTTTACAATTATAAATGTTGGAGTCAACTCCAAGTCAAGCGATTTTTTGAAATTCCATAAAAAAAGACTGCCAAAGTTTGACAGTCTATTTCTCTATTCCACAAAAAGAATTTTCTTGAATCTCTTATGAGCCCGCAATGAAACCTTTTCTCCCACTTCATGACTTTTGTCATCATAAACAATCTTCTCTTCTCCATCGACCTTCACTTTCAACTTGAAGATAGAAGAGATGATTTCAACTTCCCCAGAGTCTCGTTTGACATTTTTCAGATTTGATGCCTCTGTGTGAAGAACGCAAGAAAGCACAACGCCCTCTCTTGCAGGAATATCCCAGTCGATGTTTTTCTTGTTTGTTCGCGCTTTGCCAACCAAATACGCAACCAAAATGACAAGAGGGATAAAAACAAGCAACGCTCCAATCACAATCCCCATAACAACAAACAAATTCATAAAAAACAAAATGAACAAAGCGATAATTCCGCCTCCAACAATCAAACAAAGCAAAATCATCCACAACTTTCCAAAAAGATTTGCCTGTCTCCAGTTTTCTCTTGCAGAACTGATGTTTCTTTTCTGAAAATCTTTGTACCCCATCTTTTCATTCTGCTTTTCTTCATCAAAATTTTCTTCGTTCATTTAGATTCTCCCACCTATTTCTTTTGTATGCAATCAAAAATGTTTTCAAGCGCGTTTTCAAACTCTTCTTTGTTTTCTGGAGTGTTTGCAAGGTCATGAGGGACATCTTCAAGAAGTTGCAATGACTTTTTACACTGCAAAAGTTCAAAAAGTTTTTTGTTGTTTTCAATATGATAATCACTATCTTTCAAACCAACAATCAAATGTGTGTCTGCCGTGATGTTTTTGACCTGCTCAGACAAATCATACTTCTCTACATCATCCAAATAGTTTTTGTTTATCCTAAGCACTCTTCCTGTGCTTCTTGACACTTGATCAAAATAGCCTTTTTCAAGGATGTCTTTTGTCCTTTTGTTGTTTTGAATCTCCGCTTTCCCATCAAGCCAAGGAAAGGCACATGGCACAAGCAAATTCACTTTGCTTGGATTTTGGCTTGCATAGTATACAACCGCTTCTGCCCCCAAAGACTGTCCAGCAAGTGCAAATGGTTCAACATAAAATTTTTGTGTTTTTGCCCACAAAATCACATCTTCTAAATCCTGCCAGAACCCACTGAATGTCACCCCCCCCCGAGAACTTTCGCTCTCATTGAGAGAATCCGTCGCATCAATATTGACCACATTGTATCCATGCTTTGCAAACTCCTGCTCAAGCACAAGCATATGCGGATATTCTTTTCTCGCTCCGAGTCCATGTTGCAAAAAGACCAACTTGTCATTGCTCTCGTCAGTCGTCACACGCAGAGCCATCTTCAACCCTTTTCTGTTTTCAATAAAAATGTTGTCTGTTTTCATCAAACCCCTCTTTGCAAAACTTTTCTTACTTTTTCAATTTGTTGAGTGCGCTCAGATTTTTTGAAAGCGAAATTGTTTCTTTTTCAATTTTCTCCAACTTGCCATCAACCGCCACATAGTTTTCGCATTTCACATCAAAGCCCAATTTTCCAATCTCATCCTGAATATAGTGAAGTTGCAAACAGTGAGGCGATTTGTCGACGCTTGCAAAAACAATCCTCTTGATTTTCTTTGCTCTTATCATCCCAAGCACCTTTGTGATTGCCATGTTGATGTGAGATTGTTCAAGACACAAATCAAAGATTGGCAGTCCCATTTTCTCAATCTCTCCAAATGCCTTTGGTTGCATCGCCACAAGACAACTGCCCACAATGGCAATCTCCTGCCCACAATCATAAATATTGCTCTTCATCAAATCTTTCATATGTAATCTCCGAAAATAAATTTTTTTCTGTATATTTTTATTATATCAAAAACAATTCCAACATCAAAACAAAAAAGAGGCGATTTGAATCGTCTCTCTTATGTCCTATATCTCTAGAATGCCTTGAATGCAATATGTGCAAAAAATCCACAAAGCGCAAGATCAAGCAAAACAAGTTCCACTCCAACAACAAGCCTAATCCACAACTTGTCAATTCTTTTCAAAAGGGCAATATTCGTATATGCAACCCCGCCAGTTATCGCCCCACAGACTGCTCCAAAAAGCACGCCAAGCCAGTAATTGAGATTTCCCATGCATGACCCAGCAATAATGATTGCCACACCGCCCAAGCAAATGAGTGCTGTGAAAAACCACTCATACCAAGTTGGTTTTCTTGCAACTTCAACACTTTTGTCAAACATGCTGACTTTCACCCCAATCACTTGATTTCCACTGACAACAAATTCTTCTGTCTTTCCATCAACATCAAGTTTGAAGTGATTTCTTTTGACTTTTTCAAGTTTGTTTCCATCATACGTAAGAGTCACCCTTCCTGTCCAAAAGTTCTCTTCATAGACAAAAGTTTTGCCCATAGTCTGCTCATTTTTCAATTCAACTCTCATACAGCCACCTCACGCTTCAAAAACTTTCAGTGTTGGATTCTTATCTGGATAAATCGTCCAAATATTGCTGTCCCAATTATCAGGCAAACCTGACCAGATGTCAACCATTTCCAGACTCTCACCAAACTCATTAACCTCATAATCATTGTTCAAAATTTGACCTGAAAATCTTTGCCATCCTTCTCCAGTACTTTCGCTTTTGTTTTTCCCAACAAAACCACCAATCATAACGTATGCAATTTTTTCTGGTTTTTCTTTATCAAGAGAAATGTTCCCCGTTGCGAAACAATTTGTAATACCATTTGGATCGTTGTCATTTACCTTTCCTGCAAAACCTCCAACAACAACCCTGAAACTGTAGTCATCTCCAACAACATTGTCAATATTGTCAAACTTGACTATTATATCCACAGTGGAGTAAGAATTGGAAATAGTCCCTAGAGTGTCTCCAACAAATCCACCAACATAATCCCTATAGAGAGTTGCTGTGACAGAATTGTTCAAAGCGGTTACACTCATCTTTCCTGTTGAATAACAATTTTGAATTATCCCTGAATAATTGTACCCTACAAATCCACCAAAATCGTTAAAGTATTTCCCCAAATATCTTGTGAAAGTCATATCAATGTCAGCGTAACATTCAGAAATTTTCCCACCTTCGTTCAACTGCCCAACAAAGGCACCAACTGAGTACTTGTTGTAATAGGAAGCACCATTAAATTGAAATTTCCCTTGAACAAAGCATTTTTCAATGGTTGCTTTGCCAACGTAAGCAAAAAATCCGCTTGTTTCTCCAACTCCAACAAAATCTACATTTTCAAATCCAATATTCTTCACTGCTGCTTCTGATGAAATATATCCAAACACTCCAGAAACATTTTTTGCAGTCAAATTTTTGATTGTATGACCTCGTCCATCAATTTTTCCCTTAAATGGAGAGGACTCGCTCTTCCCGATCGAAGAAGTCAACTCCCATCCACTCATGTCAATGTCATTTACAATTCTGATATTTTCACTTCTCCAATAATAATCGTCCAACGTCAATCGATAGAATCCCTCTGGAGTAGAAATGGTATAATAATATGGCCGTTCTTCAATAAGTGAATAATAAGCATGCAAAACCAAGTCACCCGTCGAGCCTTGCTCTATTTTTGAAATAATTTTTCCTTTCCAACTATCAACTCTCCAATCTACAAATCTCACGCCCAATGCTGGTGCATCGTTGAGAGTGATTGTTGGGGTTTCCACAGTGTAAGTATATGGGTTGTCTACACCCTCAATGTCACGTTCTCCGTACTTATAAGATATCTTGTATATAATGATCTCATATTTTGCATATAGTGTGACATCCTCCTCAGTCCCCAATTCGATTTTTGTCACTGGTTGTCCCTCAAATTTCTCATTGTCATACCAACCTAAAAATTTATATCCTTTTTTGGTAGGGATACGATTGCTGATATCTTTTGACGATATTTCATAAAACACTTCACTTTCTCCAACCGACAACTCTCCTCCATCTGTGACGTAATTGATTGTGTGTTCTGTTGGAGCAAAAATGGCATAAAGGACCAAGTCTCGACAAGGTATTATTGGCAGAGATTTAAGGTAACTTCCGCCATCACTTCTCTCGCTCCACCCCAAAAAAGTATATCCCTTTTTGGTAGGACTTTTCAATGTGATATCATCATGAACAGTGTAGGATGAAGGATTTTCTCCTTCCAAAACTCCGTCATTTAGATGATACACAACCGAAAATACGGACTGGTTCCATTTTGCATAAAATGTTTTTTCTTCTAGCAAAGCCGCTGCAAATTTTTCAATCTTGGCACCAGAGAAATCCGCATTTTCATACCACCCCAAAAACTCAAATCCATTTCGAGATGGATTTGACAGAACAATCTCTTCATCAAAGCAAGTGTATGTCTGCTTGTTGTTCGGAGAGTTTATTCCACCATTAAGAACATAGTTGATTGTGTAAATTATAGGTTCCCAATTCGCAAGCAATGTAATTGTCCCGCCGGAATAGGATAATCCACAGATTTCTCTCTCATCCGCGTAAATATAAGAGTCTCTAAACTTCCAACCAGCAAATTGATGTCCAGTCTTGTAAAATTTGTTTTTGTTTAAGTTTACACTGCTGAAACGAAGAACCTCTTGATTTGGCATATAGCCACCATCAGCACCATTGGCATCAAAGACGATTGTATATGTGCCATACTCATCTATCGCCTTATTTCTGAGCGTAATGTTTTTGTCTCTCTTGATTTTTTTGACTTGGTTGATTGGAAGGATTGTGTTGAAAAATCCACTTACACCAATCGAACTTTCCCCTGTGGTGATTCCAATGACTTTTCCGTTTTTGTTCAATATTGCCCAACCACAATCGCCATTTGAAACATCTGATGAAGATTGGAAGTAAGCAATGCCTTTGTCAGAATAAGTTTTCTCCCAAATCACTCCTTCCGTCAGCATACGCTTTGCATTTTTGCCAGAAGAAAACCCAAGGGCAAAGATGTCGTCTGCCATCTTGACTTTGTTGCTGTTTCCAAGTTTGAGCCCCTTTGATTTTGAAATGCCAACCTTGAAAATGACAATGTTTGTGTCCTTGTCGTACCCCAAGATTTTTTTAATCTTGTATGCTTTTCCATTTGCGAGTTTGACCTCTGCATTGTCACAACCATCAAATATATCATAAGTGCTGATCGCCGTCCCATGGCTGTCAATAAAAAATCCAACACCACCATCATAGAACGAGTTCCCTCTATATGCGCTTACTTGAAAAATTGAAGATTCTGTTTTCTTAAATATTTGATTTCCAGAATATGTATTTTGAACACAAATTGCAACGAGTCCAAAGACAAGCGTCACCACTGCAAGGCATGCGATAAGAATATACCACAAATTTTTGTGGAAAAAGTTTTTCCAATTTCCACGACCAACAGTTTTTGAATTACTCTGTGTCACGCTTGTGCCACTTGACTCTCCTGTCGACAACTCAAAAAAGTCAGAGATCGAAATGTTGAAAATCTTCGACATAGAGTTGATAGATTCCAAATCTGGTTCAGACAAATCGTTTTCCCATTTTGAAATCGCTTGATATGAGACATTAAGCATGTTACCAAGTTCTTTTTGAGTCATGCCTCTTTCTTTTCTAAGTTTAGCAATCGTCTTTCCGTATTTCGTCACCAGAGGTCACCTCCTTATGAATAGTATACAGTAATAGCACACCAAATATAAAGTTTTTATTCTCAACTGTTGGTTGAATTTCCTTATTTTTGGTTGAAATCAAGTTTTGTTTTGAGATCAAAACCTTTGTCATTCCACAAAAAATTATTAATTTAATCTTTTTTTATAAAAACCCCTGCTTGGTCTCTTTTCAAGCATTTCACCAACATTCTCTTCTCCCCCCCCAAAAAAAAATTTTTCTGCAAAACCTTTTTAACATCCTATTTCCCATGACACTTCCAATCCAAAAGCGAACTCCTCAGTTCACACTGTCTGAATTTCATTTATCTTCTTAAAAGCCTATTTAAATATCAAAATTGTCGGACCAATATTTACAAAAATATAATACCATAATCTCAAAATCTTGTATACCATTTAAAGCAAAAAAAATTCGACATTTTTCGCTTGTTTGTTTGACTTGCAAAAATTCGAATTGTATAATCTATACAGGAAATACAAAGGAGAAAAATCTATGGATTGGAAAAAGATTTGGAATGACATTTGCAATTATTTCAAAACCAATGTTTGGAATATTGTTTGGTTCTTTGCAATCCTCGTAATTGGAATAATTGTCATCAAAATTTTGCTGACAGTGGTGCGAAAAATCTTAAAGCACACAAGGATGGAGAAAATTGCCCAACAATTTATTTGTACCATACTTAAATTCGTTTTATGGCTTGTTCTTATCTTGTTGTTGCTGTCTCAACTTGGAGTCGAAATCACAGGAATCCTGACCGCATGCAGTGCTGTCATCTTGGCTGTTGGTATGGCTTTGCAAAATGCAATTTCAAACGTGGCAAATGGCATCATAATTATATCAAGCCATATGTTCAAAAAAGGTGATTACATCATCACAAATGGAGTCGAAGGAAACATAACAGACATAAACTTTATGTTTACAACTCTTATTACAACAGACAACAAAAAAATCACATTGCCAAACAGCAACCTTATCAACAACAATGTGACAAACCTTGGAGCTTATCCAAAGCGTAGAGTTGATTTCACATTTTCAGTTGCTTATGAGAGTGATGTTGAATTGGTAAAGAAAATTGTAACAGATGTGATGGCCAGCAATGGAAAGGTTTACCTTGACCCAGCCCCATTCTGCAGACTTAAAGTCCTCAACGCAAGCAGCATCGATTTCTTTGCAAACTGCTGGTGTGACAATTCAGACTATTGGGACGTCTACTATTACATAATTGAAAATGTTTACAATGAATTCAAACGCAAAAACATATCCGTTCCTTATAACCAACTTGAAGTGCGTGAACGAAAAGACAAAGTGACAATGCCAGTAAGCGGCAAAGGACTTCCAAAGAGAGTTGAAAAAGAAAGACCTAATCATGAAGAGACCCCTATTGAATCTTTCACAAAAATCTTCAACCACAAAAAGAAAGACAAACAGAAAGACAAGAAGATGAAAAAACAAGCCAAGCATCTTTCTAAAGAATCGAAAATTGAAGATCCTGTAAAACCAGTGAAGCAAAAGCATGAAAGTGCTCAGACCGCACCAACAAAAGAGAAAAAATAAAAGGACTTGTGCAAGTCCTTTTTTTCTTCTATCAATTTTTCTTTTCAACCTCTGCAACCATTGAGGAAACAAACCCCGCGATTGTTTTGTCAATATAATAATTCAAAACTTTGAGATTCGCCTTTTCAAGTTCTGCCAAATATTCTTCCCATGTGACCATCCTGCAAGAAGTTGTGGCAACCTGCACAGTTTTTCCTTCAAACGATCTTTCTGCCAACTCAAATGCCTTACATGGGTCAGTTTTCCGAGTCATTTGTCCGTCGCCCATAACAATTATGAATGCCTTTCCATCATCTTTCAAATGATCAAAAACAAATCTAAGAAACTTACATCTGTCCCCGTCATCCACCAACATGTGCAAAACCGCCACGGAAAAAATGAAATCGTATTTCTTTTTTAATTTGTTGTCCAAAATATCCATCACAAAAAAATGGCTTTCATCAACATTGAATTCTTTTGCCTTCTGTTTGCACCACTTGATTGCTTCCGAAGAAACGTCGCTTGCCTCAACGTTGAAATTTTTCAACAACAAATTTAAGGCATTTTGTCCTTCTCCACAACCAATCTCCAAAATGCTTGAGTTTTTGTCTGCATGATATTTTTTGAGAAGTTTTTCAATGGTTGGGCTTGAACTTTCTCCAGCCCATGCACAACCCATCTCTTCATGGATTTTTTTGTACCTATCATCATAGGCTTCATAATATTTTCTTTTCTTCATAAAACCTCATCATTTTTGTATCAAGAAATTTCAATCAGTCCTTTGCCAATTCTCTAAACTCGTCGCAATTCAAAAGTTTGTTTTCTGTCATAAAGTCATATATCTGATTGAAATCTCCTTGAAAATGAAGTGCATTCATCCCAAGGGCAAGTGCCGGCTTGATATCGTGATTGAGATTGTCGCCAATCATAAGCATTTCTTCTGGCTTACAATTTTCTCTTTCCCTAATCTTTTCAAGCAAAACCGCCTTCGAGTCGTCGTCAATCAAATCCATGGCAAGGACATCTTTAAAGTTGTTGATATCCAAGCCATAATTTTGAAAATGATACCTGAGATAATAAACATTTGACATTGAAGCAACATACAAAGAAAATCTTCTTTTCAATTTCATAAAAAATTTGTTTGGCAAAACCTTGACTTTTTCTCCGGTGGTGTGCAAATAAATGTTTTTGTTGTAAAGAGTGGCAAACTTTTTGTAATCCAACCCCTCTTTACGGCAAACTTCCACAATATCCTTCACATCCATCTTTTCCAACCCATACTGCCTGTTGAGCCATTCGTAAAGCCCTTCCTCTTGGAAACATTGTTCAAAGATAATCCTGTCATACAACTTTGGATCACCCGCATACCCAGTATAAATTGTTTGGTCAAAATCAAAAACAATCGTCTTAATCATTTGCAATCTCCCAAAATCAATCACTTACATATATTTGGTGCGGATAAGAGGACTTGAACCTCCACCCTCTCGGACTGGAACCTAAATCCAGCGTGTCTGCCATTCCACCATATCCGCATAAAAAGATTTTATCACAAATCAATCTTTTTTACAAGCAACAATCAAAACTGCAAGTAATTTTCTTTTGATTTGAAAAATATTTGTGATAAACTGAAAAGGTAAGGAGTTTTTATGCAAAATTTTGGAATGTCAATGCTGTGGTTTTGGGTTTGTTATATTGCGGTCACACTCGTCGGAATGCTTCACACAATTTTCAACATCACAGTCCTTCATATGAAATCAATGAAAGAAGGCCCTGGCATGGGTGAAGGTTATGAAAAGACAAAACCTTGGCACCCACTTTACAACATCATTTTGTTTTCACTTTTTGGCTGGCTTTATATGAATGGTCTCTCAAATCCAACTTGGCAAGAGGCACTCATAACTGGTGCAATCTGGACATCGATTTGCATTGTGTTTGACCTTTTTGGCTGGGTACTCATCAAACATCCATGGAGACTGACATTCAAAGAGTTTTATGTTGATTATCAACCATGGATAACTCTCATCTACATCGCAATCTTTGCAGGCCCAGTGATTGGCTGGGCTTTCACCCTTATATAAAAAGAAAGAAGAGGAGTCCTCTTCTTTCTTTTTCAATTTCCTATGATTTCATTCCATAAAATGCTTTGTACGCTCTGTAAGTCTCATAAACATCCACTTTGCTGACAATCTCCCAAGGTGCATGCATGTTGAGCACTGGCACACCAGCATCGATGACATTCATGCCATACTTTGCCATGATGTAAGCGATTGTTCCGCCACCGCCTTGGTCAACTTTCCCCATCTCAGTTGCTTGATATGTCACTTTTGCATCGTCAAGACATTTTCTAAGTTTTGAGATAAATTCTGGATTTGCATCATTGGCGCCTGACTTTCCACGTGCGCCAGTAAATTTGTTGAAAGAAATTCCTTTTGCAAAATGGGCATCAGTCTCAACATTGTATGCACTTGTGTAAGTTGGATCAACCGCAGCAGTCACATCACTTGAAAGCGTGTTTGAATTTGTGAGTGCCCGACGAAGTGAAAGTTCACTGTATTGCCCGCACAAATTCATGATTTCTGCCATTGTGTTTTCAAAGAATTTACTCTCCATTCCAGTTGCACCAACGCTTCCAATTTCTTCCTTGTCAACAAGGAGATTGACAACTGTGTATTCTGGATTTTTGGTTTCAAGAAGTGCCTTAAGTCCAGTATAAGCACAAACCCTGTCATCGTGTCCATATCCAATAATCATGCTTGAGTCAAGCCCGCAGTCACGAGCCTTTCCAGCAGGCACAACTTCAATTTCTGCTGAGAAGAAATCATCTTCGGTGATGTTTTTCGTTTTCAGAAGATTCAAAATTGCAGTCTTAAATTTTTCTTTTTCAACTTTTCCATCAGCGATGTTTCCACCCAAAAGGTTGAGATCTTCCCCTTTAACATCCTTTGGATCTGGCTTTCTATCAAGGTGTGGCAAAAGGTCAGAGATTGCAAAAACTGGATCATCTCCTTCTCCGCAAACAACATCAAATTGAGTGCCGTCCTTTCTGAAAATGACACCATGCATTGCAAGTGGTTGTGCAAGCCATTGATACTTTTTGATTCCGCCATAATAGTGCGTGTCAAGCATGCAGAAGCCTTGGCTCTCATAAAGAGGTTTTGCTTTGAGGTCAAGTCTTGGAGAATCGATATGCGCCCCAACGATGTTGATTCCCTTTTCGATTGGTTGCTTTCCAATCACGCAAAGCATAACATTTTTGTCCATGTTGACAGCATAGACTTTGTCTCCTGCTTTAAGTTTCTTTCCACTTTCAATCAAGGTTTTCAAGTTTTTGAATCCATTCTTTTCAGCCTCTGCAACAGCAAACTTAACACATTCTCTTTCCGTCTTATTTTCACTCAAAAAAGTTTTGTAATCTCCACAAAACGTTTCAACTTCTTTTCTTTTTTCTCCACTGTAGTTTTCCCACAAATTTGTTTTCATTCTATCCCCTCCTATTATAAAATCATTATACAAGATGTTTGAGAAAAATAAAAACAATTTAAGGACTTAACATTCCCAACTTACTTTTCTTTCACAATTTCCTGCGTCGCGAAAAGCACCACGCCAACTACACATCGTTAACCCTTGTTGATTTATATCATAGATGAACAACAACCAAAACATTCCTGCCATACAAGAAATAGCATTTTGAAGCGTTGAAAATCTAAAATTAACTTCTCCGCCATGTTTAACATCATTATACTTATTCCACCATGACGGAGTGGACTCCCTAGCATCAATCTTATTTGTCAATAATCTACTCCAAGGCTGTAAAACAAATTTACCAAAACTAATATACTCTTTTACTTCGAATTTATTTTTCATGAATTCTTTCTTATATTCATTAACATCAAACTCTTTCCTATCCGGTCTTCGGATTTTACATAAATCATAACAAAATCCATTTATTAAGGCACAACATTCATTTATTATACTGGCATACTCAACAGAAAAGGTCGAAAGATTTTCATTCTCAAATGCGACGTATCTTCCTGTATCTACCAACCTGTCTTCAAGCATACTAAAATAATTTACATAATAATCAAAGTTCATTTTTTCTCCTTTTTGATTATTTAACAACTCTTCTTTCATTTTGTCAAATTTTTCTTGAGCAAGCATGTCATCGTCTAACGCTTTTTTAATTTTGCTCATCATCTTTTTGTGGTTTTAGATTAACCCTAACATAATCTTTGCATGAATTTTTATTTAGACCAAA
Source organism: uncultured Christensenella sp. (assembly GCA_910586385.1). Taxonomy (GTDB): domain Bacteria; phylum Bacillota; class Clostridia; order Christensenellales; family UBA1242; genus Caccovivens. Next base: position 204,881 of record CAJUGX010000002.1, read on the forward strand.
TTCAAAATAGATTTTTTCATCAAGATTCATTGAAGACGGAACTCTGTACAGGAGTATACCTGAAATTGTTCCATGTGCAAGAATATCGTCGTAATTAGATATAAAATCGCTATTTGAGTAATATGTATTAGAATACTTTGTTTCATCACCATCTTCACTTAAGAAGATTAAAGATTTTGAATAATTGGGCGCATATGACTTATTTAATGTTTTATTTTTATTAGTTGTATTAGTAATTCTTGTATCTAAAACAACCCACATATTATATTGTCCAGGATAGACATAATGCCCCTGCGTATACAATTCACCTTTGAAGGAAATCTTACTAATCATAATTTTCAATCCATCGTATTCAAAATCCTCGCCAATGTCAACATAGGTATAATTTATACTTTCATTCGGTTTTTCTTTCTCTGGGTCATTTGTCGTTGAAGGCTCACCTAAAACTATACCAATGACAACACACATAATGACAAACACGACAACCGATACTATTGATATTTTTTTCTTTTTATCAGAGTTTGAATTTGTTTCATTTTTATTTCCCACATAACACCTCCTTACACTAATAATACATCATATAGTGATGTAAGTCAAGTATTTTACATCAGTTTGTGGTAAGTATCTTAATATGGAATTGGCGAAAAGAGTTGGAAACAATATAAAAGAGGCTAGAAAATTAAAGGGACTGACACAAAAACAAGTCGCTGATACTTTTCACATGACTCAACAACAGTACAGCCGATTTGAAAATGGTGTATTTGAACTCAATTATCAGCAAATAATTGATATTTGTAATCTTCTTGATATCTCTCCAAACGAAATATTTGGCTTTAACTATTAAAATTTTATTCGTGCAATATAATTTTTTGAATTTTTCTTGACAATTTTCACCATGCATGGTAAACTACTAGAGCATTTGCAGGTGTAGTTCAGTGGTAGAACACTAGCCTTCCAAGCTGGTTGCGAGGGTCCGATTCCCTTCACCTGCTCCATATGCTTCCATAGCTCAGCTGGATAGAGCAGTGCCCTTCTAAGGCAAAGGTCAAAGGTTCGAATCCTTTTGGGAGCACCATGTGGTGGTTTTAGCTCAGTTGGTAGAGCGCCAGATTGTGGCTCTGGAGGTCAAGGGTTCGACCCCCTTAAATCACCCCACATAAATCCCACCAAGTTTTTGGTGGACGATGGGGTGTCGCCAAGCGGTAAGGCATTGGACTCTGACTCCAACATTGCGTAGGTTCGAATCCTACCACCCCAGCCAAACGGGGAAGGAGTACACCACCATCTTTGAAGGGGTGTCGCCAAGTGGTAAGGCACAAGACTTTGACTCTTGCATCCGTAGGTTCAAATCCTGCCACCCCTGCCAAACCCTGTTTCACAAAAATGATTTTGTGGCAGGCTTAAAGCATTTCATGCTTTTGCGGTTTTCACCGCAAGAACCTACTTTTCGTAGGCTCGACCCAAAGACAAGGAGTGTGCGTGGGTCGTCGGTTGACTTGCCGAAAACAAGTTTTCCGTCAACCTGAAACAAATCCTGCCACCCCTGCCATGGTTCGCTAGCTCAGCCGGTAGAGCACTTGACTTTTAATCAAGGGGTCCCGGGTTCGAATCCCGGGCGAGCCACCAGACTTGAAGAACGCATTCAGCGTTCTTTTTCATTTTCTTCATCGCACGGGATTTGGCAAAAGTTTTTTGCCGTTTTCTTCGCAAACCGAATTCGGGACTTGTCCCGGCTGTGAGCATCTCCTTAAGCGTGCGCGCTCATTGTCGCTCTCGCTCCAAAGCGAATCCTGGGCGAGCCACCAGACTTGAAGAACGCATTTAGCGTTCTTTTTTTGTAGACAAATGTTCGTTTCTTTTTGTATAATGAGACATGAAACAAAAATTACTCAGCAAAGAAACCGAAAACTTTGTTTTGAATTATCAAGATGAATTGCAAGGATTTATCTTGACCTCTCTCGACATTTTTGAAAGCAAGAAAAGTATTATAACCGATTTGTTTGGCTCTGAACTTACTGAAAAAATCAAAGCATCATTTTTCACGGACAGAGCAGCTTTTTTAGATTACATCAAATCGATTTCAAATGGAAGGACACCACCATCTTGGGCAACGGGATGTTTTTACAACGGAGAAATTCAAACTCTGGTAAACTTAAACTCAGAAGCAGATTTTGCATCAAAAGAGCATACTTTGACTCATGAAATGGTGCATTTATATTTTGAAAAATTGATATACCAAAAATATAAACTGGACAGAGTAAGATGGCTCGATGAAAGTTTTGCAGGTTTCTTGGATGGGCACAACGACAACATCACACAAGCAGAACTCTCCACTCTTTTCGAGAAGTTGTCCTCTCTCAAAGACTTTGATGTCAACATTTTGGATGACATCAAAAAAGTCAGGACTGAATCCTACAATGGTTATGACATGTTCACCCTTGTCGGAATTTTCATCTTTGAAAACCACTTAGAAAAACAATATCTCTCACTTCTCAAAACTTCTCCCAAAGATATAAGAAAACTTGGAAAAGAGATTATGTCGTCAGCAATTAACTATCTAAAACAAAAAATCTAACTTATATAGTGAAAAAGAAGAGGCATTAGTTAGTCCATTTTGAAACTAGCAGCAAAAACAAAGAGAACACCAAAAACAACAAGTGTTTTCTGTTTTGTGCTTACAATCTCTTAACCAGCAAAAAAACGAATACTTCTGCCGTTGTCAAGGTTGTCGTGAGAATATTTAATCTTCAAATTTTATGACACTTGCATTGACCTTGACAACAAAGAATGTTCGTTTACACTAGAAAAATAGAGAGAAGAAAACAAGAAGCAAAAGAGCGGTATGCGTTACGCTCTGCTAGCAACCGCTCTTTTCTCTTCTTTAATCAAAGTTTGTTGTGCAGGCGTGTGCTTGTTGCTGGAGCGAAGCGACAGCACTTGTATAAGACAAGCACACGCCTAAATGTCAATATTAAAATTCACTCTTGACTTTCAAAATAGATATGATATAATATATATATGAAATACTCGGGGAAGATTCATATTGTATATGACGGAATGTGGGGATCATGTGGCAAAGGCAAATTTTGTGGGGAGCTTGCACTTAACCCAAATTTCGACATTAAGGTGTGTGTAAATAATAATGCACCAAATGCCGGTCATAGTTTTGTTTTTGATGATGGTCGCAAGGTTGTGACCAAACATATTCCTATAGGATTTGTAAATAAAAATATTCCGTATCTAGTAATTGGAGAGAGTGCGGTAATTGACTATGATAGATTGGTTTATGAAATTGAAAAATACAAGGATATATTAAACGGAAGGAAGTTATTTATAGCTGATACTGCCGCTATCATTTCGCCACAAAACAAACAAAATGAACTTCAGAATATAAAATCTGGTAGCACATTTAGTGGGGCTGGTTCTGCATTGGTAGATAAAGTAATGAGAAAGAGCTCATTGGTTGGCGGAGATAAAAGATTTTTAGAATTAGAGAAGCAGGGTTTAATTAAAATTGTTCATTCTAAAACATTTTTCCCTATGATTTATAATGGTTTAGGACCTTTTAAAGGCAATGAAAACATTCTTGTGGAACTTTCACAAGGAGATGCTCTTGGACTGAATAACAGCTCAAATTATCCATTTACAACTTCAAGAGATTGCACGCCTGCACAAGCTCTTAAAGACATTCATGCTTCCAACGATTACTCAATAAAAAAATATTGTGTTTTTCGCCCCTATCCAATTCGCATTAACAACAATAGTGCCGCCGGTTTTATTTACACTGGTAATTTTGATGGAGCAAAGGAAATATCTTGGCAAGATGTTTGCTCAAGATGCGGACTAAATGCAGAAGAAATTGAGAAACTAGAACATACTACTGTCACAAACCGTCTTAGAAGAGTGTCTGAATTTTGTATTAAGCAATTTGCGGAAATGTTGTTAGATACTCAACCCGACGAATGTTTCTTGAATTTTGCACAATATATTAATGGTGGCATTAGAGGATTGACGACAAAAGATGCGATAATCGCACAACGACAATTTACAAGATTTGGGGAATTATCGGATCAAAAATGGCAAGATGCTTGCGAGAAAAACTTTGCAATCGAAAATATACTTGGTTATATCGAGGATATGGAAGAATATTTTTACAATTTGCTTGGTGACAATTTTTTAAGCATCTCAAAAATTGGTACAGGAGAAAGCTTAAGCCAAGTAATAGATAGAACTGCAATTTCTCAGATTGCCACCTCAAGACATGCTGTTAAGAATATCAATCCTTTAGATTTTGCAGACAAAGACAACATTCCAAACTTTGAATTGTAAAAAAATAAAGAGTGAATTAAAAATTTCAATTCCGCTATACAAAAAGACACTTTTCACAAATTGATAAAGTGTCTTTTTATCTTCAATTTTTTGCTAGTTTCAAAGTTTACAGCCCTTGCCCTTCTTTTTATTTCACAATCTTGTTCAAGTTTGTTTCGACCTGTTTATACAATCCAAGATTATGATACTCCACGATGAGGTTTATCATCTCAGCAGTTGTTGGCTTGTATTTTTCATCAAAGATTTTCATACCGTACAAATCGTTGACACTCTGAAGCCCTTTCGTGTTGAAAGTCTGCGTGATGGCGTTTTGAATGTTTGCCTCCACCCTGAATGGATTTTTGACATGAAAAATTTTCGCAACTTCATCAAAGAGTTTTGACAAGTTGTAAAGTTTTGATGGAGTTGCAATGACAAGTTCTATCGATTTGCTCAGATAAGAAAATCCTACCAAATCGCATTTGATACCAACTCTTATGAGTGCAAGTTTGACAATCTTTTCAACTTCATTTGCTTGCATACGCCCCTCCCATCTTTTTCCCTTCTAATATATCAGATTTCGACACTTTTGTAAACAATTTTACAAAATATTACAAAATATTTCATAAAGTTTTCAAAAACAGCACTGCAAAAAGACTTTCAGCACAAAATTTTCTCTCCCCTAAAAGAAAAAATCAGCAAGAATGCCGATTTATTTCACTTTGTGAGAATAATATTTGAAGTTTTTTCTAAATTTTTTGATATATCCATTTGTTTCGGCAAATGGTATTTTTTTCAAAGTCTTTCCATCCTCGCTCTTGTCCTCGTCCTTAAGCCATGCGTTGACATTTGCAGGCCCAGCATTGTAAGCACATAGTGCCGTCTCCACATTCTCAAACTTTTTCGAGAGCTGCTTGACATAATATGTTCCAATCAAAATATTGTCTTTTGGATTTGTCAAATCAAACTCATCAAGCCCAATCTCTTTTGCAAGTCCTTCTGCTGTGCTTGGCAAAACTTGCATAAGTCCAACTGCCCCCTTCTTTGAAAGCGCATTTGCATTGAAATGGCTTTCGATGTTTATCACAGAAAACACAATCGCCTCATTCACATCAAATCTTTTGCATGCAACAGAAACCTCGTCAGCATACTTAATCGGAAAGAGAAATCCATAACAGCAGTTGACACCAAATGCCGTCAAAAAGATAAATGAAACCGCAAAAAAAGTTGCCATAAACCATTTCATATCGATATTTTATGAAAAAAGAGCAATTATATGCTCTTTTATCTTGTCAACCAAGTTTGATTATGCCTCCGCCATTTTGCGAAAAAGAATAAAATCCAACAAAATTCGAAAGCCCAATTTTACTAGCAAGAATGGCTTGCACTTTTGAAATGTAATCACTCAGAAACTTGACTGAAATGCCACATGCACTTCCAATCTGAGAGGGAGTGTTTATTATTGCAACAGGGATGTTGTTTGCTCGAAGCAAGTTGGCGAAATTCAAAGTTGCAAAGCGAGACCTAAAAACTGCCACAGTATAATTCATATCTCACTCCTTATGCACAAAATGTCCCCTAGAATATTATATTATAAATAAAGAAAGATTGACAGCAAATACCAAACATCAAAATCAATCACATTAAAATCACGCCAGTGCGTAAAAAGAAGGTGAAAATGATATATTTAGACAACTCGGCTTCAAGCCTAATCAAACCTAAAAATGTACAAAAAGCGGTGTACAATGCCTTGAATCTTTACACCGCAAATCCAGGAAGAAGTGGACACAAACAAGCCGTAAAAACCGCCCTCGAAGTGGAAAAAACTCGAGAAATCGTTGCGAATCATGTGGGTACAACTGCCGACAAAATTGTGTTTACTCTCAATTGCACTGACGCGCTCAACATGGCAATCCTTGGCACATATAAACAAGGCGGGCATGTCGTTTGCACCGTAAATGAGCACAATTCCGTCCGCCGCCCCCTCGAACATTTGAAAAGCATTGATGAAGGCTTTTCTTTCTCTGTCGCCGAGCAATCTGGTAAGTGTGGGATTGTTTGGGAAGACATTGAAAAACATCTGACAAGCAAGACCTATCTCGTGATTGTCAATCACATTTCAAATGTCAATGGCGATATTGCCGACATTGTCGACATTGGAAAACATCTCAAAGAGAAAGGAATTTTGTTTTTGGTGGATGGCGCACAAGGTGGCGGACACTTTGTATATCGCATGCAAGAGATGAACATCAACCTCTTGGCTCTCGCTCCACACAAAGGCTTTTACTCCCCTCAAGGAGTGGGCGTACTCGCAATAAACGGCGACTTTGAAATTTCCCCTATCCGGTTTGGAGGCTCTGGCATAAACTCGCTTTCACCAAACATGCCGGACGAACTGCCCGAGCATCTTGAAGCCGGCACAATCAACACCCCTGCCATCTTGGGCTTTGGTGAAGGAATCAAGTTTGTCGAAGAAAACTTTTCACTCATTCACACAAAAATTGAGGATTTGACAATCTATTTACATTACGAACTTTCAAAACTAAATCTCGACCTCTACACCAAAACAGAAAACACCTCGGGCGTCTTCGCTTTCAACATCCCACATCTCTCTTCAAATGACGTTTCAAATTATCTTGACGAAAAGTGGAACATCTGCACCCGAAGTGGTCTGCACTGTGCCCCACTCAAACACAAGTCACTCGGCACTCTGCCAGACGGCGCAGTCAGAGTCTCAATCTCATATTTCAACACCTATCAAGAAATCGAACGCCTCGTGCTTGCCATCAAAACTCTTCTCAAACATCAAAACAAAAATTGACAACAAAAAAAGACTTCAATTTGAAGTCTTTTTTCAAAATTATTTTGTTTTTTCGTCTTTTACTCCAAACGCTGTTTCGCAATACCATTGTTCATAACCCAAATCTTTTGCTTCTCGATTTGCTTGTCTTGTAACAGCGGCCTTCTTTCCAGCTTCAACTCTCTTTTCATGCATTTCTTTCTCAGCAAGAGTATTGAATTCGCCCTCTTCTTCTCCCCAAGTTGCAGCAACCTCATCATTGAATTGAGTTTCCATGGCATTACGTTGTCTTTCTTCGTTTCTTTCTCTCAAGATTCTTTTCTTTTCGCCGTTTGTATATATTGCTTTTGCCTTTTGGCTTGCCTTGCTCTTTTCAATGCTTTGTGCATCGTTTACAAGACCGCTTTGAGTCAAGTGTCCTACCTTTGTCTCAACTTTCTTGTCTGCATGCTCTGCAACAACTTTTCTCAATGGCTTTTCACCATAGTATTTAGGCTTCTTTGAAACACCGCTGCCTTGTGTTTCAAGTCTTTCTTCATAAGACATACGCACACGTACTGGTTCTGCTTGTGCTGGTTTAACAACTTTTTTCTCTTCTTTCAACCCTGGTATTTTGTTCACTCTGCTTCTTGTCATTTTATTTTCTCCTTTTTCTGCTTTTCACAAACAGATTTTCATATGTTTGATATATGCATTATACAAGAGTTTGGAGCACTTGTCAATACCCAATTTTGAAATTTTTCGACATATTTCTCACAATAAAAAAGCCTCCAATTTGGAGGCAAAAATTGTTATTTTTTATAAACAAATCTCTTGCAATGTTCGCACGTGATGACGCCCGTTTCTTTGATTCTTGAGATTGCAACTTTAGGCAGTTCCATTCTGCATCTGCCACAGAAGTTGTCGTTTTCAAGTGGCACAATGACTGGAAAGATGTTGTCATTTCTCTTCTTTTTATATTCAGTCAAAAGTGCTGGGTCGACTTCTTTTTCAAGCGCAACAAGCCCCTTTTTGACTTTCTCTTTTTCTGGCTCGAGAGTTTTTGATTCTTCTTCAATTTTCTCTTTGCATTCGTTGTATTTTGTCCTTGCTTCGTCATAAAGTTTCTTTGTTTTGTTGAACTCTGCCAAGATGTGATTGATGTTTTCTGCACTCTTCTGAAGCATCTTCTCCAAGATGTTGAGGTTTGACAAAAGTTTTGATTTCAATGCCCCAAGTTTGTCAAGTTCGTCAACGCTCAAATCTTCAATGTTTTTGCCGAGCATCTCGTCAGCCTTTGACATATTGGTCTTGTAGTTTTGTTTAATTTCTGAAATCTCAGAGATCAGCCTCTCTGCTTCTGCCTCAAGTTCTGTTGAGCGCGCTTGCGCACGCTTTGCAACAGCAGCAAGTTCGTTTGCCTTTTTCTTGAAAGGGCTGTTTGAAATCTTTTGTTCTACCTTATAAAGTTCTTCATCTGCCTTTTGATATTTCAATAAACTTTCTATATTCATAATCTTTCTCCATTTAATTCGTTTGCCACTTCTGTGGCTGTGGCACAACTGCCCTACTCAACAAAATCAATAAGTCTCTTGCTTCTGTTTGGATTTTTCAGTTTTCTGAGAGCCTTTGCCTCAATCTGTCTGATACGTTCTCTTGTGACAGAGAATTCTTTTCCAACTTCTTCCAAAGTCTTTTGTTTGCCATCAAGAAGCCCATATCTCTGTCTGATAACTTCCTGTTCTCTTGGTGTAAGTGTGTCAATGACAGCCAGAAGTTGTTCTCTAAGCAAGGTTTGAGTTGCACTCTCAATTGGTGATTTTGCAGTCTCATCAACAATGACATCTGCCATTTTTCCATCATCCTCTTCACCCATTGGTGTTTCAAGAGAAATTGGATCTTGAGCAGTCCTCTGGATTTCCATAACCTTCGCAACAGTCAAATCCATCTCTTTTGCAATCTCTTCGATTGTAGCCTCTCTTCCAAGTTTTTGCATCAAACTTCTTGAAACTTTGACATACTTGTTGATTGTTTCCACCATATGGACTGGGATTCTGATTGTTCTTGATTGGTCAGCCATAGCACGAGTAATTGCTTGACGAATCCACCATGTCGCATAAGTTGAAAATTTGAAACCCTTTGTATAGTCAAACTTGTCAACCGCACGCAAGAGTCCCATGTTTCCTTCTTGAATCAAATCCAAGAAAGACATTGATGTCTTGCCGACATACTTCTTTGCAACACTGACAACAAGTCTGAGGTTTGACTCGCAGAGTTTTTTCTTTGCGTACTCGTCACCCTGCATAACTCTTTTTGCAATTTCCTTTTCTTCCTCACTGGTCAGAAGTGGCACTTTTCCGATGTCCTTGAGATACATCTTCACTGGATCATCAACGCTGACTGACATAACCAAATCTGAGAAGTTGTCCTTATACAAATCCTCATCATTTGCTCTTATGATTTTGATTCCACGTTTTTGCAAAACCCCCAAAAATTTTTCAACATTTTTTGCATTGTCTCCAACTTTTTGAAGCGCAAAATAGACATCTTCCTCGTTGATTGAACCTTTCTTCATTGCAAGTGCTTGCAATTTTTCGTGCATCAACTTTATTTTTGCTAATTCTTCTTTATCTTCTGACATAGAATTCCTCCAAACTCTTATTCTTAAGTTGCAATGCAAGTTTTCCAAGTTTTCTTGCAATCTCAGATCTCTCTTGCAAATCCTCACAACTTCTGTACTGCTCGTTGCACTCTGATTGGATTTTTTTCAAGCACTGCTCAGCAATTTTCCAAACACACTCTTTGAAATATCTTTCCTCATCTTTTTCAAATTCTGCAAAGTTGAAATTGACAAGATCCATCAAAAACGAGTCTTCGCTTGCCCCCTCAAAATCAAAAATTGATGAGAGTGGCAAGTTTTTCTCAATTATTTCCAAATATTTTTCATAACCCACAAGAAGTCTCGCATAATCCAACCTCTTGTCCACAACATCTTTCTTGTGAAGCAAACACGCAAGGATGTATTTTTGCGCTTTCTCATCCACATTTGTGCTTGTTGGTTGAGAGACTTGTGGCTCATTTACCTTAAACTTCTGAGCCGTCACATTGCTGTTTATGTCACGCCTAAGCACATCAAGTGGGATTTTTGTAAGATCTCTCACAATCTCAAGGTATGGTTCATAAAGCGTTGGGCTTCCGAGTCTCTTGATTTCCAAAAGCACATCCTTGACAAATCGTCCTTTTTCTTCTGGACTGTCAAGGTTGTATCTTGACTTGTGATAATCAATCAAATACTCCATATAAGGCACAGCATTGTCAATCATCTCTTGCAATTTCTCTTTCCCGAGAGTGTTCAAGATTTCGTCTGGGTCTTTTCCTCCCGCAAGTTTGACAATCCTCAAATTGACATTTTCATCACGCCACATGTCGATGGCACGGATGGTCGCCTTGACACCAGCACCATCGCCATCAAAGCAAAGGACGATTTGGTCGCTATAACGCTTGAGCTCTGTTATATGGTCTTTTGTAAGTGCAGTCCCCATGCACGCAACAGTTGACTTAAATCCCCCCTTGTGCATCGCAATGACATCCATTTGCCCTTCAACAAGAATGACATTTTTGACAAGTTGTTGTTGCTTTTGAGCCTTCAAGATGTTTATCCCAAAGACAACCTTCCCCTTTTGGAAAACAAGCGTTTCTGCAGTGTTTTTATATTTTGCAAAATCCGTTTTCTCAAGAGCTCTTGCAGAAAAACCGATGCACTCATTGAAAGCATTGAAAATTGGGAAGACAAGTCTGCCTGCAAGCACATCAAAAAGATGATTGTTTTTCTTTGCACAAACTCCCGCCTCAAGCATTTCATTTTCCAAGAATCCTTTTGACTTCAAGTATGTCACAAGGTCATTCCAGTCTTTTGAATATCCAATTTTGAAATCTTCAAGTTCTCTTCTTGTAAACTTTCTACTCTTTATGTAATCCTGTGCAACTTTTGCATCCTTTCCATAAAGATTGTCCACATAGTGTTTATAAGTGAAATCAAGCACCGACAAGAGTCTTTCTTTTTTCTTTTGGTTTTCCTTTCTCTTGTCAGAAGATTGAAACTCAGGGATTTCCATCCCCGCCCGCTCAGCCAAAATTTTGACAGCATCCATAAAGTCAACATTTTCCATTTTCTGAACGAACTTTATGACATCACCAGACTCCTTGCACCCGAAACAATGATAAATGCCGTCATCATTGTTAATCGAAAATGATGGCGTCTTTTCATTGTGAAAAGGACAACATGCCCAAAACCTTCTCCCCTTTTGCTCAAGGTGAAGATAATTTGATGCAATCCCTACAAGATCATTTTTTCTTTTAAGTTCTGTGAGCCAATCAACAGAAACTCCTCGACTTTCCAAACTCCCTCCACAAAAAAAGGATTCAACGTTTTATTGTACCATAAACGTCTGTCAATTTCCTTTATTTTTGGCAAAATAATTATAAAAAAATCACTATATATAATGCAACTTGACAAAAACACGCAAATTTCTCATCAAAACAAACAAAAAATGGCGGTTCTGTTTCAAAGAACTCGCCGTTTTTTCATTATTCAGTTTTTAATAAACGTTTCTGTCGTCTGGTTTTTCGTTTTTGTCTTCAACCTCAACCACAAGAGCCTCAGTTGTGAGAAGTGTTGCCGAAACTGATGCCGCATTTTGAAGTGCACTTCTTGAAACCTTTGTAGGGTCAAGGATACCTTTCTTCACAAGGTCACCATATTCATTATTGAGTGCGTCAAATCCAAATGCAGGCTTGTCAAGATTTTCATAAATCTTGTTGACAACAACACCGCCATCAATCCCAGCATTGAAAGCAATTTGTCTGATTGGCTCTTCAACTGCTCTAAGCACGATTGCTGCACCAGTTCTCTCGTCTCCAGAAAGAGTCTCGATCAACATCTTGATTGCAGGAGTTGTCTTGAGAAGTGCAACACCGCCGCCAGGTACAACACCTTCCTCAGATGCAGCCTTTGTCGCAGAGAGAGCATCCTCAATGCGGAGTTTCTTTTCTTTCATCTCAACTTCAGTTGCAGCCCCAACTTTGACAACGGCCACCCCACCAGCAAGTTTTGCAAGTCTGTCAGAAAGTTTTTCTTTTTCATAATCACTTGTTGTGACTTTGATTTGATCTTTGATTTGCTTGATACGCCCAGCGATTTCTTTTTGGTCGCCAGCACCTTCAACGATTGTTGTGTTGTCCTTGTCAACTGTGACAGTCTTTGCACGACCAAGGTTTTCAAGAGTGAGAGTTTTGAAATCGATTCCAAGTTCACTTGAAACAAATGTTCCGCCAGTCAAGATTGCAATGTCTTCAAGCATTGCTTTTCTCTTGTCTCCAAAGCTTGGAGCTCTCACTGCAACCACGTTGAGTGAGCCACGAAGTTTGTTCAAGATGAGTGCAGTGAGTGCTTCGCCTTCGACATCGTCAGCAATGATGAGAAGTTTGCCACCCACTTTGACAATTTGTTCCAGAATTGGCAAAATCTCGTTGAGGTTTGTGATCTTGCTGTCTGTGATGAGGATGAATGGGCTGTCAAGCTCTGCAATCATCTTCTCTGTGTTTGTGCTCATATATGGTGACAAATAACCTCTGTCAAATTGCATACCTTCAACAATGGAAACTTCAGTTGTCATTGTCTGTGACTCATCAACTGTGATGACGCCGTCACTTCCAACTTCTTCCATTGCCTTTGCAATGAGTTTTCCAATTTCTTCATCTCCAGCAGAAATGCTTGCAACCTGCTCAATATCCTTTGTGCTTGAAACCGGTTTTGAAAGTTTTTTAAGTTCTTCACAAGCGACATCAACCGCCTTGAAAATCCCCTTCTTCAAAATGATTGGATTTGCTCCAGCAGTGAAGTTTTTCAAGCCTTCTCTTATGATTGCTTGAGCCAAAACACAAGCGGTGGTTGTCCCATCTCCAGCGACATCATTTGTCTTGACTGAGACCTCTCTGATAAGTTCTGCTCCCAAGTTTTCAAATGGGTCTTCAAGTTCGATTTCTTTTGCAATTGTCACGCCGTCATTTGTGATAAGTGGCAAAGCGTATTTCTTGCCAAGCACAACGTTTCTTCCTTTTGGTCCAAGTGTGATTTTCACTGTGTCAGCAAGTTTGTTTACGCCCGCTTCAAGACTCTTTCTCGCTTGCTCTCCTTGCAACATCATCTTTGACATAAAACTCCTCCTACTTTTCCAAAACAGCCAAAATGTCTGACTGCTTGATTACTATATATTTCTTTCCGTCAAGCGAAAATTCTGTTCCGCTATATTTCGCATAAAGCACTTCTTGACCAACAGAGAGTTCCATCTTGACTTCTTTCCCGTCAATTGTGCCACCTTTTCCAACTGCAACCACTGTCGCAATCTGAGATTTCTCAGCACTTGCGGATGGCAAAATAATCCCGCTTTTTGTCTCTTTGTCCGCCTCTTTTGGAAGCAAAACAACTCTGTCAAACAAAGGTTTAATATTCATTTTCAAAATCTCCTTTTCTTTCCTTTTAAGTATACGGTTTTGGTGGAAAAATGTAAAGTTTTTGTGTCAATAAAAAATACCGACAGCAATTTTTCCTGTCGATATTTGCAAAATTAAGTTATTTTGTTTCTCTGCTTGCAAGATAATCTGCAATCATTTGGGCCACGGCGTCCACTCCCAAAGAGCCATCAACACAAAGATTATAGTTTTCTGAACTTGCCCACTTTTGACCTGTAACATTTTTGTAATAAAGTGCTCTTTTCTTGTCAGCCTTTTTGACATTTGCTTTTGCAGTCTTTTCATCATCACCATAATTTTTCATGCCGCGTGAAATTTTGTATTCCATTGGCGCATAAACAAAAACCTTGCACAAGTCTTTTCTGTCTCTAAGCACATAGTCTGCCGCTCTGCCGACAATCACGCAAGAGCCTTTGTCAGCAATCTCATTCAAGATTTGTGACTGAGCATTGATTGCATTTTGATTCACTTCACAACTCAAATAGAGGCTATAGAGCACTGTGTTTGCTTGTTCAAAACCGGCAATATAATCTGTTGCCAATCCACTTTCTTTTGCCGCAAGCAAAGTGATTTCTTTGTCATAGAAAGGCACTCCGAGTTTTTCTGCAAGTTTCTTTCCAATTTCTCTTCCGCCTGCGCCATGTTCACGAGAAATTGTGACAATGACTCCCTCTGTAGAATTTTTGAGAGATTTGTTTTCTGAGATTACTTTCAAAACTTCATGCGTGTCTTCTTTCTTACGCAATTTGCTGAAGAAAACAAGTGTAAAGATTGCGGTCACAACCAAAGTCAAAACATCAGCAACTGGCGCTGACCACAAGAAGAGTTTGATTCCTCCAACGATAGGGAAGACAATTGTCAGTGGCACCAAAAACAAGAAGTCACGACACACAGCAATTGTCATTGCTTTTCCCGGTTGTCCAATTGACTGGAAGAAAATTGCACTCGCCTTTGTCACACATGTGAGCAAAATCAAACAAAGATAGATTCGGAATATATTTATAGAAAACTCATCCAAATTCTTCCCACCAAAGAGTTGCAATATATATTTTGGACACAACTCAAAAATCAAAGTCGCAACAATCCCCACAATGATTGTGACAAGCATAATCAGTTTGTAAGTCTTCTTCACTCTGTCATATTTCTTTGCCCCATAGTTGTAGCCCAAAATCGGCTGACCCCCACATGCAATCCCAATGGCAATGCTGACGACAATCCCAAACACTTTGAATGCAATCGTCAAAAAGCCAACTGCTCCAGAGCCCAACTCACCAGTTGCAACACGAGCTCCCAAAATTTTGTTTGTGACAATTGAAATGACAGCAATAGAAATCTGAGTCAAGAAACTTGAAATCCCGAGTTTGAGCCCCATCCACAACAATTTGAAATCTGGCACAAAACTTTTAAGTTTCAATCTGAATGTCTTTGACTTGAAAAGGTATGCCATACTCAAAGCAAAAGTAAACAACTGCCCGATGAATGTCGCAACTGCCGCACCAGTCATCCCCATGTTTGCACCAAAGATGAAGATTGGGTCAAAGACAATATTGATGATTGCACCAGACGCGATGGCAAGCATTGCAAATCTTGGACTCCCGTCCGAACGAATGATTGGATTGATGATTGTACCCAAAACATAGAAGGGGAAGCCAATGAAAATCCAAGTGCTGTATTCTTTTGCAAAACCAGACGCATCCCCAGCCTGCACAAAATTCAAAAATGGTGTCAAGATTCCAAAACAAATCCCCGTCAAAACAACACTGAAGATTGCTCCAATCACAATGCTTGTCCCGACAGACTTGTGCGTCCTGCTGTTGTCATTTCGCCCCTGGTTTATGCTCATACACGCAGCAGCTCCATCACCAATACATTGCCCAATCGCATAGGCAATCATTGTCAGTGGAAAAATCAGTCCTGTTGCAGTATTTCCCAACTCTCCGAGTGTCTTGCAGTTTCCAATAAACAACTGATCGACAATGTTGTAAAGTGCCTGCACAACAAGAGCCAGCACGCATGGGATTGCAAACATTCTCAAAAGTTTCCCCACTTTTTCAGTGCCGAGGGACTTGTTGTCAAAGACTTTTTTCTCTTTAACTTTTTCCATATTCTCTCTCCTAAAAATTTTTTGAAAAACAAAAAATACAAGACATTCCTCTTGCATTTGCTGTTTCTGATGTTTATACGCAAATCCTTTATTTTTCTGCCATAGTATAGCATATTTGAAAAAAAATGTGTAAGCGATTTTACACATTTTTTGTTATTTTTTCAGCAAATCTTCCATCGTGTGCCAAGACAGCAACGCACACTTCACTCTTGCAGGCATGTTTGCAATATTCTCAAATGCAACACTGTCACCCAAGAGTTTTTTCTCCGCACTTGTGATTTTTTCTCTCTGAATCATCTTGACAAACACTGAAATGATTTTCTTTGCCTCATCAACAGTTTTTCCACGAAGAGTGTCAATCATGATTGAGGTTGAGCTTTGAGAAATCGCACAGCCATGCCCAGTGAAAGATGCATCTTCAACAACACCATTTGTCACTTTTACTTGAAGTTCTATCTCATCGCCACAGTTTGGATTGTGCCCAAGTTGACAACCAGTCGGGCTTTTGAGGTCCTTCTTGTTGAAACTGTTCATGCTGTGCTCCATGATAAGTTCGCTATAAATATCATCAAATCCGTTCATCAATTTTCTTCCTTTATATATTTTTTGAATTTTTCATAAATCTCGCCAAGTGCAACCCCCAACGCGTCAACATCCTCTTTGGTGTTGTAGAGTCCAAAACTAATGCGACAAGTGCTGTCAATCCCCAAAAATCTCATAAGTGGTTGAGCGCAGTGATTGCCCGAACGCACACAGACTCCTTTCAAATCAAGAAGAGTTGAAACGTCATGTGGATGCACTCCTTTCACGTTGAATGAAATCACTGAAGACATTTTGCTCTTGTCTTTTGGACAAAGAAGAGTCAAATATGGCAAGCGAGAGAGTTTGTCATAAGCATAAGAAATGAGACCTCTCTCGTGTTTTTCAATATTTTTCATGCCAACACTTTCAAGAAAATCAATTGCACTCGCAAGCCCAACCACTCCGCCAACATTCTGCGTGCCCGCTTCAAACTTGTTTGGCAATTGCGCAAAAGTTGTCTCTTGTTCATACACAAATTCAATCATGTCTCCACCCATGATAAACGGCAACATTTTTTCAAGCAGTTTCTTTTTTCCGTAAAGCACACCAACTCCCAAAGGTCCATACATCTTGTGTGCGGAGAAAACCAAGAAATCCGCATCCAAACTTTGCACGTCCACCTTGTGATGAGCAACACTTTGGGACGCATCCACAATCACAACCGCCCCAACGCTGTGTGCTTTCTTTACGATTGCTTCAAGGTTGTTGATTGTCCCAAGCACATTTGAAACACTCGTGATGCTGACAATCTTTGTTTTTTTTGTTATCTTCTTTTCAATCTCTTTCTCGTCAATTTCAAAATTGTCATTTATATAAAGGTACTTCAACTTCGCTTCTTTTGCTTTCGTCACTTTTTGCCATGGCACAAGGTTGCTGTGGTGCTCCATGATAGAAATCACCACCTCATCACCTTTTTTGAGATTGTCAAGCCCCAAAGAGTATGCAAGCAAATTCAAACTCTCTGTTGCATTTTTTGTAAAGATGATTTCACAAGACTCTTTTGCATTGATAAACTTTGCAACTTTCTCCCTTGCTCCATTATAAACCTCTGTCGCCTTTACGCTCAACCCGTATGCTCCACGATAAGGATTTGCATTTGATTTTTCATAAAAATCTCTCATATCCTCAAGCACACACTTTGGCTTTTGCGAAGTTGCCCCGCTGTCAAGATAGACAACTTTTCCGTCATCAAAAATTGGAAATTCTTTTTTTATATCTTTAATCTTCATCATTGCTCAACTTCCTGTCAACAATTTCAATCAACTGCATCTTCAACTGCTCATCAAAGATTTTTTCCAGAACAACATTAAACTTTGCTTTGACCACCATCTTGAGAGCCTCCGCACGAGAGAGTCCTCTACTCATGATGTAGAAGAGTTCTCCCTCTCCAACCTTGCCTACCGAACTGCTGTGCTTTCCATCCACATCTTCTTCTGTGCAGAGAAGCATTGGCAACGCCTTCGACTTTGCACTCTTTGAGAGAAGCAAACACAATTCATCCTCAGAGCCTACACTCTTTTTGCAACCTTGTTCAAAGTTTATTGTCCCTTTGAAATGTTTTCTTGCATTCCCCAAAAGAGCCCCTATTGTTTGAATGTTTGCTTGGCTGTTTTGTCCAAAGACATCTTGCTCATAATTTAAGTCAACAAAACTTTCCCCACCAGCAACATACAACGTGTTCAAGTTTGAAACAGCACGCTCCCCTGCAAGTTTTGAATAGAAGTTTTGGATGTCAACTTTCCCTCCAAAATCAACAACATTGAAATTGAGCACAGCATCTCCTTCAACCTCATTTTCAAATCTCAAAATGTTTGTGCAGTTTTCCTCAAAGTCGCTCACAACAACGACATCTGCCTTCGCCCCTTCTTTGCAAGCAAATTTGACGAGCCCATTGTGATAGACTCTCCCTGTGCCTTTGAATGACAGAATCACTTTTGCTGACGTCTCTTTTTCAACATAAAAACAAATTTTTTCAACCAGCATGCTGCTGTCTTTGTCAAAATCAAAATTCAAAACAATCGCTTCATCTGTGTTTTTATCAATGCAAAAATTCAATTCTAAATTGGCATCATTTTTCAATTGCTCATCAAATTTTTCACCAATTTTGCATAAAAAAGTGCTGCTTTTTGCTGTTTTTTGAGAAAAATTTCCTGCATTTTCAATTTTTACATTTTCAAATTTTGAAACTTTCGGACAAAAAACACTGTCATCAACTCTTGCAGAATTTATGCCATAATTTCTTGTTGTCAAAACTGGTGAAACATTCAATTCCATATTTATCCAATACTCCCCTCAAGTTCAAGATTGATAAGTCTGTTCATTTCCACTGCATACTCCAGCGGCAATTCTTTTGAAACTGGATTTGCAAATCCACGCACAATCATCGCCTTTGCATCCTCTTCAGAAAGCCCCCTGCTCATAAGATAGAAAATTGCTTTGTCACTGATTTTTCCAATCTTCGCCTCATGCGAAAATTCGACTTCGCTCGTCTCAACATTGTTGAATGGTATGGTGTCGCTTCTTGAGATGTCGTCAAGCATAAGCCCATCACATGTCACACTGCACTTGCTTCCAGTCGCATTTGGCAGAATGCTGACAAGACTTCTGTAAGTCGCAATCCCACCATTCTTCGAAAGACTTCGACTGCTGACAACACTTGATGTGTTTGGTGCCATATGCACCACCTTGAAACCAGTGTCAAGATTTTGTCCTTTCCCTGCAAACGAAATCCCTGTGTATTCTGTCTTTGCATTTTCGCCTTTCAAAATGCTCATTGGATAAAGCATCGAAATCTTGCTTCCAAAACTTCCGCTTATCCAATCGACCTGTGCATCCTTCTCTGCAATCGCTTTCTTTGTGTTTAAGTTGAGCATATTTTTTGACCAGTTTTCAATTGTCGAATATCTCAGATATGCACCCTCTTTCACAAACAACTCCACGCATCCGGCATGCAGATTTACCTTGTTGTATTTTGGCGCGCTGCATCCCTCAATGAAATGCAAACTCGCCCCCTCATCCACAATGATAAGCGTGTGCTCAAACTGACCACTCTCTGGTGAGTTGAGCCTGAAATATGACTGCAATGGCATTTCAAGTTTCACGCCTTTGGGCACATACACAAAACTGCCACCAGAAAAGACAGCATAATGTAGTGCGATAAATTTATGCTCAGAAAGTGGCACGCACTTTGTAAAGTATTCTTTCACAAGCTCTGGATACTCTCTGATTGCGCTGTCAAAATCAGTATAAATCACACCTTGCTTCAAAAGCGAATTTTTAATTGAGTGATAGACCACTTCACTGTCATACTGCGCCCCAACGCCCGCCAAATACTCGTGCTCCGCTTTTGGTATGCCGAGCTTGTCAAAGGCGTCTTTGATTTCTTGTGGAACATCCTCCCAACTGTCTTTCATATCAGTCTTTGGTTTCACATAGGTTGAAATCTCGTCCATGTTGAGTTCGCCGAGGTTTGGGCCCCAAGTTGGCAAGTCCAACTTGTCATAAACTTCAAGTGCCTTCAGTCTGATGTCAAGCACCCACTTCGGCTCATTCTTCTTTTTTGAAATCTCTCTGACAATCTCTTCAGACAGTCCCTTCTTCATTTTGAAATCAAACTCATCTGCATTTTTGAAATCATATATGTTTTGATTGATTTCAGCAATTTTTTTCTTAGGCATTTTTTGCACCTGCCTTAAATTTTTCATATCCATTTTCTTCAATTTCTTTTGCAAGAGAACCATCACCAGTGAAGACAATCTTTCCATCCACCAAGATATGGACAAAGTCAACTTTGAGAGCCTGCAAAATTTTTGTTGAGTGAGTGATGATAAGCACGGCGTTTTCGCTTGTCTTAAACATCTCAATCCCTTTTGAAACAGTCTTTATTGCATCAACATCAAGCCCAGAGTCCGTCTCGTCCAAAATGGCAAGTTTTGGCTTCAACATCAACATTTGCAAAATCTCATTTTTCTTCTTCTCACCGCCAGAAAAACCAACATTCAAATCTCTGCTTGTCATCTCAGACTTCATCTTAAGTGCTTTTGCGTTTTTCTCAATCTCTTCTTTGAAATCAAAGTAATTGACATTTTTGTTTTCAATTTTCCCTTTTGCTGTTTTGACAAAGTTGAAAACACTCACCCCAGAAATCTCTTCTGGCGATTGGAAAGACATAAAAATCCCACTTTTTGCCACTTCATCAACTTTTGCATCAGTGATATCTTTTCCGTCAAAAATGACTTTCCCGGAAGTTTTCTTGTAAATTGGATTGTTGAAGATGACATTTGCAAGCGTGCTTTTGCCAGCCCCGTTTGGCCCCATAATCACATGCACTTCACCTTTTTTTATCTCAAGGTTAAGCCCATTCAAAATCTGTTTATCACCTACTTTCGCTTTGATATTTTTGACATTCAAAAGTGTTTTCATTTTCAGTTTTTCTCCCATAAAATTTGATTGCCATTTTTGGCACCTTCAATTCCTACCAAATTAGTCTGAATTATTATAGCATAAAGACAAAAAAAAGCAAGCAAAATTCTTTATTTGCTCGCTTAAATTCAAAAAGATTATTTGACTTCCAAAATGTCCAAAACTTCTTTGATTGCTTTCATCGCTTTATCCATCTGCTCTTTCGTGTGAGTTGCTGTGTAAGATGTACGAAGAAGTGCCATACCCTTTGGTGTCGCTGGAGAGACAACAGGGTTTACATAAACCCCTCTCTCAAGAAGCATCTTGCAAGCGACAAATGCCTTCTCATCTTCATAAACGTAAATTGGGATGATTGGAGTTATGCTTTCGATCACTTTCACCCCAAGTTTTTTGAGTCCGTTTCTCATATATTCTGAGATGTCCAAAAGGTCTTTCACTCTCTGTGGATTTTCTTCAAGCATTGTCAAGCTCTCAAGTGCACAAGCCACTGACGCTGGAGTTATGCTGGCACTGAAGATATATGGACGAGAAGTGTGCATAACATAGTCCACAACTTCTTGCTTGGCTGCCATATAACCACCCAAACTTGCAAGTGATTTTGAGAATGTCCCCATATAAATATCAACTTCATCTTCAAGTCCAAAATACTCAGCAGTTCCTCTGCCGTGTTCTCCCAAAACTCCAAAAGCATGAGCATCGTCCACCATAACTCTTGCACCATATTTCTTTGCAAGGTCAACAATTTCTGGCAACTTACAAATGTCTCCACCCATAGAGAAAACACCATCCGTCACAATCAAAATTCCTTTGTCTTGTGGCACTGATGCAAGTTTCTTTTCAAGATCTTCCATGTCGCTGTGCTTATATCTTATCATCTCACCATAAGAAAGTCTGCAAGCGTCATAGATTGAAGCATGATTTTCTTTGTCACACAAAATCACATCGTGCATACCTGCGATTGCACTGATGATGCCAAGATTGCTTTGAAATCCTGTGCTGAAAGTCATAACGGCTTCCTTGTTCAAAAACTTGGCAAGTCTTCTTTCAAGTTCTTTGTGCATATCCAAAGTACCATTCAAAAATCTTGAGCCGCTGCAACCTGTTCCGTACTTTTTGAGTGCTTCAATTCCGGCCTCAACAACTCTTGGCTCTGATGTGAATCCAAGATAGTTGTTTGAGCCAATCATGATTGTCTCTCTTCCTTCCATTTCGACAACAGTGTCTTGTCCACTTGTCAATTCGTGAAAATAAGGATAAATCCCTGCAGCCTTTACTCTTTTGTAAAGTTGATCACCTTCAACTTTCTTAAAAATATCCATTGTCTTATCTCCTTAAAAATTTTCTATCTCATTATATCACATCTGACCGAATCTTCCAAAAAAATATGTAATAAAACTTAAAATTTTTTAATCTTTTTCAACAAAAATAAACAGCCATTATGACTGTCTATTTTTCAAACTTTTCAAATTGAATAGCATCCTAAAGTGGAAGATCCTTTTTCTTGAATTTGATTGAACCGACCACATAAAACACCACTCCAACAACAATCAAGATTGCCCACTTCCAAAGGAATGTCAAAGTCCCTGAAAGGATTGATGTCACATCAAAAAGTGAAATGAGTGAGACATAGTTGAAAAAGTTGAGAGCCTTAAGTCTGACAACAGATGGCAAAACGGAAGAGCCGAAAAGTCCAAGCATAGTTGCAACAAGGAAAAACATATTAAGTCCACCGCCAACACTCATAGAATGTTTCCCACGATTGAAGAAGCAAGAGGCAAAGAAACATATTCCGCTCATTGCAAAGAGTGTTAAAAATGCTCCAAGATTCAAGAGTGCAAGCTGCCCAAATGTGAGGGTGACCATAGCCCCATCAACACAAGCAAGGCAAATAAAACTCGTGACCGTTGCAAGGCAAAACATAACAAAAAGTGACCCTATCAAAAACACCGCTTGAGTGAACACAACTTGTTTTCTTTTTGTTGAAGTTGACAAAACATAAGCCATTGACCCACTGTCAACTTGCCCTGCAATAAGGTTGTTGGCACACATAATCATATAGATGATAGGAAGAAGAAGTCCTGCCATTTTGTAGAACATAGAGCCGACAATCATTCCATAAAGATCCATTCCTCCAAGTTCCA
Source organism: uncultured Christensenella sp. (assembly GCA_910586385.1). Classification (GTDB taxonomy): domain Bacteria; phylum Bacillota; class Clostridia; order Christensenellales; family UBA1242; genus Caccovivens. The sequence continues at coordinate 227,748 of CAJUGX010000002.1, forward strand.
TAAGTGCATTTGAAACATCCTCTGGAAGGTTCGTTAAGAAACTTGCTGACATATCACCAAGGATTTCTTTTGCCGCCACCTCGTATTCCTTTCCATTTGCAACTTCGTATGCAACTCTGGCATTGAAAGTTACGATTGCGGTATTTGCAAGGCTGTTTATATATTTGATACCAGTCTCTCCCGTAAACATTGAAACATCATCCCCACTTTCATCTTTGTATGTTAGGTTGATATAATCCTCTCTTGAGATGTCAAAATTCTCAAGAGTCTTGACAATGTTGTCAATGTTTGTGTCACTTGTCATATTTCCAGCCAAGAAAATTGAAGAATTTTTCTGAGAGTATTCCAATCTATATTCTTCTCTATTTGCATCCACAATATTTGCCAAATCATATCTTGGAGCAGCGAATCCCCAACTTTCGTACAAAGCATCAAAATTTGCAGGGACACCCGAATCAGGATTCATAAGCCCTGTTGGGTTGATGTTTATCACTTCAAAGACCAAACCTTGAAGTTCTTGATATTCAACAGAACCTGTTGGATTTTCTTCTGTTGGAAGAGCGAATCCGCTTTCTGTCGCTTTTTTGTTGACAAAATCGTTGAGAGCGCCAAGTCCTGCTCCAAGTGCATTTTGTTGAGCAACCTCTTGCTCTGCACCTTGCGACAGGCTTTCTTGGTATGCAGTCAAAAATGCCGTGTCAAAGCCTTCCAAGGCTTCTGATACCGTCAAATAATAATTGATTGCCCTTCCTTTCATTTCTGATTGAAGAGTGCTTTCAACGATTGTGTGACTTATGCCATTTTTCATAGTTGACATATTGCCGTTGCCAGATATAATCATCACGCTGGCAAGCATAAAGCAAACTGCAAAGGTGATGATTCCCCACAAAATACCATTTGCTTTGCAAGATTGTTTGAAAAGTGCCTTACTAAACATACGCCTTCTCCTTTTTTTCTTTCAAAATTTCCTTAAAGTATTTTTCCAAAGTATATTTCACTTCTGACAAGAATTTCACATCAAAATTTTTCAAATCACCAAACAATTTGTTGACCTCATCATTCTTGATATTTACAGTGATTTGATTGTACTGCTCTTGATCTCTGATGATGTTGTATCCAAGTTTTTTGAAAGCAGTGTAATCTTTTTTCTTGTTGAACTCAATCTTGAAATCCTTGACCGGTCGATTTCTGATTGCATGCATATCAGCAATATCGATGATGTGTCCATTGTCGATGAGTGCCACACGGTCACAGGTCTCTTCCATTTCGTTGAACATATGACTGCTCATGAGGATTGTTTTGCCCTTTTTGTGTTCTGCCTTGATTATGTCAAGGAAAGCGAGTCTCATAAGCGGATCAAGTCCTGTCGTTGGTTCGTCCAAAATCAAGACAGGAGCATCATTCATAAGTGCTGCAACAAGCGCTGTCTTTTGTTTCATACCCTTACTCATTCTCTTCAAGTTTGCTCTTGGATCAAGTTGAAGTTTTTTGATAAGTTCGTTTGCATAACTCATATCTTCCAACTTGAAAAATCCCGCTTGATTTTTCAAAAATGCCGTCCCCGTTGGCAAATCGGGAAATCCAATTTCGCCAGGGACATAACCAACCTCTTTTGCAAAGTCACTCGCATGCTTCCAAGATTCTTTTCCAAAGACATAAGCATTTCCGCTGGTTGGTTGAATGAATCCCAAAATGCTTCTGATTGTTGTGGTTTTGCCAGAACCATTTGTCCCAACAAATCCCATCATTTCACCTCTTTTTATTTCAAGGTTAAGTCCAAAAATCCCCTTGCTGTCTCCGTAGTCTTTAGTGAGGTTTTTAAGTTCGATAACAGTCTCTTTCATCACACACCTCCAAACTCTTTGTCTTCTTTGTAGAATTTCATGAAATAGTCTTCCAAAGTCTCTTTGTGGTTTTCAAACTCAACCAAGTCGTACTCACTCAAAAGTGCAATCACCTTGTTGATGTCTTTGTCGTTTGTTGAAACAAATACCCAATTTTCTTTTTCATCTTTGTCTATCACCTGCAAAAATGGACATTTTTTCTGTTCTCCCAAAAACTTCTTTGCATCACCCTTATTCTTGAAATGAATCTTGTAATATTTTGTTGTGGCATGCTTGAGGTCATTTGCAACAAACTCAGACACAACTCTGCCATCTTTGATAATTGCAATGCGATCACAAGTTGCATCAACCTCTGTGAAGATATGGCTTGAAAGCAAAATCGTTTTTCCTCTCGCTTTCTCTTCCATAACAAAATTCACAAAGACGTCTTGCATAACCGGGTCAAGTCCACTCGTTGGTTCGTCCAAAATCAAAACATCGGGGTCTCCCATAAAAGCTGTCACAATCGCAAGCTTTCTCTTCACTCCCAAACTCATCCTCTTGGTTTCTCCCTTAAGTTCCTTGTCCTTAAGTTCAAAAAGTTTCAAAAGTTTGTTTAGGTATTCATTGTTTTCCTTCTTTTGCAATTTTTGCATCATGCGAATAAATTGCCATCCAGTCAACCCTTGTGGAAGAGCAATCTCGCCAGGGATATACCCAACATTTCCAAGAATTTCATAATACTTGTCAAAAGTTGGCTCATCAAAAATCTTTGTCTGACCGCTTTGTGGTTTCGAAAATCCCATAAGGTGCCTTATCGTTGTGGATTTTCCCGCACCATTTGGTCCCAGAAAGCCAAACACCTCTCCTTTGTCAATCTTAAAGGAGACATCAAAAACACCTCTGCCAAAGCCATAGTCTTTCGTCAAATTGTCAACCTCAATAACGCTCATTTTAGCCACTCCTTTCAAAAACTTAATTTTATACATTTGACCAAAATTGTTTACTGTGATATTATATAATGGAAAGCAAAAATTTGTTTAGCCAAATGTTGGCTACTTATGCAAATTTGTAAAAATGTGCTAAAATTGTTCAAAATCATGGAGGTTTTATTTATGAAAGCACCGTACAGAAACTCAATCCGCTCAAAAATGATGATTAGAGAAGCCCTCATCAGTTTGCTTGATAAAAAACCAATAAGTGATATAACCATCACCGATATTGTAAACACTGCAAACATAAACCGTGGGACATTCTACAATCACTACAGCAATCCAATCGAAGTTGTTGAAGAAATTGAAGCCGAACTTGTCCAGACTCTTGTCACAGAATTGAAAAAAGTTTCATCGCTCAACGACGTGGATCAACTTGTTGATTTGATTATCGAACATATGAAAATCAACGAAAAAGATTATAAAAGACTGATAAAGTCCATTCCTGCATCTATTATCGACAATTTGAAAAAGGCATTGATACTCAACATCAAAGGTTTCAATCAGACAATCTCAGAGATTGAACTAAGTTTGATTATCAATGCGATTTCTGGGATTTTTATCGATCTTTTGAAAGAGAGCGTTCAGTTTTCATATGACGAACTGTCCCAAAAACTTAAGGAGTTTATAAGAATAACAGGAAAATTGGTATAAAAAAATCCCTCTACGGGATTCTTTTTTATTTGAAATCAAGCACTGATTGAAAATCATTTTCTTCCAAAAACTTGATTTGCGCATCAGTCTTTTCTTTGTTGTTGATGTAAAAATTGTTGAGGACTTTTTCCTTGTTGAAATTCTTCTCATTTCCGCTTGTACTTGTGTGCTTGCACTTTTCCCATTCGCATTTTGCATAAGCACGAGTCAAATTCTGCAAACAGTCAATACTCTCTTTGAGTATATCATAGAACCTGTGTGTTTGCTTCTTGTTGAGTTCGATTTTGTTGACAGAATACATAAACAAAAACTGATCAACAACAGCGAGCACTCGTCTTATCTCATCTTCTGGACTTCCGTTTTGTCCAATAAGATACAAAACCTCCTGCTTGTTGAGTTCGAAAGTCTTAAACTCCGCAACTTTGTCTGTGCTTGGAATACAGAAATTGTACAAACAACCAATAATTTTACTGAAAAGTATTTCGGCTGCTTTCATACTTGAAATGCGGTGTGTTGTTATAAGCCCCGTGTATCTTCTCTTTTTGTCTGCAATCATTGTTACACAGATGTTTACCACAACACCTGTCAAGGATAGCAGTCCGACAATCAGTGTCGCCAAATTGAAATCTCCCATATTCACCTCTTTTGTCAATTTCGCAGTGCCACTATCACACTGCCATCACACAACAAATATATCACATTCATTTCCGTTTGTAAATGAAAAAGTGAATTTTTGAAATCTTGATTTACTCACCTTTCAAAACAATCCAACCAGCACCATTGCTTCTAGGCACTTTCAATGGCTCAACTTTTTTGACATCTTCAAGCCAGATGAGTGTGCAGTATTTTTTCTGCAATGTGCTTTGCCAGTCCTCAAACTTGTCAGTGCCAATTGCTTTGCCATACTTAACTCTGATTTCTTCCACCTTCTCTGGCGTCAGCTGGAAAAACTCAACTCGCTTTGCCTTGGCAATTGCCGTGACATCTTTTCCCGTTTCTTTGAGGAGGATTTCATCTCCGACAGAGATTTTTCCATAAGGAGCACCTTTGTTCATCCCCCAACGACTTTCAATTGTCTTTTCTCCAGCAAGCACCATATCAAAAAATGGTTGCCTCAAAATTGCAATATGTTTCACATTCACTCCTCTATCTCTGCAACAACTGGCAAGTGGTCACTATAGTCCAAATCCAAAATGTCACAACCCTTTATTCTTGACTCCAACCCATCACTTGCAAGAATGTAATCAATCCTATATTTCCAACTGTTGTAAGAGGTGTCGTATCGAGAGCGATAACTTCTCCAAGAATACTCAACTTTCTCTGGATTGCAAAACCTAAAACAATCAATCATGCCAACATTCAAAATCTTGTCAAACGCCTCACGTTCAATCGGCAGAAAGACAGATTTGTTTTTGCACTCTCTTGGATTGGTGAGATCAATCTCATTGTGAGCAATATTGTAATCACCAACACAAACCACATGATATTTTTCTTTGAGACTTGCAACAAATTTTGTAAGTGCCTCCAAGTATTGCATCTTGAAATCCAACCTGCTGTTTCCATTCGGTATGTAAGCATCTATGATTGCGACGTCACCAAAAATGACCGTGGTCGTCCTGCCCTCATCATCTTTCCAAAACTCGCCCATGTCAAAAAGGACTTTGTCAGGTTTTCTTTTGCAAAGCACCAGCGTCCCGGCATAACCCGCTTTTGAACCGCAGTTGAAAACCGCATTATAATTGCTCAAAGCACACTTTTCTTCTGAGGCATCAAAAAAACTTATCTGGTTTGCACTTGGAAAGATGAGTCCTCTTGCAGTCCCTTCGTCACATCTCACCTCTTGAATGCAATAGACATCCGCATCAAAATCTGCAATCCAATCAACAAGTCCAAGTTTTGCACTGGCTCTTATTCCGTTTATGTTGTAAGTCACAATTTTCATATATTTATTGTATCATATCTGCCCATTTTCTCATAGCAATTTACTTTTGTTTCACTCATAAAAGAGCCTCTACTTCTCGTTGCAAGTGATACAAAATTGTACACTCTGTATCATCTAAAATGTTTTTCACCGCAAAGTTTTACAACTTTGTTATATGTGAGTTATCATTCAAGTATCTTGATTAAAAGGAGAAAGAAAATGACAAAGCCAACAAATCTTGTGAAAACAATTTTGCACGGAGCAATTGGACTTTTGGGAGTTTTGATTCTTGGATTCCTCGGATTGCCATACATCACTCAAGCTGCTTATTCAATCCCAGCAATGGGCGTGGACGCACCTGCTACAAGCATGACTGGATACGATGTGCTTGACTCAAACAATCCAAACCCAACAACAAAAGAAACTTTCCTTTATGTTGTTGTATTGCTTCTTGTGATTTTCGCTTGTCTTATGATTGTTGCTTCTGTTCTTGCACTTTTGGAAGACTTTGGTGTCGTTTCAAACGCAGTATACGGAAAAGTTGTTAAATGGGCTCTCTTTGCATCAGTTTTGACTGTGCTCGTTCTCACCGTACTCAACATTGTTGCTTGCACAGGCGTTGTTGCTGAGAAAAACGAACTCGTTGATACAATGAACGGTCAGTTGACTGCTCTTGGAATAACTGTTCCATATGTAAAAACTGGACTCGCTGCATTGGTTCTCAATGTCATCTGCGGTGCTGGTGCAACAACTTGCGTAGGTCTTGCAACATTCAAGAGAGACTAATTTCAAATTATGCCAATTATGTTTTCATAAAGAAGACAAAAAGAAAACACACCACTTCGGTGTGTTTTTTATTATACCAACAATATTCCTCCATTTACATTCAGGTTTTCGCCATTTATGTAACTTGCTTTATCACTGCAAAGAAACAAAACTGCATTTGCAGTATCATCCACTTCCCCAAGTCTTTTTGAAGGATTTTTCTGCGCAATTTGTTTGCACTCTTCTTTTGTGTACAACTTTTTCGTAAGTGGTGTAAGCGTCAAAGATGGGCTAACAGTATTTACTCTGATTTTATACTGCGACCATTCCAAAGCCAAGTTTTTTGAAAACATAACAATCCCCGCTTCGCTTACTGTGTAAGGAATGCAAGTTGCAAGAGGTCTTTCTGCAAATCTTGACGCAATGTTTACAACCGCAGCAGATTTAGACTTTTTCAACAATGGCAAAGCACTTCTGCAACAAATAATCTTCCCGACAAGATTGACATCAATTGTTTCTTTTATTTGATTCAACGTCAACTTTTCAATATAATCTTCATTGCTTATACCAGCACAATTTATCAGAAAATCCAGTGTCTTCAATTTTGAAAATACACTCTCAACTGCCTTTTCATCTGTAATGTCACATTTGATTGCACAAAACTCACCAATCTTTGAAAGTTCTTGTGTCGCCTTTTTTGCTCTTTGCTCATTGCCTCTATACAAAGCGACGACCTTTGCACCATTTTCCAAAAACTGTTTTGAGATTCCATAACCTATCCCACTTGTTCCGCCAGTCACAAGGGCAACCTTATTCGAAAAACCCTCCCCCACAAAATTACTCATCACACAAAATCTCCTTTTGACTATTATATCATAATAGGAGTTTCTCTGACAAATTATTTATCTTCTCGCTAGGAAGTCTTTGAAGTTTTTGCAGAGTATTTTTTCAATTTGTAACTCAGAAAAACCAGCGGATTTCATAGTGAAAGCCAACTTCTCAAAACCACAATAATCTTCAAGTCCAAGTGGCGGGTTGTCAATCCCGAAAAAGTCCGTGCCAATGCCAATGTTGTCAAATCCCCAGCGAGAGCAGAAGTATTTCAAGTTTTGCACAATCGTCTCAGCATCAAATGGGAGTCCAATTTGTTTTGTGCAATCGTCAAAGAAAAAGAGTCCAACAAATCCACCAGAGCGTACAACGCAATCAATCTGCTTGTCAGTGAGATTTCTCTTGTGTTTCCTAACTCCACAAAAACCAGTGTGCGAGCAGTAGATGTTCCTTTTCAAACTTTTTGTCACTTGCCAAAAACTTTTTCGATTTAAGTGTGCAACATCCACAACAACTCCTGCATCCAAAAGTCTTTGCAAGCAGTGTCTTCCCCAGTCGCTTAAGCCCGCCTCACTCTTGCTCCCACCGGCCAAGCAGTTTTCATCATTCCAAGTGAGCGAACAAGAAAAAGGCTTCAGCCCAAGCAGAGACTCCAATTTCTTCTCATCTTTCACCCACCACAAATCTTCAATGTGAAGCAATGGCACATCGCCAGCCTCATTCAAAATCTCCACTCGCTCCAAAAGTTCACTCTCAATTTTCTCTTCCTCTCGACGACTGCTCCAATATGACGCGCAGACCTTTTCCACTCCAAAACTCTTGCACTTTTCAACATAAGGCAAAATCTCGCAGAGCGGCAACTCTGTCAAAAAGTCATTGTGCGTATCGCAAATTCTCATTTCTTTCATACCACTTTATATGCCTCACCAAACCACCTTGCCAAGAATAAACTGATTTTAGAAACACCTCGCGTGTTTCATCACCACAAAGGAGAAAATTATGTACGAAAGAAAAAACTCAAATGAAGAGTGTTTTATCATCATCAAAAGACCATGCAGAGAAAGAAGAGAAGAGCATTGCAGCTTTCCACCAGAAATAAGATTTGAAAACGACGACCGCTTTGATGACAATTCTGACTGGGACAATCAAAATTTTGACTGGGATTGCAACCAAAACAATCACCGCCCACAAAAACCTTGCAATTGCAACTGTCATAACCAAAACAACAATCATTGCGACAAACAAAAAAGAAGATGCTGTTTCTTCAACTTCTTCAGATGTTGCTAAAACAAAAAATGGTAGTCAAAATCTGACTACCACTTACATACTTTCCCCAATCGCATCCCCGCGATTTTTTTATTTGAAATACCTGATATTTTCAAAATTTTTTGAAACCCTGGCAAGTTCTTTATCTGGATTTTCTATACTCAAAATAGAATCCTTTGCATCTTGATATTGATTGTGTGACAAAATCAACTCTTGCAAAATGTTGTTGTTTGAGTCAAGTTTGAGCACACCAGTTCCAATCCAGAAATCAGTATTGCTTGATGCCGTAGATTTCAAGTGAAGTCCTCCATCTGTTGGCGACGCACAAGGAGTTTTTCCCCAAGTTCCAAAAAGAGAAATTGCATTTGGTCTTTCCCAGAAATCAATTCGAAGGTCATAGTCTGCAGCCAAGAAACATTCATTGTTTATTCTTGCGTCAACAATTATCTTATTCAACTCTTCCTCTGATACTCCAGAAAAATCTTTTGTCCCCTTCACCAAGAAGTTTGTTTTCGCCCTCTTAAACCAAACAGCCTTCTCTTCATCTGACAAATCATAGTACACCTTTTTCATGTCACCATAATAAGTTTTCATTCTATCATATAAATCTTGAGGGCTGTACATTTCTCTTGCAATCACCGACTCAAAGTCAATCTTCACGCCATTCGCTTGGTAAATCTTTTGGCAAAAATAATCAAGCAAACTCTTAAAGGTAACCGTGTATCTGTCTGTTGTCTCTTGTGGCACATTGTTGAACTGAATTGAGATTTCTTCACTCTCATATTCAAATTTTACACCATACTTGTAAGTTGACAAAATTGGCCACAAAAATGTTGTCATATATTTCATATGGAAAAGTTCTGCCCAGTCAACCTCTGGAAAAGATGGTGAATTATAATTTTTGTAACCACCATACCCAAAAATGAAAACGATTGGCTTTTTATTTGCAAAGCAATAAACAAGCTTATCAATCACAAGCGAAATAGCAACTTCTGATTGCTTGCTTCCAGAAAACTTTGCAGAAAGCAATCTTGCAAGAAAACTTAAAAGCAACCTTTTCTCTTGTGCATCCTTAACTTGCAGCAGCTTTTCTCTTTGCTCTATAATGAAATAAACTCTCTGCACAACACTCTCGTCTTCTGGCTGCAAATGTATTTCTTTTGATACTCAGTTTCTAAACAATTTCTCACAATCGTTTCCTTCATATCTCAAGCATCTGATAAGCGCCGATTCAGCCGCAGCTGTTGGAACTTCAATCTTAAAATAATTTTCAAACATATAAATCTCATCAATCCCCTTATGAAAGTATTATACCATACCAAAATAATATTTGTTTAATATTTGCTTCAAATTTTAATTAAAAAAAGAAAGTGGCATTCACTTTCTTTCAAATTTGGAGCGGACGATGGGAGTCGGACCCACCTCTCAAGCTTGGGAAGCTCGCATACTACCGATGTACTACGCCCGCATATCGTGACCACGACTTTAATCTTGGTCACTTATTTTTATTCTTGAATGTTTGGTGGTGTAACAATTGGTCCAAGGATTGAGTTGATTGTGAGATTTGTCAAAACATTTGAAACATAAGAAATCAAAATCCTCACTGGTTGACTGTTTTTGATATAATCTTTTGGATCATTAAGTTTTGAAAACTCGATTGAATCAACAGGGATGTCAATGCTCATTGTGACAGCTGTCTTCATCAAATTTGCTGGTGAAATCAAAAGTGTCCTTGTGAGTGTAACTTTGACAACCTCCTCTGACACCTTTCTGATGTCAATCTCATCTTGTGGTTTGATATTGATAAGTGCATTTGGTGGAGGAAGTTGATTTTTCTCATAAACAACTTTTTCCAAGATAGGTTTTACCAAATGTGGCTTGATGATATTTTCTTGCATAACGTCTCCTCAATAAGATTATATTACCACAAACAGCCCCAAAAACACAAAGATTTTTGAATTATTTTCAAATTTCTTTATTGACATACCTCCTTTGTTGATGTGTCATATTTGATATGGAATCAAGAGGTTTGATGTTTTTAGCTTTCAACGGAACTTTTGACGATGTTTCTAAAATAAGAAGCACTGTTTTTATCGACACATTGAAAGAATATATAGAAAACAAAAAACGGCAAACGCCGTTTTTATTTTTCTTCTTTTCCTTCATCTTGCTTTTCTTGTTTGCCCTTGTCCTCATCATCCAAGCGGACAATTTTCAAGTTTACCATTTCAATCTTGTGGTCAACAAGTTTTGTGACTTTGAAGACCATGTTGATTTTGTTTTCTGTCAAATTGCCCTCATCGTCAATGATTTCATCAATTGTGAAATACTCATAAACAGTCCCATGCTCCGGCACCGCTTCAGAAAGTCCAAAAAGGAAAGAATTGAGTGTCTGATAAGGATTTTCAGGCAAGTGTTCAATCTCAAGCTTTTCAAACAAATCTTCAATTGAAATGTCTGCATCAATTTTATATTCGTCCTCCGCAATCTTTTCAAAGATTGGCTCTTTCTCGTCTTGGTCGGTCTCATCATAAATTTCACCAAAGACCGTCTCTGTGCAGTCTTCCATTGTAATGATACCTGAAACACCGCCATTTTCATCAAGCACAATGGCGAGGTGTTTTTTCTCTTTTTGCATCTCTTTGATAAGAGTGTCGACATTTGTATTTTCTGCAGTGAAGAGAGGCTTTTGCATCAGTTCTCTAAGTGATTTTGTTTGAATCTTTTTGTCTCCAGCAAAACGATCTTTTATCTTTGCAGTGAAATAATCTTTTATGTTGAGCACGCCAACAACATTGTCCACACTCTCACTATAAACTGGCATTCTGCTGTATTGAGTCTCGACGAACTTTTTCTCAAACTCTTCAAATGAGGCTTTGATATCCAAAAACACAACATCGACTCTATGCGTCATAACGTCATGTGCAGTGACATCTTTGATTTTGAGTGCCCCTTGAATGATGTCGCTTTCGCTGTCTTCAAGCACGCCCTCTTCTTGCATGGTGTCAATGATTGATTCGAGCTCGTCCTCAGTCACAGTGATGTTTGATTCATTTTCAGCCGTCTGCTTTCTTGTGCAGAGTTTTTGAAGTCCATAGAAGCAAATCACGATAGGATACAAAACTTTCATCAAGAAATACATAACCCCTGCAATCTTGACAGCAAACTTTTCTGGCTGAGCCTTTGCAATACTCTTTGGCAAAATCTCGCCAGTTATCAAAATAATAATTGTCATCACAACTGTGTTCATGACGTTGAGCAATGTCGCACTGTCAATAAATTGCGAAAGCAAATATGCACAGATTGTGGTTGACAAAATGTTTACAATGTTGTTTCCAACGAGAATCGTTGTGAGCACACGATCAGAGTGTTCTGCAATGTAAAGAGCCTTTCTTGCGCCTTTAACCTTGTTTTCTGCCATGCTTCGGATTCTGATAACATTCATAAATGAAAACGCCGTCTCACTTGCTGAAAAGAATGATGAACAAAGCAAAAGAACAACAATCAAAACAATCATAACTGCATGAATTGATGTAAATTGTGCTGCTAAGAGCATACTCGGGTGACTCACTTTTTTCTCCTTAAATCTAAAATATGTGCGTATTATAACACATCAAACGCATTTTGTCCAGTCTTTGTGCCCAAAATGCACACTTGCGACTTTTTCTCTTTTGAAAATGGCATGATTTGTGATAGAATATATAATATGAAAAAGGAAAGCGAAATATCAATCGAGCTTTGCGACACCTGTCCCCGCCACTGCAATATTGACAGGACAAAAACTAGAGGTTTCTGCAATGAGCCACAAACAATCAAAATCGCAAAGATAATTGAAAACTTTATGTGGGAAGAACCATGCATTTCTGGTGACAAGGGTGCACTTGCCATCTTTTTCTCTGGCTGCAACCTCAGATGTGACTATTGCCAGAACTATGAAATCTCACGTGGTGGCACCGGAAAAGAGTACACCATTGATGAGTTTTGCAAGCTGCTTGAAGAAAAGCAAAGCAGTCACTCTTCAATCGACCTTATCACCCCAACTCACTTCTCTGATGCACTCAAAAAAGCGTTTGAAAAGATAGATAAAAAAATCCCTGTCGTGTGGAATACAAACAGCTATGAGACAGCCCTCAACATTGAGAAAGTCAGCAGTTTCGCAGATGTCTTTCTTGCCGATCTTAAGTACGCCGATGACTCACTTGGAAAAGAATTTTCAAAGTGCAATGACTATTTCTCATACGCTTTGCAAGCAATCAAAAAAATGTGCCACCTCAAACCAGATGTCATGGATGGCGAATTTATGAAGCAAGGCGTTGTGATTCGTCACTTGGTTTTGCCAGACCATGTGCAAAATTCAATCCATGTCCTCAACACAATCAATGACAATTTCCCTCTCAGAAAAATCAGCGTCATGTGCCAATTTACCCCAAATGGAAAAAGTAAACTTAACAGAAAACTGCGACCCATTGAATACAAGGCTGTTTTGGCACATCTTGAAACTCTCGAACTTTCCAATGGTTATATTCAAGATTTTGAAAGTGCTGATGAATCTTTTATCCCAAATTTTGGATAATTCGCCCAATTTATTTGACATAATTTTACAAAAATTTTATCATATTAAGTGAAAAAAAGGAGACAAGCTCTATGACAAAAAAAGCAAGAAACAAAGTCATTATGGTTGTGCTTTTCAGCCTTATTGCAATTGCTTTTGCAGTGTTGCATGTTGTCGGCTTAATCAAAAATCTTGACTCATATCTGGCAATGACAAACATGTCCTATTTCATCGGAATTGCAATGATGTATTTAGGCTCTTACCACAAAGACAACCACAAATATACCTCAATGAAATGGTGCTATGGCACAAGCTTTGTATTGATTGTTATTTCAATCGTCTTCCTTGTCTATGGACTTGCCACAGGAGAAATTTCACTCTTCTTGTAAACACAAAAAACAAAGGACAACCAATTTGGTTGTCCTTTTTCATTCAAATTATATTCTGTCAATTGTGATGTCTGACACTGCCACTCCATCACTTGTCACTGCATCAAAAATTGTCTTTCCCAATTTTTCAGCGTCCATAAATGTGTCAGTAACATCTTTTGACCAACAGTCGCGGTTTTTATTCCAAAATGGCGTATTGATTCCTCCTGGGAAAACTCCCATAACCTTGATGTTTGAACCCTTGAAATAAGCCTTCAAACTCTCAGTAAAACCTCTTGCACCCCATTTGCTTGCACAATACAATGTCTCGTTTGGATTTCCCTTGAGTGCAGCGGTTGACATAATGTTTACAATTTTTCCGCCATTCTCCTGCATAAGAGGGATTGCATATGTCGTGTTGAGGATTGTCCCAACAAGCACAGCCTCAAGCACAGTGTCAATCTTTTTCAAATTGTTTTCAGTTGGTGGTCCAAATCTCCCAACTCCTGCATTGTTGATAAGATATTTGATGTCATAGTCTTTTGCAAGCTGTTTGTACAAACCTTTGACAAACTGCTCATCAGCAACACTCCCATAAAAATATTTTACCCCAGCAAGTTCTTTTCTTTTCGTCCTTGAAATGGAAATCACTTCATATTTATCTTTGAAGAGTTTTGTCAATACCCCCCCCAGACCACAATTTCCACCAGTGATGACAACACATTGTTTTTTCATAGTCTTTCTCTCCTTACATTCATTATATCACAGACATGACGCTCAAAACAACAAAAAAGAAAGGATTGATTTTGTCAATCCTTTCCATTTTTATGAGTTAAGTTTTTTGATTTGTCCAAGCAAATCTTCAAGTTTTGCATTGATTGCCTCAATGTTTGCTGGAGAATCATTCGAAGCCATCGCTCTTTGTGCTTCGGCTTGCAACTGATCAATTTCTTTCATCAACTCGTTTACTTTCACTTGAGAGTTGTCGTCGGCACCAACGCCACTGATTGCATCCTCAAGTTCTTTGTTCATCGAATTTCTCATCTGTGCAAGTTTTGCTTGCTCTTCTGTCAATTGCTTGTTGATGTCGTCAATCGAGTTTTTTTTTGGACGGCCTCTGCCTCTTTTTACTTCTTCTGGCTCAACATCCTTGACAATCTTTTTTGGTCTGCCCGCTTTTTTTGCAGCTGATGGTGAAGCCACAACTGGAGTAATCACCAATTTCTTCGGTCTGCCAACACTCTTCTTTTCTGTTGGAGCGGCAGCTGAAACCACTTTCTTAGGTCTTCCGCGTTTGCCTGGTTCTTTTGCTTGCACTGGAGCGGTTTCAACCTTTCTTGGTCTTCCTGCCTTTTTCTTTGGAGCAACCTCCACTTCTTCAGCCTGTTCAGCTTCATCATACTCTGCGATTTGTTCTTCGTCCTCTTCGAGAGCATAATCTTCAAGTTCGGCTTGTGCTGGTTGTGCTGGAGTTTCCTCTGTTGAGGCAATCTCTTGTGAAACCCCTTCTGGTTCTTTTTCGGTCTTTGTGTTTACAACTTCAATTTCATTGTCTTCATCAAGATCTTTTACGATGTTTTCTGCCACTCCGTAAATATCATCTTTTTGAGAAACATCTGTCATAAAGTCAAATGTGTCAAAAGAGTCAAAATCAACAACTTGCTTTTCCTCTTTCTTTTCTTCTGGAGCAACCGTTGCACCAGAAATCAATTGACCATCTTGAGAATAAACATTTCCGTTTTCATCATGGAAGTTTCCATTTGGATCATAGAATGTCCCGTTTGGATAAACATAGTTTCCATTTTCGTCATAAGTTCCTTCAGCAGAAGCTTCTGGGTTTGCAACTTGAGCACCTTCAGCTTGAACTCCACCTTCAGGGAGATTTTTCAATTTGATTTCAAGTTGTGTAATTGTTTCTTTGTCTTTTGCATTTTCTTCTTTAAGCGCTTTGAATTTTTCACCAAATGCACGCTTTACCACAAGCTCTGCACTGTGACAGAATTTGTCAAAGAAGGTTTTGTATTCGCCAAGCATTGCTTCTTCAACGCCAAGACGATAACTCTCCAACTCATCATTGAGTTTTTTGATTTCTTCTTCGCATTCACCTTTTTCAAGCAAATACTTTGCTCTTTGTTGTTCAAACTCTTGTTCAAGTTGTTCTTGTTTTGCAGCTTCTTGGGTTTGTTGTTTACGATAATAGTTGCTTTCAATTCTGTTTGTTGTCTCTTCTTGCATCTGACGAAGTCTTTGGATATTTTCCTTTGATGCTTGAATTTTTGTTTGAGAATCTTTTTGTACATTGTCAAAGTTCTTTCTTCTTGACTCAAGTTCTGCTTCAAGTTGAGAAACCTGAACCAAAATCTTTTCTCTCTTGTTGAGGAACTTTTCACTTTCTCTCATTGCTCTGTCGAGCACGATTGAACCGTCAACCCCTGTCTCTGAGAAATCATAAGAGATAAATTCAATATGTTCCTCTTTTGCTTTGTTGAATTCTTCTTTCTCTTTTCTTGCTTTGTAGTCCAAGAATTCACGAAGTACAGGTTGTCCTTTTTCAATCTCTTGTGGAGTAAACAAAATTTGATAATCAATATAAGAAGGAAGGTCAACACACGCATTGTCCATAAATCTGCCAAACAAACTTACGTTTTGATAAAGAGTGTTTAAGATTGCATTCTTTCTTGCTCTGAGGAAAACGATGAATACAAGTCCGATGATGCAAACCAAAAGTGCAAGCATCAATCCCATAATCACAGATTGAGTGGTCAAGATGCTTGTGCTGCCAGCTGAAACATTTCCTTGGCAAAGCATGATGAATGTCGCTGAGAGGATTGCCCAAACCACCGTAAAGAGTGTAAGGTTTTTGATGTTGGCATTGTAAGAACTTGTCTTGAGAGGTTTTTCAATCAAATTCTCCACTGACAAATATTCTGATGGAGAGCCTTCTCTAAACAATATGAATTGTTGCCAATAATAGCAAACCCTCTTTGGCGCTTTACTTTTGAAAAGTTGATTCAAGTCACGGATATTGTCTTCAGTGACATTCTTCTTTTCAAAGAGCCAATAATTTATTTTGTCCAAACAACGATTGAGAGTTGATTCGTAAGACATTGCTGATTTCACCAAAAAGAAAATAACAAGCAGTGCTTCAACTGCCAAACCGATTACGAACAACATATCAAGTCCCACTTGACGTGAAACTGAATCCAACGCATTTACGACACTGTCTACAATGCTACCAAGTGTTGAAAACATAATACCTCCTAATTTACGTTAGTAGTATAACACAAGAAAAAAAATAATTACTAATATTTTTTGAATATTTTCCAAATTATTTTTTTGCACGAAAAATAAAGGAGAAAAAACCTTTCAGATTTTTCTCCATTTTTTATTTTTATATATCAATTTCAATCAATTTTGCATGTTTTAATGACAATAAATATGATTTTCCAACTGAAATACCAAGTCCATTTTCCAGTGCCAATTTATACAATTTTAATTGATTTTTGTATTTATTTTTCAAATATTCATCATTTTTGCTTTGAGAATATTTGTAATCAATCAAAACTATTTTATTATTTTTTATCAAATAAAAATCGATAATACCTTGCACCAAAATCCGATCATCAAAATTTGTTCCATCCAACAAATTGCAAAGTTTTTCTTTCATGATAAATTGTTTTTCTTTGAAAACTTGTCCACCGCTTGCAATTGACTTCAACAACAGAATATTTTTCATCAAAATTTCTTTGTCAACAAGTTTCACCCCGTCACCAAGAATTTGACTGTTTTTGTCAAGTTGAATTTGCAAATCATTGACATTTTCAATCTCATCAAAATTCAAAACTTTGAGTGCAAGGTGATAAGCGTTTCCTTCCTCGACAAAACTTCCTCCAAAACTGAAGTTGTCATTTGAATAGTGCTCTGTCACATCCTCAAGTTGACGCTTGTTCAAACTTGTCACACTCTCCTTGAGCTTGAAGTTCAACTTGTCATCAAACTTGTATTCAAAGCCCAAATATTCTTTGAGTTTCTGACAAGCATCCTCATCAACCTCTGGCACATTCTGCAAAGTAGCCTTCTCAAGAGACAACTCTTCAATCTCATCAATCAGCCTCACTTGCAAATCGTCAGTTTCAAACAATCCATTTTGTGCAAATTTTTCTTTCACATCACCAAGTGCGTAGAAAATCAAATCAAAATAACTGTCGCAATCTGAAATTGAAATTCTCTTAAACATTTGCTCATCAAAACGTCCAAAGAGATACAACCTGTTTTTTGCACGAGTCAAGGCGACATAGAAGATCATAAGTTCTTCAATAAAGTCTTTCTTCTTTTCACTCTCTGAAATCGCCCTCATCTTGACAGAGACAATCTCTTGATTCTTCTCCCTGTCGTATTTTTTGACAGCAAAACCAAACTCCTCATTGATTTGCACAAGACCATTTTGTGCGACACCCCTCAAACTTCGGTCACATCCACACAAGAAGACAATCGGATACTCGAGCCCTTTGCTGTTGTGGATTGTGGTGAGAGTCACCGCATCTTCAACTCCACCCCCTTCAGAAACAGCGACAATCTCAACCGTCTCAAAGAAGTTTATAAGTGCTGGGACATCAAACTCAAATCCACTTTCCAAAATTGCACTCAAAAATCTGCCAGTCAAAGTATTCAGCTTTTGATGCTTTACCAAACTATTTATATAAGCCAAAAAATTTGTCTTGTCAAAGAGTTTGCAGAAAGCCACCTTGATTCCAAAAAACTCACAGTCGAGCTTAAATTCTTTCATAAGAGAAACAAACTTTTCGAACGCTGGATTTTCTGTCACACTCTCACACAACTTTCTCTCGTCATCTTTCACAGCAGAGACAATCTCTTCAATAGACATTCCAACCAAAGGAGATTTCAAAACGCTGAGCATTGCGATGTCATCATCAAAAGTGAGTGAAAGTTTCAACCAATTCAAAAGGACTTTCATAAGCGGATGGTCAAAGAGGTTGTTTCTCGAATTTGAAACAACTGGGATTCCGTTCTCTTCCAAGAAGTCTTCAAGGTCATCAAAAAGCCCTCCACTTCGACTTCTGAAGAGGATTGCAATGTCTGAAAACTTGCACCTGCGATATTTCTTATCTTCATAGATTTCAGACTTCACAACTTCAAGAATTCTGCTCTTGATTGCAAGAAGCTGTTTCCGATTTGCTTGCGCTCTTATCAAAACATCATTTTTGACACTGTAGACTTCTGGCAAAGGTGTCTCTTCAATTTTGTCTTCTTTGACAATATCAATATTTATTGCTTTCGCATTTTCTTTTTCAAACTCTCCTTTGCCATCAAGCATAGAAGTTTTTTCATAATCAATCCCCGCAGAATTTTCTGTCATGCAGACTTTGAAAATGTCATTGACAAAATCCAAAACCTTTTGACTGCTTCTGAAGTTTGATTTCAAATTGCTGAGCGTTGAATTTTCATCTCTATCAAACTCTTCCATATCTTTGAGGAA
The DNA here is from genome assembly GCA_910586385.1 of uncultured Christensenella sp. Lineage (GTDB taxonomy): Bacteria > Bacillota > Clostridia > Christensenellales > UBA1242 > Caccovivens. The sequence continues at coordinate 246,417 of CAJUGX010000002.1, forward strand.
GATTTCACAACTTGCAAGCCTAAAGCCATAAATCCCTTGCTTGACATCTCCCACTGCCACAAAATTGCTGTTTTTTGCAATATTTTTGACAATTTTCTCTTGTATCTTGTTTGTGTCTTGATACTCGTCAATAAAAACATATTTGATTCCGTCAAACAAATTTTCTTGCACAGACAACTTTTCCATATATCTTTCAAGATCGCTGAAACTCAATATGTTTTGAAGTTTTTTCAAGTTTTGCAATTCTTCATCATAAATCAAATACAATCTCAAAAGCAAATTTTCAAGTTTTGCATGTCGCTGATTCTGGACATTTTCTTCATCGTCAAGATTGAGTGAGGCGACCGCGTCCAGACACTTGTTTATGTTTTTCTTCACCTGCTTCAACGATTCAACAATCTCTTCGCCCACATCCTTTTTCTTTGGCAAGAATGGAAATTTGAAGTCAGCGATATTTTTCGACATCTCAAAAATGTCGCCACTTGAAACAATCTTTGACAATGCGCCCCTAAGAGCAAACTCAAAGTCGTCAACATGAAAACTCTCAACCTCATCAAGACGTTCCGAAAGGTTTGTTTTAATATGGTTAAACAAATAGTCCAGTGCCCCATCGAAAAACTTCTCTGGGTGAGAAATGTTTTCTTCCAAAAATTTCTCTTTGTCTGCAACAGCACTCACCAGATTTTCAAGTTCTGTCAAGATTTTTATTATCTGAGTTTTGTCGTTTTTGTAGAAGCCCATAAGTTCGAGATACTCGTCCTGACACTTTTGTTCAAAAACATTCAGCGCACTCTCAAACGCATCTTGACAAATCTTCTTTGATTGATTCTCGTCAGCGACTTCAAAATTGCTGTTGAGCCCCAACAAATTTGCGTATTTCTTCAACATCTTTTCGCAATAAGCATGGATGGTCGAAATGTTTGCAATTGAGAGTGCATCGAGTTGCTCAACAATAAAAGCATCATCTCCCAACTCTTTCAGACTCTTTTGAAGCCTTTCTCTCATCTCTGCCGCTGCCGCTTTCGTGAATGTAAGGATGACAAAGTCTTTTACGGGCACTCTGTGCTCGCAAATGAGTTTTGTTATGTATTTTATCACGACATAAGTCTTGCCACTGCCCGCAGAGGCACTGACCAGCATTCTCTTTTTGTCGTTTTCATAAACTCTCTCTTGCTCTTCAATTATCACTTTGCTTTCCCTTCAAATTTTCGTCCAAAACTGTTTGCATATATCTAAAGCCGTCGTCATCGCCGTGTCGGCAAATTGACAGATAAGGGCAGGTCTTACACTCACCAACAAATGGCTTGTCCAAAATGAATCCTTCTTTCAATTCTTTTATCGCACCACTTGAGACCTCTCTTGCATAATCAAAAAGATTGTCAAAAGTCTCAACTGGATTTCCACCTTTGAAAGAGAACTCTCCATCCTTTGCACTTTTTTTGACGGCAAACCCCACAATGTCACTCTTAAACTCGTTGTCACAGAGCCTCTTGTCAGTCGCATACACAACAGAGTCATCAGCCAACGTAAGTCCATTGAATCGGTTTGTTTTCTCCCCCTTGGCATATTTTGTTTGACAATCAAAATAATACACGCCCCCGCAATTCATGCCAAGTCTCTTTTCCATTGCCTTTGCATACAAACATAGCTGCAATTTCTTTCCATAGAAAAGGTCTTTCTTGATTGTCGAAGTTTTGCCGGTCTTATAGTCAACAACTCGAAAGTTCTTTCCAAAAACATCAACTCTGTCAACAAATCCGACAAGTTTCATTCCGTCTTCAAAATCTTGGAAAATCTTTTCTTCAAAAAGTTTAGGCTTGAAATCGCTATTCTTTTGCTCATACACCACATTTTCCAAAATGATTCTCACTTCGTTTTTTAAGTAAGGCAAAAACTGTTTTCGTTTCAAAATCTTCTCATCATAGACATCTTTTGCAACAGCCAACGAATTTTTCTCAATAAATTCTTTGATTTGTTTTTGTGAGAAATTTCCCAAATTTTCATTTTCTGAAACAAACTTCTCCAAAATCGCATGGCTGAAAATCCCAAACAATCTTCTGTTTGGCTCTATGTTTTCATTTTCTTTTATCTTGAGCCCATAAGCCACAAAATGCCTAAATGGACAGTTGAAATAGGTCTCAAGTTGTGATGCAGAGACTCTGCCATTCCTAAGCAAAACATCTCTCGTGTCCTCTGACAAGCAAGTGACACTCTTCTCTTTGAAAATCTCCACAGCCAAGTTTTGAAGCACAGCCCCTTCAAGTTGAACAGGCAACTTTTGTTTGTTTTTCAAGAGGGCATATGCACTTGGCAAATTCTCTTTTGTCCCAACATAAAACTTCAAGTTGTTCAGCATTTTTTCTTTCGAAGCTCCCGCTATGCCGATATCCTCAAGCACTGCAGTGTGCATAACATTTTCTCCAAATATGACTTTCAAATCTTTGACAAAACTTGAAGCACTACTTTGCTTGCCGTCTTCAACAGCAGGGACACAAACAATCAGTTTTTCTTTTGCATGAAGCAAACATTCAAAGAGTTTGAGCCTGCTTCTTCGGTTGAGCACTTTTATCTGTGGTTCAAGCAAGAAGTTCAGCCTGAGTTTTTCAATATCGTCATCGTCAATGATCCCGGTGTCATTTCTTGTCTGAGGCAAGGCACTTGCTGTTGCTCCCAAAACAAAGAGCACTTTGACATCCTCAAAATAACTCTTTGTAGCATTCCCGACATACACTGCATCAATATAAGTCGGAATTGTCTCGACCTTGACACTGTCAAGAGAAAGCGTAAAGATGTTTTCAAAGTCCATTAGACTCATGCTCTCACCTTCACCCAAAATCTCCAACTTGTCAATCACTTGTTTCACAAGAGAAAGTGCCTGTGCGTTCTGGCTTTCCTCTTTGAAGAATCTATTTTCAGAAAGCCTTTCAATCAACTTTTGATAATTTCCCTCGCACAAAGAAATCACACTTCTTATCACACCGACAAAATTGGAAATCTTATCCGCATTTGCCAAAAGGTCAATTTGCGAAATTATGTCAGAAAAAATTGGAAATCTTTGCAAAAATTCATGCTTCTCTTCAATATTGAAATGATAGATTGCTTCGAGGACTTCTTCTCGATTTTCCACTTCCACAAGCGGACAACTTGCAAGATATTGAAGTCGCTCTTTGTTTAGCCCCAGCTTTGCCATGTGCAAAATTTTGAGCAAAAATCTGCAAATCACTGTGTCCGAAAGCCTTGTTGCTTCGTCACTATAAAAAGTGATTCCATACTTTTCAAAAACACTGTCAAGCTTGTCATAATATCCATCATCCGAGACAGCAATGGCAAAGTCTTTGTACTTGGCACCTGAAAAAACTGCATTTTTTATGTATTTTGCAACAAAGTCAACCTCGTCTTGCTTGTTTTTTGCAACAATATTCAAAAAATAATCGTCTTTTTCTCCAGATTCAACTTTGAATCCAAAAAGATTTTCAACCATTCTTTGTTGTCTATCACCGAGCAGCGTCTCAAAGTTTTCTGTCTCAACAAGGATTGAGTTTTCTTTTGCAAGCGCAATCGTCTTTATTTTTATGTCATCTTCAAAGATGAAAGCGTTGTTTTGTGAAATTGGCCTGCTCATGCCAATGCAGACACGACCAACCACCTTTGCGAGTTTGGAAATGAAAGAATTGATTTCAAGAGAAAAACTGTCAAAGTTTGCAAAATAAAGGTTTGTTTTTGACAAATCAAGTCCACCTTCCAAATTGTCAATACAAAACTCAAGCATCTTTGACAAATCAAGTTTGTCTCCAAGCAACTCGTTGTATTTTTCATAGACAATCTTTATGTCATGCATCTTTCTGTCAAGGACATCCACACTGGTGCTTTTGATGTTTTGTGGCAAAACTTTGCACCCTTTAAGTTGTTTTATGATTTGCAAAATCTTTGTACAAAAATCAATATCACATTTGCCAAAATATTGAAACTCACTCTCACAAGACTTCACCGCCTTGTAGATGTTGAAAATCTCTTCAAGCCCACTCACTCTGACAAAGCCAAGATTGTTGTCACGCAAAAACTTACCGGCAAGTTTTGAAATGCCAACAACTTCCACATTGAAAACAGCTTTCAGATTCAAAATATCAAAGAGCAAGTTTTCTGCTTGCATAGAAAAAGCATCTGGCACAACAAGAAGATTGTATTCTTCTGTCTTTGTGACATCAATCTGCTTTATGGTGTTTATGCAAGCCTCATAAGTGCTCGCCCCCGTGATGAGTTTTATGTTCATAGTTTGATTTTATCACAACCATGGCACATAAATCAATCTATTTCAATTTTTCTGAAAGTTTCTCGCTGCGTTTCTTTCCCAAATGATTCTTGAGAAGTTCTGTCTTGTTTTCAGTGAGACTGTCGAGTTTGATATGCAACTGCAAATTCTCTTTTTTGAGATTGGAAAATTCTTCCTTAAGTTCGCTGATTTGTTTGTCTTTTCGAGACAAATCCACAAACGCCTTTTTGAGAAGAAATGCCGAACTCTCTTTCTCAAGCCTTGTTTTCTCCATAAATTCATCAATTGCCGTCTTTTTGATAAGTTTCACCAAGCCCATAAAAAGGCTGTTGATATCATTTTCTGATAGCATTTTTTGCCTCTGCTTAAAAACAATTATGTCGTCTGACCTATTCTTTTTCTTGAGATTTTGATACTTGTTTTGGAGCCTTGTCATCAAAGTCAAATCCCCGCCACTCAACTTCTGGCACGCAGTCCTCACTGACACTCCACCTTTGACAAGTCCATCAATGTCCCTCATCAACTTGCCTTCTTGCTCCTGACTGAAAGGCACAAAATGATTTTTCGCATGCTTTTCAATTTCAACACCAAGTTTCTGGCACCTCTTGTTGTCAGCCTTCAAGTTTTCGACTTCTTTATAATAATAGTTTCTCACACTGTTTGGTTGGCGCCTATATTTTTTTCCATGCAAAGAAAACGCCACCCTAAGCGCTCCGCCAGCAGCCTTCTGCTCGGCGACCAAAGCAAAGAGACTTTTCACTTCTTCATCATTCCAAATTTTCATTACTCAACTCCTCAAATCATCTTTGACAAAAAAAGAGAAATTTAATCACTCCGCCCATGCGTATAAACAAAAAAATTTTGTCATATATTTAAGTATGAAATATTTGTTGAAAACCCCATATCAATGCTTGGTCAAAACCAAGTCTCAAAGCATCGAACTTGATATCAATGACACCCTTGAGTGCGAGGACGAACAACTTCTCTATGTCTACCCTATCGCTTCTGAGCAAATCCCATTTTGTATCAACATCGCCACAAAAAGAGACACCGACCACTATTCTTTCTTGAGGCACAATGATCAAAATATCATTTTCTTGGAAAAACCAGAGAGGTTTGATGTTTTTCAGAAAGAAGATCTAAATTTTTCTGGCAAGCATTGTCACATAAGCATAAGCAAAAACAAGGTATATTTTGAAACAGACAAACAAAAAATCAAGTGCTTTTGTGGAAAGAGCAAGTCATCTCCAAAAGTTTTAAAAGTGAAAAACTTTGCTTGTGTCCAGCTTCAACAAGATTTTTTTGCTTACTCCATGCAAACAGAACGCCTCTCTCATTTAAGTGGCGAGATGATAAATTTTGACAAAGACACAATCATTGTCACAAAAAAATACTGCGACAGCAACTGCAGAGAAAAAATCTCTCGCTATGAAATCGCAGATGAAATCAAATTGAAAGATGAGCAAATCATCTCCACCCAAAAACAAGAGATCAAAGACAAAAATCTCATCTCTTACAAATTTCTTGAATGCGTCAAATCAAACGACTTTTCTGAGTCTCAAAAATATCTCTCAGATTCGCTTTCTGGAAAAATCGGAGAAGAGCAAATCAAAAGTTTCTTTGGCTATCTGTCAGAGTTTTTGCCACTCTCTGCAAATGAGTTTTTGGCAATCTCTGGAAACAACAAAAAATATGTCACCTTTGACCTTTTGAATGGCAAAATAAATGACATATCCATTGACGAGTTATGACAGAATACCCATGAGTTTCAGTCTCTTTTCAAATCGTGCCTCAAAGTTTCTCGCCAAGACACGCAAAAGTCCAAGTTCGCTCCCCTGTGCAAGACGAATAGTGGAAAATTTGTCAAAGTCACAACTCGAGAGGATTTTGAGTGCAGAGTAAGTGATTTTTGACAACTCTTCAGAATTGAAACTCTTGCAGTTTGTGCAAACGATTTCTCCATTTTGATAATCGAAATAAATCTTTTCAAATGCTTTTGCCCCACAGCAAGAGCATTTTTCATAAGCAATCGGAAAGCCGTAGATATTGAAAAGTTCCAACAAAAACTTGTCCAAAACATAATTCGCCGGTGCACCACCAAAACAGAGAGTTTTGAGTGCTTGCAACAAAAGCACAAAAACCGCTTTTTGCTCTGCAATGCTAGAAAATTCTACTGCACCCACAATTTCCAAAAGTGCAGTTGCTTCAAAATATTTGTCAACATCCTCAGAGAGTTCGTGAAAGGTCTCAATTGAAGAAAATCCCGTCACAACTTGTCCAAATTTTCCGTTTTCAAGCAAAAATTCACCAAAGCAGAAGAGATTTTGTGCGATTTTCATCTTTGCTCCGCTTCCCTTGACTCCTTTGAGGGTCGCCCAACATTTGCCTTTCTCAATAGAAAAAAGAAGAACGTTTTTATCCTTCTCCTTTCTGTCAGTCGATTTTATCACGATTGCTTGAATTTTTTCAGTCATAAATCATTTTCCCAAATCAATAATTTTGTCATTTGAATGATAGCGTTCGTTGATCATATCCTGTGCGACATATGGATTGCCGTTTTGCTGGAAAAAGCACCATGACAATTCTTCGTCGATACTGGAAAAACACTGATCATAAAAATTTTTGTCCATAAACGCCTCCTATTGTTTTAGGATGCGTCAAACGCTGTTTCTTATTCTTATTTTAATTTATCCTCGCGATAAAATCAAACAATTTTCCAGAAAAATATCACATGTGCTGAAAAAGACACGCATCCTACATTTTTTTGATTGAAAGACTCGCCAGTGTCGTGGTAAGATTTGCACCAGTATTGTTGAAAAGTTCGAGAGTGCTTGACTGTGCCACAGAAAGCATAATAGTTTGCGAAATTGACACAATCTCACCTGCTACGCCGGTCACTTCAACTGAAGAGCCATTCACCAATCCACCGTTGAGACGCAAGGCAATGCTCGCCGTCCCACTTGCTGGGATGACAACATTTGCAAAATAACTCACCTCATAAGTCCCTTGTGCCAGCGTGACAGCACCAGGCACCGCCGTGCTTGGCAAAACAGATGTCCCTTCTCCCAAGACAAAAGATACTGGGATTATGCCGAGCCCTCCAACTGAGAACTGCCCAGTCCGATTGAAATAACCAAAGTTTCCTGTCAAAACAGGATTGACAATATCATTTGTGCAACATCTCAGTCTTCCGCAAAAAATTGGACAAGGATGATTGCAACAGCAATTATTCCACATAATTTTCTCCTAAACAAAAATCTATCTATTTTCATTTTATGGAAAAACGCAAGAAACGTGAAAAAAACACCGCCCGCAAGCGATGTTTTCTTTTCAAATATTTTATCCAATTATACCCCCGACCGTTCTTGGGAAAATCTCAACATCTCTGATGTTTGAACTTTTCCGAACATAAGAATTTCCTATTCGTCAATTCTTGTGTATCTCACTCTATCCAATTATACCCCCGACCGTTCTTGGGAAAATCTCAACATCTCTGATGTTGGCCACCCCAGTGAGATACATGACAAGTCTTTCAAACCCCACGCCATATCCAGAGTGAACATTTGTGCCGTATCTTCTTGTGTCAAGGTACCAAGAGTAGTCTTCTTCCTTGAGTCCGAGTTCGTGCATACGAGTCAGCAACTTTTCAAGGTTGTCTTCTCTTTGGCTTCCGCCGATGAGTTCTCCAATTCCTGGGACCAGCAAGTCAACAGCAGCAACAGTTTTTCCGTCGGCGTTCTGCTTCATATAAAATGCCTTGATGTCCTTTGGATAGTTTTTGAGGAACACAGGTTTTTTGTAAACCTCTTCAGTGAGATATCTTTCGTGTTCTGACTGCAAATCAATCCCCCACTTGACTGGGAATACAAACTTCTTGTCTGCTTTTGAAAGAAGATCAATTGCGTCAGTGTAGTCAAGTCTGACAAAATCATTTGAAACGACATTTGTCAGTCTTTCCAAAAGTCCAGTGTCAACAAACCTGTTCAAAAATTCCAACTCGTCCTTGCAATTTGTCATGACATCTTTGATGACATATTTGATGAGCTCCTCTTCATTGTCCATAAGTTCGTTTATGTCGCAGAAGCAAATCTCTGGTTCCATCATCCAAAACTCTGCGGCGTGACGAGAAGTGTTTGAGTTTTCTGCTCTGAAAGTTGGACCAAAAGTATACGTCTTTCCAAATGCGTGAGTGAGCGCCTCTTCGTGGATTTGCCCAGAAACAGTGAGGGCAACTTTCTTGCCAAAAAAGTCTTGGCTGTAGTCGACCTTTCCATCTTTGTGAGGAAGATTGTCAAGATTGAGTGTTGTCACTTGAAACATCTCGCCAGCTCCTTCACAATCACTTGCAGTGATGATTGGTGTGTGGATGTAGACAAAGTTTCTCTCGTTGAAAAACTTGTGAATGGCAAAAGACGCAACAGAACGAATCCTAAACACTGCATTGAAGAGATTCCCTCTCGCTCTGATTGTTGGGATTGTTCTCAAAAATTCAATTGTGTGACGCTTTTTCTGAAGTGGATAGTCAAGTGCGCATGATCCCAAAATCTCAACACTTTGTGCGTTGATTTCAAATGGTTGTTGTGCATTTGGCGTAACCAAAACTGTGCCGACAGCCATGATTGATGTGCCGACATTTTCTTTAACGATTTCATCATAATTTGAGACTTTTGCACGCTCTACAACAATTTGCACGCTCTTGAAAGCACCATCGTTCAATTCGATAAATCCGATGTTTTTGCTGTCACGGATTGTCCTTGCCCAGCCACATACAGTGACTGTCTTTCCTTCGTATGCTTGATAAGCTTTGTACAAATCTCTTATCTCAACTCTTTTCATTTTTCTCTCCTTTCAGGGTTTAAGGTGTAAGTTTGTCTGGACCACGGAAGATAAACATTGATTCTTTGATGCTTGCGACTTCAAGCATGTTCATGAGGATTCTGTCAAGTCCAAGTCCAAATCCGCCGTGTGGCAAACAACCATATTTGAAGAATTGCAAATAGAACTCAACGTCATTTGCAAGACCTTTCTCTTCTGCTTGTGCCTTAAGCACATCATATCTGTGCTCTCTTTGTGCACCAGTTGTGATTTCAACGCCTTTCCAAATAAGGTCATAACCTTGTGGCACACCATCTTTTCTCATATGATAGAAGGCACGTTTCTTTGCACTGTAGTCGGTCACAAAAATAAACTCATGACCAAACGCCTCTTTGGTGAACTTTGCACAAAGTTTTTCTGCCTCAGTTGAAAGGTCTCCCCTTTCTGCTTCTGGGCAAACATACCCATATCTCTTTTCGAGTTCTTTATAAAGATCTTCGAGTTTCATTTTTGGGAATGGTATTGTCGGTACAACAATCTCCACACCAAAAAGTTCTTTCACTTTCTCGCCATAAGTTTCTTTGACTCTTCCAAGTGCATGAGCGAGAAGTTCTTCCTCAAGCTTCATAACATCTTCATAGCTTTCAATCCCTGAAAACTCCAAGTCGAAACCAGTGAATTCTGTTGCGTGTTTTCTTGAGTGAGATTTCTCTGCTCTAAACACAGGTCCGCACTCAAAAACTCTTCCAAAGCCAGCAGAAATTGCAAGTTGTTTGTAGAATTGTGGGCTTTGAGCAAGGTATGCCTTGCGGTCAAAATATTTCACTTCAAAAACTTCTGAGCCGCTTTCTGATGCTGTCCCAATAAGTTTTGGTGAGTGAAATTCTGTGAAATCTCTTTCAAGCAAAAATTCTCTCATTGCTTGCGTGAAGAGAGTTTGCACCTTAAACATCAAGTGATTTTTCTCTTGTCGAAGGTCAATCCAACGGAAGTCAATTCTTTGGTCGATGTTGCTTTCTGGTGTGATTGGGTAAGGCTCTTTCGCATCACTTGTCACAACCACGCTCTCAGCCAAAACTTCTTGTCCTCCCATTTTGACATATTCGCTTTTTACAAGTTCGCCAGTGATCACAACTGTTGAGCCAGGTAAGAGGTGTGAAAACACTTCACCCACTTCTGGGTGTGCAGTTTTGTCAACAGTGACCTGAATTTTTCCAGAAAAGTCTTTCAAAACGATGAATTGCATGCTCTTTTTGTCACGAACAGTCTCAATCACACCTTGAAATGATACTTTTCCGACTTCCAATTTTGAAATTTGTGTTGTCATTTTTTCATTCTCCTTTTTTCTTAAATTTGCAGATTTTGAAAAGGAATGTAGTTTGCGTTTCCTATGTGTGCACCCAATTTTTCAAACAAAAAATCCTAATGCAAAAACTGCATTAGGACGAACATAAAAATCCGCGGTGCCACCTAATTTGTTGCATAAAGCAACCACTTTATTGCGACTGATATTGTCCAGCCGAAACACAAGACTGTTAAGATGTCTTCATCTTCGTTTGTTTGATATGCTCTCACCTGCCATATCTCTCTGGGAAACAAATTGTGAAGATTACTCCTTCTTCGTCATCATCTCTGCTTAAAATATAACACTATAAAAGATTTTTGTCAATAAATTTTTTGATTTTCACTTTAATCCAACACTTTTGATTTTTATATCTAGAGAATTGGCAGATATTCGGAAGTCAAGCAGCTGCTTGAGTCGTCGGCCAGACTCGTCCGCTGTTGGCAAACCAATCGCTATCTTTGAGTTTTGTGTTGTTGTTTGAGCATTTGACATTGTAACCAGAATCGGTTGACATATAGACAATGTTTCCATTGAGAGAAGTGAACTCATTGTTTTTGTAGTCAATACACATTGTCGTCACATAAATCTCATCAGTCCAAACTCCAACATTTGTGATAAACTCTTGGGTTGGAAATTGATTTTCTGCAACTGTCGTGTATTCACTGCTTCCAGCGCAGCAACAAACACAAACCACCTCTGGTTGAATTATGTCAATAAAATTCTTTGAAGATGATGTCCTCGAGCCATGGTGTCCAGCTTTGTAGAGGTCAACCTTTGGCAAGTCATTGAGCGAGCAAAGATATTCTTCTCCCTCTTTCTCCAAGTCACCAGTAAACAAAAAGTTTTTACTTTCACCGTCAGCCACTTGTTGTGTAAACATGCAACAAACTGAATTGTTGTTTTCGTTTGACTTGTCTGGATTTGCATAATAGAAACTGTCCAAGATGTTGAGAGTTATGTTTTCGGAAAGTTCAAATGTGCTTGTTGCACCATTATTTCCTTCAATGCAGTCAAGTGCCGTATAATGCGTTGCACCTGAGTTTTTGAGATTCTCTGCATATCTTTTGTACATAGCGGTGTCAGTTTTTCCATTTGCTGTGCCAGCGAAATCAATGACAACCTCGCAATCAAACATATCAAATATACTGTCAATTTTTGAAGATGTCGCAAACCCAGCATAGTGATCTTGGTGCGCATGAGTGACAATGACATATTCCAAAATGCCATCTGTCACATAGCCACTCAGATATGACGCGACCGTTGAAACGCTGTTTGACTTTGAGCCACAATCAATCAAAATATCGGCATCTCCAGCCTTGATGTATGTGCAGTCGCCAGTGTACTTGTTTCCAAGTTCCAAAAAGTGGATTGAGATGTCAGCATCACCAACATCAATACTTGCGTCAACTTTGCTCTCGCCTTTTGAAAAATATGTCTCGTCCGTGACGGTGACGTCTTCTGTGTTTGGGATTGTGAGCCAAACAAGTCCATAAAATCCACCAACAAGTCCAACGACAAGTCCAAGCAGCGCACCAACAAGTTTCCCCAGCCCATTTTTCTTTTTCGCCATCCTAATCACCACCTTCACTAGGTTCAACAAAAGTGACAAGTCTCACTTTTTCCACCTTGAAAAGTTTCCCATATTTGAAGTTTTCAGTTGAGTATTTTATATAATAAGTCCCAACTTCATCTGCATAATACTTCCCGTCGGTGTCCTTTTTCAAATTGGTCTCAATGATAATATCATCTTTGTCCAGCCTCTTGCCAAACGCCACAACTTTGACACCAAAGTCCTCGTATGTTTCGTCAAGGGTGAGTTCTATCTCGTCATTCCCGATGACTGCAAAACAATCATTTCGGCAAACAATCCACCACGCGCCTGCTCCCAAAAGCAGTCCCACAATGAGAAAAATCAACCCAAAAACAAAAACCTTCAAACTTGTGTTTTTGAGAGTATTTTCCACTTGTCTTTGCGATTTTTTGTCTACTTTCACCCCAGAGGCAGAGATGTTTGACTTTGCCCTGCTTGAGGTTTTGCTTGCACTTTTTCTTGTCGCCATTTTATCTTCCTTTATGCAAGTATAACACAAAAGTTTTCAAACACAAAAAGAAAGGAGGCAAGCCTCCTTCTATTTGTTATTTTTTTCTTTATTACTTTTTCAAATCTATCACTTATAGTTTCTTGCGTAATTTACGCGATAGTATTTTTCTATCATGATTTGTTTCGAAACATAAGTGTTGACCTTCTCTTTGAAAGCAATGACATCATCATCCACATCTACCTTTTTGCCATCCTTATAGAAATCAATCATGTCCAAAGAATAAACATTTTCATCAAAAATTGCAGAAAGTGAAGACAAAAACATGCTCTTTTCAATATCTTCTGAGAAGATTGAATATCCCTGTGCCAAACTGCGATTGAATGAAAATCCAAACAAATCGCAAAGTGTAGGGAAGAGATCATAAGTATTGCAAAACACAGAGTTTTCTCCAGTTTTGAGTTTTGGACTTGAGATTGCAAAAGGCACTCTGTAAGCAGTTTTCTCATCAGCATACTTGCCTACATTTTTCATCTTGTAAGAAAGATTTTGATAATATGCGTTGTGGTCAGCAAACAAAACGAGTGTTGTTGTGTCAGAGAGTTTGTTTCCGTTTGCATCATAATGATTTTCAAGGTAATCCACAATGACACCAATGGCGTGGTCAAGAGCAATCGCTTTTGACTTGAATTCTCTCAAAATTTTATAGTCCTTTGTGCCGACTTCTGGCAAATTGTACCCGAGATTGTTTTCTTCTACATAATCACAGAAATGTTTATAGTTTTCGTCAAACTCTTTATAGTATTCGTTGTATCTATAGTTTTGCTGTGTATAAGGTCCATGGGTTGAAACTGTTGTAAAGAATGTGAAGAATGACTGGTCTGTTGGCATAAACTTTTCACTGAGATTTGCCACAAAATCACCATCATCCACAAAGTCACCAAACTTGTTTGACTTGTCTTCAAGTGTACACTCGTCAAGTGCATAAACATTGTCGAATCCAATTGCTTTGTTGAGGGTGTATCTGTCATAGAAGTCCCCACGATAATCATGAAAGAAGTTGACACTTTCATAGCCTGCTTCCTTAAAATAGTTTGGCAAACTGTCCGGAGTGTAAACGCCAACTTTTTTCAAAATACTTGAGAAAGAGTAGACATTTGGGACATTGCCCAAAATTGAAATATCTTCGCTGAAGTTGGTTGCATTTCTTGAATAGTACTCTGTGAAATACATTGAGTCGTTGTATATCAAGTTATAGAGATTTGGCGTGTTGAACTCGTCAATTCCAAACCATTCCATACTCTCCATCATAATCATAATGAGATTGTCACCTTGCAAAAGACCGGAAACTTCTTCGCCTTGATAAGTTGAGCCAGTGTAAGAGAAGCCTTTCCCTTCATCAACAAAAGTCTTCATCTCCTTTTCTTCCTCAGCTGAAAGTTCTTCTTTGTAGTCCACAAAGGTCTCAATGCTCTTGAGATAATAAGCATAAAATCCATATTTTTTCATGTTTGCAAATTTCAGGTCTGTTGATCCATACAAATATTGTCCATTTTCAAAAACATATTTTGATTGAGAATCCTCGGCATACGCTTTGTCCAAAAAGTTGTAAGTGACAAGACCCGTACTCTCAACAACAATCGCAACTGCAATCATCAAACAAACTGAAGAAAACTTGAATTTGTTTTTTATTCTTGGCATATATTTGCTTCCAAAAACCACTGCCAAAATATAAACAACCAAAATCGCCAAACTTGAAAGAAGACATCCCCAGTTTATGAAATCCATCTCAAAAACGGCACCTGTCTCCCCACCTCTGGCAAAGAGCATGTCCACTGTCGTAAAGTTGAAAAGATTTTTATAAACACAAGAATTTATGATGTTGACAATTCCTTGCAAAGCCAAAAAAAGAGTTGTGACTGTGATTTTCAGCCACTCTGTTGGAAGTATAAAAATAAACCCAGCAATTATCAAAATTATCGAAATCTCAATTTCAAAATGTGTTGGCAAAACGCCAAGCCCCAAAGAAATGAAATTCACCATTTCAAGGGCGATGGCAAACACAACAAAATAGATCCCATAAATGTAATCGTTTTTCTCTTTCTTGACCTTCTTTTTACCTTGGGTCGTTACCTCAGGCTCAACTGCTTTAACCTTTTTCACGACTATTTCCCCTTTACAAAAATTTCAACGTGTTGCTTCAAAACCTCAAGGTCGAAAGCTCCACCAAATCCGCTTTCGCCATCAAGATTGACAATCTCATCTGCTGGCAAGTCCACATGCAGTTTTTGTGCTTTGACAATTCTGCATTTTTTGCCATTTTTCAAACTCTTCATCCCGAAAAGGAAAAGTCTGAAGATACGCAGGATAGTAGAGAATGCAACTTTCTTTTTCTTACGCTCGCTCACCAAAATGACATTGACGTATCCGTCATCACAGCTTGCCATGTTGTTGATTTTATACCCCGCAACATACTTGCTGTTGGCAATGATGCCAAGCGCATACTTGCCCCTCTTCTTTTTGCCATCAAACTCAATTGTCATAGGGATTGGATGAGCGTTGAACATCTCTTTCACTCCATAACTGAAATACGCAATTCTTCCAAGATGTTTCTTTTGAGTCTGAGAAGTCGCATAACTAGACTTTGTGAAAATCCCAAAACAGCAAACATAGATGCCATATCTGTCATTCACCTTAAACACATCGTGTCTGACTGTTTGTCCAGCCAAAATGATTTTCACTGCTTTTTTGACATTTTTTGAAATGCCAAGTGAATGTGCCAAATCGTTTGTCGTCCCTGCTGGGATATATCCAATCTGTGGTCTGTTTGGCACTTCTGA
Organism: uncultured Christensenella sp.; assembly: GCA_910586385.1. Lineage (GTDB taxonomy): Bacteria > Bacillota > Clostridia > Christensenellales > UBA1242 > Caccovivens. The sequence continues at coordinate 261,726 of CAJUGX010000002.1, forward strand.
AATCGCATTGACAACTTCGTTCATTGTGCCGTCTCCACCAGACACAACAAAAACATCATAAACGCCACACGCCTCGCGCGCAAAAAGTCCCGCATCTCCACGTTTTGTTGTAGGTTTGCAGTCAACGACCTCGAATCTCTTTTTAAGTTCTTTCAAGATATAATCAATCTTTTTGTGGCTTTTTTGCTTTCCACTTGTCGGATTATATACATAGATACATTTCATAGGAATATATTATCATTTTATGCGAAAAATGTAAAGTAATGCAATCGTACTTAACAATCAAAAAAAGTATTTTATCGAAAAATTTCGACAAAATACTCCTATCTAGGCACATCAATTGCAACAGGATTCTTATTTTTTACCAAAAAAGCACTGTCTGCGACTTTCATCATAGGATAGTCACTCATTGAGTCTGAATAAAAACTCTTCAGCTTTTCGCCATTGAATTTTGCTTGAAAGCGCACATATTTTTGCTTGCCATAACAATTTTCCCCAATCACTTTTCCTGTCTTTGTATCATAAAGCGTGCAAAGGTAATTCTTTATCCCAAGTCTTTTCATTGCTGGCACAAGCACAAAGTCGAGTGACGCTGAAATGATTATGTCATCTTCCTTCTGCTGTTCTTTGTACCAATCATAGACTTTCAAAATTCTCTTGTTCCAAAACTTGTCAAGGATTGCATCAAGGTTTCGAAACCAAGGGATGAAGAAAAACAAAAACTCTTTCGTCCTCTTTTTGCTGAGGACTTTGAAACCATAGAGCAACAGAACAATCAAATACCATGGAAAAAACAAAAGCAGGTACGTCCTTGTCAAAACCATATAGATAAAGAAATCGGTGGAACTGTCCCCGTCATAAATTGTCTTGTCAAAGTCATAACCATTCATAATTTTCTCCGCAATATATTTTATCATAGTGAAAGCTCTTTGGCAAAACAAAAACAAAGACAATTTGTCTATTTCATTTTCGAAACTTTTTCTTGTGTGGTATACTATCGTATATGGAACAGTATACCTCCTACCAAACACTGAAAAACCATTCAAGAGATTTTCACATCGTTGACATACGTGACGCTGTTTCTTTTTCATATGGACACATTCCAAATGCAATCAATTTGAAACCCGCTGACGCAGAACACTTTGCGGGAGAGTTGGACAAAAAAGTTGTGCTTTACTGCAAAGACGGAAAGCAAAGTGGAGAGATTGCCATCCGCCTTTCAAAAAATGGAATTGCTGTCACCTCAATAAAAGACGGGTATTTTGGCTATATCAGAGAACATTCAAAAACCCTTATAGAAGAAAATATCTGTGAGAAAGTTGAAACAAGCATAAGAAAGAAATTTCATAAAACGCTTTTCAGCAGATTTGCAAAAGCAATCAATGAGTATGACATGATTGCACCAAATGACAAGATTGCCGTGTGCATCTCTGGTGGAAAAGACTCTATGCTTATGGCAAAACTTTTTCAAGAACTCAAACGCCACAACAAATTCCCATTCGAACTCGTCTTTCTTGTTATGGATCCAGGATACAGCAGAGCCAATCGTGAAGTGATTGAACGAAATTGTAAAATGCTCGCCATCCCGGCACAAATCTTTGAGACAGACATTTTCGAAAATGTTTTCAATATAGAGAAATCTCCTTGCTACATCTGTGCGAGGATGAGAAGAGGACACCTTTACAACAAGGCAAAAGAACTTGGTTGCAACAAAATCGCTCTCGGGCACCACTATGACGATGTGATTGAAACAATCCTCTTAGGTATGCTCTACAGCGGGCAAGTACAGACAATGATGCCAAAACTCCACAGCACAAACTTTGATGGGATGGAGCTCATCCGACCACTCTACCTTCTGCGTGAAGAGGACATCAAACACTGGCGAGATTACAATGACCTTTATTTCATCCAGTGCGCTTGCAAATTCACCGAGCAACTCGCGCTTGAAAAAGAAGACATTTCAAACTTAAGTTCGAAACGGGCAAAGGTCAAAGAAATCATAAAATCCATAAAAGAAGATGACCCTCAAATCGAAGGCAACATCTTCAAAAGTGTTGAAAACGTAAACCTCTCAACGGTGATTGCTTACAAAGACAAAGACAACAAAATTCACCATTTTCTTGATGATTACAACGAATAAAACAGGCTTTGCCCTGTTTTTTTGATAATTGGAGAAAATCATACAAACTTCGACAGAATCGGTGAAAATCACCAAAAATAACCTTTTGATATGACACCTATATGTCGTATAATTTTTCTTGTTCTAAAAGGAGAAAAATATGAAAAGTGATGTATTAAAAGTGATTGCTCAAAAGGCAAAAAGGAGATTGATTGGCAAGGAAAATGTTGTCAACGCAAAAATCAAAGTGATTTCAAATGAGGATGAAGATTTCAAGACCAAAGTCGAATATCTCTTGTCACAGGACAGCGTTGTATCAAATCCTGTCCACTATCTGATTGACGACAGAATCTTAAACAGCATGGCAGAAAACCAAAAAGAAAAGTACCTTCTCGACACCCTCGACAAGTACAACTCTCTAAGAAACAAACTTGAGCAACCAGCTTACAGCAGATTTTGTATGTAACACACATCGCCCCTTTCAAACATATATATTCATATGAAAAAATCTGAGTATCAATTTGACAAAATTCATACGATTGGGAAAAACACAAAAATTGATAAGAGTGTCGTTCTTTCCGGCAAATGCATCATTGGTGACAACTGCACAATCTTGGCTGGCAGTGTCTTGACCGATGCGAGAATTGGAAACAACTGCCACATCGAAAACAGCACAGTTGAAGAGAGCGTGATTGGCGAGCATTGTCACATTGGGCCTTATAGCCACCTGCGTCCAAACTGCGTTTTGGCTGACCGAGTCAAGGTTGGCTCGTTTGCAGAAATCAAAAACAGCAATGTTGGAGAAGGGTCAAAAATTCCACACCTCTCCTATGTTGGCGATGCTGATGTAGGCAAAAATGTCAATATCGGTTGCGGAGTTGTCTTTGCCAATTACAACGGGCAAATCAAACAACGCTCCACCATTGGCGACAATGTCTTTATTGGTTGCAATGTAAATATCGTCGCCCCAGTAAACATTGCTAATGGCACATATATTTGTGCTGGCACAACCGTCACCAAAGACACCGAAGAAGGAGACTTTGTCATAGGAAGAGTTCGCCAAGAAAACAAAAAAAGATAGCAATCCGCTGTCTTTTATTTTTCCCCTTTTTACTCAAAAAACGTAGAAAGCATTCAATTCCTACTCCAGCAACGCCTCATCATTTGCAATTTGCTTGACTCCCCACCTCACTTGTGATAAAATGACACTATAAATATTTTCAAGGAGATTTTTTATGGAAGAAAATGGGTTAAATCAAAATCCAGCGACTTCAGCAGAAAGCAAACCAAACCTTTTGTTTGCAATCCTTGCTGCAATCGGACTTGCACTTGTTGGCTCAGTGCTTTATGGAGTGCTTTATTATGTAGGATACATCGCATGGATTGCATCATATGTCACAATCATCGCTTCAGCTTGGGGCTACAAACACTTCAACAAGAAGATGGATTGGAAAGGATATTTGACAGTTGCAATCGCATCAATTGCTGCCGTTATCGTTTCAATGTTTATTTCACTCACACTTGTCGTTGCAAAAGCATACAACTGCTCATTTATTGATGCCCTCAAAAATCTTTTCACACTTCTTGACACTCACGACAAAATCAGATCATATGTCATAAGAGATGGTGCATTGACTGGCGTGTTTACATTGCTCGGACTTTTGTCTTACTTCTTCTATGAGAAGAGATTGCAAATGGCAAAGAAATCAGAAACACAAGCAATTGAATCTTCAAAACAAGAAGAGAAAAAGGAAACACCTGTTGCCCCTGCAAAAACAGAAGAAGCTGTTGCAGAGCAAAAACAAGTCGCTCAAGAAAAACCAGTTGTCGCTGCAAAAGTTGGGACTTCTGCCTCTGCTGAAAAGAAGTTGACTGCTGTACCAGCAGAACTCAAAGATAAACCTGCAAAGAAGCCTGCGTCAAAGAAAACTCAGACAACTTCAGCAAACAAACCTTTGATGGTTAAACCAGTTGTTTCAAACAAAACAACAACTGCAAAAAAGACAACAACAAAAACAACGTCTACTTCAAAACCAACAACAAAAAAAGACTAACAAAAAGAGTGAACAATCTTCACTCTTTTTTTATTTTCATCTTGCCCACAAAATAAAAAATCTAAGTTAACATTGACTTAGATTTTATTTAATGCCCGCATTATTTTATCCTTGTTTTCAAGCGAACTTGCAATCGTGAAAGGCATAACAAGATGACTCCCCTCAAACTCCAAAATATCTGGATTTAGAGGAAAGATGTTGTCTCCATTCTCATAATAAACTTCCCCGCCGTTTTTCTGAATCAAGTAAGCGCTTTGAATTATGTCCCAGATGTTTGCACCTCGCCTTGTGAAAATATGATTTTGTGTACAAACAGCAACTTTCGCAAATTGAGCAAGGGTTGAGTGCCCAGCATAAGCCCTTATTGTTTCATTGTTGTCAAAGAGCGACGCAATTCGTTTCTCTGTTTCACTCCTCTGCGTGTCTCTGTAGATGTGACTGACATAATTCGTCTTTCCATTTTTTGAAAGTACCTGGATAGGCTCTCCAAAATTACAAAGCCCATCCCTCGAAGCATTTGCAGAAATCAAAAATGGTTGCCCAAGCCATGGCTCTGGGATATAAACAAGCGAAAGCACTGGTGCCATATCTTCAAGCAAACAAACTCCAACACACCACTCAAAATTTGAAGTATCTCTAAAAGCCTTTGTACCATCAATTGGATCAACAACCCAAACATATTTGCTGGCAAGAGCTTTTCTGTAAACCTCTTCTGAGAAACTTTCTTCTTGAATCACAATCGAACTTGGAAGCAGTTTTGGCATCTCCTTGTCAAAGATTTCACCTATTTTTATATCAGCGACAGTTGCAGAGTCACCGTCAGACTTTTCTTAGACAACCACCATTTTTTCTCTTGTCTCGCAAATGATGTCTCTCACCTTTCCAGTTAGGATTTCAATTAACTTTTCTTCCAAAAGATTTAAGATTTCTCCCCTCATAATCACTCTCCCACTTTCCCTAATGATAACAAAAAAGGATTGATTATCTCAATCCAATCTGGTTGGCTTGAGTGGACTCGAACCACCGACCCCCACCTTATCAGGGTGGTGCTCTAACCGACTGAGCTACAAGCCATCATTACATCCTCAATACTCGGCGGGGATGTGCCTGTATTTTGAATGCGAGTTTATTATAACCGAAAGTCATTTTTCTGTCAAGCATTTATCATAAATTGTTTAACTTTTTTGTTTCATATTAAAAAAGTCAAAAAAAGACTGAAAGCAAATATCCTTTCACTTTCAGTCTTACAAATTATATTTTTCTATTGCAGATTCATGTGAGTTTGCTCGAATACCAAATCTTTCAAGATGAGACTCTTTTTGTCATAAAGCGTGTCAACAATTGTTTTTGCAACCTCAGCAGGCTTTGCAAAAGTCTTCTGAACCTCTTCGCTTACATAGTTTCTGTTATCCTTCCAGAAATCTGTGTCAATACCACCCGGATAGACATTGACAACCTTCACATTTGTGCCAAAAAGTTCGCTACGCAAAACTTGAGAATATCCTTCTTGAGCGGCTTTTGCAGCACAATAAAGACTTTCAAATTTGAATCCTCGAAGTCCTGAAATCGAAATGATGTTTACAATCTTCACAATGTCTTTGCTGTCTTTCATATAAGGCAATGCATTTGTCGTCATCAAAATTGTCCCATACACAATGGCAGGGAAAACATTTTCAATCATCTCTTTGTTGTTGTCAAAAATTGTCCCAAATCTGCCAACCCCAGCATTGTTGACAAGACATGTGATACGATAGTTCTTTGTTAAGTCAGCATAAAGCCCCTTAACAAATTTTTCATCGCTGACATCCCCCGCGTAAGTGATGATGTCCTTTTTTGAAAACTTTGAAAGTTCTTTCTTTGTTTTTTCAAGATTCTTTTCGTTTCTTGAAACAAGGCAAACATTTTCGCCCCTAAGCAAAAATTCTTTGGAGAGTTGTTTGCCTACCCCTCCCGTGCCACCTGTGATGATTGTTATATTTTTCATAATTCCATCTCCTTGAGAAAATTATATCACACCAGTTCCCAATTTGTACAATCATTTCATCCAGATTTCACATATGGAACAATTTAGACTATTGGCTCAAACTCTTTTTGTTCCAAGAGTATTTTCCACATTTTGGACATTTCATATATCTTGTTCTACCCCTATGCATTGACCAGATCACCGCTTTGTATGTTGGGATGTACTTGTGATGACAATGTGTGCATTCGTAAAATCCAACATTTCTTTCAATGTGTAAACAAAAACCAACTGCAATAAAAAGTGCGACAAAGCCAAGGCAAATCAAGACAATTCTCCATGCCAAGTTTTCAACAAAACATGCTGCAGAAAAAATTGAAAGCATATAGAAAATTGTCGCCATCCCACCAATAACCCACTCCAATGCAAGCAGGTGCTTCGCACTCTTTTCCTGCAAATCTTTCAACGCAACCAAATTGTTTTCAGCATTTTGTTTATAATCCTCTGCGGTCAATTTCTTTCCTGACAACAACTCATTTGCTGTGATTCCCAAAATGTCACAAAGAGGAATAATCAAAGATGTGTCTGGGAAACCTTTGCCACACTCCCACTTTGAGACCGCTTTTTCGCTGACAAAGAGTTTCTCAGCAAGTTTCTCTTGGGTCAAGCCCTTTTCTTTTCTGCACTTTGCAATAAAAGCGCCCGTCTCCTTCAAATTCATAGAGCCTCCATACAAAACAATTATATATCAAAATACTCGCATAATCCATCAAAATTTTCAAAAATGAACCCTACTTTTCGTGGAGTTTTGTCTCCCCGACAATAAATGCCCGATTTTGCATAAGAATTTGTTTTTCTTTTCTCAGCGTTTTACTTTTGGTGGAGGTTTATGGTAAGATATAATCTATAACGATAAAGGAGTATTTTATGAATTTCAGTTTGCTCGGATGTGGAAGATGGGGATCTTTCATTGCGTGGTATTTGGACAAGATTGGAAACAAGGTGACAGTTTGGGGACTCGAGGGAGACCCAATCGTTGAAAACTTGTTTGCAACAAGAACGAATGAATATGTAACCTTCCCAGAAAGCATAAAACTCACAAAGGATCTCAATCAAGCATTTTCAAACAGTGAATATATCGTCATCTCAATCAGCGCTCAAGCAGTGCGAAATCTTATGCAAAATGTAAGCAAAGTAGACGGCTACAAAAACAAGAAATATATCCTTTGCATGAAAGGGATTGAAGACAGGACAGGCAAGCGTCTTTCAACTCTTTTGATTGAAGCTGGCATCCCAAAAGAAAACATCGCTGTTTGGGTTGGCCCTGGTCATATCCAATCATTTGTCAATGGCATCCCAAGCCTTATGGTCATCGATGCTTATGACAGAAAGCTTTCGGAGTTTTTGGCAACACGCCTCAAGTCTGATTTGATAAGATTCTATCAAGGGCAAGACATCATCGGCTCTGAAATCGGTGCCGCAGCAAAAAATGTTATGGGTATCGCCGCAGGACTTTTGGACGGGATTGGCTCTGAGACAATGAAAGGTGGACTTATGGCAAGAGGTGCGAGAGAAGTCTCTCGTCTCATTGAAGCATGTGGCGGAAACGAATTGTCTGCATATGGACTTTGCCACCTTGGAGACTATGAAGCGACCCTCTTCTCAAAATATTCACACAACCGTATGTTTGGCGAAAAATTTGCAAAAGGCGAAAAATTTGACAAACTTGCAGAAGGTGTGGCGACCGCCTCTGCAATGCTATACCTTGCAAAAAGCGTTGGGGTCGAACTCCCAATCACTCAAATGGTTTATGACATCATCCATGGCAATGTTGCAAAAGAAGACGCAATCAAAATCCTTTTCGCGAGAAAAAATCTGAAAGAATTTGAGGACTAAACAATCCTCTTGTTTACAAAAATAGTATCACTCAATAACAAAAAATAGGAGTCAATGACACCTCTTTTATTTTTTAGCCACCCAAAAACGCTCCGGTTCCAGCATTTCCATAGAATTGTTGTGATACGTTGTCCAAGAGTCCAATTTCTCCTGTTATAGCATTTTGCACTGGCACAAAGTCTCGAACAAGATTTCCATTATGGTCCCATATCTTTGCATGATACAATTTTGCACTCGTCAAAGATGACCTATTAAGGTCATATTTTGTTGTAAATATCCAAAGAGTGGACCCACCTATTGTCGTTGTGTTAGAATGACCTCCCAACCTGCTTCCATCAACATCAATATACGCTTGTCCTATTTTTGTAGAAAATTTTATCAAATAATCTTCATTCAAAGAAGCTGAGCCAAATGAAGGATTATAGTCCCCATAATCCAACATCCATTGCATATCACTGGTCAATGCCACCGCATTTCGTCCATAAGGCTCTTGCAATTCACATTGTCCTACAACCTTTCCATAACTTTGCCAGTTTGCCTTAAACTCACTTGTCATACCTTGAGTATCGGAGAATCCCGTGTCAATATACTGCGTGCCAGTTGATTGGATGTAATTTATTCTGTTGTAAATCAAATTGCCTCCGCCTGCACTACCTTCACTGAATGTGTATGCAAAGCGCATGCCAAGCATTTGGTCAAGCCATGGTCGAACCACCGTCCCAG